>NZ_JBEYSG010000018.1:0-151487 GCF_040642635.1 Micromonospora sp. NPDC047793 | reverse complement strand
GTTCGGGGTGACCATGAGCGACGAAATACCGCAGCAAACCCGCCAGCGGGCGGGCGAGATCGACCGGGTCGTACTCGGGCTCGGCGTCGGTGGGGCGCCGGCCGTTGCGCTGTGCACAGGATCGCCCGATGCCCCTCGATCCCGGATCGAGGGGCATCGGACGTGGTGGGACACCACTCGATCCCGGTTCGAGCGCGATCGTGGTCGCGGTGGGCGGCTGGGGGACAATGGCGGGATGCGTTGGACCGTGCTGGATTCGCCGATCGGGGACTTCTCCGTGGCCACCGAGGGTGACAGCGTGTGCGGGACGCACTTCGCGGCGGTGGCGGGCGCGCCGAGGGAACCGGTCGACGAGGTGTCCCGGCGGGCGGTGGCGGAGCTGCGCGCGTACTTCGCCGGTGAGGCGACCGAGTTCGGTGTGCCGGTGCGGGTGCCCCGAGGCTCCGAGTTCGAGCGGGCGGTGTGGCGGGAGATGACCCTCATCCCGTACGGCGAGACGATGACCTATGGCGAGGTGGCCCGGCGGTTGGGGGATCCCGGTGCCGCCCGCGCGGTCGGGGTGGCCTGCAACCGCAACCCGGTCCCGGTCATCGTGCCGTGTCACCGGATCATCGGAGCCGGCGGCAAGCTGGTCGGCTTCGGCGGCGGTCTGGACCGCAAGGTCAAGCTGCTGGAGCTGGAGGCCCGCGTGGCCCTGCAACAGGCCTGGTCCTGACCCGTGAAGGGCCGGGTCCACGTGGACCCGGCCCTTCACGGTGCTGCTGGTGGTCAGCGCGTCAGCGCTCGACCTCACCGGTGATGAAGCCCTCGACGGCGGCGTGCGCCTCGTGGTCGGCGTACTGCACCGGCGGGGACTTCATGAAGTACGACGACGCCGACAGGATCGGGCCACCGATCTTCCGGTCCATGGCGATCTTCGCGGCCCGGACGGCGTCGATGATGACGCCGGCCGAGTTCGGCGAGTCCCACACCTCGAGCTTGAGCTCCGCGTTGAGCGGGGCGTCGCCGAAGGAGCGACCCTCCAGGCGGATGTACGCCCACTTGCGGTCGTCCAGCCACGGCACGTGGTCCGACGGGCCGATGTGCACGTCGCTCTTGGCCATCTCGTGCGGCACCTGGGAGGTCACCGACTGGGTCTTCGAGATCTTCTTCGAGACCAGGCGGTTGCGCTCCAGCATGTTCATGAAGTCCATGTTGCCGCCGAAGTTGAGCTGGTACGTACGCAGCAGCTCGACGCCCCGGTCCTCGAAGAGCTTCGCGAGGGCACGGTGCACGATGGTGGCGCCGACCTGGCTCTTGATGTCGTCACCGACGATCGGCAGGCCGGCGTCGGTGAACTTCTGCGCCCACTCCGGGTCCGAGGCGATGAAGACCGGCAGGGCGTTGACGAACCCGCAGCCCGCGTCGATGGCGGCCTGGGCGTAGAACTTGTCGGCCTGCTCCGAGCCCACCGGCAGGTAGGAGACGACCACGTCGACCTGCGCGTCGCGCAGCGCCTTGGCCACGTCGACCGGCTCGACGTCCGACTCCTTGATGATCTCGCGGTAGTACTGCCCGAGGCCGTCGAAGGTCGGGCCACGCTGCACGGTGACGCCGGTCGGCGGCACGTCGCAGAGCTTGATGGTGTTGTTCTCGCTGGCGACGATCGCCTCCGCGAGGTCCATGCCCACCTTCTTGGCGTCGACATCGAACGCCGCGACGAACTGCACGTCAGAGACGTGGTAGTCGCCGAAGGTGACGTGCATGAGACCCGGGACGCGGTCGTTCGGGTCGGCGTTCCGGTAGTACTCGACGCCCTGTACCAGGGACGAGGCGCAGTTACCCACACCGACGATGGCGACGCGGACGGAGCCCATCGCGTGTGCCTCCTTCTTCTTGGTCACGGCCGCTCTGTCCTGGTCTCTCCAGGCGGAGGCGGGCTGTTGTCATCTCGTCGGCCGCCGGCCGTCCCGTCGTGCGGGACCGTCGGGGCACGGCCGGAGCGCTCGTTGGCGATGAGCTCCTCCAGCCACCGGACCTCACGCTCACAGGCATCCAGGCCGTGGCGTTGCAGCTCCAGGGTGTACGCGTCGAGGCGCTCGGCCGCCCGGCCCAGCATGTCGCGAAGGCCCTCGCGACGTTCCTCGATCGTGCGGCGCCGACCTTCCAGGATGCGGAGTCGGGTCGCCCGGTCGGTTCGGGAGAAGAACGCGAAGTGCACACCGAAACCGGTGTCGCCGTAGGTTTCCGGCCCGGTCTGCGCGATGAGCTGAGCGAAGCGTTCTTTTCCTTCCGCGGTGATGGTGTAGACCACCCGACCTCGTCGGCTGGTCAGCGCGGGAACCTCCTCGGCGGTGGCGGGTGTCTCGGCGGCCTCGGTGATCCATCCCGCCGCCTGCAACCGGCGCAGGGTCGGGTAGAGCGAGCCGTAGCTGATCGCAGCACGGATCGCCCCGAGCTTGGCGGTGAGCTCCTTGCGGAGCTCGTAGCCGTGCATCGGGGCCTCCTGCAACAGGCCGAGGATGGCGAGTTCGAGCACGGCCATCCTTCCTTTACCCTGTGCGTGGAGCGCTAACCGCCGCGATGTATCGGGCCGATACATCGAACCGTAGCGTCTCACACCTCGGCGGGCAAACTCCTCGCTCCGAGGTCCCCTCATCACGGATCGTCACGGTGGTCGCCCCGCCAGACGAGACCGCGTACCCTTTGCCGCATGCGTACGCAGCGCCAGGTCGTCGACTACTCGCTCCGAAAGCGAGCGCTGCTGCGTGAACTCCTCGCCGGTCGCGTCGGCACCTATGACCTGTGCGACGCGTCTCCCTACCTGAAGAACGCGGCTCGGTTCCACGGCGAGTCCACGGACCAGCGATGCCCGATTTGCCGGAGCGAGAACCTCACGCACGTCCATTACATTTATGGCGACGAGCTCAAGCAGTCAGCCGGCCAGGCCCGCACGGTCGCGGAGCTGTCCGTGTTGGCAATGACGCTGCGTGAGTTCCAGGTCTTCGTGGTGGAGGTGTGTCTCGGCTGTGACTGGAACCATCTCGTCGAGCAGTACCTTCTCGGGCGGGACGGGTTGACCGGTGGCGAGTCGGAGCAGGAGACGCCGGGTGGAGTGGCTGCCGCGAGTGGAGCGGGTGCCCGGCGAAGGCGAGAGGCGCAACGGTGATTCGAGCTCGATCGGCCGGCCCCGGCCGTACTGCACGCGACCGGGGTGACCGACGGCTTGTAGGTCTGATTAGTCCGAATGATTCGGATGTGGCACTGATGCGGCGGCACCCCCGTGCCCCGCGCTCGGGGTGTCCCAACTCACGGCAAACCGGTGGCGGTGCGAGTGCGCCCCACCGCGACGGCAGGGTGTGAGGAATGAATTCGTACGGCGATCCCAGCTCCTCGCGCGGACGGGCCCGGATTCCGGGCCAGGACGACCCGGGGCAGGCGGACGACGCGTACCGCTATCCGGGTGGTGATCCTCGCGGAGGCAACTGGTCGAGCGGTCCGGAGTCGTCCGGCCCGTCGGCCCGTGCCTCGGCCGGTGGCCGCGCCTCGGTCGGCGGATCGGCGAGCGTACCGCCGCGCGGCGGTACCGCCGCCGGTTCGGCGTCGGTCGGTTCCGCCTCCGTCGGTCGCGCCGGCCCCGGCCGGGCCTCCGTGCCGGTCTCGCCGGCCGGGCCCGGTCGCGCCTCGGTGCCCGTCTCGCCCGCCCCCGGTCGGTCCGGGCGGGCTTCGGTGCCGGTGAGCCCGGCCCCGGGCGGGCCCGCAGGACGCGCGTCCGTCGGCGCGGCGTCGGCCGGCCGGGCGAGCGTCGGTGCGGCGTCCGTGGGCGGTGCCGGTGGCCGGGCCGCGGTGGCCCGGGCCAGTGTCGGCGGTCCCGGTGGACCCGGCGGGCCTGGCGGCCCGGGCGGTCCGGCGGGTCCCGGTCGCGGTGGCCGCGACCCGGACGCGGTGTCCCGCGCCCGCAAGCGCAAGCGGATGAACATGCTGATCGCCAGCTTCGCGGTGTTCATCATGCTGGCCGGCATCGGCGTCGTCGGGTTCACCTACTACTCGACGAACGTGGTGCTGCCCAAGGAGATCCCGCTGCCGCTCTCCACCACGGTCTACGCCAAGGACAACAAGACCGTCGTGGCCAAGCTGGGCAACGAGAACCGGATCTTCGTCACCATCGACAAGATCCCCGAACATGTACAGCACGCCGTCGCCGCCGCCGAGGACCGCAACTTCTACCGGCACTCCGGCGTCGACTACAAGGGCATCGCCCGGGCCGCCTGGAACAACCTCTCCGGCGGTGACCGACAGGGCGCCTCGACCATCACCCAGCAGTACGCCCGTAACGCCTACGAGAACCTTCAGGACGACAGCTACGGCCGGAAGGTGAAGGAGGCGATCCTCGCCTCCAAGCTGAACGACAACTTCGGCAAAGAGCAGATCATGGAGAACTACCTCAACGTGATCTACTTTGGTCGAGGTGCGTACGGCATCGAGGCGGCGGCACAGACGTACTTCAAGACCACCACCGAGAAGCTCACCCCGGCACAGGCGGCGGTGCTCGCCGCGCTGATCAAACAGCCGGTCGCCAGCGCCACCCACCAGGGATTCGACCCGGAGGTCAACGAGGTCGACGCCAAGTCCCGGTGGGAGTACGTCATCAACGGCATGGTCGAGGAGGGCTGGCTGGGCGTGCCCGGCAAGCTCGAGCGGCCGACCGAGTACCCGAAGGTCCAGAAGATCAAGAAGGACAACGGGTTCGGTGTCGCCACCCCGGTCGGCAACGTGATCAACTATGTGCGCAAGGAGATGGAGGAGTGGGGCATCTGCTCCAACTCCGGCGCGACGGAGTTGCCGAACTGCGTGACCGAGCTGCGTGAGGGCGGCTACCGGATCACCACCACCATCGACCCGAAGATGCAGAAGGCCCTGGAAGAGGCGGCCCGGCCGGACCGCAAGGGCTCGGTGCTCTACGGGCAGCCGAAGAACCTGATGGCGGCGGCGGTCTCCATCGACCCGAAGACCGGGCGGGTGCTGGCCTACTACGGCGGCAACAGCGGCGCGGACTTCGACTACGCCGGGATGAACACCAACAGCAACGGCGACATCGTCGGTGGTCACCCGCCGGGCTCGTCGTTCAAGGTCTATACGCTGGCGGCGGCGATCGACGAGGGGATCTCGGTCAAGTCGCGCTGGGACGCGACCCCGTTCAAGCCCGAGGGCTACGCCAACGAGATCATCAACGCCGGGCGGGACGTCCGGGAGAACTGCAACAAGTCCTGCACGCTGCAGGAGTCGACCGTGCTCTCGTACAACGTGCCGTTCTTCCACATCGCCGAGCAGGTCGGTGAGGACAAGGTCATCGACATCGCCCGCCGGGCCGGCATCCGGACCATCTGGTCGGTCGACCCGCCGAAGCCGTACGACCTGACCAAGAACAAGCCCGAGGACCTCGGCAAGAAGACGTTCGACCGGGTCATCGGCTTCGGGCAGTACCCGATCACCGTCTTCGACCACGCCAACGGGCTGGCCACGCTCGCCAACAGCGGCAAGTACAACAAGGCCCACTTCGTCCGGGTGGTGGAGAAGCAGAACAAGGCGACCGGCAAGTGGGACAAGATCGCCGGTGAGAAGCTGACGAAGGGCGGCGGCACGCAGGTGATCAGGTCGGAGGTCGCCGACGAGGTGACCGCCGTGCTGAAGGAGATCCCCAGCCGCAGCAACGCCGGCCTGAGCAACGGCCGGCAGGCGGCCGGCAAGACCGGCACCTGGGAGCACAACAACACCGACAAGAACGCGCACGCCTGGATGGTCGGCTACGACAAGAACGTCGCCACCGCCGTCTGGGTCGGCAGCAAGGACCCGAAGAAGCCGGCCATCGTCGACAAGAACGGCGCCAACGTCGGCGGTAGTGGCTTCCCGGCGGCGGTGTGGAAGCGCTACATGGATGACGCGCTGAAGAGCTCCGACCCCGTCGACCTGCCGAACGTGACCGGAGTCGGCGACGACAAACTGGGCAACGGTGAGGAACCGCCGCCGCCTCCGCCGCCCGCGCCGCCGGCCGGGCAGAACAACTGTGACCCCACCGACCTGCCCTGTCTGCTGGAGCGCGGCATCACTGGCGGTCCGGGCAACAACGGCCCCGGCAACGGCGGTCCAGGCGGCGGTAACGGTGGCCCGGGCGGTGGCAACAACGGTCCCGGCGGTGGCGACCCGAACAACGGCGGCCAAGGACCGGGTGGTGGTGGAGGCGGTCTGCTGCCACCCAGAAGCACCCGGAACTGACATCCGGTCCACGTGGTGGGCGGCCCGAACCTGGTTCGGGCCGCCCACGCGGCGTTCATGGCCCCTGGCGGATCGGCATCCATCGACGAATGATCCGCGAGCGTTGCCGTGGTTCGACTTCTGCGCGGTCAACTGATACGGCAGGATGCACGGTCATGAGCACCCAGTCGACGCCCGGCATCGATGAATCCGGTGTACCCGACCACCCGTCCCGCTCCGACGGCTTCGTGCGGGGCCTCTCCGGGCTGATCGGCGGTCCGCTCGGTGACCACGCCACCGCGCGCGACCGCCAGAGCGGCTCGGAACGCCGGTTCTGGACGGCCGTCCGCATCGTCCTGGCGTTGACCTGCCTGACCCTGGCCCTGCACTGGGTGCAGAAATCGCCCTGCCAGGACGGCGCATGGGTGGACAACAAGCAGTACACCCGCTTCTGCTACACCGACGTACTGGCGCTCTACTACGCGGAGCGACTCCACGAGGGTGCCGTGCCCTACCGGGACCACCCGGTCGAGTATCCGGTGTTGACGGGGTACTTCATGGGGGCGCTCGGGCTGCCCGTGCACGCCGTGGGTGACGGCAACCCGCAGATCAACCAGGGACAGTGGTTCTACAACCTGAACGTGCTCGTACTCGGGGCGCTGGCGGTGGCCACCGTGGCGGTGCTGCTGTCGCTACGCCGACGACGACCATGGGACGCCGCACTCTTCGCCCTGGCCCCCGCACTGCTGATCACCGCCACCGTCAACTGGGACCTGCTCGCCATCGGACTGGGCGCGTTCGGGCTGCTGGCCTGGGCACGCAGCCGACCAGTCCTGGCCGGGATCCTGCTCGGGCTGGCCGGGGCGGCGAAGATGTGGCCACTGTTCATACTCGGCCCGATCCTGGTGCTCGCCTTCCGTACGGCCCGGCTCCGAGCCGCGTTCACAGCGATCGGTGCGGCAGTGGTCACGGTCCTGGCGGTGAACCTGCCGGTGGCCCTCCCGGAAGCCACCCGGGACGGCTGGAAGCGCTTCTTCGAACTCAACACCGAGCGCCCGATCGACTGGGGCACGCTGTGGTACATCGGTCGCTACCTGGACGGCAAGGTGGGCGATCCGGCGAGCATGGGTCCGTTCCAGTGGCTCGACGCCAACATCCCCACCCTCAACAACCTGTCGTACGTACTCTTCGGACTGGCCTGCCTCGGCATCGGGGCCCTCGGGCTGCTGGCACCGCGCCGGCCCCGGCTCGGCCAACTCGCCTTCCTCGTGGTCGCCGTCTTCCTGATCTTCAGCAAGGTCTGGTCGCAGCAGTTCGTCCTCTGGCTGCTGCCGCTGGTGGTGCTGGCCCGACCCAAGTGGGGCGCGTTCCTCGCCTGGCAGGCCGCCGAGATCTGCTACTTCGTCGCGTTCTACGGCCAACTGCTGGGTGCCTCCACCGGCCGGCCCGTCTTCCCCGAGGGCGTCTTCGTGCTGGCCGCCAGCCTGCGACTGACCACGGTGGTGGTCCTGTGCGTGCTGGTGATCCGGGAGATCCTGCACCCCGAACGGGACGCGGTCCGCAGCACCTACCAGGACGACCCCGACGGGGGCGTGCTCGACGGCGCCCCCGACGCCCCCTGGCTGGACCGATGGAGACGTCGCCGCGCCACCACCGACCCCGCCCCGGTCCCCGTCACCACCGGCTGACCGCCACCGGCCCACTCAGAGCCGGAAGACGACGACCGAGCCGATCTCCTCACGGGTGATGCCGAGCCCGTCGACCGGTGCGTCGATGCTGATCTCCCAGGGCGTGCCGACGACCAGGTCCCGCAGGATCAGGACGTTCTGCACGCCCAGGGTGCGCAGGTAGTCGACGCTGGTCTGGTCCGGGAAGGCCATCGTCACCCGGCGGACATCGTCCAGTTGCCGCGGCACGAAGCCGCTACCGCCGTTGACGACCTGCTGGAACCGCGAGGTCGACCAGAGCATCACCGGCTGGTCGTGGCCCTGGCTACTGGGCAGCACCAGCATCGGACCGTCGACCTCGCGCATGGCGGCCGGCTGCGGGGGCACCACCGGCTGCGGGGTGGTGTTCGTGCCCTCGGCGACGACCAGCACCAGCGGGACCAGGGTGGCCAGGCGCAGCCAGGGGCTGGGCCAGGACGGGATCCGCGCGGCGGAGATCTCCCGTACCCGCTCGGCGAACGCGCTGACCGCGCCCGCCGCGAGCAGCCCCAACAACAGGGTGGTCCAGAGCATCAGCCGTCCCGGCGTACGGATGCCGTTCCAGCCGGGCAGGTGGTCGAAGAGCGGTACGTAGGTGAAGGTGCCGCCGAAGAACTCGGTGCCCATCGCCAACACCATCGTGACCAGCACGCCGAGAAGGAGCAGCAGACGCTGGCGGGCCGTCCAGATCGAGAAGAACACTCCGCCGGCAGCCAACGCGTACAGCACGAAGCCGGGCAGCAACGTCATCTCCGGGTGCCAGGGCAGGATCGCCCGAGCGCCCTCGTGCAGCTCGCCCCAGACGCGGGACTCACCGGGAGCGGTGACGAAGCCGGTCGCCGGAGGGGAGAAGACGGCGATGTCGGCGATGGAACGTTCCGCGTGCGGGTGGAGCTGGGTCACCGTGAAGTACGGGATGGCCAGCAGGATGCCGACTCCGGCGAAGATCAGGCCACCGATCAGGTCGGCGGTCAGGAGCCGTTGACCGAAGGGCCGCTTCACCCGCCAGAAGATGCGCTTGGCGTACCAGATGACGGCGGCCACCACGACCGTGCCGGCGAGGACGTACGCGAACGGCAGACCGATGCCGAAACCGAGGCTCAACTGCCAGGCTGCGACCAGCCAACCGGCGTACACCCAACCGGGGTTGCGACGTTCGGGCCGGTAGCCGTGCCGTAGCGACCAGCCGTGCCCCCGCGCGAGCATGGCCAGCGCCAGCGGGATACCGCCGTTGGAGATCACGTGCAGGTGGCCGGCCTGCGCCAGCAACCAGGGCGCGTAGGTGTAGCTGACCCCGGCCACCGCAGAGCCGATCCGGCTCGCTCCGAGCTGCCGCGCCAGCACGTACGCGCCGAACGTGGCGAGCGCGTGGGCGAGCACGAACATGATGTTGTACCGCAGGAGCGCGTGCTCGGGGCCGGTCCCGATCATGCCTGCCGGGGCGTACCCGAGCAGGGTGTCGGAGAACGCGAAGCTCCACCGCTCGGGGAAGAACGTGTTGGCGTGCCAGAGTTGGGCCGGGTCGGTCTTCAGGATGTGCCCCGACCAGGCCATCTGCCATGCCTGCAAGCTCGGGTCCCAGTAGTCCTGCGGCAGGGTGTGCCGTGGGTAGCGCAGCGTCGGCCAGGTCATCAGGACGGCCAGCGCCAGCGACCCGAGGGCGGCCAGGGTCCACTCGTGGATGGCGAACCGGCCGAGCCGGCGACCGAGCCGCCCGTACCAGGTGGGTACCGGCACGGGAGCCGGTCCGAAGGCGGCCCACGGGTCCGGCTTGCCGTCGCCCGGGGCGCCCTCGCCGGCCTTCTCCTTGCCCGATTCGTCGGCGTCCTTGCTGGGTGCGTCCTTGCTGGGTGCGTCCTTGCTCGTATCGTCCTTGCTCGTCTGGTCCTTGCTCGTGGCGTCCTTGCCGGTGCCACCAGCCGTCTCGCCGGTGGAACCCTGGTCATCGCCGGTGCCCGCGCCGAGCGCGGCGGCCTCGCTGGACGTGCTCGTGCCGGGCGTGGTCTTGCTGGCGGGGGCGCTCTGGTCGCCGGGCCCGGCCGTCCCGCCTTCGCCGGCGGTGGCCTTGCCGGTCGTGCCCGTGCTGCCGCTCGTGCCCGGGTCCGCGTCGAGGGCGGCGTCGTCGCCGCTTGCGGCCGTGCGCGCACCGGAGGCGGCGGTCCCGGCGGTCGCACTCTTGCCGGTGCTGTCGCTCTTCTTGCCGTCCGTGGTGCCTCGGCCGTCGGCGTCAGTGCCGGTATCGGCCGCTGCGTCCGTGGCCGCCGAGGCCGGAGGCGCTTCGGTCGACCCGCCGGAGGCGGGCGGCTCGGCCGTGGTGCCGTCCTGGGAGGCCGACTGTGAGCCGCCGGTGGCGGACTGGTCCGTGGTCATGCCGCCGACGTCTCCGAGCCGAGTTGTCCACGCAGGAAGGCGATGTCACCGCTCTGCCCGTCAGCACCGCCCGGGGTCTCCACGATGACCGGAGCATCGGCCGCCCGGACCACGGCCACCAGGAGGTCCGGCTCGATGGTGCCGCCACGCAGGTTGTCGTGCCGGTCCCGGCCCGAGTCGAACGCGTCCTTTGAGTTGTTGGCGTGCACCAGGTCGACCCGCCCCGTGATCGCCTTGACGCGGTCGACCAGGCCGAGGAGTTCCTCGCCGCCCGCGTGCGCGTGGCAGGTGTCGAGGCAGAAGCCCACGTCGTACGCGCCGATGACGTCCCAGAGCCGGGCGAGCGCGTCGAGTCGACGGGCGCAGGCGTTCTCGCCGCCGGCCGTGTTCTCGATCAGCACCGGCAGTCCGAAACCGCCGGAGTCGGCCGCGTACGCCAGGGCCTTGCGCCAGTTCTCGATGCCGCTCGCCGGATCGTCACCCGCGTTGACGTGACCACCGTGCACCACCAGCCCCTTGGCGCCGATCGCCGTGGCCGCCTGGGCGTGCGCGAGCAGGAGTTTCCGGCTCGGGATACGGATCCGGTTGTTGCCGGTGGCGACGTTGACGACGTACGGCGCGTGCACGTAGACGTCGACCTCGGCGGCGCGCAACTGTTCCGCGTCCGCACGGGGTTGTGGGGCCTTCCAACCCTGCGGGTCGGAGAGGAAGAACTGCACGGTGTCGGCCGTTCGGGCGGTCGCCTCCGCCAGCGGGTCGGTCGGATCGACGTGGGCTCCGATACGCATGCAGGGGAGCCTACGTCCCGCGACCGACGGTCTGGGTGACGCCCACCGGCCCGGTGGCGTCACCGCGCGCGTCGGAACTCGTTGATACCGATGGATCCGGCGCTTCGGACGTCCCCGATCCCGGTGTCGACGGACCGGCGGCCTGTCGATGCACGACCGGGCCGGTCGGGCGCATCGGCATCAGCAGGACGTCGACGGACGTCGACGGAGAAAAATGTCGGCAATTCTGGGATTTGCCCCATGAAGAGCTGACTTCCGGGATATCGTCAGATAACAACGTGATAAAGCTCCGCGGGGCGTCTTCGGTCCAACCTCATCGGTGTGGTCGTTCCTCCCCAGGTCCCACCCAAGGAATGCGGACGGGACGCCCCGCGGTCCCGTGACCGGGGGTCCGGGTCGACAGCGACGTCGACGCGGACCCCCGGTTCGCTGTGCCGGTCACCTCGGTGATGGTGATCGTCCGGGCCGGGTATCCTGGTCCGGTTGTCCGCTCCCGGTCGGGTTCCCCCGGTGCGGGACGGGCAGCGACGCACGACCTCCTGCCACGGAAGGACCGTGGCCGCTTAGCCCACAGGAGGTGAGCACGTCTTGCGTCATTACGAGATCATGGTGATCCTCGACCCCAGCCTCGAGGAGCGCACCGTCGCCCCGTCGCTCGACACGTACCTGAACGTGATCAGGACCGCGGGTGGCTCGGTGGAGAAGACCGACGTGTGGGGCCGCCGGCGCCTCGCGTACGAGATCAACAAGAAGGCCGAGGGCATCTACGCCGTCGTCGACCTTCAGGCATCGCCTGAGGCGGTGGCCGAGCTGGACCGCCAGCTGCGACTCAACGAGTCCGTGCTGCGCACCAAGGTCATCCGCCCGGAAATGCGCTAATCCATCCACCTAGCCCCACCCGGAACAGCCTCACCCGCGCTGTCAGAGGGTTCTGAGAACCTGTACGGCGGAACGGTTGAGTGTGCGAGGAGTTGGTCATGGCAGGAGACACCACCATCACGGTCATCGGGAACCTGACCGATGACCCCGAGTTGCGGTTCACCCCCTCGGGGGCAGCCGTCGCCAAGTTCCGGGTCGCCTCGACGCCCCGGTACATGGACCGGCAGTCCAACGAGTGGAAGGACGGCGAGCCCCTGTTCCTCGCGTGCACCGTCTGGCGTCAGGCCGCGGAGCACGTGGCGGAGTCGTTGCAGCGCGGTGCCCGCGTGATCGTGTCGGGCCGGCTGCGTCAGCGGTCCTACGAGACCCGCGAGGGCGAGAAGCGCACCGTCATCGAGCTGGAGGTCGACGAGATCGGCCCGTCTCTGCGCTACGCCACGGCGAAGGTGCAGAAGATGTCCCGCTCCGGCGGTAGCGGCGGCGGCTTCGGCGGCGGCGGCAACAGCGGCGGTGGTGGTGGCCAGGGCGGCGGCGGAGGCAACTTCGACGACCCCTGGGCTTCGGCCGCACCAGCCCCCTCCCGTTCGGGTGGCGGCAACTTCGACGAGGAGCCTCCGTTCTAATGGCGCCGAGCGCCCGTGATCGTAAACCAGGAGCAAGAGCAATGGCGAAGGCTGCGGCACTGCGCAAGCCGAAGAAGAAGGTGAACCCGCTAGACAAGGACGGGATCACCTATATCGATTACAAGGACACCGCCCTGCTGCGCAAGTTCATCTCCGACCGCGGCAAGATCCGCGCTCGGCGGGTGACCGGCGTGACCTCGCAGCAGCAGCGGCAGATCGCCCGTGCGGTCAAGAACGCCCGTGAGATGGCGCTCCTGCCGTACACCGCTACGGCCCGCTGAGAGGAGGCGCCGCCATGAAGATCATCCTGACTCAGGAGGTGTCCGGACTCGGCACCCCCGGCGACATCGTCGAGGTCAAGAACGGCTACGGCCGTAACTACCTGCTCCCGCAGGGCTTCGCGATCGCCTGGACCAAGGGCGCGGAGAAGCAGGTCACGCTGATCAAGCGGGCCCGCTCGGCACGGGAGATCCGCGATCTGGGCCACGCCAACGAGGTGAAGGGCCAGCTCGAGGGTCTCAAGGTCAACCTGAAGGCCCGCGCCGGTGACGGTGGTCGGCTCTTCGGCTCGGTCACCTCCGCCGAGATCGTCGACGCCGTCAAGGCGGCCGGCGGCCCGGTGCTCGACCGACGTCGGCTGGAGCTTCCCGGCCACATCAAGGCGATCGGGTCGCACGCGGTGCGGGTCAAGCTGCACCCCGAGGTGACCGCCACGTTCAACCTCAACGTTGTGCAGGGCTGAGCGCCCCGCTGACGTACGCGACAGGGCCCGCACCGATCAATGGTGCGGGCCCTGTCGCGTACGCGATCGACGAAGGCCGACTCACGGTGCCCGAACCTCGTCAGCCGATGGGCTGGCCCGTCACCGCACTGATCATCACCGTGGAGAGACCACCACCCACGACGGCAGCGGCCAACGCCACCGTGGTCGACCGCCACGTCGTACCCACCCGACGCAGCAACATCGCGACCGCCAGGCTGCTCATCAACGCCAACCCGAAACGGGGCAACCCGGCCACCATTGCGCCGAACGCCCGCGCCCGTGGCGAATCACAGCCGCCACCACTGATATCGGTCACACAACCGGCCGGTGGCGCCCCGTCGAGCGTCAGCAACCAGACGAAGATCACTACCGCCGGCAGCAGGTAACAGGCCGCGGTGTACAGCAGCGGCAGCCACGGACCACCCGGATCCGGATCGAGCAGGTCGTCCTCGAGTCGCCGGTTCCAGCCCCCGGAACCGACCGCCTCGATCCGCCGCCGTACGGCCGCCATGCCGACCGGCCGAGGCGGAGCCGGCGCGGGCGACGAACGCCGACGGGGCGCGGGTCGTGGCCGAGGCGCGGTGTACCCGACCACCGGCGACCGAGGCGCCGACTCGGGCGCATCCACCCACCGCGGATCGTCGCCTGCCAGACGCGTACCCGGCCAGAAGGGCTCCCGCGCCTGCGCCTGCTCCGGCTCCTGCTCCGCACGCTCCATCCAGGACCACTGCCCCGCACCCGAGGTCGCCGGAACCGCACCCGAACGCGGCGGTTCCGTCCGGTCCCACCGGTCCGGCTCGGAGTAACCGGCCTGCCGCTCCGGTGGCCGCTTCCGCTCCGGTGGCCGATCCCGCTCCCGCGGCTCCGGCTCCGGCTCCGCGAACCGATCCCACTGACCGGTGCTGTCCGGCTCGAGCCACGGATCCGCACCCGCCGCCTGAAGCCACTGGCTCGTACTGTCCGCGTCCCAGGGATCGGTCGACGCGGAGTCCTTCCGGCGACCGTCAACCGCCGACTGGTCCCACGCGTGCAGGCCGGAGGCGTCCCACGGATCCACCGCCGGCTGCTGGTACTCCGGCTCCGCCGCCCGCTCCGTGCCCCGTTGCCACGGATCCACCGCCGGCGTCGAGGGCTCCGCCGCACGACGTCGACGCCGGGTGGGAGGCTCGACAGCCGGCTCGGACGCGCCGGTCTCGGCCTCCTCCTCCGCAAGCCCCGACCAGGTCACCTGGCGACGTTGCGACGGGGCCCGACGCGGCCGGCTCTGCGGCGTCACGCCCGAGACCGGGTCGTCGTCCTCGGCGCGACGACTACCGACGTACCCCTCTTCCTGTGGACGGTCGAACGTCCACTCCCGGGTGTGATCGGACGCCGGCAGGGCAGCCCGTGCCGTGGGCTCGCGCCAACTCGACTCACCGGCCCGGCGACTCCCGCCGCGCTCGGCCGAACGCCGACCACCCGCGTACCGTGGCCGCTCGACCTCGTCATCCTCATCAGGAGCAGCGTGCCGCCCGCCGCCGTCGACACTGCGCACGCCGGACTCCAGCGCCCAGCGCGGCAGGTACGGCTCGGCCGGCTCCTCCTGGCCGCGCTCGGCGGCCCGGCGGCGACTCGGGGTGCGGTACCGCTCGACCGCGGAGTCGTATCGCTCGTCCGGGTCCCGATCCACGGGCTCGGCCCACGAAGCGGTCGGCCGCTCACGCGGGCCGTCCTCCCCGCGTACCCAGTCCCGGTAACTCACGGCCGGAGCGTGACCCTTCTCAACCGAAAGCGCAATCCGCTGTCCAGGTGTAGCCGTAGGGCACCGATCCTACGGGACGTTCAGGACAAAGCCCTACCCAGAAATTCCTGTCCACAGGCTGTGGACATTACCTGTCCAGCTCAATGGCGTGCGCCCCACTGTTCCCCAGGAGTTATCCACATGCTGTGCACACGCTGCGCACATGCTCGCCCACCGCCATCCACAGGTTGTCCCGAGGCTCATCCACCGGGCTGGTTGGTGGCTGACCTCGGGTTCCGTATCGTTAGCCCCCGGCCCGCCGCCAGATGCCCCCGATCGACGGCCGGTCGACCGTCGCACCCGGGCGGTGAGCCCGGGCACGATCCGACGCAGTGGAGGGGGACCCGGTGTCGGTCACGGATGACATGCGAACAGAGTCGTTTCCCGGCGGAGGGCAGCCGTCCGGTCCGCCACCGCGCGACGGCCAGTTCGACAAGACGCCACCCCAGGACGTCGCGGCCGAGCAGTGCGTCCTGGGCGGGATGCTGCTGTCCAAGGACGCCATCGCCGACGTCGTCGAAATCCTCAAGACCAACGACTTCTACCGGCCGGTGCACGCCACCATCTTCGACATCATCCTGGAGATCTACGGTCGCGGTGAGCCGGCCGACGCGATCACCGTCGCCGCGGCGCTGGCCGACTCCGGCGACCTGGCCCGGATCGGCGGCGCCCCGTACCTGCACACGCTGATCGCGAGCGTGCCGACCGCCGCGAACGCCGCGTACTACGCGCGCATCGTGAGTGAACGGGCGGTACTCCGACGGCTGGTCGAGGCCGGCACCAGGATCGTCCAACTCGGATACGGCACCGGAGGCGGCGGCACTCGCGACGTTGACGACGTCGTCGACCTGGCTCAGCAGGCCGTCTACGACGTCACCGAACGTCGCGTCAGCGAGGACTTCGCCATCCTGGCGGACATGCTTCAACCGACCCTCGACGAGATCGAGGCCGTCGGCGCGCAGGGCGGCGTGATGACCGGCGTACCCACCGGCTTCACCGACCTGGACCGCCTGCTCAACGGCTTGCACGCCGGCCAATTGATCATCGTGGCAGGTCGACCTGGTTTGGGAAAATCTACGGCAAGTATGGATTTTGCCAGAAATGCGGCAATTCGAGCGAACCATGCGGCGGCCATCTTCTCGCTGGAAATGAGCAAGGTCGAGATCGTCATGCGGCTGCTCTCGGCCGAAGCGCGTGTGCCGTTGCACGTACTGCGCAGCGGGCAACTCTCCGACGACGACTGGACGAAGCTCGCCCGGTGCATGGGTGAGATCAGTGAGGCGCCACTCTTCGTGGACGACACGCCGAGCATGAACCTGATGGAGATCCGGGCCAAGGCTCGTCGACTCAAGCAGCGACACGACCTCAAGCTGATCGTGGTCGACTATCTCCAGCTGATGACCTCACCGAAGCGCACCGAGAGTCGGCAGCAGGAGGTCGCGGACCTGTCCCGAGGCCTGAAGCTGCTGGCCAAGGAGGTCGAGTGCCCGGTCATTGCGGTCAGCCAGCTGAACCGTGGCCCCGAGCAGCGCACCGACAAGCGTCCACAATTGTCCGATTTGCGTGAATCTGGATCAATTGAGCAGGATGCCGATGTTGTCATACTTCTGCATCGCGACGACTACTACGACAAGGAATCGCCTCGGGCCGGAGAGGCAGATTTCATTGTTGCCAAGCATCGAAATGGTCCGACCGACACGGTGACCGTGGCTGCCCAGCTGCACCTGTCGCGATTCGTCGACATGGCCATCGTCTGAGCCGTCCGAGACGGGCCCGGTCTGGCGGGCGACCGGGCCGGCCGAGGTGGCGGCCCGGTCGCGGTGTTGCTCAGCCGAACATGTCGTCCAGGAAGCTCTTGCGCTTCTTGCGCCGGTAGTGGCCGTGGTAGCCGTAGTGCTGCTGGGAGTGGCCGTACGCGGGTGCCGGGGCCGGGTAGCCGTGCGGCGGGGGCGGGGGCGGCGGGACCGCGCCGTAACCGGGCTGGTGCGGGGCGGGAGCCGGGGGCGGCGGCGGGGGCTGGTAGCCACCCTGGGGGGCGGGCGGGGCCTGCTGGGCGGCGCTCCAGTTGGCCTCCGCCTCGAACAGTTTCTCCAGCTCACCACGGTCGAGGAAGATCCCGCGGCACTCGCCACACTGGTCGATGACGACCCCACTGCGCTCGTACTGGCGCATCTCTCCGCGACACTTGGGACAGGTCAGGCTCATGACCCGAAGGTACCTGGTCGGTTCACCCGATAGTGGTCAGCGCCGCCGTGACCTCGTGGTCGGAGACCTCGTGGAAGTCGTCGTAGTAGGCGCCGACCGCGCCGAAGTCGGCGGGGCACAGCGCGCTGACCACCTCGTCGGCCTCGGCGGCCAGCATCTCGTGGGCCTGCGGCGCACTGACGGGTACGGCGACCACCACGCGGCGGGCGCCGAGGTGGCGGGCGACCTGGACTGCGGCGCGGGCGGTCGCGCCGGTGGCCAGGCCGTCGTCGACGATCAGGGCGGTACGGCCGGTGAGGTCCAGCGGCGGTCGGTCGGCCCGGTAGAGCTGTTCCCGCCGGTCCAGTTCGGTCTGTTCGCGTTCCTGTACTCCGGCGATGTCGTCGGGGCTCAGCCGTTCGGCGACGACGTCGTTGAGGACGCGTTCCCCGCCGGGACCGAGTGCGCCGAAGGCGACCTCGGGGGCCCACGGCATGCCGAGTTTGCGGACCACGAGAACGTCGAGGGGTGCGTCGAGGCGTTCGGCGACGACCTGCGCCACCGGTACGCCGCCGCGTACCAGGCCCAGCACGACGAGGTCCGGTTCGCCGGCCAGGGCGGTGAGTCGGTCGGCGAGTACCTGGCCCGCCTCGGTGCGGTCGCGGTAGGTGGTCATGTCCTCAGGTCTACGCCCTGTGGGTCGTCCGTGCTCGGCGGTTGCCGGATCCCGAGGTCGAGCGCGGGGGCCCAGAGCAGGAACGCGATCGGGTACAGCAGGTAGCCGAAGCGGGTGGCGGGCATCAGCAGGATCGCGACGAGCAGGCCGTACCCGCAGATCAGGGCGGCGCTGCGGGCGGTGCGGGGTGGGCGGCGGGCGAGCAGGACGGCGATGGCGACCCCGGCGGCGACCAGCAGCGCGGCGGCGATCACCCGGCCGGCGGGCAGGGCGTTCGCGATCAGGTAGCCGGGGAACGGGCTGGCGGCGGGGCTGGAGACCAGGCCGTGCCCGAGGGGGAAGCGCAGCACGTTCTCCACCAGCGCGTTGCGGTCGACCAGCAGGGTGGGGAGCAGTGCGGCGGCGGGGAGTCCGAGGGCTCCGGCGGCGACGCGTAGGCCGGCGCGGCGGGTGAGGCCCCAGATGATCAGTACTGCGGCGACCGGCCAGGCGAAGAGTTTCAGGGCTCCGGCGAGCCCGACCGCGACGCCGGCCCAGCCGGGTCGGGCGGTGGCGGCGAGGGCGAGCGCCAGCAGGCAGAGCGCGAGTACGGGCAGGTCGTCGCCGCCGGTGGCGAGCGTGAGCGCGCATACGGGCAGGACGGTGGCGGCCTGTACGCCGCGGAGCAGCAGGGCGTCGTGTCGGGTGGTTCCGGTGCGGGCGGTGGGTGGTCGCAGGACGCGGATGGCGAGCAGCAGCGCTACGGCGGTGCCGACGGCGAACCAGACCCGGGCGTCGGTCCACCAGGTGTCGGCGAACGCGCGGGGTATTCCGAAGAGGGCCATGCCCGGCTGGTAGGGGGTGTAGCCGAGGAGTCGTTCGTCGGCGGGCAGTGCGGCGATGGCGTCGGGCCCGAGGTAGGGGGTGCCGGTGTCGACGAGGCGGGTGCCGGAGTCCTCGACGACCAGGACCTCCTCCTGGGCGCGGTCGGTGCGTCCGGACGCGCGTTGCACGCTCTGCCAGATCAGGGGGAGCAGGGCGGTGCCGGCCCAGGCGAGTGCGGTGACCAGTGCGCGTCCGGGCAGTGTGACCAGTTTCGAGTGCGGCCGGTGGCGGCGTAGGAGGAGCTGTCCGGTGGCGGCGAGTGCGGCGGCGAGGTAGCCGAGTGCGGCGATGGTGCCCCAGGCCCGGTGGGGTACGAGGGTGCTGGTGGCGGCGGTGATCGCGGCGAAGACGGCTGCGGTGGAGTACAGGCCGAGGTCGAGGGCGAGGCCGTCGGCGGCGGTGTCGAGGCGGTGCCACCTGCCGGTGCGGTGGGGGGTCGAGGTGGCGGCGCTCACGTCGGCCAGTGTGTCAGGCGGGCTGGTGGTGGCCCCGGCCCCCCTGCCGTCGTCCCTTGGGTAGCCGGACGACGGAGCCGGCGTCGTGCAGGGGTGCGGCGAGGCTTCCCGGTCGGCCGCCGGCGCCGCGTTGGAGGGCGGCGAGGAGTGTGCCGGCGGCGAGTGGGCGGGCGAAGAGGTGGCCCTGTCCGGCGGTGCAGCCGAGTTCCCAGAGGGCGCGGCGTTGGGCTTCGCGTTCGACTCCCTCGGCGACGACGGCCAGGTTGAGGCTGCGGCCGAGGTCGAGGGTGGAGCGGATGATGGCGGCGGCTTCGGTGGCGGACTCCATGGCGGTCACGAAGCTTCGGTCGATCTTGAGTTCGTGGACCGGGATGCGGGAGAGCAGGGAGAGCGAGGAGTAGCCGGTGCCGAAGTCGTCGAGGGCGAGCCGGATGCCGGCCTCGCGTAGTCGGGTGAGTCCCTGGTCGACGACGTCGAGTTGGCTGAGGGTGAGGGTTTCGGTGAGTTCCAGGACCAGCCGGTCGGGGGGCAGGTCGTGGGCGCGTAGGCGGGCCAGGACGGATCCGGGGAAGCGGGCGTCGAGGAGGCTGCGGGGGGAGACGTTGACCGCGACCGGGACGTCGAAGCCGGCGTCGCGCCAGGTGCCGGCGGCGATCAGGGCCTGGTCGAGGATGGCGTCGGCGAACGCGGGGAGCAGTCCGGAGCGTTCGACGGCTTCCAGGAAGCGCAGTGGGTCGATCATGCCGTGGGTGGGGTGGTGCCAGCGGGCCAGTGCCTCGGCGGCGATGACTTCGCCGGTGCCGAGGTCGACGATGGGCTGGAAGTTGACCGTGAACTCCTGGTCGGCGACGGCGCGGGGCAGCTCGCCGCCGAGCGTGAGTCGGCCGATGTCTGCGGTGTCGCGTGCGGGTGCGTAGGTGGCGATCCGGTTGCCGCTCCGTTTGGCCTGGTACATGGCGACGTCGGCGCGTCGGAGCAGTTCGACCATGCCGCCCGTGGCGGGGGCGACGGCGATCCCGCCGCTGGCTTCGACGCTGATCCGCATGCCGTCGACGTCGAACGGTTCGTGCAGGGCGGCGAGCAGGGTGTCGGCGCGGTGCGTGGCGACGGCGGGGGCGGGAAGTGCCCGCAGGAGTACGGCGAACTCGTCGCCGCCGAGGCGGGCGACCAGGTCGTCGGCGCGGGCCGCGGTGCGGAGCCGTTCGGCGACCTGCATCAGCATCTGGTCGCCGGCGGCGTGGCCGAGGGTGTCGTTGACCTCTTTGAAGTGGTTGAGGTCGATGAGCACCAGGGCGGTGATTCCGTCGGCGTGCCGGTGGTGCAACTGCTCGTTGCCCTCTTCGAGCAGGTGGCGTCGGTTGGCCAGCCCGGTCAGTGCGTCGTGTGCGGCGGCGTGGGCGTGGGCCTGGGCCACCCGGGCGAGTTCGGCGTACGCCTGGGCGTTGCGGACGGCCGTGCACAGTGCGGAGGCGAAGGTGTGCAGGGTGTACCGCTCCCGTTCGGAGAGCCGTACCGGGCCGCGGAAGCGTAGCCGCAGCATGCCGACGTCGACGGTCTTGTCGTGTCCTTCGAGGCGTACGGGGACGGTGGCGCCGTGTACCTCGGTGGGTTCGCCGAGGGGGCCGTCGTACGTGATGGTCTCGGTGGAGCCGCGTACCACCCGGCCGTCCTCGCGCAGTTCGATCTCGACCTCGTCGGCGGAGAAGAGTTCGGCGGCGCGGGTGACCGCCGTGGTGAGTACGTCGTCGAGTTCGACGACGTTGAGCGCGTCGGTGGTCTGGGCGAGCCGTTGCCAGGCTTGTTGTTCGGTGCGGCTGCGGACGCGGTTGGAGTTGAGTAGGTGGAGGCTGAGGACGAGTGGCGGTACCACCAGCAGCAGCCATGTGTCGATCTTGACGATCAGGATGGTGCCGACGATGACGATGGGACGGGTCAGTGCTGCGGTGAGGCGGACGTCCCAGTTGTCGAGGAAGAGGTTGCGCAGCGAGGTGCCGGTGGCCATGGCGATGACCGGCAGGGTGACGAGTTCGTCCAGTAGCACTGCGGCGAGGTAGGCGGCTGCCAGCGGGAGGACGGTCTCGGCGATGTCGGAGTTGGTTGGTGGCCAGGTGAACAGTTGCAGGACCAGGCCGGCTGCCGTGGCGACGAGCATGTTCTTGGCGATGCCGAAGACGCGCTTGATCGGTGTGAGTCGGGCCAGTGTGGTGGCGATGGCGACGCCGAAGCCGGTGGCGAGGACCACCACCGAGGTCGGTGCCACGACGAGGCCGATCACGATCGCGGTCTCGGTCCACGCGATGTAGTGGTTGGAGGCGCGGATGCGGACCCGGACCTTGGCGGTGAATCCGACCGCCACGAGGGAGATCAGGGCGGTCCAGATCAGGGTGGCGTTGACGGCTCCGTAGCTGGGCAGGTGGGCGACGGAGACCGCTGCGGCCAGTCCGGCCACAACGACGACGAGACCGATTAGCGGCAGTAGCCGCCGATCGGTCCCGGTCTGTCGTTCCTGCAGAGCCAACCATCGTCCCCGTTCGTCACCGAGGGGCTGCGCTCCGCAAGCGTACGTCGGTTGGTCCTGATCCAGAAGATGGGATCAGCCCCATTCGTTCGAGTTCATCTCGACCCCCAGTTTGGTGCTGCCTTCGCGTTGGTAGCCAAACCCTAGGGGCGCTTGCGGGCATTTAGCGACTAAAGGTGTCTTATTGCGCAGAATAGGCCAATATGGTGATATTAAGTTACGTTCAGTTTCACTCGCTTAACGGAGGGTCCAATTAGTGGACCGATCGCGTTGTCCTCCTCGATGCCCGTCGCCGCAAGCTATCTGCTGAACAAGTGTGACCAGAGAGCTTTGCTCGTTTCATCGCCGTTTCGGTCGAGCTTGCCGCATCGCGCGGGGCCTGGCAGCACTGGATCCTGGTTAAGCTGCGTACAGTGATCCTTTGAATGCGGGCAGAGGGGTCGGTGCAGATTCAGGTCCTCGGCGGTCTCGTGGTACGCCTCGACTCGGGGGTGTTGCCCCTCGGGACGCCGAAACAGCAGACGGTTCTCGCCATGCTGGCCTGCAACCCCGGGCGGCTGGTGTCGGTGGGTCAGCTCGTCGACGAGTTGTGGCCGGACCGTCCACCTCACTCGGCCGTGCCTAATGTCCGTACTTATGCGGCCAATCTACGGCGCAGTCTTGAGTTGTTGGTGCCGGAACGCGAGGTGCTGGTCCGCACCCGCGACGGTTACCGGCTCGACCTCGACAGTTCGCTCGTGGACGTCTTCGCCTTCCAGTCCGAGGTCGCCGAGGCCCGTCGGCTCGTCGACGTGGACGACTCGGCGGCGGCGGACCTGCTGAACCGGGCACTGGCGCGCTGGCAGGGACCCATGCTCACCGGACTTCCGTTGGGCCCGGGACTGCTGGCGCAGGTGGCATCGGCGACCGAGGACCGGCTGCTGGCGGCCGAACTCCTGGCCGAGCTGCGCATCCGTCTGGGTCGGTACGACGAGGCGCTGCCGGTGCTCCGGGAACTCTTGATGGGACAACCGCTGCGCGAGCGCGCTCATCTGCTGCTCATGCGGGCTCTGCACCTGCGCAACGACCACGCCGGGGCCATCGCCGCCTATGTCGAGGCGAGGCGGGTGCTGCGCGAGCAGTTGGACATCGAGCCCGGGACGGAATTGCGGCAGCTCCATCAGCACATAGCTGCGCACGAGCGGGAGCGTCGGCGGCCGGCGAAGTCCCGTGTCCCGCCGTCGGCGCGGTCGGGCGATGCGGTGGGCCGGGAGGGCACAGCGCCACCGTTCCTGCCCCGGGAGGTGCCCGACTTCGTCGGCCGGGCCCCGGCGGTCGAAAACCTGGTCACGGCCACGCTGTGTGCCGGCACGTCCGTCTCCGTGGTGCACCTCGTCGACGGCATGCCCGGCAGCGGCAAGACGGCGTTGGCCCTGCACGTCGCAGGCCGACTAGCCGCCCGTCTTCCGGACGCACAGCTCTTCATCGACCTCGCGGGTCACGACCCGGCCACGAAGGTGGATCCGACGACCGCGCTGGCGACGCTGCTGCGCCAACTCGGTGTGCCGGGCGGACGGATACCGCCGGAACTCGCCGACCGGCTGGTCCTGTGGCGCCGGGAGCTGACCGGACGCCGGGTGATCGTGGTGTTGGACAACGCGGCGGACGCCGAGCAGGTCCGCCCGCTGTTGCCCACGGTGCCGGGGAGCGCCGTGATCGTGACGTCTCGGCGACGGATCACCGGCTTGGATGTCGGTCCGCCGGTGTCCCTGCCGGCGATGGACGTCGCGGAGGGCGTGGCGCTGCTCGCCTCCACGGCTGGCGCGGCACGGGTGGCGGCGGAACCGGAGGCGGCGGTGGCGGTGGTGGAGCAGTGCGGGCACCTGCCGCTGGCCATCCGGCTCGCCGGTTCGAGGCTGGCGCATCGACCGACCTGGCGGGTCGCCGACCTGGCGGCGCTGCTGGCGGGCAACGCGCGCCGGTTGGACCATCTGGCGTCCGGCGATCGGAGCGTGGCCGGCGCGTTCGCGGCGTCGTACGAGCCGTTGGACGCTGACGCCAAGAGACTGTTCCGGCTGCTCGGCGTCCATCCGAGTACGGTGTTCGGCGCGGCGATCGCCAGTGCGGTGTCCGGCCTGTCCCTCGCCGACACCACCGAGGCACTGGACGTTCTCGTCGACTGTCATCTGATCGAAGAGGTCGAGGCGGGGCGGTACCGGATGCACGACCTCATCCGCCAGTACGCCCACGAACTGTCGATGCGACACGATTCACCGGACACCCGGAATGCCGCTCTCGCCGAGCTGCTGGACCTCGTTCTCCACCTTGCATTCGGCGTCGCCGACGATCTGGAGTCCGGTTTCGTACGCGGACAGGTAAGCCTCGGTCGACCTCGCCGCCCTGACCTTTTGGCAGATGTCGGCACACCGGCCGAGGAATGGATGGAGACGGAGCGGGCAAACCTCGTGTCGCTCGTCGTGCGGGCCCGGGAATGGCGACACCACGAACAGGCGTGGCGATTGACTCGGCTGTTGTGGCGTTTCCTTTACGTTCGAGGTTATTTCGACGACATCATTTCGACACATCTCCACGGCCTCGCGGCGGCAGAGCTGGTCGAGGACGACGCGGCCATCGCCGCGATGCACAACTACCTCGCCTCCGCCTATGTCCGCACCGGTGACTACGGGGACGCGTTGCAGCACGTCGGCGCCGCCGTCCGCATCGCCGAGCGGCGTGGCGACCTGAAGAACATCGGCCGCTACCGGAACAACCTGGCAGCCATCCACTGGATTCGCGGCGACCTCGAAGAGGCTGTGCGCTGCGGTCTCGACGGCCTGCGCAGCCAGAACGGGTACGACCCCGGCGAGGTGCCGAGTTTCCTGCCGAGCGTGGGGCTCGCGCTCGGACTGCTCGGTCGGTACGACGACGCGCTGCGCCTGCATCGCCTGCACCTCTTCCTCGGTCGCCAGGTCAACAACCAGTTCCACATCCTCAACGCGCTGGGACACATCGGTGGGGTCAAATGCCGGATGGGGCGGTACGGTGCCGCCCTGCGCGCACTTCAGGCGGCGTTGGTGATGCGGGAGCGTACCGGTCACCGCTATGCGGAGCCGGAGGTGCGCAACGACATCGGCGTCGCGCTACGCGGTCTGGGTCGCGTTGACGAGGCGGTGCGACAGCACGAACTTGCCCGTGAGTTGGCGGTGGAGTCGGGCGAGCCGCACGTCGAGGCCGCCGCGCTCAACGATCTCGCGTTCACCCTGGCCGGCTCTGCGGACGCCGGCAGGCTGACCGCTCTACACCGGGCGGCCCTGCAGTTGGCCACCCGGATCGCGCACCCGTACGAGCAGGGCCGAGCCCTGACAGGCCTCGCCGAGCACCTGTCCGAAGCGGATCCGGCGGAGGCACGCCGGCACTGGGAACGGGCCCTGGCGATCTTCCGGCGTATGGGGGTGCCCGAGCGGTTCGAGGTCGAACGCCGTCTGGCAGGGCCGTCCGCCGGCGTGACCCCCAACGGGCTGGCCGCTGCGTCGTCCGGTGCCGAGCACCGGTGACCAGAGAAACCTTCTTATCGCTTTCTTATCGACCGGGTGGGTAGCGTCTCGACGGTCGCCGACGGGGGGAGATCCGCCATCGACGGATCTCGTCGCGACGCCTGCCACCGGCATGTCCCAGCTGCCACGGCAGGGTGCGGAAGGGGGCGGCGCGCAAGCGCCACTCCTTCCGCGTAACACCGCACGACCGGGTCCGTCGGTGCGGGGCGATAGGCTCGCCGCCGTGACCGAACCCGCCCAGCTCACCCACGTCGACGCGACCGGTGCGGCGCGCATGGTCGACGTCTCCGCCAAGCAGGTCTCCGGTCGGGTGGCCGTCGCGGCCGGTCGGCTGCGCACCACGTCCGAGGTGATCGAGCTGCTCCGCCGGGACGGGCTGCCCAAGGGGGACGCGCTGGCGGTCGGCCGACTGGCCGGGATCATGGGCGCCAAGCGCACTCCGGACCTGATCCCGCTCTGCCATCCGATCGCGCTGCACGGTGTCACGGTCGACCTGGTGCCCACCACGGACAGCGTCGAGATCACCGCCACCGCCCGCACGGCCGACCGGACCGGCGTCGAGATGGAGGCGCTGACCGCCGTGGCGGTCGCCGGGCTGGCCCTGGTGGACATGGTCAAGGCGGTGGACCCGGCGGCGAGCGTCGAGTCGGTCCGGGTGGTGCGCAAAGAGGGCGGCAAGACCGGCCTCTGGGAGCGTCCGGCGGACCGGCCGTGATCCGCGCCCGGGTGGTGGTGGCGTCCAACCGCGCCGCCGCAGGCGTGTACGCCGACACCAGCGGCCCGCTGCTCGCCGACGGTCTGCGCGAGCTGGGCTGCGAGGTGGACGACCCGGTGGTGGTGCCGGACGGCGAACCGGTGGGCCACGCGATCCGGGCGGCGGTGGCCGCCGGCGTCGACGTGCTGGTCACCAGCGGCGGGACCGGGATCACGCCCACCGACCGCACTCCGGACGTGACCCGGGCACTGCTCGACTACGAGATCCCCGGCATCGCCGAGGCGCTGCGCGCCCACAGCCGGGACCGGGTGCCCACCTCCGTGCTGTCCCGGGGCGTGGCCGGGGTGGCCGGTCGCACCCTGGTGGTGAACCTGCCGGGTTCCACCGGTGGAGCGCGCGACGGTCTCGCCGTGCTGGGGCCGATCCTCGCGCACGCCGTCGACCAGTTGCGCGGTGGCGACCACTAGCCGAAGCGCTAGGCTCGGCCGGGTGAGAACGGAAACCGCATCCGCCACCGAGGGCGCCGCCGCACCGCCGCCGGCCGGTTGGGAGGAGGCGCGCTCCCGGGTGTACGCGTTGGGCCTGGCCGCCGTGCTCCCCGCGATCGAGCGCCCGCTCGCCGACATCGACGGGTACACCCTCGCCGAACCGCTCACCACCCGGACGGACCTGCCGGCGTTCCCCACGTCGAGTGTGGACGGCTGGGCGGTCCGGGGCGCCGGTCCGTGGCGGGTGGTCGGGCGGGTGCTGGCCGGTGGTACGCCGGACCCGTTGACCGAGGACGGGACCACCGTCGAGATCGCCACCGGTGCGATGGTGCCGTCGGGCACCACCGCCGTGCTGCGGGTGGAGGAGTCGACGCGTACCGCCGACGGGTCGGTCGACGGCGTGCCGCGCGGTACGCCGGAGTGGCGGCGTCCCGGTGAGGAGGCGGCGGCCGGCGAGGAACTGCTTCCGGCCGGTACCCCGGTCGACCCGGCGGTGATCGGACTGGCCGCCTCCTGCGGTCACGACACGCTGCGGGTACGCCGGCAGCCCCGGGCCGCGCTGCTGGTCTTCGGGGACGAACTGCTCACCGCCGGTCCACCCGCCGCCGGGCGGGTCCGGGACGCGTTGGGCCCGACCGTGCCGAGCTGGTTGCGGCGGTACGGCTGTCAGATCCGTCCGGCCGATGTGGTCGGCCCGGTGGCCGACACGCTGCCCGACCACGTGGCCGCGCTGCGCACCGCGTTGGCCCACGCCGACCTGGTCTGCACCACCGGCGGGACCATGCACGGGCCGGTCGACCATTTGCATCCGGCGCTGGCCGAACTCGGCGCGGACTACGTGGTCAACACCGTCGCGGTACGCCCCGGTTTCCCGATGCTGCTGGCCCGGGTGGTCGGCGGCGACGGTCGGGTCCGGTTCGTCGCCGGGCTGCCCGGCAACCCGCAGTCCGCCGTCGTCGCGCTGGTCTCGCTCGTCGCGCCACTGCTGGCGGGTCTCGCCGGCCGGGTGGCGCCGGTGCTGCCGCACGTCACGCTGGCCGAGCCGGTGCCGGGACGCGGCGACCACACCCACCTCGCCCTGGTCCGCCTCGACCAGGCTGCCGGGACGGCCCGCCCGGTCCGGCACGTCGGGTCCGCGATGCTGCGTGGGCTCTCCGGCTCGGACGGGTTCGCCGTGATCCGGCCGGGCAGTACCGGCGAGGTCGGCGATCGGGTGCCGCTGGTCCCGCTGCCGCTGCTGCCCGGGGAGCGGGCATGGTGATCGTGATCGGGGACGTGACCGAGCAACCGCTGGACCTGGCGGCCCACGAGGCCGCCGTCGCCGACCGGCGGGCCGGCGCGGTGGTCTCCTTCGCCGGGGTGGTCCGCGACCACGACCACGGCCGCGCGGTGGTGAGCCTGGAGTACGAGGGTCATCCGAGTGCCGCCACCATCCTGCGGGAGGTGGCGGCCGAGATCGCCGCCGATCCCGACGTCTACGCGGTGGCCGTGTCGCACCGGATCGGTCCGCTCGCCATCGGCGACGCGGCACTGGTCGCGGCCGTCAGCACCGCACACCGGGCGGCCGCGTTCGCCGCCTGCGCCAGACTGGTGGACGAGGTGAAGGCCCGGCTGCCGATCTGGAAGCGGCAGGTCTTCGCCGACGGCACCGAGGAGTGGGTCAACTGCCCGTGATCGGAGGTGCCGGGTCACGTCGACCCGGCACCGCCGACGCTCCGCTGTCAGCGCCGGTGATGCAGCAGCGCGGCGGTGCGGGCCATCCGGTCGGTGTAGAAGGCGGGTTCCGCACCCGGCCGCCAGGGCAACGCGGCGACCAGCACGATCAGGGCCAGCGCCAGCGAGTTCTCCATCAGCGCCCCGAACAGCCCGTTCTCGTAGTGCGAGACCTCGGGGAGTTGGTGTTCGTACGGCCAGATCGGCGAGATCAGGAAGAGCAGGTAGAGCCCGATCGCGGCGATGCCGTGGCGGAGCCCGGTCAACGTCGGGTACCAGATCGGCGGGCGCAGCGTGGAGACCCCAGGTGGGCCGCCGTACGTGCCGGAGGGGGACCGCACGGCCGGACCTCGACTGGCGTCGTGACGGCGGATCGCCGCGTCGGCCAGCACGATGATCGCCGGGATCACCCAGACGAGGTGATGCGTCCAGGAGATCGGGCTGATCACGTTGGCGGTCAGGCCGACCAGCGTGAAGGCGGTCAGCTCGTCACCGTCGGCGTGTGACTGCGAGGCCCGGGACAGACCCAGCGCCAGCACCAGCACCGCGAAGGCGAGCCAGAGCAGCGTCGGCGTCTCGATCGAGTCGTACAGCCGCGCCAGCAGACCGGCCAGGGACTGGTTGGGCGTCATGTCGGCCGCACCGACCCGCTCGGTCTGCCACAACACGTTGCCGAAGTAGGCCCGGGACTCGGCGCCCACGACGCCGAAGCTGCCGATGGTCACGGCGACGGTGGTGCCGATCGCGGTCGCGGCCGCCCGCCACTGGCGAGTGATCATCAGATAGAAGATGAACAACGCCGGGGTGAGCTTCACGGCCGTGGCCAGGCCGATGCCCACACCGGCCCAGGCACCACCGTAGACGAACCGCAGCAGCGGACCGTCGCTCTCCGCCTGGTGCGTGCCGCGCCGCGACCGCCAGCGCAGCGCCACCAGATCAGCCATGATCAGGGCGAACAGCAGCAGGTTGACCTGCCCGTAGCCGAGGGTCTCCCGGGCCGGCTCGATGGCGAGGGCGAGCGGCGTGGCGAGGGCCACCGTGTACCACAGTGGCCAGCCCAGCCGGTCCACGATCGGCCGCAGCAGGGCGGCCAGCACCACCGCCAGCACCACGATGCTGACCAGCGCGTTCACCAGGCCCGCCACGCTCACCGGCAGGTGCGCCATGGGCAGCATCGCCAGCCCGGCGAAGGGTGGGTAGGTGAAACCCAGGGTGGTGTCGGGCGCGACGAACTCGTACAGCTCGTGACCGCTCGCCCACCAGACCACCGCGCCGTGGTAGATCTTCATGTCGAAGAAGTTGTACGGACGCCCGAAAGCGCCGATGGCAAGCCATGCGGCATAGGCGACGGCGGCGACGATGCCGGCCCGTACGACTGTCCTACGATCGATCCCACGCGTTACGCGGCGGACTGCGGCGAGGCGGTCCGGCCTTTTACCGACGCTCGTCGGCATGGCTCGGCCACCCCCGTACCAAGGTCGTCCTACCCGTCCAGGTCCGGTAGGGAGCCTAGAACGGCGCCTCACGTCAGTGCCTCCCGCGTTATGCGACCGTGTCCGATCCCACACAATCTTTTGACATTTCCACCGCGTTAACGCCTACCGGGCGGTTCAGGTGATTCGCGGCCTTAGCCAGTGTGGGGGTGGGATAAACGCAGGTCAGCGAGGGGCGACTGCGACTCAGCCGGGGATTCGGCGCGCGGTTGCCGCCGAGCGGACGGCGATCCGGGCCTCACGGCGTGCGGTCCGGACGGCACGGCGTACCGACCGTCGTGAGTGGCCGATGCGGTGACCGGCCCGCCACCGCAGTCCCGGCTTCCCCTCGGTGTCCGCCGCCGCGAGCAACAACCCGCCGAGGAGGCCGAGGTTCTTCAGGAAGTGAATCTGGTTGTTGTTCCGCGCCGCCGGGTCGTCGTTACGCCAGAAGGGATGTCCGGCGAGGGTGACCGGGACCAGCGTGCCGGCCAGCACGAGGGCCGCCGGCCGGGTGAACCTCCCGGTGGCCAGCATCAGCCCGGCACCGAACTGGACGGCGGCGTTGGCACGGATCAGGCTCACCGTGTCGGTGGGGATGCGGGCGTCGGCCCGTTGCAGCAGCGGCGCCACCCGGTCGGTGACCGGCTGCGCCGCAGGCACCAGGCGTTCGGGGTTGGTGAAGTTGCGGGCGCCACTGACCACGAAGATGCCGCTCAACATGGCGCGGGCGAGGGATCGTACGGGCGTCATGGAACAGTCATACCCCGTCCGTGACCTCGACATGCCCCGCAACGGCCCATCTCGATCGATCGGGTGGGTCGGATGGGCCGAGTGGTGAGGACGCCACGCCGATTCCAGCGACCGTCACTGATGCGTGCGTCGCGCGCGGTAACCTCCCGGCGTGACGACGCTGCGGCTCCGACCCGAGGACCCGGCAGACACCGGCGCGGTCCGCCGGGTACTGGCCGCCGCCTTCGCCCGCCCCGACGTGGCCACGCCGCCGGAGGTACGCCTCGTCGACGAACTGAGGGCCGGCGACGCGTGGCTGCCGAGGCTGGCGATGGTCGCCGAGTACGGCGGCGAGATCGTCGGCTACGCCCTGCTGACCCGGGTCCGGGTCTGCGCGGACGGGCTCAACGCCCCGGCGCTGGTGCTCGGGCCGGTGGCGGTGGCACCGCACCGACAACGGATCGGGCTCGGCAGTTCGGTGGTGCAGGCCGCCCTGGAAGCCGCCACGGAACTCGGCGAGCGACTGGTCGTGGTGCTCGGCGATCCGGCGTACTACCGGCGTTTCGGCTTCAGCCGAGCCGACCGAATGGGCCTGACCAGCCCCTGGTCCGGTCTGGGCGAGCCATGGCAGGCCCTGGTCCTGTCCCCGTCGACGAGCAACGAACCACCCCCACCCCACGGCGACGTCGTCTTCCCCCCACCCTGGTCCAAGGTCTGACCCCCGCCCCCCCGCCTCACGTGCCCCGGGCCGCCCGCCCCACCCGCCCCTGGCCCCGTCGATCATGGAGTCGTGGCGCTACGAGAACGGGTGATTCCGGTACATAACCTCGACCAGAAGTCCATGATCGGCGGGGCGAGGCCAGGCGAGGCGGGGTGCGGCGCGGCGCGGCGGGTGTCAGGCGGGTTGGGTGCGGAGGTAGCGACCGAAATGCGGGACGGTGAAGGCGACCGTGCCGCGTTCCCCGGAGTAGATCAAGCCCTTCTTGATCAGGGCGTCCCGGGCCGGGGAGAGGCTGGCGGGCTTGCGTCCGAGAGCACGGGCGATCTCGGCGGTCGGTACCGCGGCGTCCATGTCGTCCCGGCCGCCTCCGTCGGTTGCCCCCTCGACCAGGGAGAGCGTCGCCATCGCCCGCATGTACTCGCGTTCGGCGGGAGTGGCCCGCTCGAAACGTGAACCGAAGAAGCCCACCGCCAACTCGGCCTCGGCCTCCGGGGCGGCCACCCGTACGTCGGCGTCGGTGATCGGTGACCGGGGGGCATGGTCCCAGGTCGCCTTCCCGTACGCCTGGACGAAGTACGGGTACCCGCCGGACTTCTCGTAGAGCAGGTCGAGCGCCTTCGCCTCGTACTCCACGTTCTCCCGCTCGGCCGGCGCGCAGAGTGCCTGGTCGGCGGCGATGCGGTCGAGCCGGTCGATGCGCTGGTAGCGGAACAGCCGCTCGGAATACGACTTGGCGGCGCTCAGCACCGCCGGCAGGTGCGGCAGTCCGGCGCCGACCACGATCAGCGGTGCGCCGAGTTGGGAGAGTTCGTGGCAGGCCGCGCAGAGTGCGGAGACGTCCTCCGGCCCGAGGTCCTGCATCTCGTCGATGAAGACGGCGACGCCGGTGCCGACGTCGCTGGCCACCGAGGCGGCGTCGGTGAGCAGCTCGACCAGGTCGATCTCGATGTCGCCGGAGTCGGCCCGGCCGGTTGCCGCCGGTACGTCGATGCCGGGTTGCCACCGGTCGCGTAGCTTGGCGGCCCCGGCGCGACCGGTCGGGGCGCCCCGTTGGGCGAAGGCTTTGAGGACCCCGAGGAACGCGTCGATCCGGTCCGGTGCGCGATGCCGTGGGGCCAGTTCCCGGACGGCCATGTGCAGGGCGGCGGCGATCGGTCGGCGTAACGACTGGTCCGGGCGGGCCTCGATCTTGCCACTGCCCCAGAGGCTGTTGATCGCCTGCGAGCGCAGCGTGTTGAGCAGCACGGTCTTGCCGACGCCCCGCAAACCGGTGAGCATCAGGCTCCGTTCCGGGCGACCTCGGGCGATGCGTTCCAGCACGATGTCGAAGACGTCCAGTTCCCGCCCCCGCCCGGCCAGTTCGGGCGGGCGCTGACCAGCGCCCGGAGCGTACGGGTTGCGGACGGGATCCACGAATCGCACAGTATCGGCCCGTCTAGGCGGGGAGCTAGACATGGATAGACGGGGCTACCGGCGTGTTGCCGGTCGAGCAAAAACTAGTGCTGTCTAGCGTGGACGCTAGACAGCACTAGTTTTACCGATCGTCGGTACGCTCCTGGTTCAGCCGCGTTGTTTGAGGCAGAGCACGAAGTCCAGCGAGTCCAACTCGCTGTCGTAGAAGTACCAGTTGGTGTAGCCGTCGACCGGCGCGCACTTCGCCTCGGCGTCCCGCTCCCCGCTGGTCTCGCCGTCGAAGCGGCGCAACACCTCGTACGACTTCGGCGCGCACTCGCTGATCACCAGCTTGGGCTTGCCACCGGCCGGACCCTCGTTGCGCACGCACTGTCCCGGCTCGACGAACCGAGGATCGGTGGACGAGCCCTCCGACGGCGTACCGGCCGGAGTCTCGTCCTCGTCGTCCGGCTCTGCCGGGGTCACCGGTGCCTCCTCCGGCGTGGGGGCGGCCACCGGCGTCGGCGTCTCTTCGTCCGTCCCGAGCAGGTAGAACGCGGTCGCGCCGCCGAGCACGAGCACCAACACCGTCGCCAGCACCGCGAAGATCCGGCCCCGACCGCGTCCCCGCTCCGACGGCGACACGGGCTGTCCCGCGTACGCGGTCTCCGCCGCGCCGTCCTGATAGGGCGGGTACGTCGCGGTGTCGTGCGAGTCGTCTCCGTGGCCCGCGTCATGTCCGCTACCCCGGTACGGCGACCCGCTCGCTCCCGGACCGTAGCCGCCACTGTAGGACTGACCACCGTGGTGGGACTGCCCACCGCCATAGGACTGCCCACCGTCGTAGGACGGGCCGCCGTCGTAGGACCGGCCACCGCCGTGGCTCTGACCGTCGTCGTAGGACCGGCCACCATGGCCCTGGCCACCACCGTAGGGTTGCCCGTCGCCGCCATACGGCTGCCCGCCGTGGCGCTGGCCGCCGTACGCCTCGTCATGGCCCGGCTCGTGCCACGGCGACGGGCCGCCGCTGCCCGGTGGTCCGTAGTTCGCCATGCACGCACTCCTGAGGCCGTGGGTGGAAACGCTGGGCCGGTGGCGGGCCGTCGTCCACGTCACCGTAGCGCGTGGCCGTCTCACCGACTGTCCGTACGCGATCACGGACCGGTCACTCCGCCCTCCGCCCGCCCTACGGCGGGCGGAGGGCGAACGCTCAGATGAGCCGGAGCTGATGGTCCTTCGGTCGCCGAGGTCCGGCGGCGTCGCCGAGCCGCTCGAAGAGGCCGGCGTCGATCACGTCGAGGAATGGAGACGGTCGGCAGTCACGTTCCGAACCGTGCCGGACCCGCCGTGCCGCGTGGCTGACGTAGAGCCGGTCCTGTGCCCGCGTCAGCCCGACGAAGAACAACCGTCGTTCCTCGGCGATCGCCTCCTCGTCCGGGGTGGTGCCCGGCCAGCGCAGCGGCAGCAGTCCGTCCTCGGCCCCGACCAGGAAGACCACCGGGAACTCCAGGCCCTTGGCGGCGTGCAGCGTCAGCAGGGTGACCGCCTCGGCACGGGGGTCCAGCGCGTCCACCTCCGCCCCGGTCGCGAGCTGGGACAGGAACGACTCCAGGTCGTCACCGCACCGGCGGGCCAGCGGGGTCAGCAGGTCGACCGCGGTTCGCACGTCCTCCGGCCGTACCCCGTGCGAACCGTCGAGGGTGGGGGTGGCGAACCGTTCCGCGAGCGACTGGCCGGCGAGACGTACGCGGGCGGGCAGTGCGCCGTCGACGCCGGTGAGGTGCCGCAGTTCGCGGGCGATGGCCATCACGCCGGGCCGGTCCCGCAGCCGGTCGTGCGATCGCTTCTGTACCGGGACGTTCGCCCTGGCCAGAGCGTCCACGATCGGCGCGGCCTGGGAGTCGGTGCGGTAGAGCACCGCGATGTCGGAGAAGGACAGGGTGCTCGACCGCCCGTCGATGCGACCGGAGTCCAGCGAGCGGTGGGACAGGCCGCCGACCAGTTCGTCGACGGTGCGTACCACGAAGTCGGCCTCGTCGGCGACGGAGGCCGCAGCGTACCGCCCGACCAGCGGGGCCTCCGGGTCGAGCCGGGCCGGGTCCAGCCGGCGTCCCCGGACCAGCGACGAGGGCGCGATGGCCTGCACGGCGGCGGCCAGGATCGGCGCCGACGACCGGTAGTTGCGGTTCAACCGGACCAGGCGGGCGTCGGTGAAGTCCTGGGAGAAGCGCAGGAAGTATCCGACGTCGGCGCCCCGGAACGAGTAGATGGCCTGGTCCGGGTCACCGATCGCGCAGAGGTTGCCGTCGGCGGGGCTGAGCAGACGCAGCAGGTCGTACTGCACGGCGTCGACGTCCTGGTACTCGTCGACGAAGATCCACTGCCAGCGGTCCCGGTAGCGCTCGACCAGCCTGCGATCGTCGCGCAGCAATGCCACCGGCAGGGTGAGCAGGTCGTCCAGGTCGACCATGCCCTGCTTGCGCAGCAACGACGTGTACCGGGCCGCATCGTCCCCGGCCTCCGCACGGGCCGCCGTCCGCTCCGCGTCGTCGGCGATCCGGAAGTCGTCCGGCAGACCGGCGGTGGCCGCGTTCTCGCGCAGGATGGTCAGTCCGAGCGAGTGGAACGTGCCCACCGTGACGTCCTCGGCGACCGGCCCGAGCAGCCCGTCGAGTCGGTGTCGTAGTTCCTCGGCGGCCCGCCGGGTGAAGGTGATCGCCAGGCACCGCTCGGGGAAGACGTTCAGCTCCGCGCAGAGGTACGCGATCCGGTGGGTCAGCGTACGGGTCTTGCCGGTGCCCGGTCCGGCGACGATCAGCAACGGGCCGCCGGGTGCCGAGGCGGCCACCCGCTGCATGGCGTCGAGCCGGTCCAGCAGCCCGCTGCCCACCTCCTCCATGCCGGCGAGCATCGGCTCGAACGGTTCGTGCGGGGAGGGCGGCGGCGCGATCGGCGGGGCCGGGGCGGGCGCGGGTGCCGCCCTGCGCTTCGGCTCCGCCTTGGCCGCCGTCCGCTTCGCCTTCGCCTCCGAGCCGGTCGACTCGGCCGGTCGCCGCTGCGTGGGCACCTGCACCGGTACGTCGAACAGCGTCTCCTGCCCGCTCGATGCCGCACCGGCACCCAGCTCGGCCGGGTCGAAGAGGGTGATGACGCCGTACTCGCCGTCGTAACCGGGCACCCGACGGACCTCGTCGCGGCGCAGTCGGCCGATGCCCTCCGCGAGCAGTTCACCGCCGGCCCGCCCGATGTCGTCCAACGGGGTACGGGTCAGGATGTCCAGCTCGGCGCCGAGCGCGGCGACCAGGTCGGTGAGCTTGCCCTCGACCTTCTTGGAGCGCGGGCCCACCTTGTTGATCTCGCCGAGGATCTCGGCGAGCTGGATCAGGTGGGTCACCTCGGGCGCGTGCTCCGGCCGGTACCCCTCGGGCCGGTCGGCCAGGTCCTCGACCCGGCTCAGGACACCCACCGTCAGCGGCTTGCCGCACTCCGGGCAGCGTCCGCCGGCCGCCCTGGTCCGCTCCGGTGCCCAGTTCACCCCGCACAGCCGGTGGCCGTCGGCGTGGTACTTGCCCTCCTCGGGGAAGAACTCGATCGTGCCGGCCAACCCGTCGCCGGTCCGCAACGCCTCCCGGATGCCGAAGTAGTCCCGTTCCGAGGCGAAGACGGTCGCCTCCCGGGCCAACGCGGGCGGCGAGTGGGCGTCCGAGTTGGAGACCAGCCGGTAGGCGTCCAGGCTGCCGACCCGCCAGTTCATCGCCGGGTCCGAGGAGAGCCCGGTCTCCACCGCGAAGATGTGCTCGGCCAGGTCGGCGTAGCAGTCGGCGATCGCGTCGAAGCCGGACTTCGAGCCCAGCGCGGAGAACCACGGCGTCCAGATGTGCGCCGGTACGAGATAGCCGTCCGGGCTCGCCTCCAGCGTGATCTCCAGCAGGTCGCGGGAGTCCAGGCCGAGGATCGGGCGGCCGTCCGACCCGAGGTTGCCGATCCGGCCCAACGCGGTGTTGAACCGGCCCACCGCGTCCAGGTCCGGCAGGTAGATCAGGTGGTGGACCTTGCGGGTCCGGTCGTCCCGCTTGTAGATCGTCGAGATCTCGACGCTGAGCATGAACCGGACCGGGTCGCTCTCGGCGTGACTGGACAGCCGGGGCGGCAACCTGCGGGCGATGTCCCGCTCGGCCTCGTCGGACAATCGGTATAAACCGGGCTCGGCGGGACGCAGGGTCTCGCGCAGGTGGTCATACCAGGCGGGGTGGGTGAAATCACCGGTGCCGAGCACCGCGATGCCCTTGCGTTTCGCCCACCAGCCGAGGTTCGGCAGGGTCAGGTCACGGCTGCAGGCCCGCGAATATTTCGAGTGGATGTGCAGATCCGCGACGAAGGGCGGGCGGCCACCGGGGGGTACGGCGCTGAACGGAGGCACGCCGCATCCTGCCACGACCGGCCACGCCCGTGCGCGCCGCCACGCTCGGGCGTGAGGTTCGCTATGCCGAACGCAGTTCCACGAGAGTGACCTGAGGCTCCGCGCCCACCCGCACCGGCGGGCCCCAGAAGCCGGCCCCGTTGGTCACGTAGACCTTGGTCCCGTCCACCTCGCCCAGGCCGGAGACCACCGGCTGCTCCAGCTTGACCAGCAGGTTGAACGGCACGATCTGACCGCCGTGGGTGTGACCGGAGAGTTGCAGGTCGACGCCGTACTTCGCGGCCTCCATCGCGGCCACCGGCTGGTGGGCGAGGAGCACCACCGGTCGGGACGGATCCCGGTCGGCGAGGGTGGCCGCGTAGTCGGGCGGTGCGGAGACGCCGGTGCCCACGGCGCTGACGTCGTTGACACCGGCCAGGTCGAGCACGCCACCCCGGGCGGCGATCTCCAACCGCTGGTTCTGCAGGACCCGCAACCCGAGCCGGTCGACCTCGGCCACCCACTCCTCGACGCCCGAGTAGTACTCGTGGTTGCCGGTGACGAAGTAGCTGCCGTGCCGGGCCCGCAGGTCGCGCAGCGGAGCCGCGTCCTCGCCCAATTCGGCCACCGTGCCGTCGACCAGGTCACCGACCACGGCCACGATGTCGGCGTCCAGGCGGTTGATCGCGGCGACGATGCGCTCGGTGTGCGCCCGACCGGTCAGCGGCCCGATGTGGATGTCGGAGACGGTGGCGATGCGCAGGCCGTCCATGCTGCGCGGCAACTTCGCCAGCGGAATCTGCACCCGGTCCAGTCGGGGCGGACCCATCGCGGTCCGCACCCCGTACCCGACCAGGCCGGTGGCGGTGAGCCCGGCGAAGATCGCGGCGCCACGGGCGAGCAGCAACCGGCGGGACGGGTCGTGGTCCGGGCCGACCGCGCCGACGGCCGGCCGGTCGGTCGCCCCGGCACCCGCGTCGTCGGCTGCCGGGGCGTTCGCCTCGGCGTCGTCGGTGCTCGGCGGATCCGCCGGGGTGGCGCTGCCGACCATCGCCGGCTCCGGTGCGGCGGTCGCCGCCCGGCGGCGCAGCACCCGCCGCGTCACCAGCATCGGCACTTCCAGCACGACGAGGATCACCAGCAGGTAGAACATCACCGCGAGCCAGAGGTATCCCGGCCAGGCGAGCCAGTACATCCCGGACCGGGTGCCGATCATGGTCGCCGGTACGAGCAGCGCCAGCACCACCGCGCTGACGGTGCCGATCCGCCGCCAGCGCCCGGCGGTGGTGGTGTCCTTGACCAGCCGCTTCCAGAGGTAGAGGTGGATCAGCCCGGTGATCAGGGCAAGCGTGGCCACGAAGCCGAGTACCGCGAACACGTGTGTGGATCCCCCTCAGCCACCGGCGAAGGGAGGCAGGACGTCGATCGTCGCTCCGGCCGGCAGCGGCTGCTTCCGATCATGACAGGTGACACCGTCGACCAGAAAACTCGCCACCTTGAGCACCGGCACCAGTCGCGCGCCGTGCCGGTCGGAGAGCTCCGCCAGCACCTCGTCCAGCGATCGCCCCGCGGTGGTGGTCTCCTCGGCGCGACCGGCGGCAGCGCGGGCCCCGGCGAAGTAACGGACGGTGACGGTCGCCACGGTCACCCTCCGATGGCCGACATGGGCCGGGTCGGTTGCAGGAAGGTCGGGTCGTCGATGCCGTGCCCGGCGCGCTTGCCCCAGGTCGCCGCCGTCCAGCGGCGGGCCACCTCGTCGTCGTCGGCCCCGGCCCGCATCGCGTCGCGCAGGTTCGACTCCTCGGTGGCGAAGAGGCAGTTGCGGATCTGGCCGTCGGCGGTGAGCCGGGTCCGGTCGCAGTCGCCGCAGAAGGGCCGGGTCACCGTGCCGATCACGCCCACCCGCGCCGGGCCGCCGTCGACCAGCCAGGTCTCGGCGGGTGCGGTGCCGCGCGCGGTCGGGTCCGGGCTCAGCGCGTACGCCGAACGCAGCGTCGTCAGGATCTCCTCGGCGGTGACCATGGCGGCGCGGTCCCAACCGTGCTGGGCGTCCAGCGGCATCTGCTCGATGAACCGCAGCTCGTAGCCGTGGTCGAGGGCGAAGCGGAGTAGTGCCGGTGCCTCGTCGTCGTTGACGCCCCGCATCAGCACCGCGTTGACCTTGACCGGAACCAACCCGGCCTCGGCGGCACCGGCCAGACCGGCCAGGACGTCCGACAGCCTGTCACGTCGGGTGAGCCGGGTGAAGCGTTCGCGGTCCAGGGTGTCCAGCGAGACGTTCACCCGGTCCAGCCCGGCCGCCCGCAGCGCCGGAGCCAGCCGGTGCAGTCCGATGCCGTTCGTGGTCAACGACAGCCGGGGGCGGGGTTCGAGTGCGGCGGCGGCCGAGACGATGTCGACCAGACCTGGACGGATCAGTGGCTCGCCGCCGGTGAAGCGGACCTCGGTCACGCCGAGCCGGCACACCGCCACCCGGATCAGCCGGATCACCTCGTCGTCGGTGAGCAGCTTCGGCCCGGCCAGCCAGGGCAGTCCCTCGGCGGGCATGCAGTAGGTGCAGCGCAGGTTGCACTTGTCGGTCAGGGAGACACGCAGGTCCCGGGCGACGCGGCCGTACCGGTCGACGAGGGCGCCGGCGGTCGGCGGGGCGACGCTCACCCGTCGACCGTAGCGCGCTCGGCCCCGCTCAGGGTGGCCCGGGCGGCGTGGACGACCGAATCCCGGTACGCGCCGCCGAACAGGGCGGTGTGCACCAACAGCAGGTGCAACTGGTGCAACGGGACCCGGTCCCGCCATCCGTCGGCCAACGGCCAGGACTCGTCGTACGCGGCCAGGATCCGGTCCGCGTGGGGTGCCCCGCCGAAGAGCGCGAGCTGGGCGAGGTCGGTCTCCCGGTGTCCACCGTGCGCGGCCGGGTCGACCAACCAGACCCGGTCGTCGGCGCCCCAGAGCAGGTTGCCCGGCCAGAGGTCACCGTGGATGCGGGCGGGCGGCTCGTCGCCGCCGAACTCCTCGATGCGGGCCACGACCTGCTCGACGAGCGCGGCGGCGGTGGCGTCCAAGGCGCCACCGTCGACCGAGCGACGCAGGTAGGGCACGATCCGGAACTGCGCGAACCAGACCGGCCAGGGACCGGCGTGCGAAGTGTTGTCCGCCGGCAGCGCGCCGATGAAGCCCGGCCAGGGTGCCCCGAAGGCGGGTGCCCCGGCCCGGTGCAACTCGGCCAGCTCACGGCCGAAACGGTCGGCCGCCGTCCGTCGAGGCTCGCCCGGCTGCACCCATTCCAGCGCGAGCAGGTCGGGCAGCGCCACCAGCACCTCCGGTACGCCGACCGCACCGGCCTCCCGCAACCAGCGCAGCCCGGCCGCCTCGGTGGCGAAGAAGTCCTGCGGCACCTCTCGGTCGGCGTGCTCCGGCCAGGTCTTGGCGAACACCGAGTGCCCGTCGTCCAGGGTCAACCGGCTGGCGGCACAGATGTCGCCGCCACCCACCGGCGTCTCCCGGATCCGCTGATGGGTCCGGAAGGTCGGCAACTGCTCCGGATGCGCCCGCAGGTACGCCAGATCCATCCCCGCAAGGTATCCCTTCGGATGCAAGGAAGGGCCCCCTACTAACGCCTCGTGTATAGGAAGGGTCCCCTCCTTACATCCGTACGCCGGGCGCCGAGGTCGGGTGAACCGCGCTGAACTGGGTGAATACCTAGGGTGACTGTGGATAACCCGCGTGTCGTCCACAGGGGCGGCGGCGGGAAGGGGGCCGCTCGCAGGCTGGCCTCATGAACTCCACGGACCTGCCCCGCCTCACCGTCAGATCCCCCGCCGACCTCATCGCGGCCGTGCCGTACCTGCTCGGCTTCCACCCCACGGACAGCGTCGTGGTGGTGGCGCTGGCGGGCTCCCGGATCGTCTTCGCCGCCCGGGCGGACCTGCCCGGCGAGGGTGATCCTCGGGAGTCGGCGGAGCACATCGCCGCGGTGACCGGGCGGCAGGGCGCCGACTCGGCCACGGCGATCGGGTACGGCCCGCCCGAGCGGGTCACTCCGGCCGTGGACGCGGTCCGGGTGGCGCTTGCCGACGCCGGGCTCACGGTGGTGGACGCGTTACGGGTGACCGGTGACCGGTGGTGGTCGTACGTCTGTCAGGAGCCGGAGTGCTGCCCGCCCGAGGGCACTCCGTACGACCCGAGGGCCAGCGCGGTGCCGGCGGCGGCGGTCTTCGCCGGCCAGGTCGCGTTGCCTGACCGGGCCGCTCTCGCCGCTGCGGTGGCCCCGGTCGGCGGGTCGGAGATGCGGCGCGCCGCCGAGCGGGCCGATCGGCGACTCGCCGACCTGCTGGCGGAGGCGCCCCCGGCCGACCTCCTCGGCGGTCGGGCGCTGCGGACGGCCGGGGTGGCGGTGCTGCGGGCCACCCGACGCCGTCACCGCGACGGGACGCCATTGGCCGACGACGAGGTGGCGTGGCTCTGCCTGCTGCTGACCCACCTGCCGGTGCGGGACCACGCCTGGGAACGCACCGACGGCCGGGACGAGGACGTGGCGTTCTGGACCGAGATGGTGCGCCGGGCCGAGCCGGACCTGTCCGCCGCGCCCGGAGCCCTGTTGGCGTTCGCCGCCTGGCGGGCGGGGCAGGGCGCACTGGCGGCGGTGGCGTTGGAGCGGGTGTTGGCCGAGCATCCGGACTACTCGCTCGCCCTGATCGTGGACGACCTGCTCCGCCGGGGAGTGCCGCCGTCACGCCTGGACGGCTGGCCGAAGGCGCTGCGGCGGGGCGGGCGTCGGCCCGGCCGTCGCCCGCGATGATTAACAAGAAGTCTTGTACGTCACTTCTTGTATGTCTAGGGTGGCGACATGCCGAACGACGAGAACGTGCTGCACCTGACCGACCCCCGTGCCATGCGGGCGCTCGCCCACCCCACCCGGCTCCGGCTCCTCGGCGAACTGCGGCTGCGGGGGCCGCAGAGCGTCGGGATGCTCAGCGACGTCGTCGACGAGGCGGTCGGTTCGGTCAGCTACCACCTGGGCAAACTCGCCGAGCACGGCCTCGTGCGGGAGGCTCCGGAGTGTGCGCGCAACCGTCGGGAGAGGTGGTGGCGCGCCGCGCACACCACCACCTCGTGGGAACCGCTGGAGGCACTCGACGACCCGGAGCGGAAGGTCGCCTCGGACCTGCTGCGACGCGCCGTGCTGGAGCGGTACCAGGAGGCCCTGAACAGCTACCTCACCGCCGAGGCGACCTTCGAGCCCGAATGGGTACGCGGCACCGCCAGCAGCGACAACGCCTACCACCTGACTGCTGCGGAACTACGGGAACTGCGGACCGACCTGGAGGCGCTGGCCGTGCGCTGGCAGAAGCGCAGCGACCCGGATCGCGTCGACGCCCGCCGGGTCACGATGATCTATCACGCTTTCCGGCGGCCGGAATGAGTCGCCCGACCCGTGTGCCGTTGGTCGGTCTGCTGGTCGGACACACGGTCTCGCTGACCGGCAACATGCTCACGATCATCGCGCTGCCCTTCTACGTACTCGCCGAGACCGGTTCGCCGGTCGCCACCGGCATCACCGGTGCTGTCGCGACCGCGCCGATCGTGCTCGGTGGCGCACTGGGCGGCGTCCTGGTCGACCGGATCGGCTACCGCCGCGCGAGCGTGCTCGCCGATCTGGTCTCCTGCCTGACGGTCGCCGCGATCCCCCTCCTGCACGCCACGGTCGGACTCCCGTTCTGGGCGCTGCTCGCGCTGGTCTTCCTCAGTGGTCTGCTCGACACGCCGGGCCAGACGGCCCGGGTCGCCCTGCTGCCCGAGGCGGCCATCGCCGCCGGCCTGCCCACCGAACGGGCGATCGGCTGGTTCGAGGCGACCGAGCGCGGTGCCCGGCTGCTCGGTGCGCCGGTGGCGGGTCTGCTGGTCGCCACCCTGGGGGCGTTGCCCGTGCTGGTGCTCGACGCGGCCACGTTCGTGCTGTCCGCCGTGGTCGTCGCCGTACTGGTGCCGGCGAACCTCCAGCCCGGCGCCGACGAGCCCGCGACCGGCGACGCCACCGGTTACTGGCGCCAGTTCGCCGCCGGCGTCCGGTTCCTGCTCACCGAGCCTTTGTTGCGGGTGCTGGTCCTGTTGGTGCTGGTGACCAACTTCTTCGACGCGACCAAGACCAACGTGCTGCTGCCCGTGGTCGCCCATCGTGATCTCGGCGGAGCGGCGGCCCTCGGGCTGCTCGTCGGCGCCATGGGCGGCGGGGCGCTGGCCGGCTCGTTGCTGTTCAGCGCCGTCGGTCACCGGCTACCCCGCCGGGCCACCTTCGTGGTGGCCTTCGCGGTGGCCGGTCCACCACCGTTCCTGGCGATGGCCGCCGGGCTGCCGTTGCCCGGTCTGCTCGCCGTGTTCGCGACCGCCGGCTTCGCCGCCGGGGCGATCAACCCCATGATCGGCGCGATCAAGCTCGAACGCGTGCCGGTCCGGATGCGTGCCCGGGTGTACGGCGTGATCGGCGCAGGAGCCTGGGCCGCCATCCCGCTCGGCGCACTCGGCGCGGGCTTCGCCAGCGAACACCTCGGCACCACGACCACTCTCGTCGCGGTCGGCGCCGGCTACCTCCTGGTGGTCCTCACCCCACTCCTCGGTGGCCCGTGGCGGACCATGGGTCGTCTACCGACCCCGACTAGGAAAACCGTCCCGGGGGCTCGACAGGCCACGGCACCAGCGCCGCAGTCGGACCGGGAGACACGGATAATCACCGGATGAGCGAGTGCCCGGGTGGTCCGGTATGAGTGTCGCGCTGCTGCTGTCCCTCGTGGGACTGGCACTCGTCGACAGCACCAGCATCGGCACCCTGTTCATCCCGGTCTGGCTGCTGCTCGCCCCGGGTCCGGTTCGCCTCGGACGGGTGTCGACCTATCTGGGCACCATCGCCGGCTTCTATTTCGTGGTCGGGCTGCTGCTCTACTTCGGCGGCAGCGGGTTGGCCGAGATGTGGGGCGGTGCGCTGGACAACCGACCGGTGCTGTGGGGGCAACTCGCGCTCGGTGTCGGGTTGTTCGTGTTGAGCTTCCGGTACGACGGCAAGCGCGGGGGCGGTGGCGGTCGGGTGCTGCGCTGGCGCGACCGGGCGACGTCTGGTGACGCGTCGGCGCGTTGGCTGGTCGGGTTGGCGGTGTTCGCCGCGTTGGCCGAGGTGGCGACCATGCTGCCGTACCTCGGTGCACTGGGCCTGCTCACCACCTCGGGCCTGGGCGTGCCGCAGGTGATCGCGTTGCTGGCGGGATACTGCCTGGTCATGATCCTGCCGGCGGTGGTGCTGCTGGGCGCACGGGTGGCCTGGCCGAGGCGGATCGAACCGCTGCTCGCCCGCCTCAACGCGTGGATCGTGCGGTCGTCCGGCAGCATGCTGGGCTGGGTCCTGGGCATCGCGGGCTTCCTCATCGCCCGGGACGCCGCAGTTCGGTTGGAGCTGTTCGACCTGCTGGCCAACCGCTGAGCAACGGTCAGCCGGTCACCCGCTGGGCGCCGGTGTAGACGTTCATCGTCCGGCCGCGCAGGAAGCCGACCAGGGTGAGCCCGGCCTCGGCCGCCAGGTCGACCGCGAGCGTGCTCGGCGCCGACACCGCTGCGAGCAGCGGCAGCCCGGCCATCCACGCCTTCTGGGTCAGCTCGAAACTGGCCCGGCCGGAGACCAGCAACAGGTGCCCGGCCAGCGGCAGCCGCCGTTCGCGGACCGCCCAGCCGATCACCTTGTCCACCGCGTTGTGCCGGCCGACGTCCTCGCGCAGCACCAGCAACTCGCCGTCGGCGGAGAACAGTCCCGCCGCGTGCGACCCGCCGGTGCGGTCGAAGCCCCGCTGTCCGGCCCGCAGCCGCTCGGGAAGCTCGGCCAGCACCTCGGCGGGGACGGCGAGTGGGTCGGCGGCCACGTCGAACCGGGACCGGGTACGGACCGCGTCGATGCTCGCCTTGCCGCAGACCCCGCAGGCGCTGGTGGTGTGGAAGTGCCGGGTCGTGTCGGTGCCGGGCGACGGTACGCCCGGAGCCAGCGTCACGTCGACCACGTTGTAGGTGTTCGGCGTCTCGGTGCCGGCGCAGAGCTGCGCGGTGGACACGTCGTCCGCCGAGCCGATCAGCCCCTCGGTGAGCAGGAAGCCGAGCGCCAGATCCAGGTCGGCGCCGGGAGTCCGCATGGTCACCGAGAGGGGACGACGTCGGTCCGGCCCGGCCGGCCCGACCCGGATCTCCAGCGGCTCCTCGGCGGCGAGCGTGTCCGGCCGGCGGACCCGGATCCGTCCGGCGTCCGTCGCGTCGAGGTCGATGCGGAGCACCCCGCGTCGCTCACTGGCCCGTCCCATCCCGCCATCCTGCCCCGCCCGCTCACCCCACCGCATCCGACCGCTCACCCCGGCCACCCTGTCCGGCTGGACCGCCCGGCCGAGAGCCGCCTCGGGCCGGTTGCAGGGTCGGAAACGGCCGATCCCCTGCGGGTTACCGTGATCCGGTGACGGTGTACGCGGCGATCGTGCTCGCGGGTGGGTCCGCGCGCCGGATGGGCGGGCGGGACAAGCCGGCGCTGCCCGTCGGCGGCGTACCGATGCGCGAACGCGTGCTCGCTGCTGTCGCCGACGCGACGCCCCGCATCCTGGTCGGTCCGGGGCCGGCCCCGGCGGGGGTGCTCCCCACCCGGGAGTCACCGCCCGGTGGTGGTCCGGTCGCCGCCACCGCAGCCGGGATGGCCCTGCTCGAACCGGGTGTACCGGTCGTCGCGCTGCTCGCCGCCGACCTGCCGTTGCTGACCCGACCTGCCGTCGGTGACCTGCTGCGTCAGCTGGACACACCGCCGGTGGACGGGGTGTGTTTCGTGGACGCCTCGGGACGGCGACAGACGTTGTGTGGCGTGTGGCGTACCGCTGCCCTGCGCGCGGCGCTGGACCGGTTCGCCGGACGGCACGCCGGAGCGCCGCTGCGGGATCTGCTCGCCGGGCTCACCGTGCACGAGGTGAGCTGGTCAGGTGGCGGCCCGCCGCCGTGGTTCGACTGCGACACTGACGGTGACGTACGCCGGGCGGAGGAGTGGGCGCGATGACGGTGCTGGACGACTGGGTCACGGCGGCCTGCGCGGAACTGGGACTGGAACCGGCTCAGGTGCCGGTGTCGACCGTGCTCGACCTGGCCCGCGACGTCGCCCACCAGGTGGTGCGTCCGGGTGCCCCGGTCACCGCGTACCTGCTCGGCCTGGCCGTGGGACGTGGCGCCGACCCCGTCGCGGCGGCGGCCCGGCTCGCCGACCTGGCCGGCACCTGGCCGGTGGAGTTGGGCGGCGACCAGCCGGCCGACTGACCACGAGCGAGGGTTGTCCGATCACGGTCCGGGCCGCGCCGACCGACACGGCGGCTGGGTAGGGTGACCGGAACGGACGGAGGCGATCATGACGGCAGACCACCCCTCGGCGCCGCCCGGCACGCCGGCGCATCACCACGAGTCGATCCTGCTCGACGAGCCGACCACGGCCGACCTGCGGGCGAAGGTGACCCAGGCGTGGCGGGAGTTCGCGAGGGCGCTGGCCGACCGGCTGGTCGACCTGCCGGCGGGAGCGCGCGTGGAACTGACGCTCGACCCGACCGCCTCGGGTACGGACGACGCGGTCTACTCCGTCGGGGCCGACGTGGGCGCGGACGGCCGGCTCAACGCGCGCGCGGTCGGCAACGCCACCCTGCCGCAGGGCTACCGGCTGGATCGTGCGGCCGTCGCCGACATGGTCGCGCTGGGCTGGTCGCCGCCGGGTGTGGTGGAAGGCTCCGGTGACCAGTTCGGTCTGCACTGCGGGGTCGACGAGGCGACCCGGCTGGCGGCGGTCCTCTCCCGCACGTTGCGGGACATCTACGGTGCCCCGCATCCCGCGTTCCTGGTCTATCAGATCGAGGACGCCGAGGGTGAGCCGCTTGCGGGTCCGCCGCTGGGCACGGCGCGCAGCGAGTTCGGCCTGGTGCGGGAGATCGGCACCGAGCTGGAGGAGGCGCTGGCCGCCGCCGGTGGGGACGGCACGGAGACCGAGGTGCTGGATCTGGCCGAGCGGGTACGCACGGTCGTCTCCACCATGCTCAAGTCGGACTCGGACCGGGTCCAGGTCGACTCCGACGGCGATATCAACATCCGTGCGGGCTCGGCGATGGTCTTCGTCCGGGTCCGGGACAACCCGCCGCTGGTCGACGTCTTCTCCCCGGTCCTCACCGAGGTCGAGCCCACCGAGCGGCTGTACGTCAAGCTCTCCGAGCTGACCAACCGCATGCCGATCGGTCGGCTCTACTGTGCCGACGACACCGTGTGGGCCTCGATCCCGGTCTTCGGCCGGAACTTCCAACCCACTCATCTGATGCTCGCCGTGCAGGTGATGACCGGCCTCGCGGACGAGTTGGACGACCGTCTGCACGGTGAGTTCGGCGGCAAGCGCTTCTTCGGCGAGGGGGACAAGCCGGGACGGGGTGAGCACCGCACCGGCATGTACCTCTGACCGTCGACCGCCTCGCGCCGCTGTGCGGTGGAGGCGGGTGGGACCCGGAAACCCCGAGAAACCGGGCCCCACCCGCGTGGGAGGAAGGTTCAGGTCGTCGCGATCCAGCCGACGCTGCGTGCGGTGGTCGGATCGGTGGCACGCAGGCCGCTGGCGGAGACGGTCCAGAGCACGTCACCGACCACCAGCGACCGGCGTACCGGGGACCACGTCCGCCGGTTCTCGCGGTCCGTGGACGGGTGGGTCACCTCGCCGATCTCGCGGACGGTGTCGCTGCCGACGCGCAGCAGCCGGATGCCACCGCCCACCGGCAGTGCCACCAGGCCGCTGTCCGGCCGGTACAGGAAGGCATGCGGGTCGTGCTCGGCACCGGACCACCCTCGGGGCAGATGCCACTGGTCCAGCCGGTGCGGGCGGCCGGGCTCGCGAACGTCGAAGAGGGAGACCTGTACGCCCTGGGTCCGCCCCCGCGCGTCAGCCTCCTGACCCACCCCGAGCAGCCGGCCCTCGGGCAGCGGGTGCAGGTAGCCCGAGTACCCGGTGATCTTCAGTTCGCCGGTGACCCGGGGCGCGCCGGGGTCGGTCAGGTCGAGTGAGTAGAGCGGGTCGGTCTGCCGGAAGGTCACCACGTACGCCACCGGCCCGAGATAGCGCACCGCATAGATCCGTTCGCCCCGGCCGAGCCCGCCGACCATCCCGGCGGAGACGAGTGACCCGCCCTCGCGGCGCAGCACCCGCACCGCGGACTCGGACGTCCGGCCCTGCTGCCTGCCGCCCCAGACGTCACCGGTGGTGGTGGCCACCCGCAGGTGCCCGTTCCACTCCGACAGCGCGTACTGGTTGATCAGCCAGCCGGGCACGGTGCCCGAGGCGACGAAGCGGGGACGCCCCGGCGACGCGGTGTCGAACTGGTGGATCTCGGTGACCTCGTCGGTCGACGGTCGCCCGCGGGTCGTCGCCACGACCGGCCGTGCACCCGCGAGGTAGAGACTGGTCGCGGTGCCGTAGACGGTGCTCGCGTCGGCGACCACGCCGACCGGGTCGCCGTCGCCGAGACGGTCGGTGGCCAGGTCGAAGCTGAGCACGGTCAGCGTCGACGTGCCGGTCATCCGTGCCGGGCGGCTCAGCCGGTCGCAGCCGACCCGTCCGGTGTGCCGTTCGCCGCCCGCCGTCCACTCGTACTCGGGCAGCCATGCCCCGATGCCCGCACGGGCGATGACGCCACGGTTGCGCGCGGTCCGTTCCCGGTCGCTGCCGTCCCTGTCGAACGGGAACTCCAGACGGGGCGACGAGTTCACCACCACCCGGGCGGTCGTGCCGGTCAGCCGCGCGTCCACGGTGCGGCCCTGGATGCGGTACGTCGCCAGCACCCGTGGTGCACCGGAGAGGTCGACCAGGACCAGCCGGGTGTCACCGAGCGGACCCCAGATCCGGCGCGCGACACCGGTGGGCGTCTCGCGCGGGGTGGCCTCGGTCAGGACCAGCGCCCGGTCACCGAGCAGCAGCAGTCGTTGATCCGTCCAGCGCAGGCGCTCGTGGCCGTCGGTGAGGTCGAGTTCGCCGGTGATCCGTCGGCTGGCCGGGTCGACCACCCGCAGCACGCCGCCGGTGGTCGTGACGATCCGCCGTCCGTCGGTCTTGACCAGGTCCGGCTCGTCCACGCCGACTTCGTGGTTGTTGGTCGTCGAGTGCTCCGGCGCGGCTCCTGTCGGCGCGGAAAGGGCCTCGGAACCCTTCGCCACGGCACCGGCTCCGAGGGCGCCGCCCCGGTCGCTGAACGTGCGCCAACCCCCACCGAAGCCGTACGGGCCGACCGAGGCGGCGGCTGCCGCGCGCAGCTCGGTGAGGGCGTCCGCGCAGGAGTCGAAGGAGACCAGACCGACCGGCACCATCCGCCCGTCCGTCCCGACGGGTGGCGCCGGGGCCGGTGCCGCCGACATGCTGCCGGCCAGCAGCGTCAGCGCGACCAGTGTGCCGCCGGCGGCGGTGGCCTTGATACCCCATGCCATGCGCGGTTCGACGCGGCGTCCCGCGCTCCGGTTCCCCGACGGGTGGCATCGGTCGGGGAGCCGGAGGTGGACCGGAGAGCTATGTGGACGGCAGCCAGGCGAGACGCGACCGTGCCTGGGGCGGCTTCGACGATGCGGGGAGCCGGGCCCGCCCCGGTGGCCGGGTCGGACGTCTGCGGATCTGCGGTCTGGTTCAGTTCGTGGAGGGTCCGACGCCCGGGGACTCCACCAGTCGGGAGAGCACGATGGTGCTGCGGCTGGAGGTGACGAACGATTCGGCCCGCAGTCGCTCCAACGCTTCTTCGAGGTGGGCGATGTCGGCGGCCCGCAGGTGGATGAGCGCGTCCGCCTCGCCGGAGACGGTGTACGCCCCGACCACCTCGGGGTGACGGCGTACCGCCGCACCGAGCTGGGCCGGAGTGGTGCGGCCGGCGCAGAACAGCTCGACGAACGCCTCGGTGGTCCAGCCGACGGCGGCCGGGTCGACGATGGCGGTGAATCCCCGGATCACCCCGGCCGCCCGCAGTCGGTCGACCCGTCGCTTGACCGCCGGAGCGGAGAGTGACACTCGGGTGCCGATGTCCGCGTACGAGGCGCGAGCATCCGCGACGAGCAGCGCAATGATTCGTTGGTCGACGGCGTCGATCTGCAATGTTCTGCTCCTGAGAAGCAATGTTTGCGGCTGTTACTAAAGTGGCACCCTACCTACCCTTGGTGACCGTGAACCAGCAGCGAGTACCGCGAAAGCGGACATATCTCATGTGTTCGCCCGAGCATTTCACGGTCGAGTACGCGATCAACCCGTGGATGGACGTGACCGCCTCGGTCGACCCGGAACTGGCGGTCAAGCAGTGGGCCCGCCTACGGGAGACGCTGGTGGGCCTCGGCCACGACGTGTACCTGCTGGTTCCCGAACCCGGCCTGCCCGACATGGTCTACGCCGCCAACGGCGCGTTCACGGTGGACGGCACGGCCTACGGGGCGCGGTTCAAGCACCCGCAGCGGGCCGCCGAGGCCGCCGGGCACCGGGCGTTCTACGAGTCCCAGGGCTGGCGGTTCATCGCGCCGAACGAGACCAACGAGGGCGAGGGTGACTTCGCGTACCTGCCGGAGGCGCACGGCGGGCTGGTCCTGGCCGGGTACGGCTTCCGCACTGAACTGCCCGCGCACGCCGAGGCACAGGAGGCGCTCGGCCGTCCGGTGGTGTCGTTGCACCTGATCGACCCGCGCTTCTATCACCTGGACGTGGCGCTCGCCTCGATCGACGACGGCAACGTCGTCTACTACCCGGGTGCGTTCTCCGCCGCCAGCCAGCGGGTGCTCGCCCAACTCTTCCCCGACGCGGTGGTGGCCGACGACGACGATGCGCTGTCGTTCGGCCTGAACCTGGTCAGCGACGGCGCCAACGTGGTGCTGAACAGCGAGGCGACCCGGCTGGCCGGTCGGCTCAAGGCGGCCGGGTACACGCCGGTGCCGGTGGAGCTGGCCGAACTCAAGAAGGGCGGCGGCAGCGTGAAGTGCTGCGTCGCCGAGCTGCGGCCCTGATCCGACGCCCGGGGCCGGCCGTCGCACCGGGCCGGCCCTGGACCCTGCGTCGACTCAGCCGAGCGTGGCCAGCTCGCTGACCAGCACGTTGGACAGCAGCTGGCCGTCGCGCTGTACCTCGCGCAGATACCACTTCTGCTGCGGGGTACGCGGCTGGTTGAACTGCCAGGCGCCGCGCGGGCTGTCGATCTGCCCGATCCGACCCAGCGCCAGATTCACCTCCTGCGCCGTCGGGGTCGCACCGGCGAGGCGGATCGCCTGGTCGAGCACCTTGGCCGCGTCGTAGGAGGCCATCGCGTACGTGGTGGGCGAGGCGTTGTGCTTCTTGCGGTACGCCGACGCGAAACGGCGGTTCGCGGCATTGTTCAGGTCGGCGGAGTAGTTCAGGGCGGTCCGGATGCCGAGCGCGTCGTTGGCCGGGCGGATGCTCTCCAGCACCGTGCCCTCGGTCAGGAACCCGGGCGCGTAGATCCGGCCCCGGAATCCGGCGTCCCGCAGCTGCATGACGAACTCGATTGCCGCCGCACCGGAGTAGAAGCAGAAGACCGTCGACGGACTGCGGCTCAGCGCCTGGCTGATGTCGGTGGCGTACGCCGCCTTGCTGGGGCTCGGGCTGCCGGTGGTCCAGATCACCGGGTCGGAGATCCTCGGGTCGGACTCACCGAACTCCTGGCGGAATCCGCGCAGCACGTCCTCGCCGCCGCCACCGCCCTCGGGCAGGATGATGGCGACCCGGTCGGCCGTACCCAACTCGTCCTTGAGGTAGCGGCCGAGCGCCCGGCCCGCCTCGTCGAGCACGTACGACGTACGCCAGATGTAGACGACGCTCTGCAGGCTCGGTGGTGAGGCGTTGGAGCCGATCAGCGGTACCCGGGCCTGCTCGACCGCGTCCCGGATGCCGAACATGACGGCGGAGCTGGCGACGCCGGTCATCGCGAGCACGTTCTGTTCGAGCAGGCTGCTCACGGCGGCCTGGCCGGACTTCACGGTGTCTCCCTCGTCGGCGACGACCAGGTCGACGGGGTGGCCGCCGAGACTCCGGTCGTTCAGGTCGAGGTAGAGCTGGAAGCCGTTGGTGAGTTCGTCGCCGATGGCTTTGTCCGGGCCGGCCTGCGGCGCGATCAGACCGATTTTGATCGGACTGCCGCCTGTGACGGTGGTGGTCCCCTCGTCGCCGTCCGTGCCACACGCGGCGACGAGGCTCCCTGTTCCGAGCGCGGCCAGCAACTGTAGTGCTCGCCTGCGGTTCATCTGCGACACCGGGTTCCCTTCAACACGCGTTGCCTGGGCGGGTACGCCCCATCGGCGTTCTACCTGCTTCGCGACGCTGCGTCAATGATTAATGATCTTCGCCAAGAGACCGCAACACGCTGGTTACCTTGGGCCAGGCCGGCGCCTCGGGGTCGATGAGCCCGAAATGCTCGCATCCGGAAAGCTCTACAAGGCGCATATCGGCCCCGGCTGCCTGGTTTGCGGCCACGTACGCCCTGCTCATGGCGACCGGAACCTGTTCGTCGAGCGTGCCGTGCATCACTACGGTGCGTGTCGGGAGCGGTACCACGGATCGCGGGTCGACAGCCGCGTACCGGTCGGGTACGTCGGCCGGACCACCACCCAGCAGGGCCGCCACCGCACCCCCGTCCAGGTCCAGCCGGTACCCCTCGGCGAGGTCGGCGACCGGCGCGAGAGCGAGCACTCCCGCCACCGCCTCCGGCACGTGTCGCGCCGCGTGCAGGGCGAGGTGGCCACCGGCGGAATGACCGACCAGGACCGCTGGTGTCGGTGTCACCAGACCGGGCAGCACCTCGGCCGCCAGCCGGGGAAGTGCGGTCACCGCGGTCAGGACGTCGTCCGTCGTGCCGGGCCAGCCGCCGCCGGGTTGCCCGGTCCGCCGGTACTCCACCTGTGCCACCGGATGACCGAGCGCGGCGAGCGCGGCGGCCATCGAGTCGGTGTGCCGCCGGTCGTACTCGTGGCGCCAGAAGCCCCCGTGTACCACGACCACCAGCCGTCGGGAGGACCCGGTGCCGGACGGCCGGCGCAGGTCGGCGACCTGGTCGGGGTGCTCGCCGTAGGCGACCGTGACGTCCGGGGCGGCAGCGGGACGGGTCAGCACGGCCCGCGGGTCGGAGGTCATCGGCCGACCGTAGCGCGCAACGCGCCGGGCCCGGTGCCGGGTGGAACGCGCGGTGACCGGTGCATCGCAGGGCGGAGAGAACGGGCGAGGAGTCCGTGCACCGGGCCGCCGGGCGGGAACGGCGGGGACTGGGTAAAGATGGGTGCCATGACCGAAGCACACTCAGCTGGACAGAACGACGAGCCTGGCCAGGACGATGCCGGGCACTCCGGCACGGTGGTGGTGGTCGGGCCGGACGGCCGCCCGGTCGGCACCGTACAGACCGACGAGGGCCCCGGCGAGGACCCGACGCGCCTGGTCGAGCAGCCGGCCAAGGTGATGCGGATCGGCAGCATGATCAAGCAGCTCCTGGAGGAGGTCAAGGCGGCCCCACTCGACGACGCCAGCCGACACCGGATGCGGGAGATCCACGAACGCTCGATCGTCGAGCTCAAGGAGGGCCTCGCCCCCGAGCTGCGCGAGGAACTCGAACGGCTCTCGCTGCCGTTCGCCGAGGACCAGGCGCCCAGCGAGGGCGAGCTGCGGATCGCCCACGCCCAGCTCGTCGGCTGGCTGGAGGGCCTGTTCCACGGCATCCAGGCCGCCCTGGTGGCGCAGCAGATGGCCGCCCGGGTACAGCTCGAACAGATGCGTTCCGGCCGGCAGGCGCTGCCCAGCGGCCCCGCCGGGGCGGTGCTGCCGGGGATGCCCGGCATGGGCCAGCCGGGTGGTGCCGGTGGCGAAGGACACAGCACCGGTCAGTACCTCTGACCACCGCGCGCGTCGTGCGACCTCACCGGGTCGCACGACGCGCCGCGCCGTCAGTCGGCCCCGAAGACCTTCTCCAGGTACGCGGCCACGCCGTCGGTGGAGTTCGTCGAGGTGACGTCGTCGGCGACCGCCAGCACGGTGGGGTGCGCGTTGGCCACCGCCACCGCCCGGCCGGCCCAGGTCAGCATCGGTACGTCGTTCGGCATGTCGCCGAAGGCCAGCACGTCGGCCGGGTCGACGCCGATCCGGTGGCAGTACCAGGCCAGCCCGGCCGCCTTCGTCACCCCGGCCGCCGAGATCTCCACCAGTCCGGAGTTCGACGAGTGGGTGGCCTCCGCCAGCCCCGCCAACGCGGTCGAGATCATCTCGGTGAACCGGTCCGGATCCTGGTCACCGGCCCGGACCAGCAGCTTCACCGCCGGCGCCGACAGCAGCTCCTCCGGCTTGTCCACAACCCTGATCGCCGCGTCACCGGCCTCCCAGCGCACCGGATAGTGCGCCTCGTGCCGCATCTCCCGGCTGTCGACGATCTCCACCGCGAGGCTCACGCCCGGCACCTCCGCCCGCAGGCGCTCCGCCACCTCGGCGAGCAACTCCGGCGCCAGGGGATCGGCACGCAGCACCTGGTCGTCGACGGGGTCGTAGACCACCGCGCCGTTGGCGCAGACCGCCGGCACCGGCTCGGCGAGCTGCTCGTACACGAGTCGGAGCCAACGGATCGGACGGCCGGTGACCAGCACGACCGGCGTGCCCCGGGCGGAGATCCGGGCCAGCACCGCAGCGGTGTGGGCACTCAGCGTGCGGTCGTCGCGGAGCAGCGTGCCGTCGATGTCGGTGGCGATCAGGCCGGGCGTCGCGTCCATCACCTGGACAGTAGCCGGTCGAGGTAGACCGCGACCCCGTCGTCGTCGTTACGCAGAGTGATGTCGTCGGCGGCGGCGCGTACGCTCGGGTGCGCGTTGGCGACGGCCACCCGCGCCCAGCCGGCCCACTCGAACATCGGCAGGTCGTTCGGCATGTCGCCGAAGACCAGCACCTCGGCTGGGTCCACGCCGAGGGACTGCGCGACCACGGTCAGGCCGGAGGCCTTGTCCACCCCGGGCGGGCAGATCTCGATGAAACCGAGCCCGGCCTGGGTGAGCGTGGCCAGGTGCGGCGGCACGATCTCCCGGGCGACCGCCAGCAACTCGTCGACATGGTGGTCGGCGGTCCGCACGAACGCCTTGATCACGTCACCGGCGAGGCACTCGTCCCGGGTGCGGACCTCGAACCGGTCCGGGTAGGGCCAGTCCGGGTGGTAGTCGCCCCAGAGCGGCGCCTCGTGCTCGTCGGAGGCCTCGACCATCACCGTCAGCGGGCCGACCGCGACCTCCAGATCGGCCAGCAGACCGGCCAGCACGTCGCTTGCGAGGCGCTCGTCACAGAGCACCACCGGCCCGGCCGGGTCGCTCTGGTCCACCACCCGACCGCCGCCGGCCAGCACCAGGAAGTCGGCGGCACGGATGTCGTTTCGGGTCAGCTCGGTCAGCCGGGGTCCGCGACCGGTGGCGCCGACCACGGGGATGCCGGCGGCACGCACCCGGTCGAGAACCTCATGGGTGTACGCCGAGACGGTGTCGTCGCTGCGGACGAGAGTCCCGTCCAGGTCGGTGGCGATCAGCTTGGGCAGGCCCGGGCGGGTCATGGTTCCTCCTTCGCCCGCCGCCGTCGCGGCCAGCCGTACTGGTCGCCGGGTAGGCGACCCGGCGTGACGGCGGGCAGCAACCGTACCTCGGTAAACAGGTCGCAACCACGGCTTCCCGGCGAATCGGATACCAACGGACGGCTGCCGCGAGGTGACGTTTCGGGCAGGACCGCCGCCACTCTGGTCGTCGCTGAGATGTAAGGAGGGGACCCTTTATATACACCAGGCGTTAGGAAGGGGCCCTTCCTTACACCTCAGTCGGGCGGGGACTCGCGGGCGAACGGGACCGTCGGGGAGACGGTGATGTCGGCCGGCGGGCGCCCCTCGTCCGGGTCCTCCTGGGCGGCCCGCCGTCGGGAGCGCCGCCGTGCCGTCGGATCGGTGGCTGCGTCGTCCGGGTCGGCCGGTGCCCCGCTCGGCCTCACCTCGGCCCCGGCGGGCGCGATCCGGACGAGTGCGGCGGCGAACAGCAGCACGGCCGCGAAGGCCATGAACAGGCCACGTCCGTGCTCGGTCCGGAAGGTCTCCTCGCCGGAGTAGAACATCAGCCCCCGGCGGGCCGCGTCGCCGAGCGACGACGTGGTCGCCGCGAGCAGCGCGATCATGCCGGCGGCGAGCGCCAGACCGGCCACCCGGGCGTTGACCTGTGCGGCCCTGGTGCCCCGCAGCGCGAGCGCCACCGTGCACCCGAGCCCCAGGAGACCGGTCAGGTAGCCGGTGCCCAACCCGCCGATCTCGGCGACCCCGTTGGTCACCTCCAGCGGACCGGTGGGATCCGGGCCGGTGGGGATGGTCATCGTCACCCACTCGCCGAGCAGCGAGGCGACGGCGGCGGCCGCGCCCAGCCCGGCCAGGAGCAGGGGCACCCGGTGGTCCCGGCCGAGGCCGGAGACGGCCCGCCGGAGGCGACTCCCGCCCGCCGACTCGTCCGCCGCACCCCATTCGAGGACGCTGGCACCGTCGGCGCGTTCGTCCTGCCGGGGGATGGGGAGGTCGTTGGTCATCGTTCGCCCTCTCGTCGGAGCCTGGACGCCGGGTGCGGCGCTGACCAGGACGGTGGGTCGGCGTGAATCATTCCACAGCAGGCCGGTGACGTGCGGTTCCCCGCAGTGAGCCCCGCTGGTCGGTCGCCTGCTGGCGTCCGGTGGACTAGCGTCAGGTGCATGCCTATCCGTACCGCTTCCGCACGCTGGCAGGGCAACCTTCCCGAGGGCTCCGGCACGATCAGTACCGGCAAGGGAGGGATGCAGGGGAACTACTCCTTCAAGTCCCGTTTCGAGGAGGGAGAGGGCACCAACCCCGAGGAGTTGATCGGCGCCGCGCACGCCGGCTGCTTCTCGATGGCCTTCTCCAAGGCGCTCGCCGACGCCGGGACCACCGCCACGTCGGTGGAGACCACCGCCAAGGTGCACCTGGACAAGACCGACGCCGGAATGACGGTGACCCGCATCGAGCTGGACACCGTCGGTGAGGTCCCCGGCATCGACGAGGCGCAGTTCGCGAAGCTGGCCGAGGCCGCGAAGCAGAACTGCCCGATCTCGCGCCTGCTGTCGCCCGGTGCGGAGATCACCCTCACCGCCCGCCTCGCCTCCTGACCGCCCTGCGCTGATCTCGCGCCTCCGGCACCCCGCAGACCGTCCGTGGGCCTCGGAGGCGCGAGATCGCGCGTCGGGTGAGGAACAATGAGGGTGTGGCGGTCGAGATGGAGCGCGAGCGGTTCGAGGAGTTGGTGGGGGAGGCGCTGGACGAGGTTCCGGAGGAACTGCTGGCGCTGATGAGCAACGTGGTGATCCTGGTCGAGGACGACCCGCCCCCGGGCGAGGACCTGCTCGGCCTCTACGAGGGACACGCGTTGACCGACCGGGGCTGGGACTACGCCGGAGTCCTGCCGGACCGCATCCTGATCTACCGCAACCCGATCCTGCGGATCTGCGACACCGACGACGACGTCATCGACGAGGTCGCGGTGACCGTGGTGCACGAGATCGCCCACCACTTCGGCATCGACGACGCGCGACTGCACGAACTCGGCTGGGGCTGACCGCCCGGCCCTCTTGCGGCGCTGCCCTACCGTCTGGCCAGACACGGCGAGTACGGGAGGGAACCCATGCGTAGCGAGCTGTTCTCAGCGGCGAACCTGGAGAAGGAGTCCGCGCAGCCCGGTATGCGGCTGCAGAACGCCAAGATGTTGAAGATCGAGCTGAACGGCGAGGCGATGGCCCGCGTCGGCTCGATGGTCGCGTACCAGGGGCAGGTGCAGTTCCAGGCGCTCGGCTCCGGCGGGCTCGGCAACTTCATCAAGCAGAAGCTCACCGGCGAGGGTGTGCCGCTGATGAAGCTGACCGGTCAGGGCGACGTCTTCCTCGCCGACTTCGCCAAGGACGTGCACGTCATCGACCTGGAGCCGGGGGACGCCCTCTCCATCAACGGGTCCAGCGTGCTGGCCTTCGATTCGACGCTGAGCTACGACATCAAGATGGTCGGCGGCGCGGGCATGGCCTCGACCGGCCTGTTCAACTGCGTCTTCTCCGGTCAGGGCCGGATCGCGGTGACCACCCGGGGCACCCCGGTCGTGCTCAGCGTCGACGCCCCCACCTACGTGGACCCGCAGGCCGCCGTCTGCTGGTCGGCGGGCCTGCAGACGGGCTACCACCGGGCCGATCAGCTCGGGCTCGGCACGCTGCTGGGGCGGACCACCGGTGAGGCGTACACGATGAGCTTCGCCGGGCGGGGCTTCGTCGTCGTCCAGCCCTCGGAGGAGCCGCCGGTGATGGGCAGCGGCCAGCAGGAGCAGGGCGGGGTGCTCGGCGGCCTGTTCCGCTGAGCCCGGTCACTCAGCCCAGCTCGCCCGCCCGGATCCGGGCGAGCCAGGCTGCGGCGTCGGTGTAGTCGGCGTCGGAGAGACCGGCCGGGGCCGGCACCGGCCGGTCGCCGGCCGTGCCGTCCCACCGGTGCCGGGGGTACGAACCGAGGAAGCGGACGTCGGCGCAGATCCGTCGCAGCCCCTGGAGGGCCTCACCGAGCCGGTTGTCGGCGACGTGGCCGGTGCAGTCGAGGAAGAAGACGTACCGGCCCAGCGCCTCACCGGTCGGACGGGACTCGATCCGGGTCAGGTTCGCCCCGCGTACGGCGAGTTCCATCAGCACGGACAACAGCGCGCCCACCCGGTCGTGGGCGATGTAGACCGCCAGCGAGGTCACGTCGTCGCCGGTGGGCGGCGGAGGCGGGCCGGGGCGGGACAGCAGCGCGAACCGGGTGACCGCGTCCGGATGGTCGGCGATCTTGTCGGCCAGCACGGCGAGCCGGTGCCGGGCCGCGCCGATGGGTGCGCAGATCGCCGCGTCGTACTCACCGGTGGCGGCACCGGCCGCCGCGGCGCCGTTGGAGAGGACGTCGACCACGACCGCGTCGGGCAGGTGGGCCCGCAGCCAACCCCGGCACTGGGTGGACGCCTGCGGGTGGGCGGCGACACTGCGGATGGTCGGCAGCAGGGTGCCCGTCCGCGCTCCGAGCACGAACTGCACCGGCAGGATCACCTCGCGGGTGATCACCAGAGGTTCGCCCTCGGCCAGTTCGTCGAGCGTGACCCCGACCGCGCCGCCGATCGAGTTCTCCAACGGCACCAGCGCGGCGTCGGCCTCTCCGACGCGTACCGCCTCCAGGGCCTCGCCGACGCTGCGGGCCGGCGTGCGGCTGCCCCGCTCGGCGGCGGGCACCGTACGCAACGCCTGTTCGGCGAAGGTGCCCTCGGGCCCGAGGTAGACGAAACGGGTCGGTGGCGTTCCCGGCATGGCGAACAGCCTACGCACCCGCCGAGGGTGTGGACGCCGATGGCGTCGGTGACTGCCCGGACGGCGTCGGTGCGGGTGCCGGTGGCGGGGAGGGCACGGGTGGCACCGGCACCGGCACGGATCCCTCGTCGCCGCAGGCCAGCGTCCTGATCCCGACGGGTGCGGCCACGCGTACCTCGACCGAGCAGACATCGGTGCCGGCGGTGACCAGCTGCAGGGTGCCGGCCTGGTCGCGGGTGACCACCTGGAGCGGCTCGTACCCGGTCACGTCGATGCCGGTGAAGTGCCATCCGGCGGCGCAGCGCGGCCCGCTGGTGACCTGCACCCGCGCGGTGCGGGGGAGCAGCCCGTCGCGACCCCGGACGAGGTCGAGGATCCGTTGCCGGGACGGCTGGCCGGGGCAGGCGACCGCGACCAGACCGGCGTCGGTGGGCATGCCGGTCGGAACGGTGCCGGGCGGCTCGCCGAAGGGCGGCGGTGTCGGGGTGGCCGACCCGGTAGCGGCGGCCGTGGCGGGTGGCGGCGTCGGCCGGGCCGACCCGTCGCGCAGGTCCGGCGGTTCGCCGCATCCGGAAAGCAGGAGTACGGCCAGTCCGGCGACTGCGGGCAGCCGTGTGCGGTACCGGCGGGCGCCCGGCCGGGCGGGATTGGCACGACGGATCGGGGTGGACGGCACGGGGATGATCCTCGATGGGGGTCGAGCGTCGGGGGTGCTCAGGGCCGAGCCCATGGTAGGAGGATCCGCCGCCGAGGTGAAGGTCAGCCGGGTACGCGGTGCCCACCGACAGCGTCTGCGGGTGCCACCGGTCAGAGCTCGGAGAAGAAGGTGAGGGAGCCGGCGACGGCCCCGTCGGCGAGCACCGGTGTGGAGATCGCGTCGACGGTCGCGTCGGAGACACCCTCGGTGGTCGCCATGATCCGTAACAGGCCGCGGGCCATCCGGCCGGAGACGAGCGCCAGCAGTGGCGGGATCTTGTCGATGTCCGGCTCGGCCAACTCGCCCCGGTACGCGGTGAAGTCGAGCAGTCGCAGGCCACCGTCGAGCAGCGGCAGCCCGATGACGGCCTCGGGCGTGCCGAGGCCGAGCAACTCGCAGCCGGCGGCGGAGACGGCCACTACCCGGGTCTCGGCGTCGATCAGCAGGCAGGGCTCGTCGGCACTGGACACAGTGGCCGCCCACCGGCCGAAGTTGTCGTACCCCAGCTCTGTCGGTGTCCCCGGGTCGGGCGCGAACACTTCCGAGAGCGAGAGTTCGACGTGGGCCACCGCGCCTCCTATGCACACCGACGGAACGTCCACGCTAGCCGGTCGTCTCGGCCACCGCTGACCGCGCTGGAATCCACGCCATCGGTGCTGATCACTGCCGGTCTGCGACGGCGCGGCCGGTGGGTGCGGAGTGCAGCGGTCCGGCCGCGTGGCGTCGCCGCAGACGTTACCGCCGGGTGGCCGGCTTGTCAGCGGCCATTCGGCCGTCCTCGTACCACCGGTAGTCGGCTGCTGGCGGATAGCCGCCACTCATCCACGTCCCGGGGTGCTGGGCGACCCGGGAGAGCTTCTCGGCGGTGGCCGGACTGATCCGGTTGCCGGCGGCGACGAGCAGCCGGTCGAGCTCCCGGTGGGTGGCCATCAGACAGTCCTTGGGCAGGCCGTAGACGCTGATGACGCCGGAGCCCACGAAGGTGAGCACCGGCGTCACCGGGATCGGGTGTCCGACCGCACTGGTCAGCGCCTTGCTGGCGCGTCGGGCGTCGCGGCGGGCCTCGGCCACGTACGGCGGGCGCTTCCCGTTGATCTGCACCACGTCACCGGCGACCAGGACGCGGGCCCGCCCGTGATCGGCGATGGTGACGGCGAAGAGTCCGCTCGGGCCGATGGCGAGGAAGCCGGCCCGGTTGTCGTCGCTCTCGTCGAGGAGGGCGTCGGCGGCATCCGTGCGGGGCCAGTCGATCACATGCCACGCGGGCCCGAGATGGTCGAGTTGGCCGAGCGCGCGGGCACCGGCCGCCTCAAGCCGGCGAGCACCCCGCTCGGCGCGGCGTCGGCGGGCCCACTCCAAGGGCGACGGACGCGGGGCCGCGACCACCCCCGGTGCCTCGACCCGAGGGTGTGGCACCGCCGCTTGCGGCAGCGCCCGGGCGGACGGTACGGCTCGACGAGCGGGGAAGACAGTCATCGCGACCTCCGGCAAAAGGTCCCTCGAAGTTACGTTCTCACTACCCTACGTTGCGGGTCCCGGTAGTCGGCAAGCCGGAACGCCGGAATGACTGTGGATGAATGCCATATTCATCCACAGCTGTTTTATCGGATGCCGCCAAACCCTGCCCTAGGCTTCGGGTGTGACCCACTACGTGGACAGTGAGGTCGGTCGGCTCGGCACCGTGCTGCTGCACCGGCCGGGGCCGGAACTCGCGCGTCTGACCCCGCGCAACAACGACTCGCTGCTGTTCGACGCCATCCCCTGGGTGGGCCGCGCGCAGGAGGAGCACGACGCCTTCGCCGCCGCGCTGCGCGAGCGCGACGTCGAGGTGCTCTATCTCACCGATCTGCTCACCGAGACCCTGGCCGTGGCGGAGGCCCGCGCCGAACTGACCGAACAGGTCCTCGCCTCGCCCCGGCTCGGCGACACCCTGCGCGCCCGGGTGGCCGCACACCTGACCTACCTCGACCCGGCCGCGCTCGCCGGAGTCCTCGTCGCCGGACTCGCCCACGAGGAGCTACGGCTCGGCGGTGACCGGCGCGGCGGTCTGGTCTACACGTTGATGGACCGGCACGACTTCGTCATCGCGCCCCTGCCGAACCTGCTCTTCACCCGCGACTCGTCACTGTGGATCGGCGACCGGGTCGGCGTGACCAGCCTGGCGATGCCGGCCCGGCGGCGGGAGACCACGTTGACCGACGCGATCTACCGGCACCATCCACGCTTCGCCGGCACCGAGTACGTCTACCGCCCCGACCTGGAGCACCTCGAAGGCGGCGACGTGCTGCTGCTCGCCCCCGGGGTGCTCGCCGTCGGGGTGGGTGAGCGGACCACCCCGGCCGGTGCCGAGCGGCTGGCCCGGCAGGTCTTCGCGGCCGGGCTGGCGCACACCATCCTGGTCGTGCCGATCGCCCAGGAGCGGGCCACCATGCACCTGGACACGGTCTGCACCATGGTCGACGTCGACGCGGTGTTGATGTACCCGAACGTCGCGCACACGCTGTCGGCGTACACGGTGATCGCCGGGACGGACGGCGACGACCCACGGGTGGACGGCCCGGCGCCGTTCCTGCGGGCCGCCGCCGACGCGATGGACCTCGACCAGCTCCGGGTGATCGACACCGGGCTCGACCCGGTGACCGCCGAACGGGAGCAGTGGGACGACGGCAACAACACGCTGGCGATCGCGCCCCGGCTCTGCGTCGGCTACGAACGCAACGTGGAGACCAACGCCCAGCTCGAACGGGCCGGGATCGAACTCATCCCGATCGCCGGCTCCGAGCTGGGGTCGGGTCGGGGCGGCCCGCGCTGCATGTCCTGCCCGCTGGTCCGCGAGTAGCGACGCGAGCCGAGCCGGGAGTAAGGAAGGGCCCCTTTCTAACGCCTCAGGTAGAGCAGGGGTCCCTTCCTAACACCAGAAGCGCGCGCTCAGGGTGAGCTGGCGGCACACCAGAAGCGCGCGCTCAGCGCAGCGTGAGCTGGCGGCCCAGCAGGCCCTGCCGGGCCCGGCGGGCGGCGGCGTCGAGCGGCTCGGTCTCCGTCAGCGCCTCGGCGTACCGCTTGGCGAAGTCGGCGACCGGCGCCTCCCACTCGGCGGCCGGGGTCTGCTCGGGCAGGTCCCAGACCGGCACCAGCCGACCGTGGGCCCGGAACATGCCGGCGAACTTGGTCCCCTCGCCGAGGGTCAACGAGCCGGCCGCGCCCAGCCGGGCCAACGCGTCCAGCGCGGCCTCCTCGGCCTCGGGCAGCACCCAGCGCACGTGGGCCTTCTCCGGCACCTGGCACCAGTACGCCGACCGCGCCGCCGCCAGACCCACGGTCGGGTAGATCGCCGCGTTGGCCCGCTCCAGGGACGCCTGCACGGTCGGGTCGTCGACCGCCTCGGGGACCAGCCAGAAGTCGAAGCCCTCGTGCAGGGTGACCGTCAACGGGCCGTCGACCAGGATGTCCTGGAGCCGTGGCCCGGGGCCGGGCAGCGGCGGCACCTGGACCGGGTCACCCGGCTCGGTACGCAGCGCGCAGAGCAGCGACTCGGCCAGGTCCCGGGACACGTCACCGGACTGCTGGTGTCGCTGGAGCCCGACGAACACGTGCCCGTCGGCGCGGCTCATCGCGGGGGCGGCCATCGGCAGCACGGTGGCCAGCGTCACCGGCCGGTCACCGTACTCCTCGACCAGCTCGGGGGTGAGCCGCAGCGGTGCGGAGGCGGCGGGCACCAGTTCCCGCAGCGCGATCCATTCCGGCTCGTCGGTCAGCCCTTCGAAGGGTCGGGGGACGAAGACGTCCCGCACCTTCTCCCGCTTCGGGGTCGACGTGGCGGCCCGCTGGTTCTTTCGACGCTTGCTCACGGCGACACAGCCTAGAGGCCCGGACGCGACGCCGGGGGCTGGACCCGCCCTGCGGGGACTCAGCCGGCGACGACCAGGCCCGGTCGTTCCGTCACCGGGTCGAACTCGGCCCAGACACTCTGCCCCAGACCGTCCCGCTCGACCCCCCAACGGTCCGCCAGGCCGGAGACGATGTGCAGGCCCCGGCCGTCGGCCGCGTCGATGTCCGCCGGTCGGATCCGGGGTGTGCCGGCCGCGCCGCCGTCGGTGACCCGCAGCCGGACGCACGCCCCGTCGTCGGTCGTCATCAGCCGCCAGGCCACCCGGACCACTCCGCCGGGCAGCGGGTCCGCGTGCCGGACGGCGTTGCCGACCAGCTCGGCCAGGACCGCGACGAGATCCGCCAGCACCACCGGGGACACGACCTCGGCCAGTTCGGCGGCGAGGCGGTGCCGGGCGGCGCGCGCACCGCTGGCGTGGTGCGGCACGACCACACACCACGCTCGTTCGACCGCTCCCGTCGACACGTTCCGCCCCTCTTCCGCCCCGGGTGACCCCCACGATCACCTACGGGGCAGCCGCACCTCTGCGACGGTACCTCCACCGGTTCTCGGTCGAAGGAATACCCAGCCATTCTGCTGTTCAACGATCCGGCGGACGAGATAGAGACCAAGCCCTGTGCCCGGATAGCGACGATTGTCACCCGAGTCGCCCTGCCAGAACCGGTCAAAGGCCCGTTCGACGTGCTCCGGCCGTACGCCGATGCCCCGGTCGCTGACCCGGATGCAGACGGTCGGCCCGTCCGCGGCCGCGCTCACCTCGATCGGCGAGCCGGGAGGGGAGTACTTCCCGGCGTTGGTGACCAACTCGGTCAGCACGGTGACCAGGCTCTGCCGGCGCCCGATCGCCCGGGGCAGGTCGACCGGGAACTGGAGGGTGGCCCGACGGCGCAGCTCACCGGGGAGGTTGGCGACCGCGCCACGCAGCGTCTCGCCGAGGTCGAACGGCACCGCCGGCCCGTCGTCCGGCCATGCCTCGGCGGCCGAGGAGAGCAGCCGGTCGAGCAGCCGGGCCAGCTCGTTGGCGCGCTGGCCGATGACCTGCGCGGCCTGGCGCCGGTCGGCGTCGCTGAGCGACTCCCAGTGGTCGTTGAGCGTGTCGGCGTACCCCTTGATCACCGTCACCGGGGTGCGTAGCTCGTGACTGGTCACCGCGACGAAGAGGTCCCGCTCGTGGTCGTGTCGTTGCTGGTCGGTGATGTCGCGGAAGGTGACCACCCGCAGCGCGCCCGGACCGGGCAACTCACCGGAGGTGACCCGCAGCCAGCGTCCGTCCGGCAGGCGGTGGTCGAGGACCTGCCCGGACGGGGGCACCGGGAAGGGCAGCGGTTCGTTGATCGCCTCGGCCGCGGACCGGCCGGTGACGTCGGCGGCGGCCGGATTCCAGAGCCGCACGTGGGCGTCCCGGTCGACGACCGCCAGCCCGTCGGCGAGTGCCGCCACCACCGGGCCGTCGCCGTGCACCGGCAAGCCGCTCTGGTCGCCGTACATGTGCGCGATGCAGGCGCCCAGGAAGCCGACCACGCCCCGCTGCTCCGGGTCGGGCTCGTCGTCCCCGGTCAGGTACAGCGCCTGGAGGCTGCCGACCGCGTGCCCGCCGATCTCCGCCCGGGAGGCGACCATCCGGCGCAGGCCGCGCTCGGTCAGCTCGTCGGCGAGTTGGCTGCCGAGCCGGTCGGTCCGGACGCACTGCACCCGGGGGCCGGCGAGCAGGCAGGCGGTGATCGGGTCGCTGGGTGGCAGGGGACGCCCGATGGTCCACTCGGCGGCGCCGGTGGCGGCGATCACCCGTCCCCCGCTGGGGGCGAACTCGACGAAGGCCATGCCGGCGGCACCGAGTGCCGGTTGCGCCACCCGCAGTAACTGGGTCAGGACCGGAAGGCCCGCGTCCCCCGAGTTGATCATCTCGATGACGACGGTGTGCCCGGCGATGAGAGCCGAGTAATCGGTACGGTCCGTCATGTCCCCGAGTGTGCACCTCCGCTCGCGTTCTCCGGCACCCCCGACGGTGGGTTATCCCCTCAACCGGGCCAACGTCTGTGCCGGGCGGTCGGTGATCACGCCGTCCACCTCGGCGGCCAGCACGAGATCAAGGTCCGTCGGCTCGTTGACGGTCCAGACGTACACCTGGTTGCCGGCGGCCCGCAACGACGGCACCAGCGCCGGACGTGCCCGGACCAGGCCGATCCCGGGGCCGGCGATGCCGACGCCGAACGGCAGCCGCCCCAGGCGCAGCCAGCGGGGCAGCACCTCCAGCAGCAGTACGGTCGGCAGCGCCGGAGCCAGCGTCCGCATCCGGCGTACGGCAAGCGGGGAGAAGGACATCACGGTCACGCGGACCGGGTCGTCGGGGCCCGGGTCGGTCAGGCCGTACCGGCGCAGCAGGGCGACCAGCCGGCGCTCCACGTCGCCGCCGTAGCGCGACGGGTGCTTGGTCTCCACCAGCAGCCGCACCGGCCGTCCGGCGGCGAGGACCGCCTCCAGCAGCCGTTCGAGCGTGAGCAGCCGGGTACGCGAGTCGTCGAGCACCTCGTCCCCGTCGGCCGGCACGCAGCCGGGGTGCCAGGAGCCGAAGTCCAGCTCCTCCAGCTCGGCGAGGGTACTCGCGCTGACCAGCCCGCGACCGTTGCTGGTGCGGTTCAGTCGGCGGTCGTGCACGCAGACGAGGTGCCCGTCACGGGTCAGCCGGACGTCGCACTCCAGCCCGTCGGCGCCCTCGTCGAGCGCGCGCAGGTAGGCGGCGAGAGTGTGTTCCGGTAGGTCGTACGACGCGCCACGGTGCGCGAAGACGAGCGGGGTGTGCACGGCCGTTACAGGACCCGGCCCGGTTGGCCGTCCGAGTCGACGACCGGTCGTCCGGCCGCCTCCCAGTCGCCCATTCCGCCCTCGACGTTGCGTACCTGGTCCCAGCCGTTGTGCATCAGGTAGGCGACGACCTGGGCGGACCGTCCGCCGGAGCGGCAGATGACCGCGACGTCCCGGTCGTTGGGCACCTCGGCGATGCGCGCCGGCAGTTCCATCATCGGCAGGTGGTGGGCGGTCGGTGCGTGACCCGCCTCCCACTCGTCGTCCTCCCGGACATCGAGCAGGTAGGTCTCGTCGTCGATCTCGGGCACCGTCATCGTGGGTACGTGGGATCCGAACACGGCTACCAAGCCTAGAGGGCCGTCGGGGTGATCGCGTCGACCGGCGGGTCAGAGCCGGGTCACCCAGTGCGGATGGGCGCCCGCCCACTGCGGCATCCGGGTGCCCCGGACCGCCTCGAACAGTCCCTCCCCGCCGTTGTCGAGCACGACGTAGGAGACCTGGTCGATGGTCTGCGGATAGGACGGCACCTGCACGCCGCGCAGCGCGTCGGTGGAGAGGCCGCGCAGCGCCAGCAACAGGTCCTCCACGGGTACGCCGTTGGTGTCCACGGTCAGCGAGCCGCCGACGGCCTGGACGAGCCGGTGCAACTGGACCGGGTTCTCGCGGAGCCGGGTTTCCCCCGCCCGTTGCAGCATCGCCCCCAGCAGTTGCTGCTGGTGGGTCTGCCGGTCGTAGTCGCCGCCGGGCAGGTCGTAACGCTGACGGACGTAGTCCAGCGCCTGGGCGCCGTCCATCCGCTGGCAGCCGGGCGAGAAGACCCGGTCGGTGTGGATCGAGCGCACTTCGGTGCGTACGCACATGGTCACCCCGCCCAGCAGGTCGATGACGCTGCGCAGACCGGCGAAGTCGACCAGGGCGGCGCCGTCGAAGCGGATGCCGGTGAGCCGGGACAGGGTGGCCGAGAGCAGTCGGGCACCGGCCTCGCCGCCGCCGCCGTACTCGTACGCGGCGTTGACCTTGTCCTCGCCGCCGGGATAGCCGGCTGCGGGCGGGATGTCGACCAGCAGGTCACGAGGCACGGAGACCAGGTAGCCCTCGCGCAGTCCGGCTGGCACGTGGACCATCAGGATGGTGTCGGTGCGTTGCTCCGGGCCGGTGTCGCCGGGGCGGCGGTCGGAGCCGACGAGCAGGTAGTTGAGCGGACCGTGGCGGTCGGTGCGATCGGTGCGGGCGGTCGGGTCGAGCAGTTCGGCCCGGGTGATCGTGCGTTCGTACCGGTCGGCGAGCACCCGGAGGCCGACCACGGCGACCGTGGCCAGCAGCACCACCGCCAGCCCGATCCCCAGCAGTATGCGTGGCCAGCGCGGGCGCCCGGGGCCTCCGCCCGTTGCCCGTCGTCCGCCGTCGCGTGCCCTCCTGGCCGTGACGTCCTCCCCGTCCACCTGGCATGAATCTTCTTCATGTCAGACTACGGACGGTGACGGTGGCGTGACGGCGGTTTGCGGATACGCCTGCCGGTCACTTCCGGCTGGAGATCACCTCGGGGTTGTAGAACACGAACTCGGCCAGCTTGTCCTGCTTGACCGCGTGGAACATGTCCAGCGTCTGCTCGCTGAGCGCCTCCCGGCCGCTGTCCGTGCCGTTGAAGGTGCCGCCGTTGGTCTTCAGCATGATCAGCTCGTTGCCGGTGACCCCGCGCATGGTGAAGACGAAGTCCTCCACCGACACGCCGCCGGTGTCCAGGATGAACGCCTTACCGGCCGCCTTGATCAGCTCGTTGAGCTTGAGCGGGTTGGTCAGCGTGCCGTTCTGGCTGGCCTTCTTCGCCATCGCCTTGATCAGCTGCTGCTGGTTCTGCTGCCGGTCGTAGTCGCTGTTGGCCAGGCCGTACCGCTGCCGGGAGAAGTCCAGCGCGGCCCAGCCCTCCATCTCCTGGCAGCCCTTCTTGTGCACCACCGGGGTCCGCTGCTTGCCGGTCTTCTTGGCGTCCGCGTTCCACATCACCTTGCCGTCGACGTACGACATGTGGGCCGACTTGACCTCCTGCTTCGGGCAGATCCGCACCGAGCCGAGGGCGTCGATGACGTTCTTGAATCCGCCGAAGTTGATGATCGCCGCACCGTCGAAGCCGACGCCGGTCATGCCCTTGATGGTCTGCGCCATCAACTGGGCGCCGCCCTCCCAGCCGCCGCCGTTGCGGGCGCCGGCCTGGAACGCCGCATTGATCTTGTCGACGCCGCCCGGGAAGTCGGTCTCCGGGAAGGCCGGAATGCGGGCCTCGGTGTCCCGGGGGATCGAGATCAGGTACGCCTGGTCGTGCGTGGCCGGGATGTGCAACACGATGATGCTGTCCGCGCGTACGTCGTCGGCGGCCCACCGCTCCCGGGCGTCCACGCCCAGCAGCAGCATGTCGATCGGGCCTTCCAGGTTGTTGCCGCCCTCGTCGACCGTCTTACCCGCCTCGCCGAGCAGGTTGCGCTGCGAGATGCTGCCGGTGGCCTGGCCGATCACGGCCTTGCTGCCGACGATGGCGAGGCCACTGGTCATCATCAGCACGGCGCCGAAGACCAGGGTGATCCGGGCCCAGAGAGGGTCCTTCCGCCGGGTGCGTCCCTTCTTACCGCCCTTGCCGGACTTCTTCTTGCCGGCCGAGGAGGGTGAGGGGTTCGATGCGCCAGGCGGATCGAGCAAGGAGGGGCTCTGAACCGGCATGCGTGCTCCAGCTCGTGAATGTGGGGGGCGGGAACACTTTACGGACGCAATCCCGTCGTGGCGAGTTCGTCTGACGCTCAGTTACCGTTCTCCGCCACGTCATCCTGGGGAAATGGACGAACGGGCAGAATGAAATGCACGATCGACTATTGGCTCCCAGTGATTTCACAGCAGAAGTCGGACTTTCCGTTCACGCAGGGTGAGCAGAGAGTCCGACTGTCGGCCGGTGGTGTGATCAGCCGTTACCGGCTCGCGACTCCTTGTTCGCCTTGAGCCAGTCGGCCATCGTGTCGCCGGACATCGCGCGGTACATGGCCAGGGCGTTCTCCCGGTCGGAGACGACCACCGATTCGCCGTTGATGTTCTGGCTACCCAGGTGCGGGCTGGTGACGAACGTGAGGTTCTCGCCCCGCAGATTGCGGAACTGCACCGCCATGTCGGTCAGCGAGAAGCCCTGGTCGACGGTGACCGCGTCGGTGACCGACCGGAGGAACGCGTTGAGCTTCTTCGGGTTGGTCAGCGTGCCGCTGCTCGCCGCCTTGTCCATCAGCGCCCGCAGGAACTCCTGCTGGTGACGCATCCGGGCGAAGTCGCCGTCCGGGAACTGCTTGCGCTGCCGGATCCAGTCCAGCGCCTCGGTGCCGTTCATCTGGTTGGTGCCCTTGGTGAACTTCCGGTACGGCTTGTGGATCGAGGTGATGCTCCGTTCGACCTCCAGCTCGACGCCGCCGAGCGCGTCGGTGACCTGCTTGAAGCCCCCGAAGTCGATCGCCATCACGTGGTCGATGTGCACGTCGGTGAAGCACTCGACGGTGCGTACCGCCAGCGGCAGGCCACCGAATGCGAACGCCGCATTGATCTTGCGCCGCTGGCCGGAGTCGCAGTCGGAGCCGGCGCTCTCCGGAATGGGTACGTACAGGTCCCGGGGGATGGAGACGAGGTAGGCCTGCTGGTGGTCGGCGGGGATGTGCATGACGATGATCGTGTCGGCGCGCCACTCGCCGGCCTGGTCCATCGGCGCATCCGGATCCCGCGAGTCGGTGCCCACCATCAGGATGTTGAGCGCGCCGTCCACCGCCTTCGCCGGCCGACCGCCGGTGATCTCGGAGAACGGATCGGTGCGGGCCAGGTTGTTGTCCAGGCTGCGGGCGTAGAACCAGGCACCGACGCCACCGAGCAGCGCCAGCACCAGCACCACGACACCGGTCAGCAGGGCGATCCGTCCCCACCGGGGGCGGCGGCCACGCGGCGGCGGTGGACCACCGGGTCCGCCCGGCCCCACCGGACCTCGCGGTCCGCCCGGCCCACCGGGTGCCTCGTCGTACGCCGAGAACCGGCTCGTATCGTTCGCTCGGGCAGCGCGTCCGCCCCGGCCCGAACCGGCCGGAACCGCCGCGCGCCCGGCGCCGCGGTGCAGGTGGAGGGCCGGCAGTGCGGCGGAGTTGGTGGCTGACATGTAACTCAGGGTACGCAGGCCCCGCCACTGTCGCCCGTCGTGAAACCCGACCGGTGCCGGTGCCGGTGCTACCCGATCCGCTCGCGGAAGTACTCGATCGTGCGTCGCAGGCCCACCTCTGGCGCGACGGAGGGCTCGTAGCCGAGCACCTCACGGGCGAGGGTCAGATCGGGACGGCGCATCTCCGGATCGTCGGCACTGCGCGTGACGTAGGTCACCTCGGACTTGCTCTCGCAGAGTGACACGATCGTCTCGGCCAGCTGCCGCATGCTCATCTCGTGCTCGGTGCCGCAGTTGACCGGACCGCTCTCGGTCGAGTCGAGCAGCAGCAGGATGCCCCGGACGAGATCCGCCACGTAGCAGATCGAGCGGGTCTGGTTGCCGGTGCCGTGCACGGTGATCGCCTCGCCGCGCAGCGCCTGGGAGACGAAGGTCGGGATGGCCCGCCCGTCGTCCGGCCGCATCCTCGGGCCGTACGTGTTGAAGATCCGCACGATCGCGGTGTCCACGCCCCGGCTGCGCCGGTACGCCATCGTCGCGGCCTCGGAGAAGCGCTTCGCCTCGTCGTACACGCTGCGGATGCCGATCGGGTTGACGTTGCCCCAGTACGTCTCCCGCTGCGGGTGCTCCTTCGGGTCGCCGTACGCCTCGGAGGTCGAGGCCAGCAGGAACCGGGCACCGTCGGTGGCGGCGCGCTCCAGCAGGTGCAGGGTGGCGACCGAACCCACCCGCAGGATCTCCACCGGCAGCTTCTCGAAGTCCGTCGGGCTCGCCGGGGACGCCATGTGCAGGATCGCGTCGAACCGTTCGGCCAGCGCGGGATGGTCCGGCAGCCCGTCGGAGACGTCCGCCTCCACCAGCGTGAAGGAGGGCGCGTCGAGCAGATGGGCGACGTTCTCCTTCGACCCGGTGACGAAGTTGTCCAGTGCGACCACCGTGCAACCGCGACCGATCAGGGAATCCACCAGGTGCGACGGGACGAAACCGGCACCGCCGGTGACCAGGACGCGGTGACCGGGACCAAAACGCTGCTCAACCTTCACGCCGACCAGACTAAAGGAGGGGTCCCCTGCTAACGCCTCGCGTCCTACAGGGGACCCCTACTAACAACTCGGCAGGCACCGGCGTGCCGATAGACGCTCGGTGCCCGCCGATGGGTCGTCAGTGCGCGCCGGCGCCGGTCAGCGAACGCACCTCCAGTTCGGCGTACTTGTCCTCGTCGCTCTCCTTGGAGACGAGGGTGCCGATCCACCCGCAGAGGAAGCCGAACGGGATGGACAGGATGCCCGGGTTGGACAGCGGGAACCACTGCCAGTCGTGGTCCGGGAACATCGCCGTCGGTGCTCCGGAGACCACCGGCGAGAAGAACACCAGCAGTACGGCCGCCAGCAGACCGCCGTAGATCGCCCACACCGCGCCCGAGGTGTTGAAGCGCTTCCAGAACAGGCTGTAGAGGATCGCCGGCAGGTTGCCGGAGGCGGCGACCGCGAAGGCCAGTGCCACCAGGAACGCCACGTTCAGGTTCTGCGCGAAGATCGACAGAGCGATGGCGATCGCGCCGATCACCAGGGCGGAGATCCGGGCGACGCGTACCTCCTGGCGCTCCGACGTGTTGCCGCGTTTGATGACGTTGGCGTAGAAGTCGTGCGCCAGGCTGGACGACGACGCCAGGGTCAACCCGGCGACCACCGCCAGGATGGTGGCGAAGGCGACCGCTGCGATGACCGCCAGCATCGCCGCGCCGCCCAGGTCGCCGCCGAAGAACTCGATCCCGAGCACCTCGGCGAGCTGTGGCGCGGCGGTGTTGCCGGCCGCGTCCTGTTCCCGGATGGCCGCACCACCGACCATCGCCGCCGCACCGAAGCCGAGGGCCAGGGTGAGCAGGTAGAACGAGCCGATGATGCCGATCGCCCAGAGCACGCTCTTGCGGGCCGCCTTCGCCGTCGGCACGGTGTAGAAGCGGATCAGGATGTGCGGCAGACCGGCGGTGCCGAGCACCAGGGCGATACCGAGGGAGAGCAGGTCGACCTTGTTGTAGAAGGTCTGTGTCGCGTTGCCGGCGACTTCGACGCCGTACCGCAGCCCGGGTTCGAGGAACGCGGTGCCCTGGCCGGAACTCGCCGCCGCGTCACCCAGCAGCGAGGACAGGTTGAACTTGTACTTCGCCAGCACCAGCAGGGTCATCAGCAGCGCGCCGCCCATCAGCAGGAACGCCTTGACGATCTGCACGTACGTGGTGCCCTTCATGCCGCCCACGGTGACGTAGATGATCATGAGAGCGCCGACCAGGATGATGGTCGCCACCTTGGCGGTGCTGGCGTCCATGCCCAGGAACGTGGTGCCGGGGCGGATGCCGAGCAGCAGTGCCACCAGTGCGCCCGCGCCGACCATCTGGGCCAGCAGATAGAAGATCGACACGGTGATGGTGGAGACCGCCGCCGCGGTACGCACCGGACGCTGCCGCATCCGGAAGGCGAGTACGTCGGCCATCGTGTATCGGCCGGAGTTCCGCAGCAGTTCCGCGACCAGCAGCAGGGCCACCAGCCAGGCCACCAGGAAGCCGATCGAATAGAGGAAGCCGTCGTAGCCGTAGAGGGCGATGATGCCGGCGATGCCCAGGAAGGACGCGGCGGACATGTAGTCGCCGCCGATCGCCATGCCGTTCTGGAAGCCCGAGAACGACCGGCCGCCGGCGTAGAAGTCCGTGGCGGTCTTGGTCTGCCGGCTGGCCCAGATCGTGATGCCCAGGGTGGCGGCGACGAAGGTCAGGAAGAGCACGATGGTCAGGTTCCGGGCCGTGGTGTTGCCCGCTTCGACCGCGAGGATCATCGTGGTCACGACTCACCGCCGGTCAACTCGTCACGGATCCTGTCGGCCACCGGATCGATCTTCCGGTCGGCGTACCGGCTGTAGAGCCAGGCGATGAGGAAGGTGGTGACGAACTGGAGCAGGCCGAAGACCAGCGCCACGTTGATGTTGCTGCCGAACAGTCGCGTGCCCATGAAGTCTCGGGCGTACGCCGAGAGGATCACGTAGAGCGCGTACCACAGGAAGAACGCGATGGTCATCGGGAAGACGAATCCGCGCAGCGCGCGGCGAAGCCCGGCGAACTCGTCCGACCGTTGGACCGCGAGGTACCGCTCGGGCGTCGAATCGGTCGGCGCGGTCGCGGGTGTGTCCGTGGACATTGTGTGGATCACCACCTTCACAGACGTCAGGAGTCTCGCGCACGGTAAGAAGCGGACTCCCCGCCGGAGAAGGCTGATATCGGTGTCGGTCGACGGTTGCGCCGAGTGGCAGGATGGCTGCGCCGAGTGACTCAGCTCACTCCGTTGAGCGGTAGGTGAGATCCGTCCAGGTTCGTCCGCTGCCGGCCCCGCGGTCAGCCCAGTTCGCGGTAGCGGCCCCGATGATGCAGCAACGGCGCGATGTCGTCGCCGAGCTCCACCTGCTCGACGGTCGCCTCGACGAGCAGGCTCCAGCCGTACTCCCGGGCGCTGTCGAGCCGGCACCCCGCCCACCCGCCGGCGTCGGCGGGCACCGGGCCGTAGGGCGTCTCGGTCCAGGCGCCGGTGGCGAAGAGGCCACCGGGCGACGGGAACAGCCCGGCGAACCGGTCGGCGAGCTGCCGGTGCGGCGGGCCGAGCGGCGCGACCGCGAAGCGCCCGGCCTCCTCCACCGCCGCCCACAGGTCGGACTCGGCGTCGATCAGGCCGAGCAGGCGGTCCGGCTCGCCCTCGGCCACCAGCGTGGAGGAGACCGTCAGCCCGGCCGGTCCGGGTGCCGTCCAGAGCGTCACCGGCGCGGCGAGCCGACCTCGCAGCCGCCGTGCCGGCGAACGGTCGCCCGTCGGCACGGCGAACGGGTCGGTGTGGTGGATCTGGGCACCCGGCTGATGATTCACGTGAAACATTGTGACCCGCCCAGCGGGTTCGCGGGCCCGTGCCCAGGTCAGGAACCGTTCGTGCAGGCTGGCCGGGTCGAGTCGCCCGTCGAGCTGGCTGAGCTGGGCGTGGGCCTCCGTCATCAGGAGCCCGAGATACACCAGGAGTGCGGTCCGGTCCTCGCGGTACTCGACCAGCAGCGACAGGCGGGCGGGCTGGCAGGGCCAGTGCGCTCCACAGGATCGACACCGCCAGAGCGGTCGCATCGGCACGTGCGGGACGACGCGGCTCACGGTCGATCCGACCGTCCGTGCCGAGTTGGTCCTTCCGGCGCGGCAGATGCCCGGATCACCAGCGGTCTCCGTCCGACCGCCGGCTCTGCGCGAGGGTGCGCCAGTCGGCCGGGCCGGGTCGGGGCCTGGCGTCCGGGTCCGCCGTCGATGGCGACGAGCGGCGGTACGACCGCAGCGCGGCCTCTCGACACCCGGGGAGCGCGGTGGACATGGGATGGCCTCCTCTGAACTGTGGGGGTCGCCCCGGCCGGGGGAATGACCGGGGCGACCCGACGCAGGACCGGCCACCGGGTCGTCGCCTCCACTGGCCGGGCCGCGCGTTTCCACCCTGGACTCCGCACTCGCCGCAGGGGAGGATGCCAGCGGTTACTACTCGGCGCGTTCGCGTACTTACCGGATGGGTGAGTGATGAACTTCGAGATGTGGATCAGGGCGTTGAAGGCCGCCCGTGCCGCTGTCAGCGTCTCCCAGGAGGGACTCGCCACCCTGATCAAGTGGAGTCCGTCGCTGATCGCCGCCATCGAGACGGGCCGCCGCCGACCGACGATGGAATTCGCCGTGGCCGCCGACGAGGCGCTGCAGACCGGTGGCCTGCTCGCCGAACTACTCAAGGAGGCCGACCGGGAACGCGGTCCCTCCTGGTTCGCGGCGTGGCGCGGCTACGAGCAGGAGGCGACCAGGCTGCGCGCCTTCGAGCCCTGTCTGGTGCCGGGCCTGCTCCAGACCGAGGAGTACGCCCGAGCCGTCATCTCGGCCGGTGGACTCCAACCACCGGCAATGGTGGACGAGCTGGTGGCCGTCCGAATGGAGCGCCAAGAGCTGTTGCGCCGTGATGATCCACCGCAGTGCGTCTTCCTGCTCGACGAGAATGTGGTGCGGCGGCCCGTCGGCGGTCCGGCAGTGCTCGACGCACAGCTTGGTCGACTGCTGGAGATTGTCGAGCTACCGCAAGTTCGGTTGCATGTCGTACCGGTGAGTGTCGGCGAGCATGTCGGCCTGATCGGCGGCTTCGTGCTGGCCGAGCTGCCGGACGGCGAGCAGGCGATCTACCTGGAAAACGCCGCTCGCGGGCACGTGGTCAACGACCCCGAGACGGTCCGCCTGATCGACCGGAAGTGGGATAGCCTGCTCGGCGAAGCACTGTCCACGAGCGCCTCGCTGGATCTGATCCGAAAGCTCAAGGTGACGCCATGACCGCTGCCGAACCCCGCTGGCGCACGTCGACCCGGTCCGGTGACACCGGCGGAAACTGTGTCGAGGTGGCGGACAACCTGCCTGGGCTGGTGCTGGTGCGGGACAGCAAGGATCGTTCCGGCCCGTCGCTCACCTTCGCGCCGACCGCTTGGCGGTCCTTCCTCGACCTCGCCCGCGAGGCATCGACCCCCGCCGCCCACTGACCGACCCCTGCCGGGGCGCGCGACGCACCCCGGACGGCGCGAACGGCTTTCCAGGCCAGGCGGTCGTACTGGTGGGCAGGCTCTGCGACGCCGCACCGCACCGGTCGCGCATGGCGTGCGACCCTCTCCGAAGATCACGCTCGATCCAGGATCGAGTGGTCTCGTCGTAGCTCGTTAACCACTCGATCCTGCATCGAGCGTGATCATGCGCGCCGCCCGCGAGTGCGCGCCGCCCGCGAGTGCGCGCCGCCCGCGAGTGCGCGCCGCCCGTCGTCGTGCGGGGGCGCCCGTGGGCGTGTGGGGCCGCCGACAGGCGGCGGCACGGGCGCAGGGAGCCGCGTTATCCACAGGGGCGGCGCGCGGGGCGTGGTGACTGCCATCGTCGGTGACATGCCCAGATCGCCTCGTCGGCCTCCGCAGTTGCGGGGGCGCATCTTCCGTGGGTCTCACGCGGTCACCAGTGGCCTGCTCACCCGCAACGACCTCCGCAGTTCCGCCTGGCGCTCACTCTTCCGAGACGTGTACGCGGACGCCCAACTGCCGGTGACCCACCGGATCAGGTGCACCGCTGTCGGTCGGTGGCTGATCCCGTCGGCCGGGGCGATCGCCGGCCGATCCGCTGCGGCACTCTACGGGTGCGCCGAGGTCGCCGCCGACGAGCCGGTGGACGTCGTCGTGCCGCGCGGCGTACGCGTCGGTGTCATCGCTGGTCTGCGCATCCGTCGCGGGCCCATCGACCCGGGTGACATAGTCGATCGCGCGGGGACGCCGGTCACGTCCCCCGAACGTACCTGCTGGGACCTGGCACTCTGGCTCGACCTGGTGGAGGCGGTGGTGGTCATCGACGCGTTGTTGGCGCGCCGACTCACTGACGCGTCCACGCTTCGCGGGTACGCCCTCGCGCGGGCGGGGCGTCGTGGCTGGCGGGCGATGCTCCGAGCAGTCGATCTCGCTGACGCCGGTGCCGAGTCGCCCCAGGAATCCCGGACCCGGGTACGGCTGGTGCTGGCCGGGGTGCCCCGGCCCCGTACCCAATGGGTCGTGTCGGATCGGGGCCGTTTCGTCGCTCGTCTCGATCTCGCCTGGCCGGACTATCGGGTCGCGGTGGAGTACGACGGTCTCTGGCATGCCGACCCGGAGCATCTCCACTCGGACCGCAGGCGGCTCAACCGGCTGGTCACCGGGGGCTGGATCATCCTGCACCTCACCGCGAAGCGCCTCCGTGCGGATTTCGAGGGCTTCGTCGCCGAGGTCCAGGCCGCGCTTCGCGCCCGGGGTGCCGTCCCGCCGTCGTTCAGCGGCGTGGGGTGACCGTGGCCAACAGTTCGGGCTGGCGGCGGTCCAGCGTGTCGCCGGCCAGGTACGCGCCGAGCAGTGCCGCGCCGACGCCGTACACCACGCCGAGCGGCAGACCGAGCCAGAGCCAGGTGTCGCCGAGCAGCGCGGCGGCCACCACCATCGGTACGCCGAGCACGGCGGTGACGACCATCGACAGCAGCGTCAGCAGGCTCTTGGCCACGCCGGCACCACTGTTCATTGCGAACGGGTTGCTCGTCTCCGGCAGCGAGTACGCGCCGAGTACCGAGATGAACGAGTTGACCGCCAGCCCGACACCGTACGTCGCGACCAGTGCGCCGGCCATGAACCCGATCCACGCCGGCTCGCCGAGGACCAGCGCGATCACCACCGCGACCACGGCCAGCATCGGCAGGACGTAGAGCGAGAAGGCGGCCATCCGGGCGAGTAGTTCCTGTCGACCGGGTACGCCGGCCACCACGTTCGCGGCGTACGCGCTGCCGTCGAAGCCGAACTGGTTGGCCAGGGTGACGGCGGCGAGCAGCCCGACGAAGAGCATGGAGACGCTGACCAGCACCGGTGACGAGTCGCCGACGCTGAAGCCCTGATCACTGTCGAAGGCGAAGCCCTGCGCGCCGAAGTTGACCATGACCGGCACGAAGAGACCGACCACCGCGACGGTGATCAGGTTGGCCCGCCTCCGGGCGTCCCGCCACCAGTACCTGGCCTCCCGGGCGACCAGCGCGCCGAACTGGTCCCGGCGCAGCCAGCCGGCCGCACGGGGAAACAGTTGGGCGACCGCGCCACCGGTGGGTCCGGCCTGAACACGGGTCGACCCGGTGCTCGCCGCACCCACCATCGCCGACTCCAGCGACCGCGACCACCACGCCAACAGCGCGAGGATGGTGAGCACGGCGATCGCCAGCTTCAGCGGGGCGGCCCAGACCCGGCCCTGGGCCAGGTCGATGCCGGCCGTGAAGGGTGCGCCCAGCGGGGTCCAGCCCAGCACGGTCGCCACCGGGACGAACCGGTCCCAGTTGACCTCGCCGAGCGCGGCCACGCCCGCGATCTGCAGCGGCCCCAGCATCGCGGCCAGCACCGCCAGCAGGACGGCGGCCAGGTCACGGACCCGCCGGGAGCGGAGCATGGTGGCGAACGCGCTGGTCACCGCCCGTGCACCGGCGACGCAGACGAGTAGCCCCAGGACGACGCCGATCGCGGCCACCACGGCGGCGGACCAGCCACCGAAGACACCGGCGGTGACCACCAGGCCGGAGAACGCCACCAGGGCGGCGATCGCCGGTACGCTCACCAGCGCCGCCGCGAACAGCCCCTTGACCAGGGTGCGGCGGGGTAACGGCAGCAGCGCGAAGCGGGCCGGGTCGAGCGTCTCGTCGACGCCGAAGAAGACCAGCGGCAGCAGCATCCAGCCGAGCACGGTGAGGCTGCCGGCGAGCGCGGCGATCAGCAGCGCGTACGTGTCGTTGCCCGCCAGCCCGGGGGCGGCCAGGCCGAAGAAGGCGCCCACCGCGATCCAGAGCCCGAACAGCGACCCGATCAGGAACAGTGCGACCCGCCAGCCCTGACCACGGAAGTTGTTGGCCATCACCCGCAGCTTGAGCCGGACGAAGTGCCGGGCCGAGACGGCCCGTACCGGCTTCGCCGGGGTGGTCACTGAGACAGCCACGCCAGCTCCTCACCGGTTGCGGTACGCCCGCCGACCACCTCGACGAAGACCTCCTCCAGCGAGCGCTCGCCGCGTACCTGCTCCAGCGTGCCGACCCGCTTGATGGTGCCCTCGGCGAGGATCGCCACATGCGTGCAGAGCCGCTGCACGACCTCCATCACGTGACTGGAGAAGACCACCGTGCCGCCGCCGGTGACGTACCGCTGGAGGATGTCGCGGATCAACGCGGCCGAGACCGGATCGACCGCCTCGAACGGCTCGTCCAGCACCAGCAGTCGCGGTCCGTGCAGCAGCGCGCAGGCCAGGCCGATCTTCTTCTTCATACCCGCCGAGTAGTCCACCACCAGGGTGCGGCCGGCGTCGGCGAGGGCGAGCACGTCGAGTAGTTCCCCGGCACGCTGGTCGACCACCGCCGGGTCCATGCCGCGCAGCAGGCCGTGGTACGCCAACAGCTCGGACCCACTGAGCCGGTCGAAGAGGCGTACGCCGTCCGGCATCACGCCGAGCAGCCGTTTCGCGGTGACCGGGTCGGCCCACACGTCGTGCCCGAGTACCTGGGCGCCACCTGCGTCGGGCCGCAGCAGCCCGACCGCCATCGACAGCGTGGTGGTCTTGCCCGCGCCGTTCGGGCCGAGCAGGCCGTAGAACGAGCCGGCGGGTACGTCCAGATCCACGCCGGCCACCGCGACCTTGCTGTCGAACCTCTTCGCCAGGCCGCGCAGCGCCAGCGCCGGGTGCTCACCAGTCATGATCCCGACCGTATCCGGTCCTGACCAGTGCACCGACCCTCCGGAGGACGATTCACGGCTCATCCCCGAGTCGGACGTCGCGCCAGCCGCCCCTGCCCGCCGACGGACGTTAGCAGGGGACCCCTCCTATACCGCAGGCGTTAGCAGGGGGCCCTTCCTTACCGCCGGAGGGCGTCGGGGGCGTGCAGGCGCAGCATGGTGCGGGCGATGTCGGTCGGGGCGCGGCGGCGGGTGGCGAGCGAGACGGCGACCATCACGGTGAAGGCCAGCGGCACCGTCCAGGCGGCGGGCTGGGCGGTCAGGGTGGCCGGCCAGCCGGACAGCGGTGGGCCGAGCACGGTGACCAGCACCGCCGAGATCGCCGCGCCGCCGCCGACCAGGATGCCGGCCGCCGCGCCCGCGTCGGTGAGCCCGCGCCACCAGATGCCGAGTACCAGCAGTGGGCAGAAGCTGGACGCGGCGACGGCGAACGCCAGCCCGACCACCTGCGAGACGTCCAGCCCGGAGACGTTCAACGCGAGCACCGTCGGGATCCCGCCCGCGATTACCGTGGCCAGCCGGAAGCCGCGTACCGAGCCACGGCCGAGCACGTCCGTGGAGATCACTCCGGCGACGCTGGTGAGCAGGCCGGACGAGGTGGAGAGGAAGGCCGCGAACGCACCGGCGGCGACCAGGGCGGCCAGCAGCCGGCCGGTGGTCCCGGCGCCGAGCGCCGCTTCGGGCAGCAGCACCACCACCGCGTCGGTCTGCCCGCTGACCAGCAGTTGCGGGGTGTAGATCCGACCCAACACACCGTAGATCGTGGGTAGCAGGTAGAAGACCCCGACCAGCGCCAGCACCACCAGCGTGGTTCGGCGGGCGGCGGCCCCGTCCGGATTGGTGTAGAAGCGGACGAGGACGTGCGGTAACCCCATGGTGCCCAGGAAGGTCGCCAGGATCAGCGAGTACGTGGCGAACAGCCCCCGGTCGTCGTCGGCCGCGGTGCTGGGCAGCAGCCATTCGGCCGATCCGGTCGCCACTCCGGAGACTTCCGGCACCGGCTCACCCGCTGCGAAGGTCAACTCGTCGCCGGGGCGTACCTCCCGGGTCTCACCGTCGGGCAGCGTGAGCACGGCGCGGTGCTCGACCACGACGGTGGTCGCGGTCCGGAACGTCGGCCCGTCGGGCGGCGTCACCGGGGGACGTCCGTCGGACTGCCACTGGAGGGCGAGGAAGATGGCGGGTACGGCGAGCGCGGTCAGCTTGAGCCAGTACTGGAACGCCTGCACGAAGGTGACCGCGCGCATCCCGCCGAGCGCCACGTTGGCGGTCACCACCGCGGCCACCACCAGGGCACCCACCGGGTACGGCGAACCGGCCAGCGTGGCCAGCGTCAGCCCGGCGCCCTGCAACTGCGGGACCAGGTAGAGCCACCCGATGAAGATCACGAAGATGGTGGCGAGCGTCCGCAACCGGCGGGAACCGAGCCGCATCTCGCAGAAGTCGGGCAGGGTGAACGCCCCGGAGCGGCGCAACGGTGCCGCCACGAAGAGCAGCAGGGCCAGGTAGCCGGCGGCGAAGCCGACCGGATACCAGAGCACGTCGACGCCGTACTTGAGGACCAGCCCGGCCACGCCGAGGAAGCTCGCCGCCGAGAGGTACTCCCCGCCGATCGCGGCGGCGTTCCAGGTCGGGCTGACCACCCGTGAGGCGACCAGGAAGTCGGAGGTGGTGCGGGCCAGCCGCAGCCCGTAGAACCCGATCCCCAGCGTGATCAGGGTGACCGCCACGATCGCGGGGACGACGAGGTCGTTGCCCACTCAGCGCTCCGGCCGCTGGACCAGGTCGGTGAAGTCCTGCTCGTTGCGTTCGGCCAGCCGCACGTACGTCCAGCCGACCGCGACCAGGAACGGGAAGGAGAGCGCGCCGAGCACCAGCCACGGCAGGTTGACGCCGAGCACGGTCATCCGCCCGACCGACGGCGCGATGGCGAACAACAGGGGCAGGCCGCCCAGCCCGACCAGCACCACCGCCGACAGTTGCAGCGCCAGCGCCAACTGGGCGCGGACCAGTCCCCGGACGAGGGCCTCACCGACCCGGGTCTGCTGGGTGAGCTCGGTGTGCGTACCGGCGGCGGGGCGCTGCCGCTGCGACACCTCGGCCAGCACCACCCGGGTGCGGGTGGGCGCCTCGGGTGTCGGCGGCCCGCCCTGCGGCGGCACCGGTCCGGGGTCGGCGTGGCGGGGCTGCGCCCCGGGCCCTGCCGCTGCCCCGGGCGCCGGGACGGGATCGTCGGCAGCGGCCACCCCGGCAGTCTCGTCCGCCGGACGGGAATGTCAAGAGGGCTGTGCACAACCTGTGGACAACTCGTGCAGCCTGTGGATAACCCGGTGGACGGGGGACGGCGTCGTGCGTCGCCGTCCGCCCGCCACCTCAGGTTCAGCTCGTCGGGATGACCACGTCGACGCTCGTCGACCCGGTCGCGGGCACCGTGAAACGGACCAGCCGAACGACGCCGTCGGAGTCGGCGACCCGGTACCGGCCCGAGTGCATGTCCACCCCGTCCAGCGAGACCTCGTAGCTGAGGAAGACCCGCTGGCGTCCGGTCAGTCGGAGGTCGAACTGCCCGCCGGAGACCAAGCCGCTGCCCGCGATGTCGCCGGTGTCGACGCTGTGCGCCATCACCAAGCCGGACTGGAACGGCCTACCCGTGCCGTCCTTGATCGTGCCGGTGAACTGCGTGCCGGGGCTGAGCGTCGCGTCCAGGGTCGCCGTGGCGTCAGCGGTGACCAGCACCGGAGTGGCCTTGAAGCGGCTGGACGCGCCACCGGACCAGACGGCGGCGTGCGAATCCCCGCCGAACACCACGGGCCACGCGTACGGGCCGAGTCGGGTCAGCGTGTAGCCGCCCTGATCGTCGGTGCGGACGTCCTCCGCGCCGACGCCGGGGTGGCCGGTGAGTACCGATACGTGGACGTCCGCCAGACCCGCGCCGGTCTGCACGTCCGTCACCCGACCACTCACCCGGCCCGCACGGTCGAGTCGGACCACCGGGCCGGTGGACACCTGGCCCAGGTTGGTGGTGACCGTGGCGGCCTCCCGCTCGTCGCCGGTGCCGCCGTCCGGCCCGACCCACTGCCGGCCGTACGTCTGGTTCTGCGGCACGGCGAAGAGCTTGTGCTCGCCAGCCCGCAGCGGTCCGATGTCCACCCGACCGTCGTGGTCGCTGCACTTCGGGTAGCTGTCCAGCAGCAGCGCCCGCTTGTTCGCGAACGCCTCCAGACAGACGCCGGCAAGGGGTGCTCCGGTCTGCCGGTCGACCACCGTGGTGCTGATCGTCGCGCCCGGACTCAGCGCGACGGTCACCTCGGTGGTCTGGTCGGCGCGGATCAGCACACCGCTGCGGTTGCGTGGGAGGTACCGGCCGTCCGGCGTGTAGAGGTAGACGTCGTGCCGCCCCTCGGGGATGTCGGGGATGATCACCGAACCGGTGCCGTTGCTGCACGCATCCATCGCGCAGAAGCGGGCGATCGGCGCACCGGTCACCGAGTCGACCGCCCGGACCCGCAGGGTCCCGGTGCCGAGCAGGGCGTCGGTGATGCTGGTCCGCTCCCCGCCCCGCACGGTGACCAGGTCGGCCTGCTCGGGGACGAGCTTCCCGCGGTAGTACTGCTGGCGGTCGTCCTTGAACACCCCGACCCGGTAGGCGCCGGCGAGCACCTCCAGGTCGAAGGCCCCGTCGGCGTCCGTGTCGGTCCAGCCGGCGTTCTCTCCGTCCGGCGTGTAGAGGTCGACCTGCGCCTCCGTCAACGGTGCCCCGGCGGCGGTGGTGAACCGGCCCGACAGGTTGCCCACCGGCAGCACCGTGTCGTCGGCCACGACCACCGCGTCGGCGGTGACCGCGAAGACACCCGCGCTGCGCAGGCCGAGCTTGCCCGGTACGTACTGGGCCTGCCTGGAGCCCTCGATCGGCTGGAAACTCACCCGGTAGTCGCCGGCGAGCACGGCCATCGCGTACCGCCCGTCGGAGTCGGTGACCGTGTTGGCCCAGTTGGGGGAGCCGATCGGGCGGGCCTCGACCCGTAACCCGGACCGAGGCTCACCAGCGGCGTCCACGATGCGGCCGGTGACCGTGCCGGTGGCCACCAACTGCTCGTCGACGGTGGTGGTGGCGTCTGCGGTCACCACGACCGGATCCGCCTCCCAGGACCGGAACTTCTGTCGGTGGTACTGCTCCGGCCGGTTGGGGGGAAGGTAACCGACGGTGTAGGAGCCGGGCCGCAGCGAGGCGAGAGTGTAGGTGCCGTCGGCGTCGGTCTGGGTTTCGGCGATGGTGGTGAACCCGCCGGTCCGGTAGACCACCACCGGAACGTCCGGTGCGGCGGCGCCGGCACTGGTCGTGAGTCGACCGCTGATCGTGCCGGTGTCGGCCGCCCACGCGGGGGTGGCACCGGGTGCCACGACGGCCACCACGGCGATGCCGGCCAGTACGGCACGGCGAATGAGGGTTAGCTGCATCTGCGTCCAAACGTGAGGGTGCGGGGCGGCCCGTGCAGGCACTGCGCCCGCGCCGGTCCCGCGCCCCGTACCGGACCGGCAGCAGGAGGATAGAGCAGCGACGATTCTCGCGTGGACCGATAAACGGACCGCCGCACGTTCAGCGGCTCCACTCCTGCTTCGCGGCGCGGACCAGCTTGTCCTTCAACTCCCGGATGTGTCGCCGGCTCACCGACAGCTCCGTGCCGTCGACCACCACCACGTACCCGGAGTTGACCAGCCGGAGTTCGGCGATCAGCCGGAGTTGCACCAGGTACGACCGGTGGATCCGGACGAAACCGGCGTCGGCCCAGCGCTCGGCGAGCGTGGCCAGCGACACCCGGACCAGGTGGGCGCCGTCGACGGTGTGCAGCCGGGCGTAGTCGCCCTGTGCCTCCACCCACCGCACCGCCGAACGGGGCAGCATCCGGGTGGTGCCGGCCAACTCGACCGGGATGGTCGGGTCCTCCTCGGCGCGGGCCAGCGCGGCCGGGTGCGACGGCACCACCCGGGAGCCGACCACCCGACGCAGCGCCTCGGAGAGCCGTTCGGACCGGACGGGCTTGCGGACGTAGTCGGTGGCGCCGAGGTCGAAGGCGTCGGCCGCGCCGTCGTCGTAGGCGGTGACGAAGACGATCGCCGGTGGCCGGGCGAACCGGCGCAGCACCCGGGCCAGCTCCATGCCGTCCAGGCCGGGCATCCGGATGTCCAGGAAGACCACGTCGATATCGCCGTCGCGGAGCACCCGCAGCGCCTCGGTGGCGTCGCCGGCCGTGTGCAGCCGGGCCACCCGGGGGTCGGCGCGCAGGTGGTACGCCAGCTCGTCGAGCGCGGGCGGTTCGTCGTCCACCGCGAGGACGCGCAGGAAGCCGGGAGCGGCCGGGCCGCCGTTGCCGGTCACGAGCCGGCCCGTACGCCGGGATGGAACTTGGGCACCCGCATGCTCACCTTCGTTCCCGAGCCCAGCCCCGTCTCCACGACGAGGCCGAAGCCGTCACCGAAGACCGACCGGAGTCGCTCGTCGACGTTCGAGAGGCCGACGTGCTGGCCCGGGTCGTCGCCGGGGTCGCCGGTGGCACCGGCCAGCTCGGCGATCCCGGCGGTCAACGTGGCCGGATCCATCCCCACTCCGTCGTCCTCCACCGTGATGTGGCACTCGGCTCCCGCGTCCCGGGCCTCGATGCTCACCATGCCCGTGCCGGGCTTACGCGACAAGCCGTGCCGGACCGCGTTCTCCACCAGTGGTTGCAGGCACAGGAACGGCAGGGTCACCGGCAGCACCTCGGGGGCGATCTGGAGCCGCACCTGGAGCCGGTCGCCGAACCTGGCCCGTTCGATGGTGAGGTAGCGATCGATCGACCGCAGCTCCTCGGCCAACGTGGTGAACTCCCCGTGCGCCCGGAAGGAGTACCTGGTGAACTCGGCGAACTCCAGGATCAGCTCCCGGGCCCGCTCCGGGTCGGTCCGGACGAACGAGCCGATCGCGGTCAGCGCGTTGTAGATGAAGTGCGGGCTGATCTGCGCCCGCAGCGCCCGTACCTCGGCGCGGGCCAGCCGCTCCCGGGACGAGTCCAGCTCGGCGAGGGCGAGCTGGCTGCCCGCCCAGTGGGCGGTCTCCAGGGTGGCCTGCACCAGACCGGGGGCGGGCACGCCGTCGGTGACGGCGACCAGGGCACCGGCTATCCGGCCCTCCGCGCCGGCCAGCGGAGCCACCACCGCACCCCGGACCGGACAGTCGACGCGGTTGCAGGACAACTCCGCCTCGCCGAGCACCGTCGACCGCTCCGAGGCCACCACCCGCCGGGCCGCCGCGCGTAGTTGGTCCCCGTGGTGGGCGCCCCGCCCGTCCAGGGCGAGCAGGTCGTCGGTGTCGGTCAAGGCCAGCCCCTCGGCCCCGACCAGGGTGCGCAGGTGGCGGGCCGCCTTCGCCGCGCCGGCCGGGTTCAGCCCGGCACGCAGCGGTTCGGCGGCCAACCCGGCGGTGTGCAGCACCTCGTAGGTGGCCCGCTGGCCGGGGGTGGCGATGCCACGTCGACCGCGCAGCCGACCGACGGCGTACAGGGCACCGGCCAGTACGGCGACCAGGGAGATGACGCCGACGACGGCGGAGAGGTTGCCACCCACGCCGACGATCCTGGTCGTTTCCGGCCGCCGGGCCAAGAGTCAGTACGCGCCCTTGCGGGCCAGCACGACGCCCACGGTGCGCCACAGGATGCTCAGGTCGTACGCCAGCGACCAGTTGTCGACGTAGTAGAGGTCCAGCCGGACGGCCTCGTCCCAGGACAGGTCCGAGCGGCCGGAGACCTGCCACAGGCCGGTCATACCGGGACGGACCAGCAGTCGGCGTCGTACGTCACCGAGGAAGTCGCCGTCGTCGGCGGGCAGCGGGCGCGGCCCGACCAACGACATCTCACCCTTGAGTACGTTGATCAACTGAGGCAGCTCGTCCAGCGACGAGGCACGCAGGAAACGGCCCACCGGGAAGACCCGGGGATCCTGCTTCATCTTGAACAGCATGCCGTCGGTCTCGTTCTGGTCGGTCAGGCTGGCGAGCCGGTCCTCCGCGTCGACGTACATGGTGCGGAACTTCCACACCCGGAACGTCCGTCCCTCGTGCCCCACCCGGGGCTGGCGGAAGAAGACCGGACCCGGGTCGGAGATCCGGATCGCGACGGCGACGGCGAGGAAGACCGGCACCAGCATCAGCAGGCCGAGACCGGCGCCGACCCGGTCCATCATGCTCTTGGCCAGCAGCGCGGGCCCGGAGAGGGTCGGCTCCTCGACGTGCAGCAGCGGCAGACCCTCGATCGGGCGGATGTGCACCCGGGGGCCGGCGATGTCGGTCAACTGCGGGGCCACCACCAGGTCGACCCCGGAGCCCTCCAACTGCCAGGCCAGCCGGCGCAGCTCGCCCGGCTCGGAGCTGGCCGAGCCGCAGACCGCGATGGTGTCGCCGCCGACCTCACGGACCAGCGCCAGTACGTCGCGTCCGGCGTACACCGGGACCGGGGTCTGCACGCCCCGGGCTGCCGCGTACCCGTCGGTGATGTGGATGGCGACCGGGACCAGCCCGGCGGACGGGTTGCGGGTGACCGCGGTGTAGACCTCCAGGCAGTCCGGCAGCGTGCCGACCAGCACCATCCGGTGCGCGGCCTGCTGGATGTTGCGCCGGACCACGTGCAGCACGAAGCGGGCCAGGATCCGGCCCAGCAGGATCAGCAGCAGCGCCATCAGCAGGGCGGTGCCGACGGTGAACCGGGACAGGTCGGTCTTGGTGGCGAAGGCGAGGAACGACACCGTGGCGCAGGCCGTGACCCCGGCGCGGATCACCCGCTTGAACTCGTCCGGCCCGAGCCCGAGACAACGCCGGTCGTAGGCGCCGTTGAACCACAGAACCACCAGCCAGCCCAGCGGCAACAGCAGGAAGGCCACCGTGAAGAACCAGGTCGGGTCGTTCTGCGCGTCGTAGAAACCGGCGGTGGCCTGGTCGAAGCTGTGGATCGCGGTGTAGCTGGAGAAGGCGACGGCGGCGAAGTCCAGCAGCAGCAGGATCGCCGTGTACGGGCGGTGCCAGCGGGAGACGCGTCGCCGCGCCCGCGCCCACGCCGATCGCGGTACGCCGCTGGTGGAGGGTGGGGTCGGCGGCTGGATCTCGAAGCTGTCGACGTGCCGCACGAATCTGCTCCGGCCTTCGTTGGTCACCGGGCGCTGGAGGCTAGTCGTCACCTCACCATGTCCTCCCGCATGACACGTGCCGCTCACTCGCCGTGATGGCCCGCGTCGCCCACCGTTCCAGCTTCCCACGCGGATCCGCGCCCGTCGCGGACCCGGGGGACATTGCGCGACAGACTCGTGTTCGCCTGGGATCTGGCCGACTTCGCGCCGTCCGGAAGCCGGGGACCGGGCCACTATACCGATGGATTGTGGCCCGGGTAGAGCGTGCGAGCGGCGGTTCGACACCCACGTCCGATTCCGCTCCGTAGTCGATGAGCAACGTCACTCACCGTACAAGTCTGGACAGCCGTCGGTCAGCCAGCGGCTTGCCGCCGGTCTGGCAGGTGGGGCAGTACTGGAGGCTCGAATCGGCGAACGAGACCTCCCGGACGGTGTCCCCACAGACCGGGCAGGGCAGCCCGGTGCGGGCGTGCACCTTCAGCCCGGACCGCTTCTCACCCTTGAGTTCCGCGGCGCGCTGCCCCAGCGAACGGGTCACCGCGTCGCCGAGCACCCGCCGGGTCGCCGCGTGCAGCGTCGCCATCTGGTCGTCACTCAGCCGGTCGGTCAGCGCGAACGGCGACAGCTTCGCGGCGTGCAGGATCTCGTCCGAGTACGCGTTACCGACCCCGGCCAGCACGGACTGGTCGGTGAGCACCCCCTTGACCTGGCCCCGGCGGCTGCGCAGCGCCTCGGCGAAGGCGCTCAGGTCGGCGGCGATCGCGTCCGGCCCGAGCTTGGCCACCCCGGGCACCGTCTGCGGGTCGGTCACCAGGTAGGCGGCGAGCTTCTTCTGCGTACCGGCCTCGGTCAGGTCGAAGCCGGAACCGTCGTCGAGGCGTACCCGGAGGGCGATCGGCCCCTTTCCGGGACGAAGCGGGACGGTCGAGGCGAACGCCTCCCGGTAGTGCAGCCAGCCCGCGCGAGCCAGGTGGACCACCAGGTGCAGGCCGCCGTCGAAGACGACGTCGAGGAACTTGCCGTGTCGCCGGGCGTCGGTCACCGTCCGGCCGACGACCGCGCTCGGCGCCGGATCGTACGTCTTCAGGGCGCTGATCGCGGCGACCTCCAGCCGGTCGACACGCCGGCCCACCGCGCGCTGCCGCAGGTAGCCTGCGAGCGCCTCTACCTCCGGTAGTTCGGGCACAGGTCAACGGTAGCCTTCTTTGCCGTGAGAATCGTGGTGGCGCACAACCGGTACCGGGAAGCCCAGCCGTCCGGCGAGAACACCATCGTCGACGTGGAGATCTCCCAGCTCGCCGCAGCCGGCGTGGAGGTGCTGCCGTTCCTGCGCAGCTCCGACGAGATCCCGTCGATGCCGAAGACGGCGAAGGCACTGCTGCCGATCTCGCCGATCTACGCCCCCCGGGCGCAACAGGAGCTGAGTCGGCTGCTCACCGAGCACCGTCCGGACGTGTTGCACCTGCACAACCCGTACCCGCTGCTCTCGCCCTGGGTGGTGCGGACCGCGCACCGGCACGGGGTGCCGGTGGTGCAGACGGTGCACAACTACCGCCAGGTCTGCTCCTCCGGCCTGTACTTCCGCGACGGGGTGATCTGCCAGGACTGCCGGGGCCGGACGCTGGGTGTACCGGCGGTGGTACACCGCTGCTACCGGGGGTCGCGGGCACAGAGCGCGCTGATGGCGACCACCCTGGCCGTGCACCGGGGCACCTGGAAGTCGGTGGACCGGTTCATCGCGCTGACCAGCGCGGTCGCCGACCACCTGCGTGACTACGGCATCCCGGACGAGCGGATCGTGGTCAAGCCGAACGCCATCCCGGACCCGGGCACCCCCGCGCCGCTGGGCCGGGGCTTCCTCTTCCTCGGTCGGCTCTCCCCCGAGAAGGGGCTCGACCTGCTGCTGGAGGCGTGGCGCCGGCACCCGGACGGCGCACTGGGCCCACTGCGCGTGGCCGGTGACGGCGAACTGCGTCCGCTGGTCGAGGCGGCGGCGGCCGAACGCGCCGACGTCACCTTCCTCGGCCCGCTCGACCGGGCCGGGGTACGCGAGGCGCTGAACGCCAGCGCCGTCGTGCTCGCCACCTCCACCTGGCACGACGTACTCCCCACCGTGATCATCGAGGCACTGGCCAGCGGGCGGCCGGTGCTCGGCACCGCGCTCGGCGGCATCCCGTACCTCGTCGGCGCCGACACCCCCCGCGAACCCGCCGGCACCGGCCCTGCCGTGGCCGCCTCGGCAGCCGCCCCGCCCAGCCCCGGCGGCCCCGCTGGCCCGGTCGGTCTTGCTGACCCGGTCGGCTCCGGTGGCCCGGTCGGCTCCGGTGGCGTGGGTTCCGTTGGCGTGGGTTCCGTTGGCCCGGTCGGGCCTGGTGGATCCGTCGGTCAGGTCGACTCCGCCGGTCGGGCGAGCGCCTTGCCGGCCGGGATCCGGGCCGGAGAGGCCGGATGGGTCGTGCCGCCGGACCCGGCGGCGCTGGCAGCCGCACTGCCGGTGGCCGCCGCCGGAGCCGCCGCCCTGGCCGGGCCCGCCCGCGCCCGCTACGACCGCACCTTCCACCCCGAGGTGGTCACCAAGCGCCTCATCGACGTGTACGCGTCCCTCCGCTGACCCCCGACACCCCCGTCCCCTCCCAAACGCCGCCCGTCACCTCGCACCCCATCCCACGTGCCTCGCGCGTCCTCCATCCTCCCTGTCCCGCCTTGTCCCCCGTGCCTCGCCTACCCCACGTGCCTCGCCTACCCCACGTGCCTCGCGTCGCATGCTCCGCGCCTCGTGCGTCGATCATGGAGTTGTGGCTTCCGACTCATCCAGTCTTGCGCCTTTTGTGAGCGCCACAACTCCATGATCGACGAGTCGAGCCTGCCCAGCGCGGGAGTGGATGGAGTGCTGCCGCGTGCTCATCGACTCCCCTCTACAGCGACCAGCGGAACCTGTCGTGATGAGCGCCCGGTAGCCACTCGATCCGGGATCGAGTGCCTACTGCGGTGCTTCGATGCCACTCGATCCTGGATCGAGCACGATCTTGGGAAGTGGGGCACGCAGGGAGCAGGGCGCGCAGGGAGCGGGGCGCGCAGGGAGCGGGGGGCGGGGGGCGCTAGGCACAGTCGGGGTGGGCTCGGCACGGGTCCCGGCGGCAGCGGTCCGGCGGCAGCCGTCAGGCGGTCCGTCGGCAGGCAGCGCTAATCCGGGCAGGCTGCGTTAATCGGGGACCCCTGCTATGCACGAGGCGTTAATAAGGTGCCCTTCCTTGCATGTCGGTTAGAGGGAGGCGCGGGCGGAGAAGGCGATGCTGGCGAGCAGGAAGCCGCCGTTCACCACGGTGAAGGCGACCACGACCCAGAAGACGAGCGCCGGAGCGAAGGCCAGCACCAGGGCGGCTACGAAGATCACTGCGCCGTAGTCGCGGACCAGCTTCACCAGGCGGACCGGCAGGCTGGTGGAGGTGACCATGCTGGCGGCGTTCGGGCCGGACTGCATCACCGAGGTCACCAGGTTGACCATCCAGGTGCCGGCGAAGGCCGCCACCAACCACACGGGCGTCGACGGCACCTGCGCCACGGCGGTCGCGGAGAGCGCGGCGACCAGGGCGATCTGGGCCGCCACGTCGCAGAGCACGTCGACCCGGGCCCCGGCCGCGCTGCCCTGACCGGTCACCCGGGCGAGCTGTCCGTCGGCGCAGTCCAGGGCGTACGCGATCTGCCAGCCGAGGAGCGCGAGCAGCCCGACGACCCAGGAGGGTACGTCACCGGCGGCGACCGGACCGGCGAGCGCGACCACGGTGACCGAGGTGGCCAGACCGAGTACCAGGTTGGTGATGGTCAGCGCGGTGGGGCGGAGTCCGAGCCGCTGGGCGACCAGCGCGAAGACGGCGCCGATCCACTGGCTTACGGACTCGCTGAACAGACCACCACCCCGGTTCACCCGGTGGAAGTCGGCGACCGTGGGGTGGGACGGTTCAGCCAAGGTGCTCACGGAGGGCGTCAACGTAGTCTCCCAGCCGGGTCCGGACGTCGTCAGCGGACAACGCGAGGTGTTCGAGGATGGTGTAGCGGTCCGGTCGGGTACGCGGCGCGAAGGCGACCGCCTCGACGAACTGCTCGTCGGTGAGGCCCAGCTCGTCGGGCCGGACGGCCAGGCCGTGCCGGTGCAGGCAGGTGCTGAGCTGACCGAAGCGTTCCAGGTCGCCCCGGAGGAAGGTGCAGAACAACGCGCCCAGGCCGACCTGTTCGCCGTGCGAGCCGGTGCCCGGGTAGAGGTGGTCGATGGCGTGCGAGATCTCGTGGTCGCCGCCGCTGGCCGGGCGGCTGGAGCCGCAGATCGACATGGAGATCCCGCCGAGGATGAGTGCCTCGGCCAGCGTGGTCAGGAAGGCGTCGTCGGTGATCTTGCCGGGATGGTTGACCAGGGCTTCGGCACCGGTCCGGGCGAGCGTCACGGCGAGCCCGTCGATCGGCTCGTCGCGTACCCGGTGGGCCAGTTCCCAGTCGGCGCAGGCGCTCAGGTTGCTCACCGCGTCGCCGATGCCGGCCTGGGTCTGCCGGTCCGGCCCGTTCTCCACGAAGTCGAGGTCGACCAGGACGGCGATCGGGATGTGCACGCCGTACGAGCCCTTGCCGCCCTCGTGGGTCAGCGACGCCACCGGGGAGGCGATGCCGTCGTTGGCGAGGCTCGTCGCCACGGTGACCATCGGGATGGCGTAACGGGTGGCGGCGTACTTGGCGGTGTCGATGGTCTTGCCGCCGCCGATGCCGACGACCGCGTCGTAGTGCCGGCGCCGGAGCTGGTCGCCAAGCTCCTGCGCGGAGTCGACGGTGCCGCCGGTCACCGTGAAGATGTCGGCCGAGCCGAGTGAGGGCCGGCAGAGGTCGGCGATCTTCTCGCCCTGTCCGGGGCCGACCACCACCGCGACGTCGCCACCGCCGGAGATCCGCCGGTCGGCCAGCAGCACGCCGAGGTTGGCCACCGCCCCTCGGCGGACCTCGATCGACAGCGGTGTGGTGACGGTGCGCGCTAGTAACGGCACGCGATCTCCCGCGCCCGGGCCAGGTCGTCGTGGTTGTCGACCTCCACCCAGGACACGTCACCGATCGGTGCGGCGCGTACCTCGCCACCCCGCTCGGCGAACTCCTGGTATCCGTCCTCGTAGTACAGGTTCGGGTCGCGCCGCCAGGTCGCCTCCAGCGCGTCGGCGAGCGCTCCGGCCACCTGCGGCTCGATCAGCGTCGCGCCGATGTACTCGCCGTACGCGTCGGCCGGGTCCATCAGCTTGGTGATCCGGGTGAGCTGGCCGGCGGCGTCGAAGGTGGTCTTCATCTCCTCCTCCGCCAGCGGCTTGAGGGTGTCGACCGCGAGCAGCACGCCGGGCCCGCGCTCGGCCAGCAGCGTCTTCTCGATGCTCACCGGGTGCACGGTGTCGCCGTTGACCAGCAGTACGCCCCGGGCGAACCAGTCGCGGGCCAGCCAGAGCGAGTACGCGTTGTTCCACTCCTCGGCCTTGTCGTTGTGCACGAGGGTGAGCGTCACTCCGTGGCGGCGTTCCAGGTCGGCCTGGCGTTCGCGGACGGTGTCCGCCGCGTAGCCGACTACCACGACGACGTCGGTCAGCCCCACCTCGGCGAGGTTGCGCAGCGCGATGTCGAGGATGGTGATCTCGCCGTCCACCGGGACCAGCGCCTTGGGCAGAGTGTCGGTGTACGGGCGCAGTCGGCGCCCGGCCCCGGCCGCCAGCACCATCCCGACCATGCCGACATCAGTTCCTGTTCGTACGGCGTTCACCGAAGGAGGATAGCGCCGCGCGTCGACCGGCTGTCGGGGGTCAGCCGGGCAGGGCCGCCAGGTCGGCGAGGAAGGTCAGTCGCTCCTCGGCGGTCAGCGCCGTGTACGGGCCGGCTGCCCGCCGGTCGGTCTCCAGCTCGATGGCCTGCCACTGCGCCCCGTCGATCAGTTCGGCGATGCTCGACGGGGTGTGTCCGGCGGCCGTCCAGGCGTCGGTGTGCGCGTCGGCCCGGTGGTACCGCAGCGTGCCGAGCCGGTTGAGCAGCAACACGCCCGACGGGGTGCCGTCCGGCTCGTACGGTGGGGCGACCGCGTCGAATGCGCCGGGGCTGGGCACCGGCTCGTCGCCTCGGGGCGCCAGGGCAGCCGTCAGCAGCCGCCCGGCGGTCTCGGTCAGCCGCTGCACCCGGTCGTCGTGGCCGGCCCAGAGTTCCTCGGTCACCTCGGCGTGCACCTGGTACAGCTCGGCCAGGAACGCCGTGCCGCGTTCGGTGGCGGTGAGTCCGCCGTCCGGTCGCCGGTGGATCATCCCGTACGCGACGTGCCGGTCCAGCGCCCGTTGACAGGCGATCGGGTCCCGGTACCGGGTGATCGCGGCGAATCCGGCACCGTCGACCGTGCCACCGGCAGCCAGGCGGGTCCGCATCTCCACCAGGAAGCTGGTGGCGGGCATGCCGCCGTACCGCTGGCTCAGTTCCGCTCCGCCGCCGTCCTGACCGGCCTGCATCGCCGCGCGGACGACCCGGTCGAGGACGGGGGCGACCAGCGCCACGTACCGGTGCGCGGCGAGCCCGACGCTGTCGCTCACGAACCGGTCGGACCCAGGAGTTCGAAGGCCTGTTCGGCGATCCGCCGGATCAGTCCGTCGTTGACGTCGCGGTCCTCGTCGAGCAGGTCGAGGTCGGCCGGGCCGAGCCAGCGGTACTCGGTGTGCTTGCCGACCTCCAGGACCGGTGCCGTCAGGTCGCCGTCGACCCGGACGAGCCAGTCGCTCTCGATCCGGGCCAGGCCGTCGTCGCCGACGTACCGGTACTCGCCGACCTGCGCGATGATCTCCGAGACCCGCCAGCCGGTCTCCTCGGTGACCTCCCGGCGCAGTGCCTGTTCGAAGGTCTCGCCGGGTTCGAGGTGCCCGCCGACGATGTCCCAGCTGTTCGGGAACAGGCGGCGGTGCGGCGAGCGGCGTTGGAAGAAGATGCGCCCGGCGGGGTCGACGATCAGCGCTCCGGCGCAGCGCAGCGGCTCGGTGGACACCTGAAGAACAGTAGCCGCCGGTGCCGAGCTGCGGCGATGTCCGCTCGGGCGGACTTGTCCGCTGGTGTGGACCGGCCGGACCGGGGGTATGGATTCGGTGCGGGCGCGGGCCGAGACGCGCACGCGAGGAGGTCGACATGCGCGGCGCGGACCAGTTGGTCGAGCAGCAGTACGCCATGCTCCTGCGACGGGACGTGGCCAGACTCCCCGACCTGTACGCCCCGGACGGGTACTACGCGATGCCCGGCGTGACGGTCCGGCCGGTGGAGTTGCCCGCCCTGCTGCGTACCTGGACGGGTGCCTTCCCCGACCTGCGGCTCGACGTGCTGGGTTCGGTGCGTACGGCCGGCGGGGCAGCGGTCGAGCAGCGGCTCACCGGCACTCACACCGGTGTGCTGCACACCCCGTTCGGCACGGTGGCCCCCACCGGACGCACCGTCTCCTGGGAGGTGGTGGACATGGTCCGGGTACGCCGGGGCCGCATCGCCGCCTGGCGGTCCTACTTCGACTGGGGACAGTTGATGGCCCTGCTCGGCCTGCAGGTGGCCGGAGTGTCCCGGCGACCGGCACCGGACCGGTCGCCTCTCGACGAGCCCGTGTCCTTCGGCGCGCCCCGGGCGGTTGCCGCCTGATCGGTCGTCCGGCCTGACCTGGTACGCGGTCGGCTCGCCGGGGTGGACGCCCGGTCCGCACCGGTTCACCCGACTCGGTGGCTCAGGATGCGGACATCGCCGTGCCGTACGCGTTCACCCGGCCGCCGCCCGTACGCTGAACAGCCATGACCGCCGAGCAGCTGATCTCCTTTGCCCGTGGCGCCCCCTCTCTGGACATCGTCGATGTCGAAGGGCTCAAGGCCGCCGCCGTCCGTGCGTTCGACGCCGATCCCGCCGGGGTGACCGCGTACGGCACCTCCGTCGGCTATCTGCCGTTGCGCCAGTGGGTCGCGGAGAAGCACGGGGTCACGGCCGAGCAGGTGCTGATCACCAACGGTTCGTTGCAGGCGGACGCCTTCCTCTTCGACCACCTGGTCCGCTCGGGTGACGCGGTGGTGGTGGAGCGGCCGACCTACGACCGGACTCTGCTCAACCTGCAGCAGATGGGTGCCGAGGTGCACGGCGTCACCATCCAGCCGGACGGCCTGGACACCGCCGAGCTGCGCAAGCTGCTGGAGTCCGGGGTGCGGCCGCGCCTGGCGCACGTGATCCCGAACTACCAGAACCCGGCCGGCGTGACGCTCTCCGAGGGCAAGCGGCGTGAGCTGCTCGACCTGGCGGCCGAGTACGGCTTCACCATCTTCGAGGACGACCCGTACGCGGACGTCCGGTTCCGGGGCGAGCCGCTGCCGTCGATGCTGTCGATGGACACCCGGGACGTGGTGGTGCACGCCTCCAGCTTCACCAAGACGGTCTGCCCCGGCGTCCGGGTCGGTTACCTGGTCGGTCCGGCCGACCTGATCGCCGACATCGCGAAGAAGGCCACGAACCTCTACATCTCGCCGGGCATGGTGGCGCAGGCGATCGTGCACCAGTTCTGCGTCTCCGGCGACATCGCCCGCTCCATCGAGACGGTCCGGGCGGCGCTCGGCGAGCGGGCCGGGGCGTTGGCCGAGGCGCTGCGGCGGCACATCCCCGAGGCCCGTTTCGTGGAGCCGGACGGCGGCTACTTCCTCTGGGTCGAGCTGCCCGAGGACGTCCTCGTCGACAAGCTCGCCCCGGCGGCGGCCGAGCGCGGCGTCGCGGTGGTCAAGGGCAGCGACTTCGTGGTGGACGGTGGCCGGCACGCACTCCGCCTGGCGTACTCGGCGGTGACCGCCGACCGCATCGACGAGGGCGTCCGGCGGCTGGCCGAGGCGATGGAGGCCGTTCGGGGGTGAAAATCTGTCGGGTTTCCGACAGAACGGCGATACCGGCGTGCCCGGGACTCCCGCTGTGGCGGCTGGCGGCCCACAATGCTGCGAGCGTCCTACACCACATGTAGTGCAGGTCACGCCGGTTCCGGCCGGCGTGACGCCGACGTCGCGGTGCGGCCCGGCCGCCCTCGGTGTGGTGTGACGCGGCCAGCACAACCCCCCGCCCCAACGGCGCCGGGCGGGCCGGATCGCCCCCTCACCCCCCGATGCGATCCGGTCCGTCCGGCGCCACCCCTCCGCCGCCGCGCCACCGCCATGATCGGTACGGCGGCGTACCCTGCAAGCCGCAGCCGAGCGCGGACGGGGGCGTGATGACGGAGCGGATGCAGCGGGAGGGCACTGCCCCCACCGGTCGCGACCAGACCGACCCCCAGCCGGTTCCACCGCCGCTAGCCCGGTCGCCGCGAGCCCGCGCCTGGTCGCCGGTACGCGCGGTGACCCGCCGGCTCAACCCGGACGGGTCCCAGCGGGTGGAGGCCCCGGCGGGTCCCCGGCGGAGCGCGGTGGTCGACTGCGCGCTCTATCTCGACGGGCGACGCCAGGGCGGTGACTGCGGCTACGCCGAGGCGTTCGCCGAGGCGCGGCGAGCCGAGAACGGCTTCGTCTGGCTCGGCCTGCACGAGCCGGAGCTGGCCGAGATGAGCGAGATCGCCGCCACCTACGGGCTGCACGAGCTGGCCGTGGAGGACGCGGTCAAGGCACACCAGCGGCCCAAGCTGGAGCGCTTCGGCGAGGTCAGCTTCCTGGTGCTGCGCACCGCGCGCTACTGCGAGCACACCGAGCTGACCGAGAAGACCGACGTGGTGGAGACCGGGCAGGTGATGCTCTTCATCGGCCCGCACTTCCTGATCAGCGTCCGCCACGGGGACGCCTGCCGTCTGGCGCCGGTCCGCGAGGAGCTGGAGGCCCGGCGGGAGCTGCTGCTGCACGGTCCCTGGGCGGTCGCGTACGCGATCACCGACCGGGTCGTCGACCTGTATCTGGAGGTCGCCGACCAGCTTGAGGACGACATGGACGTGCTGGAGACGGAGGTCTTCGACCGGCAGGCCAGCGGCCGGATCCAGCGGATCTATCAGATGAAGCGGGAGCTGGTGGAGTTCAAGCGGGCGGTGATGCCGTTGCAGCGGCCGTTGCTCGCGCTCACCGCCCAGATGAACCGCGAGGTGCCCAAGGAGGTCCGCCGCTACTTCCGCGACGTGCAGGACCACCTCAGCCGCACCGTCGAGCAGGTCAACTCGTACGACGACCTGTTGAACTCGATCCTGCAGGCCCGACTGGCCCAGGTGACCGTCGACCAGAACAACGACATGCGCAAGATCGCCGCCTGGGCCGCCATCGCGGCGGTGTGGACGGCGATCGCCGGGATATACGGCATGAACTTCGAGTTCATGCCCGAGTTGAAGATCGTGTACGGCTATCCGGTGGTGCTGGCGTTGATGCTCACCATCTCGCTGACGCTCTACCGATGGTTCCGCCGTAACGACTGGCTCTGAACCCGCAGCCCGCCCGCCCCGCCGAGGTGGCGGGGCGGAGGCGGGACCGCGAAATCAGGCGCGCCCGTTGGACTTGCTGGGCGCCTTGCTCAGGGCGGTGGTCAGGTCGTCGGCGGGACGACCGCTGGTGGTCCGTGCACCCTCGGCGACCGACGGCACCTTGTCCGTCGGCGTCACCGGGGACGGCTTCGGCGGCGCGGTGGTCGACGCGCTGTCACCGGAGACCACTGCCGAGCTGCCGGCTCCGGTCGACGCCTTCGCGACGCCCGACGGGGCGGCCGTACGCACCTCGATGGTCTCCACCTCCTCGTGCATCGGCTCCAGCGCGGTGGTCGCGTCGTACTCGGTCCACTCCTGCTGTTCGCGGTGACGTCGCAGGGCGATCGCACCGGCCAGCCCGGCCACGACGCCGGCGGCGAGCATCCCGGCCAGCATGGTCCCGCTGCGGCGGGACTTCTTCCGCTTCATCTTCTTCATGTTCTTCGCCTTGACCTTCCTGGCGGCCGCGGCCTGCTTGGCGACGACCTTCTTGCCCGACGCGGCCCGACCGGCGGCCTCGGCCTGTGCGTGGCGCACGGCCAGCGCCAGCGGTGCCATCGCGGCGGCCGTGGTGGCGAGGCCACTCGCGGCACGGTCCCGGACCAGCATCGCGGTCGGTGCCACCGCGTCACGCGCCGTCTGGACGCGCGGGCCGACAGTGGACCCGGCTCCCTTCGCCGCGTGCGTGGCGGCGAGCCTCAGGTGACCGATCCCCTGGTTGAGCTCGGCCCGGGCCAACTGCCCCTCAGTCCTGCGGCGCCCGATTCCAAACACGGTCCCACCTCCTGGGAGTTGCTTCGTCTCATCCTCCACCTTCGGATGCCTCCGCATGTCCAGATCGGGCACATGGGAGGATCCGCAAGGAACTGACCAACGAGTAAGGAGTACCCGTGGCCGAGGCTGTCTACGCCACCTTGCACACCAACGCCGGCCCGATCAGGCTGGAACTCTTCCCGAACCACGCGCCGAAGACGGTGCGCAACTTCGTCGACCTGGCCGAGGGCACGCGTGAGTACACCGACCCGCGGACCGGCAAGCCGGGCAACAGCCCGTACTACGACGGCACCATCTCGCACCGCGTGATCAGCGGCTTCATGGTCCAGATGGGGGACCCGACCGGAACCGGTCGCGGTGGTCCGGGTTACACCTTCGCCGACGAGTTCCACCCGGAGCTGCGTTTCGACCGGCCGTACCTGCTGGCGATGGCGAACGCCGGGCCCGGCACCAACGGTTCGCAGTTCTTCATCACGGTCGCGCCGACCCCGCACCTGAACAACCGGCACACCATCTTCGGTGCGGTGGCCGACGAGCAGTCCGCGAAGGTGATCGACTCGATCGCCAACACGCCGACCGGTCCGAGCGACCGGCCGCTGCAGGACGTGGTCATCGAGCGCGTCGAGATCGAGCGGCAGCCGGCCTGACACCGGCCGCCACAGGTGGTGCCCGCCGCCCGGGCCTGGGCGCGGCGGGCACCGACCGGCCGTACGGTCGCCTGACCCGTCCGATCGGTGGGCCGAGGTACCTTTGCTCGCATGACTGAGCGCTCGGGCACCTGGGGCACCCGGTGAGCGAATCCCCGCCGACCACCCCGGTCTGTTATCGCCATCCGGGCCGGGAGACGTACGTCCGGTGCACCCGGTGCGACCGGTCGATCTGCCCGGACTGCATGAACGAGGCGTCGGTCGGGTTCCAGTGCCCGGAGTGCGTGGCGCAGGGACGTCGGAGCGTACGCCCGGCGCGCACCGCCTTCGGTGGTGGCGAGACCGGTCGGCTCGGGTACGTGACCAAGACGCTGATCGGCATCAACCTCGTGGTGATGCTGATCTCCATCGCCTCGGACCGGGGCGGGGACGCGGCGGCCGGCGGCACCGGTTTCGGCGGTCTGCTCGGCGGGAGCACCCCGTTGACCGAGTGGGGTGCGGTGCTCGGTCGGGCGATGTTCCTCGACGGCAGCATCGGCGGCGTCGCCGAGGGCCAGTGGTATCGCCTGGTCACCGCGATGTTCCTGCACTACGGCGTGGTGCACCTGCTGCTCAACATGTGGGCGCTCTGGGTCCTCGGTCGCTCGCTGGAGGCGGTGCTCGGGCCACTGCGCTTCATCGCGCTCTACTTCATCGCCGGTTTCGGCGGCAACGTCGCCGTGTACGTGTTCAGCGCGCCCAACCAGATGTCGGCCGGTGCCTCGACGGCCATCTTCGGCCTCTTCGCGGCGACCTTCGTGATCATGCGGCGGCTGGGTCGGGACACCTCGGCCATCGTGCCGATCCTGGTGATCAACCTGATCTTCACGTTCACCGTGCCGCAGATCTCGATCGCCGGTCACCTGGGCGGTCTGGTCTTCGGCGCGCTGATGGCGCTGGTGCTGGCGTACGCACCCCGGTCCCACCGGACGCTGGTGCAGGCGACCGGTGGCGCGTTCTTGCTGGTGGTGCTGCTGGTGCTGGCCCTGTTCCGCACCTTCACCCTGCTCGGCTGAGGGGTCAGGCGGTCGTCGGGCGGGCGGCCCGCAGAGCGTCGGCCACCTCGTCGGGGTCGGCGTCGAGGTCCTGCCGGGTGAACAGGTGCAGCGACTCGCCGGCGTCGATCTCCAACACCGGCCCGCTCCCCCCGCGCCCGGCTCGGCGGTTCACCTCGATGGTCTCGATCGTCGACCAGGGCAGGTGCCGTCGCGCGGTCCACCACCCCGTCGGCACGGTGACGCCGTCCGGTGCGACGGCGAGACGGACCGGTGCGACCAGGTCCCGTACGCCCCAGGCGGCGAGGGCCGCGCCGGCCAGCACGCCGAGTGCCGGCCGGAGCAGGTCACCGTCGGCGAGCAGCAGTCCCAGGGCCAGTACGCCGACCGCGCCGGCCAGCTTGAGGATCGGCAGGGCGGGGCGTACCCGCCACTGGCGGGCGACCGTCTCGAACGTCACCCGACCAGCATGCCAGCGCGGCGGGTGACCGGCATGCCGGTGCCCACGGGCGGCGACGTCGCCGGGACGGCGGCGTAGGATCGGGAGCAGCCCAAGTTACCGGGGAGTAGACATGAGTGACGCGGTTATCGTCGGCGCGGTGCGTACCCCGGTCGGGCGGCGCAAGGGCAGCCTGGCCACGGTCCACCCGGTGGACCTGTCGGCACACGTGCTGCGCGCCCTCGCCGAACGCACCGGCATCGACCCGACGCTCGTCGACGACGTGGTCTGGGGCTGCGTCTCCCAGGTCGGCGAGCAGTCGTGGAACGTCGCGCGCAACGCCGTGCTCGCGGCCGGCTGGCCCGAGTCGGTGCCCGGCACCACGGTGGACCGGCAGTGCGGCTCCAGCCAGCAGGCCCTGCACTTCGCCGCCGCCACCGTGCTCTCCGGGCAGGCCGACCTGGTGGTGGCCGGCGGTGTCGAGTCGATGACCCGGGTCCCGATGGGGTCCAGCGCGGCGGGCGGACTGCCGTTCAGCGGCCAGATCCTGGCCCGCTACCAAGGCGTCGAAGGGGTCGCGGAGGACTCGGCGCTGCCGTTCAACCAGGGCGTCGGTGCGGAGCTGATCGCCCGCCGCTGGCGGTTGTCCCGGACCCAGCTCGACGAGTTCGCGTTGGCCAGCCACGAGAAGGCCGCCGCCGCCCAGGACGCCGGGGCGTTCGAGGCCGAGCTGGCCCCGGTGCCGCTGGCCGACGGCGGTAAGTTCACCGCTGACGAGGGCATCCGCCGGAACACCTCGCTGGAGAAGCTCGGCGAACTGGCCACCCCGTTCCACCCGGAGGGCGTGGTCACCGCCGGCTCGGCCTCGCAGATCTCCGACGGCGCGGCGGCGCTCGCCGTCACCACCAGCGAGTGGGCCAGCCGGCACGGCCTGCGTCCGCTGGCCCGGGTGCACACCGCCGTGGTCGCCGCCGACGACCCGGTCACCATGCTCACCGCGCCGATCCCGGCCACCGCGAAGGCGCTGCGCCGCGCGGGGCTGGGCATCGAGGAGATCGGGGTGTACGAGGTGAACGAGGCGTTCGCCCCGGTGCCGCTGGCCTGGTTGGCGGAGACCGAGGCGGACCCGGAGCGGCTCAACCCGCGGGGTGGTGCCATCGCGTTGGGGCATCCGCTCGGCGGGTCCGGTGCCCGGATCATGACGACGATGCTCGCCCACATGCGCGACAACGGGGTGCGTTACGGCCTCCAGACCATGTGCGAGGGCGGCGGGATGGCCAACGCCACCATCGTCGAGCTGCTCTGACCCGTAGGCCGTAAAACCCGTCGCGGGCCGACTCCGGCGGAGGTTAGCGTGCCCTCGTGACCGCCGCGACCGCATCGCACACCGACTGGGACGACCGCACGTGGCGCGCCGCCGCGTGGGAATGGGTGGCCGAGGCGCTCGCCGGCACCGGGCAGCGGATCACCGGCCCGGTCGAGCCGCGCGTCCGGCCGTGGGCGTTGATCTGGCGGGTGCCGACCGACGCCGGTGACGTGTGGTTCAAGGCGAACGCGGCGGGGACCGGCTTCGAGACGGCACTGTCCGCCGCGCTGGCCCGGCTGGCGCCCGGACGGGTGCTCGACCCGATCGCGGTGGACACCCGGCGGCGCTGGGCGCTGTGGCCGCACGGCGGCGCGACGCTACGTGAGGCGCTGGCCGGTGCGCCGGACCCGGCCCGGTGGGAACGGATCCTGCCCGAGTACGCCGAGCTGCAACGGGCCACCGCCGCGCACGTCGACGAACTGCTCGCCCTCGGCGTACCCGATCATCGGCCGGCGGCGTTGCCGGCGCATCTCACGGAGTTGCTCGACGACGACGCGGCTCTGCTGCTGGACACCCCGGACGGGCTCACCACCGAGGCGCGTGACCGGTTGCGGTCCCTGCTGCCGGAGTACGCGCAGCGGTGCCGGTTGCTGGCCGACGGCCTGATCGGGCCCACTGTCCAGCACGACGACCTGCACGACGGGAACGTCTTCGCGGCCGGCGACGGCCACCGGTTCTTCGACTGGGGTGACGCGTCGGTGGCGCACCCGTTCGGCACGCTGCTGGTGACGCTGCGATCGGTCGCGTACGTCAGCGGTCTCGACGCCGGGGACCCGGCGCTGGATCGGCTGCGCGACGCGTACCTGGAGCCGTGGACGGATCGCGGTGACCGGTCGACCCTGCTCCGGCTCGCCGAGGTCGCGGCCGGGGTGACGATGGTCAGCCGGGCGCTGTCCTGGCGTCGAGCGCTGGACACCACCGACCCGAGGCGCGCCGAGTTCGCCGCCAGCGTGCCCGGCTGGCTGGACGAACTGCTGGTCACCGAGTTCGCCTGAGCCGGTCACGGGACGCCCGCCGAGGGGCTCGGCGGGGCTGCAAGACGTAACGTGGAATTTGCAAAAAGCATGTCCGTGAGCCACGTCACCCAGCGAACATCGTCGTTGGGCACGTCATGGACGTCTTCTCCCGAACGTTCCTCCCGGCCGCCTCCGAGGCCGGCCTGGCGGTGCAGACCGCCACGCGCCACATGCCGGTGTTCCGTCGCTGTGTGGGTTCCGGCGACGCCACCATCCTGGTCACCCGGTGCAGCCGACCCGATCGGCCGATGTCCGGGGACTACCTTCTCCTACTCACCCACCGGCGGCTGGTGGTGACCCGGCAGACGCCGGTGCTGCACCGCCTGCGGCTGCACCTCAACGCCGAACTGCGCGAGCTGAGCCACGTCACCTGGAGCCCCGACCCACGGCTGCACTCGGTGGAGCTGGCCGCCACCGCGATCGACGGGATCCGTGAGCGGTTCCTGGTCCGCACCCAGTTCCCGAAGCAGGTGTGGCAGCTCGACGCGCTGCTCAACCACGCCTTCCGCACCCGGGTGCGCAGTGCGCTGCCCCGGGTCGTGGCCACCGTCGCCGAGACGCCCACCGCCGTCCGACCGGCCACGCTGCATCCCGCCGTCGCCCGCTGACGCCCGCCGGTCCGCTGCTGCGGTGCCGGCCACCGCTCGACGCCGCCCCGGTACCGGCGTGCCGGTCACGAGCGGGGAGCGGCCGTCCGTCGACGGCCGCTCCCTCGTCACCGGTGCGGGATCAGTAGACCCGCGATCCGATGAAGTCGTCGCGGCCGTACCCGACGGGGTTGGCGAACGACCGCGACTCGAACGACCACTGCTGCCGTGAACTGCTCGAACAGGTGGCCAGCCGCAGTCGGGGCGTACCCAGCAGCGGATTGTCGAAGGCCAGGCAGAGGTTGGTGTTGCCGGCGGCCCGGAGTTGGTTGCCGGCGAGCACGAACCGCTGGTTGACGCCGCCGTGGCAGTCGTGGACGTTCACCGTCGTGCCCGAGCTCAGGGTGCCACCCGAGACGTCCAGGCAGCGGTCGTGGGACAGCTCGGAGTGCAGCGACTGCCGGGCCTGGTCGTACCAGAAGCCCTGGTTGCGTCCGCCGTGGCAGCGGTACGACTGCTGTGCGGTGCCGTTGCGGGAGTCGTAGCCCTTGCCGTCGACGCAGGTGCCGGTGGCCGCGTTGCGGAGCTGCCGGAACTCCATCAGCCCGGACTGGAGCACGCCGTTGCCGGTGCTGGCCGGGTCGACGCAGGTGCCCCGTTCCTGGCCGGCGGCATAGAACTGCGTGATGCACTGGGCGAACATGCCGTGGCCCCGGTAGTTGGGGTGGAAGGACTGGCGGGCCGCGTTCTCGTCCCAGACGCCGAGTTCGATGTAGAGACCCCGGACGGAGGTGCTGTCGGTGCACACCTCGTGCCCGTGGAAGAGGCGGCTCGCGTCGAGATAGCGGGTGCCGGTGTTGGCGGCGGCGGCCCGGAGCGCCGACTCGAACATCGGTACCGCCTTGTTCCGGGCGAACGCGGCGTCGGCCAGATAGAGCAGGCAGCCGCCCGCGTACCAGCCCGGGAAGTTCGGGTTGTCCTCGACGTCGGGGCTGGCCGGGCTGGAGTACGACATCAGCACCAGCTCGTAGTCGGAACGCAGGTAGCCGGCCCCGGTCATGGTCCGGCGGATGTCGGTCAACGCCTCCTCGACGGCGCGCCGGCTGCCGTCGGTGCGGACGGTCCACTGATCGGTGTACGTCGGCCAGCAGGGGCCCTGGAACAGCACCCGGCGCAGCGCGCAGTCGGTGGCGACCGGGCCGAACTGGATCGTGCCGTCGCCGTTGGCCCCGGCCACCACCCAGATCAGCTTGATGTTCGTGTTGCGGGCCTTGATCGCCAGGTGGTCACCCTGGTTCAGCTCGTTGTGCTGGGTCGGGCCGCCGGACACCAGGTTCCACGGAGTGGCACCCGAGCAGGCGATGTTGTACCGCTCGTCGGCGGTGATGCCGGTCCGGAACACCGCCTGGTCGTAGGAGCGGTCACACCAGTTGCCCGGCTGGTGGGTGCCGGGCACGTAGTTGCCCACCCCTTCGCCGGAGATCTGGCTGTCGCCCATGGTGAGCAGGGCGGTACGCCGTTGGTCGAGTGGGCGGACGGCGGCGGAGCCGTAGAGCGCGGTGGCCTCGGCGGCGCGGATGGTCTCCAGGTGGGCGGGGAGCGGCTGGACGGTGGGACGGTCGGCCGCCGCGGCGGGGGCCGCGGTGGCGAGCATCGGCAGGACGAGAGCGGTGGCGAGGACGGCGGCCTGGACGAGCCGCCGTCGATGCGTCCGGTCACGCCTGGCAGGGGTACCAGACATCGACGCACTCCTTCCGGGTCGATCGCGGGACGTCGATCGAGTTACCGGACGGTAGCGCCTGCCGCGTACCTATGTGAATGCCTCTCGGAATACTTGCGCGCAGCGTCGAACCGGGCCAATGGGGCAGGTCGTGGCCGGTCGGGCAGTGTCGCCCGAGGTCGGCGGCGTGCCGCTCAGCGGTCTGTCGGCACCGCGTAACCCACGTACTCCCGGAACTCGAAGCGCCAGCCGGGCGGCACGAGATCGGCGCAGAGCCGGCGGCTGCCGGTGCAGACGATCGCGTCCATCGCCGCCGGGTCCGCCGCCGGGCGGTCATCCAGCACCGACTGGAGCGCGAGCAACTCCGGTGCTCCGCCGTCGGCGTCCCGCAACAGCAGCCACCAGGGGTACTCCCAGTCGTCGTTGCGCTGGGACAGCCCGATCCGACGGGCGTCGGCGGCGCGCACCGCATCGGCCGCCCAGCGGTACTCCTCGGCCCAGTGCGGACGTCGCAGGAAGCGGCTCTCCCAGTCGGAGGTGGTGAAGACCGACCCCTCGCCGACCAGCCGGCGCGGGAAGCCGTACGACACCGCGAGCACACCGGCCAGCGCGCAGGTGGCCAGCACCGTCACCGCGAGCGTCGCGGCGATCGGCCGCCGGGCGCTCCGCCCGTCACCGGCACTCCGCCCGTCACCGGCGTTGCGGTGTGCCCGCCGCAGCACGGCGTCGAGCCAGAGCCCGGCCAGCGGCACCGAGGCGGCCAGGGCGTAGAGGATCAGCCGGTTGCCCCAGGGCTGCCACTTGATCGTCGCGGTGTGCAGCACCACCGCGACCACCACCACCAGTGCGTACGCGCGCAGCGCCCCGGCCGTCTCCGGGCTGATCCGCGCCGGACGGCGCAGTGCCGCCACGGCACCGATCAGCACCAGCGCGCCGGCCAGCGGGAAGGCCACCCGGTCCTCGTCCGGATACCAGGACGGCACCGGGAAGACCTCCCGCCCGAACGTGATAGCCCGGTCCTGCGGGTCCACCCCGATCAGGTCGGCCACGCCGATGATCACCGCAGCGGAGGCGTCCCGTAGCGGGGTCAGCGGGGTGTCCAGCGCGGTGTGTCCGATACGGAGCGCGTTCACCACCACCGACAGCGGGTCGTGCCGTTCCATCGGCACCGACTCGCGCAGCCGCTCCGGCCCGAGCGGATGGCCGAACTCGGCGTACACCCGGCCCAGGAAGGGGCCGACCACGGTGACGGCGACCAGCAGGATCAGCGCCGAGGCGCCGACCGTCCGGGCGGTCGGGGCGGCCGGGAGCCGACGCTCCGCGCCCGGCCGGTCACGGTACGCCAGGCGGAGCTGGCCCAGTCCCCAGAGCACCAGCAGCGGGCCGACCGCGAGCAGGCCACTGGTCTTGGTCACGGCGGTCAGTCCGGTGGCCGCCCCGAGCGCGAGCAACTCACCGAAGCCGGCACGGTGACGCAGCCCGTCCAGTGCGAGCGTGGCCGTGCACACCACCCATGCGGCGCAGACCAGGTCGGTCTGGGTGCTGGTCGCCTGGAGCGTCACCATCGGCGTGGTGGCCAGGACGAAGACGGTGAGCAACTGGGCCCGGCGGGCGCCGCCGAGCTGCGCGGTCACCCGGGCGACCGCGATCAGGCAGAGCACCCCGGCGGCCCACTGCACCAGGTGGTGAAGCGCGTCGCCACCGGTGAAGAGGCGCAGGTGCAGCAGCAGGTACTCGGCACCCGGCGGGATGGTGACCTGCCGGTGGATCGCGGTCGCCCAGAGCGACAGGTCGCCCTGCGCCACCCAACGCTCCACCTTGGGCAGGTGGTAGGTCTGCGAGTCGAAGTTGTTCGGCGCGGCCAGCAGGGCGATCAGCAGCTCGACCAGGACCAGCCCGGCGACCGTACCGGCCAGCAACCGCTCGCCGCGACTCGCCGTACGCCAGAAATCGGTGACCGACGCCCGCCAGCCCACCTCCGTCGCCGGGTCCTCCGGGCCGGACACGGTCGCCGGGTCGAGGGTGGCGATCGTGCCGATCGCGGTCGAGGTCGGGGTCTCCGACGCTCCGGCGAGGACACTCGCCGAGGACGACGCGGCCGGACGCCCACCGACCGACCCGCTCCCGCCCTCGGAGACACGGCGGTCCGCCACCCGGCCGGTGGTGGTGGCCGCCCGCCGTCGCGCGGCGGCGACCCCGGCACCCGCGAGGAAGAGGAGCCACGCCGCCCCGAACGCGGGCGTGCTCAGCATCCCCAGTGCACCCAGCACCTCGACGGTCAGCACCGCGAAGGCGCCGACGGCGAGACTCGCTCGGATCACCGCAAGCCGTCGTGGCGCGGTGTGACGTACGGACCGTGGCCGCAGCGCCACCGACAGCAGGACGACGGCGGCGACGGGGGCGAGGACGAACGGGAAGCCGGCGGCCGACATGGCCGGAAGTAAACACCATCGGACTGAGTGCCCGTTGGTCGATCTCCTGAGGCGGTCGCCACCACAGGACCGACCTGCCGGGGCTACGCTATGGCCGACATACTGCCGCCCTCGTGGAGATTCCCGTGAAGCTGTCGATCCTCATGCCGGTCTACAACGAGGAGGAACGCATCGCGGACGCCCTCAAGCAGGCGTTGGCGGTCGAGTACCCGTGTGAGATCGAACTCGTGGTGGTCGATGACGGCAGCCGCGACGGCACCGGGGAGATCCTGGGCCGGGCCGACGACGCGCGTCTGCGCGTGATCACGCACCAGCGCAACGCGGGCAAGGGCGCAGCCATCCGGACGGCGGTCGCCAGCGCCGAGGGTGAGTACATGGTCATCCTCGACGCGGACCTGGAGTACGACCCGCAGGACATCCCCAAGCTGCTCGCCCCGGTGCTCGACGGCCGGGCGACCGTGGTCTACGGAAATCGGACCTTCGGCAGCCACAGCGCCTACAGCTTCTGGTACGTGATGGGCAACAAGGGCGTCACCATGGCGGCCAACGTGATGTTCAACTCCTACATCGGCGACCTGGAGACCTGCTTCAAGCTGATGCCGGTGGCGCTCTACCGCTCGCTGGACGTGCGTTCCCGGGGCTTCGGCATGGAGGCCGAGGTGACCGGCAAACTGCTGCGCCGCCGGATCCGGCCGTACGAGGTGCCGATCAGTTACCGGGCCCGGGGCCGCGAGGAGGGCAAGAAGATCACCTGGCGGGACGGTGTCGAGGCGATCTGGATCCTCGGCCGTGAGCGGACCCGTCGTCGCCCCGGGAGCGGCTCCGCCGCCTGACGCGGCAGCCCGGTCGAGGACGACGACGGGCAGCTCTCAGACCAGAGCCGGGGACAGGAACCCGGTCAACGCGCGGTGCAGGCCCGCCGCGTCCAGTCCGTGCCAACGGGTGTGGTCGTCGGCCGAGCCGTAGCGGCGTAGCTCGTCGCGTCCCACACCGAGTGCGAGGAGCCGGTGCGGCCGGTCCGCCAGTGCCGCCGTGACCACCCGGGTCGAGGTGCCCGCCAGGTAGGGCTCGACCAGGATCACCTCGGTCCCGGCGAGCGCCCGCAGGCCGGTGGTGTCGAACGGGCGCGGCCGGTGGGTGTACGCCACCGTGACCGGCAGATCCGCTGCGGCTGCCACCGCCGCGTCCAGCACCGGCCCGACCGCGACCAACAGCGGTGCACCCGGTCCGGCGTCGCGGACCACCACCAGCTCGCCGTCACCGGCGTACGGCCGTGCGTTCCGCGACGTCGACAACCGCAGGTACGCCGACGCGTCCCCGGCGACCGTGGCGCGCAGCAGACCGGGCACCTCCGCCGGGTGCCCCGGCACGTGCACCGTCCAGCCGGAGAGGGTGTCGAAGAGCGCGACGTCGGCCGGGCTCAGGTGGGTGCGCCCGGCCGCCGCCCGGTCGTACGACGCGCCCACGCTGACCAGCACCGCGTGTGCCGCCTGGTGGTCGAGGTCGAGCTTGATCTGCTCGTACGCCCGCTCCACCAGGAACGGCGCGTAGCTGTGCACGATCGGCCGTAACCCGGTCAGCGCCAGCCCACCGGCCACCCCGAGCATCAACTGCTCCCGGATGCCGACGTTGAGCACCCGGTCGGGGTGTCGTCGGGCGGCGGGGGAGAACGCGTCGGCGGAGATGTCGGCGAGCACCAGCGCGGTACGCGGATCCTCGGCCAGCAGGTGCGTGGTGGTCTCGATGAAGCTGTCCCGCATGGCTACTCCCCGCTCTCGACGACCGCGACGACGACGTGCGGCCGGGGTCCGTGGTGCCCGGTCAGGGCGGTGCGCAGCGCGTCGTGGTCCCGTCCGTCGACCGTGGCGGCGGTCCACCCGTTCACCGTGAAACGGGTGGCCACGCCACCGGGCCAGCCGTGTGTGGCGGAGGAGTTGTCGACCACGATCGCGGTCAGGTTGGGCAGACCGGTCCCGCCCGCGTACGCGATCGCCTCGTGGTTCGATCCCTCGTCCAGCTCGGCGTCACCGAGCAGGACGTACACCCGGGTGTCGAGCAGTCCCTGGGCGCGCAGCCCGAGCGCGGTCCCGACGGCCAGGCCGAGACCGTGCCCGAGCGAACCGGAGCCGATCTCGACTCCGGGGACCAGCGTCCGGTCCGGGTGGTCGCCGAGCCGGCTGTCCGGCCCGCCCTGGTCGTCCAGCCAGTCGAGCGGCACGAACCCCTTGGCGGCGAGCACCGCGTAGTAGCCGGCGACCGCGTGTCCCTTGGAGAGCAGGAAACGATCACGAGCCGGGTCGTCGACAGTGTCCGGGGTGATCCGGAGGACCCGGTCGTAGAGCACCCAGAGCACGTCGATGGTCGAGTGGACGTTGGCACCGAACACGCGGCCGGCGCGGATCCGTTCCAGCAGCGGAGCGACCGGCGACCGGCCGTCGAGCGGCGCGGCGGCCTCGGCGACCCGGGCGGTGGTGGCGAGAGTAGTCATGCGGATACTCTGCAAGTTGAAGTTAGGTTCAATTCAAGGCGGTGTGATGCAGGAAGCCCTCACCATCGGTCAGCTCGCCGATCGCAGCGGCGTGGCACAGTCGGCTCTGCGCTACTACGAGCGGATGGGGCTGATCCGCGCCGACCGCACCGGCGGCAACCAGCGTCGCTACCATCGGAGCGAACTGCGCCGGGTGGCGTTCATCCGGATCTCGCAGCAGGTCGGCATCTCGCTGGACGAGATCCGGGCCGCGCTCGACTCGCTGCCCGCCTCCCGGACGCCGACCGCCGAGGACTGGACCCAGCTCTCCACCGCGTGGCGCGACCGGCTGGACGAGAAGATCAGGCTGCTCGCCAAGCTCCGCGACGATCTCGACGGTTGCGTCGGCTGTGGGTGCCTCTCGCTCCAACGCTGCGCGCTCAACAACCTCGACGACCGGCTCGGCGCCGAGGGCCCCGGCCCCCGACTCGCGCTGCCGAACACGCCGGCGTGTCAGACGTCGCTGCCGGCGCCTAGCTGACGGTGAGCAGCACCTTGCCGAGGTGCTCGTTCGACTCGACCAGCCGGTGCGCCTGGGCCACCTCCGTGATCGGCAGCCGCCGGTCCACGACCGGGCGGACCCGGTCCGCCTCGACCAGCGGCCAGACCTCGTCGCGTACCCCCTGCACGATGGCGGCCTTCTGGTCCAGCGGGCGGGCCCGCAGCGCGGTGGCCGCCACCGTGCCCCGCTTGGCCAGCAGCGCGCCGAGGTCCAGCTCGGTCTTGCGGCCACCCTGCATGCCGATCACCACCAGCCGCCCGTCCGGCGCCAGCGCGGCCACGTTCCGGCCGAGGTAGGACGCGCCCATGATGTCGAGTACGACGTCCGCGCCCCGTCCGTCGGTGACCCGCCGGACCTCCTCGACGAAATCCTGCTCCCGGTAGTCGACCAGGTGGACCGCGCCCAGCTCACGCAGCCGGGGATGCTTCGCCGCCCGCGCGGTCGCCACCACCGTGGCCCCGAGCGCGGTGCCGAGCTGGATCGCGAACGTGCCGATGCCGCTGCCGCCACCGTGCACCAGCAGCGTCTCGCCCGCCGACAGCCGGGCCACCTGCACCACGTTCGACCAGACCGTGCACGCCACCTCGGGCAGCGCGGCAGCGTCGACCAGGTCGACCCCCGCCGGCACCGGCAGCAGCTGCCCCGCCGGCACGGCCACCCGCTCCGCGTACCCGCCGCCGGCCAGTAACGCACAGACCTCGTCACCGACCCGCCATCCGCTGACGTCCGCGCCGGTGGCGCTCACCACACCCGAACATTCCAGTCCCGGGTACGCGGGCGCACCCGGCGGCGGCGGATAGTGCCCCTGCCGTTGCAGCAGATCGGCCCGGTTCACCGCCGTGGCCCGTACGTCGACGATCACCTCGTCCGGTCCCGGCTCCGGGTCGGGCACCTCGTCCCAGCTCAGCACCTCCGGCCCACCGGGCTCGGCAATCACGATCGCGCGCATAGCCCAGTCTTACCCGATCGACGTGCTGTTCCACGCCCTGGCCGCCCCCTGGCCGGCGAAATTCGGGCCGGCGGAGCACAGTGGAGTCGCGTGACCGACCGCCGCGACGGCCACGCGGTCGGGGGTGGCTCGCCCCTTCGCCGATCTGCCGGACGTGGCAGACTGTGCACGGCCGCGCCGTGCGTGGCACCGGGAGGGTTCGCCTAGTGGCCGATGGCGCTGGTCTTGAAAACCGGTAAGGCAGCGATGTCTTCGTGGGTTCGAATCCCACACCCTCCGCTCACCCTCCACCCGCGCGCTCATTCGGACCCGCACCCGTCCACGCGCCCGCACCCGTCCACGCGCCCCGCCACCTGCCGTGTCACGTGCCTGCCCGCCGCGATCATGGATATGTGGCACGCGAAAAGCTCCTGAATGCCCTTCGTTGTCCCTGCCACAAGTCCATGATCGGCGGGGCGGGTGGGGCGGGGCGGGGCTGGGTTAGGCGGGGTGGGGTGGCGTGACTCGTCGGCGCTCAGCGCTTTGGTGGGCGTACCTGCTGGTTCTCGCGGATCTTCTCGGTGGCGAGCCGGTCCACGGCCCGGCGGCGTTCGTCGGGTCGAGGCTGCTCGTCGTCGCGGTCACGCACGGCGTCTACGGCCGCGGTGACGAAGTCGCGCCAGATGCCGGCCACGGATCTCCCTCGCTCGATGGGTGCCAGGCTGACAACCCGCGTGAGCGGCCTTCGGTTACGGCGGACACCTCGCGTTTTCCTGGTTGGCGCCGCGCGACAGGGTATGAAGGGGGACGCAGAACACCACTTCCACCGGAAGGACCTGTGTCGATGACCCTGGAACGACCCATCGCCCCGGACCCGTACGAGCTGCTGCCGACCGTCGCATCGTTCACGCTGACCAGCGACGACGTGCGCAACGGTGAGCCGATGGACGCGGCGCATGCCCACGACAGCACCGGTGGGGAGAACGTGTCGCCGCACCTGGCCTGGTCGGGTTTCCCGGCGGAGACCAAGGGCTTCGTGGTGACCTGTTTCGACCCGGACGCACCGACCGGCAGCGGGTTCTGGCACTGGGTGCTGGTCAACCTCCCGGCCGACGTGACCGAGTTGCCGCGTGGTGTCGCCGAGGGCGACCTGCGGGGTGCGTTCAGCGTCCGGAACGACTACAGCGTGCAGGGGTTCGGCGGTGCGGCGCCGCCGGCCGGTGACCGGCCGCACCGGTACGTCTTCGCGGTGCACGCCCTCGACGTGGAGCGCCTGGACCTCACGCCGGACGCCTCACCGGCATACGTCGGCTTCAACCTGGCCTTCCACACCCTCGCCCGAGCCACCATCCGCCCGACCTACCAGATCACCACCTGACCCCACCCCGCCGACATGGCCGCGTTGATCAAGAGGTTTTGGCCACCGATCCCGACCGGGCGTGGCACAAACTTCTTGATCAACGCGGTGAACCCGCCCGGGGGAGGGGGAGGGGGAGGGGGAGGGGGAGGGGGAGGCGCAGGGGGTTAGGCGGGGGTGCGGGCTACGGCGAAGACGGACTGGCCGAAGGGCGGGCGGGCGACCTGCTCGGCGGCCTTGGTGGCGGGGAGGACGAGGGTGTCGTACACCTTCACCATCGGGCCCTCCTTCGGCATCAGCCGGAAGACCTTGGTCGCCATGAAGTAGCCGATCAGGCCGAGCGCGTTCGCGTAGTGGATCTTCTCTACCCGCAGACCGGCCTCGGTCATCGCGGCGGAGAGCGTCTTCTTCGTGTAGCGGCGCACGTGGCCGGTGGCGACGTCGGCCGGGCTCATCGCGAACTGGAACGCCGGGACGATGATGACGACCGCGCCGCCCGGGCGGACCAACTGGCCCATGGTGCGCAGCGCCGACACGTGGTCCTCGATGTGCTCCAGCACGTTGTACGACACCGCCGCGCTGTAGTCGCCCCGCTCCGTGTTGGGCAGTAGCATCTGGCGTACCTCGATGGACGGCTGGTCGGCCAGGCGCTCCTTGAGCGCGACCAGCCGGTCCGGGTCGGCCTCGGTGGCGGTGAAGCGGGGGAAGTGCTCGGCCCACTCCAGTGCGTAGTCGCCGAGCCCGCTGCCGATCTCGATCGGGTTGTCGCCCAGGTAGGGCACGGCCAGCTCGACGAACCAACGTCGGTGGTTGACCGCGGTGGCGAGGCCCTCCAGAACCTCGGACTGCACGCGCTGATCCCCAGTGATTTCTGCCATGCGTCGATTCCTCACGATATGACTCGACCCCGCGCCAGGACCGACTGAGTGAACCATCCGCCTGGAGGGCGGGAATATCGGGGCCCGCGGTGGCCGAATTACGGTCGGGTGGCTGCACGATCGGTGGTGGTCAGCGAACTCGGAAGATGTTACGCCAGTGGTCGGAAGGCCGCACGATGGCCCGATACGCCGACTACGCTCCGAATTACCATGACTACTCCTGAATCGGGCCGCTCCGCCGACGAGTCTGAGGCGCCAGGGGTGCCGGTCGGGCCACCGGAAGGCGGCCATCGTCCCAGTTCAGCGCGGTGGAGGGACGTCGCCGCCGTGGTGAGCTTCACGGTGCTCGGCTTCTGGGTCACCGCGCGGATGTGGCTCAACCCGGCCGACGGAATTCGCGACAATCAGACGGATATGGCCCAATTTCAGTGGATGATGGCGCACGGTGCGCGGGTGGTGACGGAATTCGCGTACCCGTTCTCCTCGGATCGGATGAACGTGCCGGAATCCGTCAATCTGATGGCGAATACCTCCGTTTTATCCGTTTCATTGCCGATGACGCCGGTGACCCTGCTGTTCGGCACCCGTACGTCGTTCCTGCTCTTCCTGACGCTCGGGATGATCGCCACGGCCACCGCCTGGTACTTCGTGCTCTCCCGCGTCCTCGTCGGCTCGCGCGGCCCCGCCTGGCTGGGCGCCGCCTTCTGCGCGTACGCCCCGGCGATGGTCTCGCACGCCAACGCGCACCCGAACATCGTGTCGCAGTTCGTGGTGCCGCTGATCGTCTGGCGTACCTTCCGGCTCGCCGAGCCCGGCCGCTGGCTGCGCAACGGCGTCCTGCTCGCCCTGGTGATCGTCTGGCAGGCGTTCCTGAACCTGGAGATCCTGCTGATGACCGCGATCGGTCTCGGTGTGGTCGTGGTGGCGCTGGCGATCGCCCGACCCGACCTGCGTCGACGGACCCGCACCTTCCTCGCCGGACTCGGCGTCGCCGCCGGGATCGCACTCGTGCTGCTGGCGTACCCGCTCTACGTCCAGTTCTTCGGGCCCGGCGCCTACAACGGCCTGTCCTGGCTGATCCGGGGCTACTCCACCGACCTGGCCTCGTTCTTCACCTACGCCCGGGAGTCGGTGGGCGGCGAGGCGTTCAGCGCGGCCCGGCTGGTCAAGAACCCCACGGAGGAGAACGCCTTCTTCGGCTGGCCGCTGGTGATCCTGGTGGCGGCGATCGTGTGGTGGCTGCGGCGCAACCCGGTGGTGGTCGCGCTGGCCGGACTGGGGCTGGTCTTCGCGGTGCTCTCACTCGGGCGGGAGATCCGCTTCGACGGCCGGGGCACCGGGATACCGGGCCCCTGGGCCGCACTGGAGGACCTGCCGGTGCTGCACTCGGTGGTGCCCACCCGCTGGTCGCTGGCGATCACGCCGATCGTCGGGCTGCTGCTCGCCTACGGTGCCGAACGGATCCGGCAGGTCGCCGCCCGGCACCCGGACCGGCGTACCCAGATCCGGTTCGGCACGGCGACCGTGCTGGCGATGGCCCTGGTGCCGGTACTGCCCACCCCGCTGCCGACCAAGCGCCTCGAACCGACCCCGGAGTTCGTCACCTCGGGGGCCTGGCGTCCCTACCTGGCCGGCGGGCGCAGCCTGGTGACCCTGCCGCTTCCCGACACCGACTACGCCGAGCCACTGCGCTGGTCGGCGCAGACCCGGTTGCGGATGCCGATCGCCCGTGGCTACTTCCTCGGCCCCGACACCCGGCCGGGCCGGGACCGGGTCGCCCTGTTCACCGCGCCGCCGCGCCCCACCAGCACCTTCTTCGCAACGATCCGGCGGACCGGCGAGGTGCCGCCGATCACCGACCAGGACCGGCGGGAAGCGGTCGAGGACCTGCGGTACTGGCGGGCCGGGGCGGTGGTCCTCGGCCCGCACGAGCAGGCCGAGGCGCTGCGGACCGGGATGACCGAACTGACCGGCGTGGAACCCACCTACACCGGCGGGGTGTGGTTGTGGGACGTCCGGCCGCTGGTCGGAGAGTGACGCTCAGGAGCTGCGGATGCAGCAGCCCTGGCAGACCTTCGGCGCGGGCAGGGTGAAAGCCAGGCAGCAGGTGCGGCGCTGCACGGTCGGCTCGCCGTTGCGGCCCGGCACCAGCTCCACCAGGTCGGCCAGGTCGAGCGCGCCGAGCAGCGTGTCGACCGCCTCGACCGCCGAGCCGGGCAGGCTGTCGGCGGCCCGCAGTACCCCGTGCGCGATGCCGGAGGCCACCGAGCCGAGCAGCGTCCGCGTACCGATCCGGACCTCGCCCTGGATGGCGGCGATCACCGGCGACAGGTGGGCGTCCAGCAGCGTGCCGCGCAGCGCGGTCAACAGGGCCTGCTCGTCGGCGAGCACCTGGACCTGGGGCAGCCCGGACAGGGCCAGCGGGTCGTTGGGCAGGACCGCGATCGGGGTGGACCGACGCAGGCCCAGCGTGATCAGGGTGCGCGGGTCGGCGAAGTGCACGAGAGCCGCGTCGGCGTCGAGCAGCGGCACCCGTCGGGCGACGGCCCAACCGAGCACCACCGGCAGTGCCGCCCAGTAGCTGTACGCCTTCCAGGCGACCGCGGCGGAGGCGTGTGGCGTACCACCCCAGAGGCGGACGGCCGAGCTGAGCAGCTCCGGCACCTGGGTGCCGCTGGTCAGCGTCGTCGCCGGGGCCCAACCCGCCTCGTCCGGCACGACCAGCCCGGCGGCCAGACCGGGCAGCGCGTCGGTGCCGAACATGGCCCGCAGGGCCGTGGTGACCGGGGCCAGCGGTGCGGCCGAGGCGGCGTGGACGGGCAGCACGGCTGTCACCTGATCCACCCCCGTCCGAGACCCTACTGGCCAAACTAAGGCTAGCCTAACCACACTTCCGGCATCCGGGGAACCCGGGAAGAAGGAAAAGCGAGAGGTTCGGATCACTCGACGGGCGGCGGTCACGCAGAGTGTCGCACCGGAGACTCGGGGCAGTATCGGTAGAAATCGCTCACCGGTCAAGGGTCCTGTCGAGAACATGCCAGATGTGTGCGTGATCGGCGACGCAACGTGAAACTTGATGCACCCGGCCACGAGGAAGCTGATGACGACCTCACCGCTCGATCGGGCTGCCGACTCGTTCGCCGCCGAACTCGCACGGCACCGGACGGAGCGGGGGCTGTCCAAGAAACAACTCGCCACCCTGATGGGCTTCGACCCGTCGTACGTCAGCCACGTGGAAGGGCGGCGGCACCGACCCACCGAGGACTTCGCCCGGCGCGCCGAGGCCGTCCTGGAGGCCAGCGGCGCCATCTGGCAGCGGTTCCGGGAGTACGACGACCTGCGCCACGCCCGAGTCGAGCGCCACCACCGGGAACCCGTCCTCCCCGGCCAGTGGATGCCGCCGGGCACCGGACTCATCGTCGAACGCGAGACCGCCACACTCACCCACACCGACGACTCCTACCACTGCGTCATCCGCCGGGAGCTGTACAACGCCGGCACCGAACCGGTCACGCGCTACCTGGTCCGGATCGCCGTCGACCGCTACCCGAACGACCCGGGCCGCTCCAACCGGCACCACCGGGAACACCCGCTCACCTTCGCCGAACTGCAACTGAGCGCACTCCGCGAGGAGTCCGGCGAGCGGGAGGCCATGCACTGGCGGGCCAAGCACGACCGGGACGCCTTCAAGGAGATCTGGCTGCTCTTCGAGAACGCCGACCGCCGCTTCCCGCTCTACCCGGGTCGCCGCGCCACCATCGAGTACGCGTACACCGTCGGACGGGACAAGTGGGGCCCCTGGTTCCAGCGGGCGGTCCGCGTACCCACCCGGTACCTTGCCGTACGCCTGGATCTGCCGGCGGCGCTGGACCCACAGGTCTGGGGCGCGGAGACCTCGCTCTCGGCGGAGGAGGGGCCGCTGCGCACGGCGGTGACCCGGCGGGACGAGGACGACCGGGCGATCTTCGACTGGGCGACCGACGAGCCGCCGCTGAACGCCCGCTACCGGATGCAGTGGCGCTTCCGCGCCGAGCCGGAGACTGAGCCGGAAGCCGGCCGGGTCCGGCCGTCCGACCGGATGCGCGGACTCGGTGTCGTGCAGCGCGGCGCGGACCTGCTGCGGCAGCCCGCCCGACCGTTCGACCTGCCCCGCGAGGAACACGCCGCCCGCGAGATCGTCGACCGGCTGGTCACCGCGATGGCCCGGCTGGACGAGATCCACCCCTTCACCAAGGGCGTGGGCGTCGCCGCGCCACAGCTCGACATCGGTCGCGCGGCGGCCGTGGTCCGCCCGCCCGACCGCACCGCCGAGCCCGTCGTCCTGCTCAACCCCCGGGTGGTCGAGGCCGCGCCGGACACCGACGAGCAGTACGAGGGCTGCCTCTCCTTCTTCGACCACCGTGGGCTGGTGCCCCGAGCGCTGCGGATCGACGTGGAGCACGCGCATTTCGACGGCGGACGGGTGATCACCTCGTTCGAGTTCGGCATGGCCCGCCTGGTCGCGCACGAGATCGACCACCTGGAGGGTCGGCTCTACGTCGACCGGATGGCGCCCGGCGTGCCGCTGGTGCCGATCGAGGAGTACCGGGAGACCGGGAACCCCTGGCGCTACTGACCCCTGCCGCCTGCGCGGGTGGCGCCCCGCGCCAAGGTGTGAACGGCGGACTCATGATCCGTCGGTCACGGGCTCGCGGGAGGCGCCACCGCGCCCGCCCGGGTGGGAACGACGGCCGGACGGGCGCGGTGGCGCGGGCGGTGCCGGTCCGCCCGATCAGGGAGGGCCGGGGCGCGTGCCCCAGGGGGCAGGGGCACGCGCCCCGGCTCGGGGGGAGAAAAGCTCTACAGGTTGCCGAAGGTGTCGTACCTGGTCTGCTGAGGCGGGACGTCGTCGGCGGCGAGCACCCGCAACGTCGACCGGACCATCGAGGCGGAGCCGGAGACGTAGCAGTCGTGCGCGGTCCACGGCCCGTAGCGGGCCACCACCTCGGAGATGTCACCCTGCTCGCCGTCGAAGTCAGGGTCGTCGCTGCACGCCGGCGTCACCGACAGCCACGGATGTGCCGCCACCAGCTCCCGCAACTGGTCGAGACCGTACAGGTCCGCCTCGGTACGGGCACCGTAGAAGACGTGCACCCAGCGTGCCCGGTTGTAGCCGGCCAACTCCTCCACCAGGGCCTTCACCGGCGCCAGCCCGACCCCACCGGCGACACAGAGGATGTCCCGCTCCGACGCGCGGTCCAACGTCATCGACCCCATCGGCGCGGCCACCCGCAGCAGGTCACCCGGCTTGATCCGGCGGACCAGCGCACCCGAGACCCAGCCGGCCGCCTCCGGCGGCGTACGCACGTGGAACTCCAGCACGTTGTCGTCGTTCGGAGCGTTCGCCACCGAGTACGTCCGCCACACCCGGGGATGGTGCCGGGGCGCCTCCACGCTGACGTACTGGCCGGCCTTCCAGGACAGCGGATGTTGCAACGCGCGGCAGGTGAAGACGGCGGTGTCCGAGCCGTACCGCCGGTGGGTCAGCACCTCCGCGTGCCAGAACGGCGGGTTGTCGTCCGCCGCCGCCCCGGCCAGCATCTTCTCGGCGATCGCCGCGTACGCGTCCCGCCACGCCTGGTCGTACTCCAGGTTCCAGCCGTCCCCGGCGGTGCTACGCAACGCGTCCAACAACGCGACACCCATCGTGTCGTAGTGCGCCGCGTCGACGTGGTACTTGCGGTGGTCCCTGCCCAGCGCCCGCAGGAACTCGTCGAACCCCTCCGGGTCGTCCACGGTGTGGATCGCCGCGATGATCGCTTCGAGGAGCCGGTCACCCTGCCCGGACATCTGCACCGGGAACAGCTTGCGCAGCTCCGGGTCGAGGAGAAAGACCCGCGCGTAGAAGTGGTCCGTCAACCGGGCCCGATCCTCCTCGACCAGGGCCCAGCTCTCCTTCAGCAGCCGCGCGAAGTTGTCCACCTGGGAGCGCTCCTTCTTCTGCCGGCGGGGATCGGGAACACCGATAGAATGTCCACGGAGCGTGCATGTGGGTCGCACAGAATGTGCGATCCGACGTGAGGCGCGCTCAGTGACACCCGGATGCCACCAGGGCAGACGGTCGGGCACAGTGGTGCGGTGACCGCAGAGCTGACCAGCCCGACGTCCCGTCGGACACTCGGCACCGAGACGATGCTCGTGCTCGGCCTCTCGCTCGGCCAGTCGGCCGTCTACGCCACCGTCTCGATCATCGCGAAGCTGACCGCCGAGGGCGGACTCTCCCGGCAGACCGCCGCGCTGAACACCTCCGCGTCGGCCCGGCCGTACCTCGACCTCACGTACCAGCTGCTCGGCATCGTCTTCGCGCTGCTGCCGGTGCTGCTCGCCGTACACCTGCTCACCCGCGACCCCGGCGACCCGGTACGCACCCTCGGCCTGGACGCCCGACGACCCTGGGCCGACATCGCCCAGGGAGCCGGGCTGGCGGCACTGATCGGGCTCCCCGGCCTGGTGCTGTTCTGGGCGGCAGCCCAACTCGGCATCAACGCCACCGTGGTGCCGGCCGCGCTGCCCGACCTCTGGTGGACCGTGCCGGTGCTGATCCTCGCCGCCTTCCAGAACTCGATCCTGGAAGAGGTGATCGTGGTCGGCTACCTGATGACCCGGCTACGGCAGCTCCAGTGGCGAGTCGGCGCGATCATCGCCACCAGCGCCCTTCTCCGTGCCTCCTACCACCTCTACCAGGGCTTCGGCGCGTTCATCGGCAACGCGGTCATGGGCGTCGTGTTCAGCCTCTTCTACCTGCGTACCCGCCGGGTGATGCCGTTGATCGTGGCGCACGCCCTGCTCGACATCTTCGCTTTCGTCGGCTACAGCCTGCTGCCCCGAGAATGGTTCGACTGGCTCTGACCGCGCAGACCCCGGCCCGGTGCCGGTCGCCGGTCGCGCTTCCGCTCCGACCGCGCAGGTCCCTGGCCCGGTGGCGGTCGCGCTCCCGGATGGTGGGGCTGGCCTCGGTCGGGGACGCGGGCGGCCGTTGGGCCCGGCAAGCCGTGGTCAGCGGGGGTCCGGCAGGCCGTGGTCAGCGACGTCGCGTCGGGCGATAGGCGGCGACCGCGCGGGAGGACAGCCGCTGCGCCGCCGCCGAGTCACCGACCGCCGCCGTCACCACCGCCGCGCCGGGCAGCAACCTGGACGCCCACCGCAACGCCAACCAGCCGCCCGCCTGCGCGGCCAGCGGCGCCGCCAGCCGCCAGGCCGCCTCGGCGGCCCGTGGCCCCGGCTGCTCGCCTGGCCCGTCCGCCGTCCGCGCCGCCGCCAGCGCCGACCGCGCACTCGCCTCGTCCGGATGCACCTGCGCCAACACCAGCAGCTCCACCGCCCGCTCCGGATCCGCCGGATCACGGCCGTACGCCGCAGCCAGGTGCAGCACCAGGCTCGCCTGCGTCCAGAGCACCGCCACCAACTCCACCACCGGCGCGAACACACCCGCCAGCGCGGCGGTCGCCCCGCCGACCCCCGCCTGCCGGACGAACCGTCGGTCGGCCAGCCGGGCCAGACCGTCGCCGTCCGCCTCCGGGTACCTCTGCCGCAGCCGCCGCGCCCACGCCGCCGCCCCCGGCCCGAGCGCCTCGACGGCCGTCAGGGCGAGCAGCTCCGGTGCGTAGCCCGGGTGCTCCAGCAACCGCGACACGAGCATCCGCAGATCCGGCGTACGCCCGACGAGCCCCGCTTCGATCGCGTCGAGCGGTGCTGGTTCTGGTGCGGTCTGCGGGCGCGGCTCGGGTGCGGTCGGGGTCGGCTTGCCCGGGGCCGGCTCGGGCCGGGTCGTCTCGACGGAGCCCGGCCGGCTCGGATCCGGCTCGGTCGGATCGCTCGGGTCGGCGCCGGTCTGTGCTGCGGCGTTCGGTGGCAGGGTCGGCTCGGCGGCGTTCGGTGTGGGGGGCGGCTCGACTGGGGTCGGCTCCGCGGCGTTCGGTGTGGGGGTAGGCCCGGCCAGGGTCGGTGTGGGGGTTGCCTCGGCCGGGGTCGGCTCAGTGGCCTGCTCTGCTGGGGAGGTGTCGGTGCGGGCCGAGGCGGTCTCCTCGGCCTGGGGCACGGCGTCGTCCGCTCCGACCACGGCGGCAGCTGTGATCCCACCGGCGGCGGTGACCCCGGTCGCCTTCGTCGCGGCCTTCCGGCCGGGTGCGGCCTTCGCCGCCGCCTTCCTCGCTGTCTTCTTCACCGGGGTGGCCTCGGCGGAAGCAGCCGCAGCCGGCGTGGCCTTTCTCGGCGTGGCCTTTCTGGCCGTCTTCCGGGCCGGAGCCGGCTGCGTCGCCGCAGTCGCAGTCGCGTCGTTCTGCCCATCGCTGCTCGACGGCGTTCCGGTCGCGTCGTGCTGCTCGGTCCTGTCCGAGGGCGTGTCCGTCGCGTCGTGCTGCCCGCTACCGGTCGACGGCCCGGCGGTCGCTGCCCCAGCGGCAGAGGAATCGGCGGGACCGGTGGCGCCCGATTCCGGCCCGGTCGGCTCAGGTCTCGATCGAGGTGCCTTCTTAGCGGCGGCCCTCCGACGCGACGGCGCAGGGGTGTCCGAAGACGCGCCGTCCGGACCGTCGGCTCCCCTTTGGGCCGGTTGGCTTCCCGCCGATGCTGGACCGGCCGCGGGTGCCGGTCCAGCATCGGCGGGGGGTGCCGGAGTGGCCGGAGGCGTGGGGGTGAACGGTGTCCTGGACGAAGCGGGACGAGTCTGACGGGGCGCCGGCTGTTCGGCAACGGGCGGCGGCTGGAAGATCAGACCCGGCGCGGGCTTCGCCTGACGAGGTCGACGCCCGCCCTCGTCCTCCTGCGGCTCCGCGTCGCTCGGGGGCGCCGGAGCCGGAGGCGCTGTGAACGTCGCCTTCGGCAAGCGGCGGCGCGCTTCCCGAGCAGGTTCCGGGTGGTCATGCTCGCGTGGCGACTCCTCCTGCATGTCGATGGAGCGTAGTCGCGATCACGGCGACGCACAGCGCAAGAATCCCCTCGCCGGTCTGCGGGGCGGCGGGTTCCGGTAGTCGCTTTGCCCCCGGACGGGCGGGGCCTGTATCCTCGGGCGCGGTGGTCTGCGGGCCACCAGGGAGACTTCGCCTAGTCTGGTCTATGGCGCCGCACTGCTAATGCGGTTGGGGTCTTAAAGCCCCTCCCGGGTTCGAATCCCGGAGTCTCCGCGCGAAGGCCGGGTGTGTAGACTGGCCGAGCACCAGCGCCCGTAGCTCAACGGATAGAGCATCTGACTACGGATCAGAAGGTTAGGGGTTCGAGTCCCTTCGGGCGCACAAGATCGACAAGGCCTTGACCTGCCATAACGGCGGTCAGGGCCTTGTCTGTTTCTGTCCATGAGGGACGGTTGGCTGCTCGGTGGCTGCTCGTGCGACGAGCATCCCCTGCGTGTCGGACTGTCCGGGGCCGTCCGGTCGGGTCCGTGCGAGTTTGACGATGCCGAAATTCTCCTTCCTCATTCAATCCACGAAATTTGATCGAATGCGTGGAGGGTGGGGTGGGGTGAGGGCGTGGTTCCGCATCTTGCCGTCGAGTTGGACCGGCGCGGCTTTGCGTTGCGGTGCGAGAAGATGGGCCTGGGGCCGCCAGCGATGACGACGACCTCGTCGAGCCCTGGGCGCATCCGGATCTGCCGATGAGTGGATATCCCCGGAGCCCGTTGAAGTGTCATGATCGCCAGCGATGAGTACCGGTGCGGATTCCGAACGTGTTCTCGGTGAGGCGCGTCAGCACCACCTGGCCCAGGTGAACGGTGTGCTTCGTCGCCCTGGCATGTACGGCAAGTACGAGATGGCTGAGCGGCTTCTGCTGGAGGCGATGGCCGCCGTGGACGGAAGCCTGGAGCGGTGGGCGACGGAGCGTGATGGGTTACGCGAACGCGACGCGTTCGTGGCGACCGGTGTCATGGGCGCCTACAGCTACATCCTGCCGGCAGATGCCTTGCGTGATGCCACGGCCTCCGTCTACGCCGAGATAGCCCATCGCCTCGGCTGGCTCGAGTTGGATCGGGCGTGTCGGAGGCAGAGTTTCAGCAGTTGAGCTCCGGCGTCAGCGGTTGGGTGACGGAGGATCGGACGCTGTCTGAGGTCATCGAGGCGTTCGGGCTCCCGTCGCTGTGGATCGGCGGAACCAACCCCATGTATTCCAAGACACTGGCCTACGCCATGGCAGATCCCGAGCATGACCTGATCTGCTTTCACCTATGGAATGCCTTCGCGAACACCACAAAGGGCACGGAGCTACGGGGCGTACATGCCGAACCGGTGGTTCTCGCCGCGCGTCATCGGCCAGGCACGTTTCCCGGCTCGTTCTCGTCCACCCCAGAAGGCTTGCACCGTAGGCCGCGTGACTGAAACTGTCACCTATCGGTGCAGCAGACCCGTCGCTTCGAGTTTTGGAGTGGGAGTTCAACACTTGACGCGGACGTTGGCCACCTGGTTGCCCGGTGCAATGGCATTTACTGTGTCGCCTTCGCCACGACTAGTGATTGTGTCGGGAGATACGCGCAGCTTAATCAGTTGATCTCGAACCGTTTTGGCTCGGGCATAGGACAATGTCACCTTAAGCTCGCTACTGCCGATTGAATCTGTCATGCCGATCACTTCGACGGTAAGCTTGCCGCTGTTGATCCGCTTCGCCAAAGCGCCGAGCGTCGCCTTGGCCTCTTCCGGGTCACGGAGAACAGCGGAGTCTGGATGGAAGCTGATCGCCTGGGTGGTCAGCGTGGTGTCGCTGCCGCAGGTCAGCGTTAAGCTCTGCTGCTCTGGCAAGCTTATAGTGGCAACGGCTGGCGCATCGACGGGCGCGTCACCACTGAGCGGTGTATCCAGGATCTGCACGCAGCTAGCCCCGGCGGACACCGCGATTTGGCGCCAGATGTCCACCAGGTTTCGCCGCTGCCGATCGTTCAGCGGCTGCTGGGGTGCCGCGACGTCACCAACGCCGACGAGGATAACCCCCCGGCCGGACAGCGGTGGTAGAAGCTCCTCGGACCGCAGGAAGCTGCTTACCTCGCTGGGACCAGCCTCCACAACGCCTGGTTTGACGAAATCGAGAGGCGCGACCGTCTGCAGGCCGGAGTCCATCAGGACGATCGTGCCGCGGTCTCCGACGGCTCGGGCGCCGATCGACAGCCCGGCGAGGACATCGGCCTCGGGTGCGATGGCGCGCAGACCTGCCAGCGATGCGTCCAGGTCGCTCAGCGTGTTCTTGACCTCAAGGTCGTGATTCCTGGCGGACTTCGCCGGTGTGATGCTCAGGGTGCCTGCCAGGGTCGGATGGCCGTCGAGTCGGATCAGGTAAATCTGCTCGCCTGCGGCGAGGTGGGCACTCAGCAACGACCGCACCTCGGCCGTCAATGTGGGTCGTGGGACGTTCGCGCGGGCGCCGACGACTAGGGCGACGGCTCCCGTACCGCTGGCAGCGCAGGTGGTCCCGGCTGGCCCAACTGAATCGTCAGGGCCTGAGGCATCAAAGAGAGAAATCGTTGACACTCTGACCGTAAACAGAGCAAAGACCAAGGCCGCAGCCAACAGGATGACGTTCCGCGTCTCCAGGCGCCCGGCCGGCCCATCCAGTGTGGGCCGTTCGAGCGGCTCGTCGCTGACTGGGTGTAAGAGCCTAGCTGAGGGAATAGTGCCGGCTGGCTGCTCGTTACGGCGACGCCGCAGCTCGCTCAGCGTCAGGTAAAGCGCCAAGCCACCGAACAGCGCGCCGACAACGCTCGCCACCTGGTCGGCGGTATCCAACCCGATCAGGTAGACACCTGCTACGACGGCGGCCAGAGTCGATCCGAATATCACGAGTCTGTTGCCATGCCGCTTCATCACCTGGTCATTATGGTCGCGAGCCGCAACGGCCTACGGATCAGAAGGCTAGGGGGGCGAGTCCCTTCGGGCGCACAAGATCGACAAGGCCGGACCTGCCGTAATGGCGGTCTGTTTTCGTCCATGAGGCATGGTTGGCTGCTCGTGCGTCGAGCATCCCCTGCGTGCCGGTTTGTCAGGCTGGCTCCTTTCGGTCCTCACTGGTTCGGCGGCACTTGGGGGCGGCGGCGACATCGTCGACGACTCGGCTGAGGCGCTGCCCCCGCTGCAGCGGCGACGGTGTTGGTGATGGGAGCATTCGGTCGGCCCACGGTGGAGGTTCCTCGGGAGCGTCAGTCAACGGCCGGGGAGTGAGTTCAATCGATGGAGGCGAGTTTGCCGCTTACGCACCTTCCGCTGTGGGATCCGATCTGGCGCAACTCCACGGAGTATGCGTCGCGTCTGAAGATCGCGCTCGCCCGAGCCCGCGACGTTCCAGACGACACGCTCGCGCGGACGCCCGTGGACGCCGTGGCTGATGTCATCGTGAACGAGTGCGCCGCCGCTTCCGTCACTGTTGATCATGAAGGGCTTTGGGTCGAGACACTCGAAACGCCGTCTCATGGGGGCAAGGAGCAGCTGGTCCGGCTGAACCTCTGTGTGATGGTCGATGGTGCGTCCAGTGCGCTCATGTCCCGTGGGGTTCTTTCTGGCGCGGACATCGAGGGTGACAAGCCTGCCAAGTGCTTCTCGACGATCGCTGAAGCGACCAACGAGGACATCGCTGACGCGATGGCTGATGCCGCCAGGTTTGGGGAGTACATCGAAGAGTTCCAAGGACTGCTTCGGGAGGCAGCGGCTGCCGCCAATGAGGAGGTTCAGCACCATCGGGCGGAAATGCGTGCGCAGGTGATGACCGCCATAGGCGCCCGTGCCCGTAGGGTGCGAGCAGTCCTCGCGACGGCCGACGCCTTGGGTATCCCGGTCGCCCCACGGTCGATGGAGCAACGCATCCCGTTGCAGCCCCGTGGGGTCACCGTCGCGCAACTCGACGCTGCCGTTGTGGCGGGGGCTCAGGAGTGGCACCTCGCCGAGCAGATCGCGGAGGACATCACTGTCACGATCATGTCCTTCACCGCTGCGCTCGAACGTCTCGTTCGCTCGGCAAGCAAGCTACTGCGGGAGGATGAGGAGACCATCCGGGACTTCCTCCTGTTCATCCTCAACGCGAACTATCAGGGGGCAGCGACCGGCGAGACGTTCCTTGGGCGTGGCAAGACGGACATCCTGCTGCGGTGGCGCGATCGAGATGCGTTTATCGGGGAGTGCAAAATCTGGCACGGCCCTTCCAAGTTCGTCGAGGCTGTCGATCAACTACTCGGTTACACCATCTGGCGCGACACCCGAATCGCCCTTATCTTGTTCATACGCGACCGGGCGGACACTAGCGCCGTGGTCGACAGTGCCGGGGCCTGTTTGGACCAACACTCACGGTTGCTGCAGGTCATCACTCCCGATGAGCCAACTCGCCGTCGCGATTATCTGCTCCATGCTGCCGGTGACCAGAAGCGCGTCATCAGGCTGTCCCTGCTTCCCGTCGTCCTTCCGCAACCATTTTGAGAAACGGGCGTTAGTGGCCGATCGCAACCTGTCTGGCAAAGCGATTCAGGAATGTGAGTGTGTTGGCATGCCGTTGAGCCTGCGGTCTTCACATTTTGATTCCTGGCCATGCGCGGGCCGCTGTTAGAGCTAGGGCGAGGTGAGGGCGCGCCGGGTAGGTCGAGCTGGTGGGCGGCAGACGTGTGCCGTCGTGTCGCCTATACCAGTGGCTTGGCTTTTCGTAGAGTCTCGTTAACAGGACGGGGCATGGGGCTGGGTGCTGTTCGTCGTGCATGGCATGTGCATGGGGCCGCTCGTGTGGGAGTAGGTCAAGGGTGACCGGTTAGGGCGGCGTAACGGTGCGGTCGGGTTCGGCGCCACCGGGTGTCGGCATGCCGACAGTGACGCCGAGGCCGTACGTCGGCGAGGCGGTCCGTAACCGCTGTGGCGGTTACTTGTATGGCAGCCGGACTGTGTTGTTTCCGAGGGCTCGGAGGAATGAACGCCAGGAATCGTCCGTGAATGACAGGGTCGTGTCGGGGTTCGCAGAGTTGCACACCTCGACGCTTGCGGGATAGCGGGACACGTCCACGCAATGGTCGTTTTGGCACCGGGAACTGCGACGGGTCCAGATGGGACAGTTGTTCCGGGACTCTTCCATTTTGTTGCTCCTGAAATCCGACGATGTGCATAGGGGCTGTTCATGAATGGCGACGCAACTATGGTGAGGATTCCCGTGAACGCCGTCGAGCAATCGGTACCGAGGCGACCGTCAAGCCGGCGACGATCTTCACGTACCGTCTCTGCGGGCGTCGCGCTATGTAAGCACGGTAGCAGGGGAGCGCCCACTTCGGCCATGAATGTCTGCCTCTTTCACCCGATCCCGCGTTCGATAGGCCCGTCTGATAGCTTATTGCCCTCAGCAGAGAGCCGAAGGCCCAAAGAAAATTGCTCAAGGCAGGGTTCTTTATTCATTTTGCCTTCTGCAGTTGCTGAGTGGAGGGCGTGGACGTGACGACGGGCGGGCATGGGCCGACCACGAATCGCAGGCGGCTGCGTCTCGTGCTGCGTCAGTTGCGACTCGAACGCGGACTCTCGCTGGAGGACGTGCGCCAGGAGATGGACTGGTCGTTGTCGAAGGTGACGCGGATCGAGAACGGGTCGGTCAGTATCTCCGTCAACGACCTCCGTGCATTGCTGGACTTCTACCAGGTGCACGACACCAGCCAGGCACGCGACCTGCTGGGCTTGGCGAGGTTGGCGCGCAAGCGTCATTGGGCTGCCGAGTACCGCGAGTTCGTCTCACCGTCGTACATGGACTTCCTCGGCTACGAAGACGACTCGTGGCGCATCAGCCAGTACCACCCCTTCCTCATTCCTGGGTTGCTGCAGACCGAGCAGTACGCCCAACTGGTGGTGGCGATTGGGCCGCAGATCCGTGGCGACCAAGCCGCCGCGCAGGCGCGTGTGCAGTTGCGTCTGGCCCGTCAGGCGCGCGTCTTCGGCCAACCGCACCGTGAGGTGCGGATCGTCCTGGACGAACGCGCCCTCAAGTTCGTGGAGAACACCCAGCTCATGCTGGAGCAGGTCGAACACATCCTGTTCCGGCTTCCGGAACATCTGCATCCCGTGGTCCTCAAGCGGGACACTGCGGCCAACTCCGCTCTTGTCGGCCCATTCTCCCTGCATGAGTTCGAGTGGGACGTGGACCCGGACGTCGTCTACCTCGACAACCTGCCGGACGACGTCGCCCTCGTCGAGGACGAGACGGCGGTCGCTGGCTACAAGGCCTCCTTCGAGGACCTGTACCGCCAGGCGGCGAAGGGCGACGACGCCCGGCGGCTGCTTGAAGGGATCCGTGACGCCCTACGGGAACAGGCACCCGCCTAGCCCTTCCGCGAGCGGCGCGGACGTGGCACCTCCACAGATGCCCCAACGGGATGCGGTTCGCCCTGGTACGCCAACTGAAGGATCGGCGCGGTAGGCGAACGGATCTCCGTAACGAGTACCCGTTCCGACCCCACCAGTCTGCCGATGGCTGCGACCAGCAGTCCTAGCAGGCAGGCATCCGCCATGCCACCGCCCTGCTGACCGACGAGCACCGCCACGGTGACGACGGTTCCCAGCAAGGCACACCTGCCTCCGTGGCCGGCTGGGGTTCCGATCCACCTTCCTGGCCCCGCGCCGTCCACCGCCACCACGGACACCACCGGTGTCGCCGGCGTCGGGCTCGTCGCGGCCGAACGGCCCGTCGTCATCTTGTACGAACGCACCATGGGTGCGCTCCTCCTTGTCTGTAAGGGGTAAGCAAGGTGCGGGATGCACATGCTGTCCGCAACTCCCAGGTAGCCCAAGGCGATCGGACTTGTGCAAAGTTACGCCCTGCAGGTTCTGTCACCCCTCACGACACGCGGACAGTCACACGGTCATCGCGGAGCGGCATCGCCGGCTCCTTGGCTTCACCGCGTTCGATCGTGAAGAACATTCGGAACTGGGGTGCATGGGCGTCATGCCGCCGCTACCTAGGCAGGGTGGGGTTGCCCGGTCAGTTCGGTAGAGCAGCGTGCAGGCGCCGCGGAGAGGCCGCCCCATACGGTGCCTGCAGACATCTACCGACTTTGGCCAAACCGGGGTACCGCGAAAACGTGACGTGGTGGATCGGTTGAGGTTCGGTCGAACGAGCAACTCCCTCGTCCGTCGCTTCGCGCTGACGGCACCGGCAGCTTCTCCAGCCGCCAGTCGGCCAGCTCGACCCGTGCTTGCTGTGCCGCTGTGTCGGCTCCGCCTGAAACCGACCCCGTGGTTCCGGTTGAATTTGGCCCCTTCCGGAAGCACCGGGAGGTGCCGAGCGTGGAGGACTGGGCGGAGATCCGTCGGTTGCACCGGGCGGAGGGGATGGCGATCAAGGCCACCTGTCGTCGGCTGGGGATATCGCGGAACACGGTGAGTGAGGTAGGCCGCCTTGCGCTGTAGGTGGAGCCAGGGATTCGTGCGAGCACGTGTAGTGAGCCATGCGGCGTCAGCGTGCACGGATCGGAACAGTTGCTGTGCGAGCGGGGGTCACTTACCGGCGCGGGGCCGTGATCCGCAAATCCCAGCCTGGAAGATCACTTTCGTCGTTGGGTAGAAGGCTTGCGTCGAACCAGGTGGCGTCGGGCCGTCCTGCTTGTTCCCATCGTTGTAGCCAGGTCCGTAGCGTGGTCAGGGATGGGGAGTCTGCGCTGTCGGCGAGGATGGTGCCATCGGTCAGGATCACGGCGGCGGAGGTTGCGGTGGTGTGTCCGATGCCCCGCCTGCCGTCGCCCAGAGCGGTGAGACTGCGTTGTGGCCCGCCGACGATGACGGTGTAGGCCGTCCATGACAGCCAGTCCAAGGGTGCGCGGTGATAGGTCTCCGTGTGGTCGGGGTCGAGCAGCAGGTTGAGCGCTGTGCGGGCGCCGGTGTGCTGCGGGTCGTCATCGTCGCGCCAGCCGATGGATATCCAGGCCAGGTGAGGTTGGTCGACGCGGTAGTCCACCCAGCGGGCGGGGATGGTCAGGGCGTCTTCCACGGCAGTGGCGGTGCTCTGGGCGTAGCCGCCGAAGGTCACCGTCTCGACGCGCGGTTGTCCCGTGGTGAGGGTGATGGTGGTGACCAGGGTGGTGGATGGTTGCGTGGCGATGGGTAGGCAGGCCACGATGCGTCCGTTTGGGGCGAGTTGGTCGACCCATGTTATGGGTAGCCGTGGGGGCGTGCACCAGGCCGCGATTCGCTGGTAGGGAGCGTGTGGTCGGTAGCCGATCATGCCGTCGGCGACGTGGCAGGTGATCGTGGTGACGCCGCGTTGGTGGTGCAGGCGGTTCGCCCATGTGACGAGGTGGTCGCTGATGTCGACGCTGGTCACACGCCCGGACGTGCCGGCTCGGGCGGCGAGGAGCGCGCCGGAGTATCCGGTGCCGGTGCCGATTTCCAGCACATGGTCACCTTCGCTGACCTCAAGGGCGATCACGTCTCGCTGGATGGCCTCCGGCGCGGACCGATGCAGGGTCTCACCGCGGTCCTTGTTATGGACGTAGTAGCGCTCAGGCACACCTCCGAGCAGCGAGTCGGCTGAGGCCACAGGACTCCTTCCATCACGGGCGGCGGTCTACCGTCAGCGAGCTCGCAGTTGGGTATGGCGGCGGTGACGATCCGCCCCGAGACGCCATAGATCACGAACTGGTTAGTGACATGGATCTGTCATTGAGGCTGGGCGATCGTGCCGCTGAGGGCGGACCGGGAGGCGCTCACGGGCGTTCAGTGCCGTGTTGTAGGCCGAAGCGCAGTTGTGGCACATCGTGCAGGTCGGGGTTAGAGACTCGATGCATCGCGGGTGAGCGGATTTCGATGACGAGCATTTCGGTGAGGAATTGGACGGTGGCGTCCAGGAGGTGGCTGGTGTGGGCGGTGGCGCTGTGTTCCTTCAGGCCGACGGTGATGTGGATGTGGGGGGTGATTGTTTGGGTGGTGTCGTCCCAGGCGATGGTGCCGCCGCCGAGGGCTTCGATGTTGGTCAGGTCGACGTGTGACCAGACGGGGGCGTCGGGGTTGTCGAGACGTTGGCAGGTGCCGACGATCTTCGCGGTGGACAGGCCGGCGATGAACATCGGGATGTAGCCCTGCTTGATGCGGTGGGTGCGGCAGGCGTCGGTGAGGGCGGTGAAGAAGTCGTCGCCGTGGTCGAAGACGACGCCGATCATGCGGCCGGGGGTGAGGTCGTGGCTATGCATCCGTCGTGCTCGTTTCCGTCGGTTGGTTGTCGGTGATGGGCCAGGGCCAGGCGGTGGGACCGGTGAGTCCACCTGCGGTGGTGATCGCCGTGGCGATGTCCTGTGGGTTCGCTGAGGCGTTGAGGAGGGCGCCTAGCAGGATGCGGGCTTTGTAGGGGTGCAGCCAGCCGGCGGGGATGAGGCCGCGTGTGATGAGGTCCTGTTCGGAGCCGGGGAAGCCGTAGGTGCGGGTGAGGGTCGGTCCGGCTGGGGCGCGGGAGGCGAGGACGACGGGGATTCGTCCGGCGAGGGTGCCGAGGGTGTCGACGAGGGGTTCGGGGACGTGGCCGACGCCGAAGCCGGCGATGACGAGGCCATCGACGCGGGCGCCGATGGCGTCGAGGACGGTGGGATCGTCGTCGAGGGTGACCGTGTGTAGGCCGACACGGGCGTGTTCGGCGAGGTGCGGTGGGGTGAGGGTAAGGCGGTGGGGGACTCGGGTCAGCATCCGGACGGTGCCTTCGAGGACGTAGCCGAGAGGGCCTGTATCCAGGGAGCGGAAGGTGTCGCCGCTGGTGGAGTGAGTTTTGGTGACCCATCGGGCGGCGTGGACTTCGTCGGCGAAGACGACGAGGCAGCCCTGTTCTCGTGCGTGTGTCGATGCGGCGGTGTGGATGGCGGAGAGGATGTTGGCGGGTCCATCGGCGCCGGCGAGGGTGGGGTTACGCATCGCGCCGGTGACCACAAGAGGTTCGGGCCGGTGGTGGAGTAGGTCGAGCAGGTAGGCGGTCTCCTCGATCGTGTCGGTGCCCTGGGTGACTACGACACCGTTCGCGCCGTTGGCCAGCGCATCGGCTGCGGCTGCGGCGAGTTCGGTGATGTCGGTAATGGTGAGGGACGCGCCGGGACGGCGCCGAAAGTCCACCACTTCGATTTCGATTCCGGCGTCGGCGAGCCCGGGGACGGCGTCGACGAGTTGCTGGGTGGAGAGAGCGGGGATCACGGCGCCGCCGGTGCTGCTGGTCATGGCGATGGTGCCGCCGAGCCCGAACACCACGACCCGTGGCGGGGGTGCGGTTGAGGTTGAGGACACCGGGCTCCTTCCAGGGCGCGCCGCTGCGGTGACGAAGACTGTGCTGGCCTGCGGCGATCGTGATGGTGGCGGGAGCCTATTACGGCAGGGAGCCGACGAAGCGACACGCCCGATCGGCGCCGTCGAGGGACAGCAGCCGGCTGCGCGGCTCGGCCAACCCGGCCAGACCGTAGTCACCGAGCTCGGCGCACCGGGTCCGCAGCCAGGTCCAGTTGAGGTTCAGGTAGTCGGCGAGGGCGTTCAGCCGCGAGGCGGAGGTGTCGGCGGTGATGACTGAGTGAGCACGTGCGTGCCCGGCGGCATCGCGGTACTCGGCTAGCGCGGATCGTTGGCCGGTGACGTCGACATGCCACACTCCGTCCGCGCGGATCCACGTGGCGACGATCGCGCGGCGTGAGGTGAGGGCGAGGCCGGGCAGCGCGGCGTACTCGGATTCGTCGGTGATCGCGACGTCGATGCCGAAGGACTCCATCAGCGCGACCGCTAGCAGCAGAAGGATCCGTTCTGACTCTGTCGATGCTTCCACGGCGGCCTGGGGGACGCAGAAGATCCTCGTGGCCTGCTGGGAGCTGGTGGTGAACCGTTCTGCGGTGGCTTCCAGGTACCGCAGTTTGTGGCTGAACAACAGCCAGGTACTGGCCTCTTCACCGGTCTGTTCCCGGGTCCAGTAGGTGGGGATCTCGGTGAGGTCGGTGGATTGGCGGCTGATGTGGTCGGCGCAGAACGCCGAGCCGAGCCACATCCGTGACACGGTCTCCAGGTCTGGTCCGACATCACCGCTGACAGCCGACCGGGTCAGGCGGCTGTACTCGGCTATGGCGGTGCGGGCAGCGTCGAGGCGGGCGTCGTCAAGCAGGAGCGACTGGTCCAGGTTCGCCACGGCCCACAGCACCGCTGCGGTGATCGCGTCGAGCTGGTACACACGCGGGATGAGCAGGCGAACACCGTCATCGATATCGACCAGCCGTTGAGACGCCTGGCGGGAGTCCAGAGCGAACAGGCGGTTGCTGGCGGACGTGGTGATCTGTCCGGCGACGAGCCGACGCTGAAGCGGACGTCGCCACTGCCGCTCGGCATCGGTCCTGGGAATCGTGGCGATGATCCGGCCGTCGTCGACGGCGGGGTACACCTCGACGTCGATAGGCACGCCGGGAAAGTACCGTCCACCCGGCGCGGCAAGGGTGCGTTCTACCCGGGGCTCCCGGGCCGCCGAGCCCAGCGCAGACGCGATCGTCGATGCAAGATCACCGCCCGGTGAATGGGCGGAGACGGCCCGGTGGCGAGCTGACACGAGGCCGGCATGAGACGTGGCACGATCCAGTGCCGTCTCGGCGGCTGCACCCCAGCGGACCCGCATCGCCGTCTCGGACCGTTCCCGCTGATATTCCGACTCAAGCTGGCGGTATGCGTCGTAGGCAGTGAGTAGGCGGCCCTCGGCGTTCAGAAGTGTGTCGCACTGCTGCCAGAAGACCCGGTCGACCACCTGCCGGCCGGCCTCCACGTTCGCCACCGTACTGCGGGTGCTGTGCACCTTCCGCGCGATGTCCTTCTGCATAAGACCACACGCCGTGCGTAGTTCGCGTAGCTCCCTGCCGAGCGCGTGTTTCGCGTCGTCAAGCTGTTGCGGGTCGATCATGACATTGGCCTTTCCCCGCGGTCAGCTGGTCCATCTGATTTCGCTCCGCTGAGGAGCGGCAGCGCATGCCGACTTGACGTCAGCTGACGATATCGGCGGACTCGACTGTTGTCCGGTACCACGGCTGCCTGGCAGGCACTCGTCGGCGTGGCCGAAGAGGGCTTCCGTGGCTGCTTGCGCGAGGGTGGCTTGGGCTGCGGCAGGTATCCCGATCCGGTTCCAGTGAAAGATCAGGTGTTCCACGATGACCGCGCGTAGTCCCCGAGTGAGCCTGCCTGTGTCGCGTAGCCCCCGAAGGGTGGTGCCGGTGCTCTCGAACCCGGTATGCCAGCTGTTGGGGGCGCGAGTCGAGCCGAGTAGCAGGTAGTGGACCTTCTCGGTGAATGCCCTCCACCTGTCCAGGTCAGGCGCGGGCCGCTGGCTGAGGTGATCGGCGCGACGTTGGGCGACTCGCGCCCAGACGTCGCCTTGTTCGTTGAGGTCGAGTCCTGCGGCGCGCATGAGTGCGGTGCAGAGGATGAGGGAGCGTTCGCGCCGGTCGGTGGGATGGCCGTGAAGGTAGGTCAGGAGGTGATGGCTGTCGTGGTGGAACAACGTGTGGGCTGCGTCCATCGCGTCGAGGCCGCCGAATGCGTGGGTCTCTGGCTCGTAGGTGTCGCTGGTCCAGACGACTCCGTCGGTGAGAAGGCGGTGTGAGGGATCTTCGGGCCAGTGGTGGGCGGTGGTGGGTAGGTAGCGGATGCGCCAGGGTCCTTTGCGGATGAACCACCACGCGCTGATCAAGCCGGCGGTCTCGGCGGCGGGCAGCACCCGGCGGAGATGAGGCACCGCCGCCTGCTCACGGTCGTGACGGCGGTGACCGGGGTAGTGGATGTTCACCTGTTTCCAGGCGATCTCGTCCATGACGGGCCTTTCGTCAGCTGAGGAGGAGGCAGGCGTCCCAGCCGGTGGTGGTCGCGGTGGTGGCGAGGTGGGAGCCGGAGGTGCCGTCGAGGAGGCCGGTGGCCTCCTCGGTGCCGGGGGCGGTGTGGTGGTGCAGGTGTGTCAGGTGGGTGAGTGGCGTCGGGGTGAGGGCGTCGGCGGTGATGCGTCGTGCGGTGGTGAGGAGCCCTGCGGTGCCGTGGCACAGGCTGCGGTCGGTGAGCCGGCGGAGTTGCGCGGGGTCGGTGACGCAGGCGGTGAACGCTGTTTCGGCGAGGTGTCGGCGGTGGGTGTCGTGGAGGGCGAGGGCGGCCAGTTGTTGGGCGCGGGCGATGCCGGGGGTGCCGTAGCACCACGACGGGCGCAGCGGCTGCTGCTGGGTGGGTGTGGCGTGGTGCAGGTCGTCGAAGGTGAGGGTTTGCGGCCACCAGGTGCTGCCGTCGGTGTGCTGCTGCCAGGTGTCGAGCCAGCGGCAGATGGCGCGGATCGCCGAAGCGTGTCCGTTGACGGTGATGCCGTCTCGGTGGGTGAGGGCGAGCAGGGCGAGGGGGCCGGTGATGCCGTGGGCGAGGCCGTGGTTGGCGTGTCCTCCGGCCGGTGGTGGTTGGTGGCGGTCGGGGCCGTTGGTGCACCACCAGCCGGGAAGGTTGTGGACGGGTTCGGTGAGCCGGACGAGGTAGTCCAGGACGTGGCGCAGCAGGCCGTGATCGCCGAGGCGGCGCAGGGCGACGCCGAGGCCGGTCAGTCCCCGGATGAGGTCGTATTCGGCGTAGTGGGGTCGTTGGTGAGAGTCGATGCGGCGGTGTGCGGCGTCCAGTCGTCGGCGGGTGACGGTGGCGGTGCCGTCGGCGGCGACCGCGCGGGCGCGTGCGAGGGCGGGCTGGTCGCTGGTGGCGAGGACGAAGGCGAGCGCGGGAGCGCCGTAGAAGAGGCTGGCTCCGGCGGCGATGCTGACGCCATGGCGGGTGGCGGTGCGTAGGGCGGCGTACGCGGCGGGCCAGTCGCCGGTTTCCAGGTGCAGGAGCGCGATGCCGGCGGCGCCGTCGGCGAGGGACTGTCCGGGGTTCATGCGGTGGCCTGGTGGGTGCGGGCGATGGTGCGGGCCAGGCGCAGGCAGTGTCGTTCGGAGGCGGTGTCGACGCCGATCATGCGGGCGTGGTGCAGGTGCAGCAGGTCGGCCAGCACGTGGTCGAGATACAGACCGTCGGCGGCGGCCAACCGTCGGTAGGTGGCCAGCGCCGCGTCCAGGGCGTCGTCGCGGAGTGGTGTGCGGGCGTGGGCGAGCTGCGCGGGTGAAAGTCGTGGGCCGCTGTGGTGAGGCAGATGAGCGGTTAGCCATCGTGGTCCGTCGCGGGTGAAGGCGTCGGCGATGGCGATCATGCCGGCGGCGGTGGTGGCCTGACGGTCGCCGGTCAACCGGTGCAGGACGGTGTGGGAGTCTGCGGCGAACACCCGCTCGGCGGCGGCGAGGGTGGGGCCGGTGCCGTGGCGGGTCTCCGGCCGGTAGCTGTGCAGGGTGTAGTCGTGCAGGACACCGTCGTGTTCCAGGTGTTGCGTCCACTCGGCGAGGCTGCTGACGGTGCTGGTGAAGTCGGCGTTGTGCAGGGGGATGCGGAGCCGCAGGTGCGGTTCGGGGTCGGGGTAGCGCAGGAACCACCACCCCTCTGGCAGGAGGCTGTCGACTCGGCCGGCGAGGTCGTGGAGGATGTCGTCGGCCCGCCCGTACAGCCGCGTCTCCAGCCACGGCGATGGTCCGGCTCGGTGCGCCACGGTCGTCACGGCGCGGGCCGGTCGAGGCGGCCGGTCGGCGGGTTGCGGCTGGGTGCGGGTGAGGGTGAGCAGGAGTTCGGCGGGCCTGCCGCCGATCCACCCTGCGGAGCCGGGCGCCTCGGTGACGGTGGTGCGGTGGTGCCGGTCGATCTGCTGCCGCAGCACCGCCAGGTGCGCGTCATCGTCCAGGTTGAGGCGCAGCTGGACGTCGTCGTCGCCGACCAGGATCTGCTCGGGTAGCCGGTGTCGGTCGCGGTGTCGCTGCCAGGCGTCGCGCCACTGCGGCCAGGGCACGTCACGGGGAAGGGCGTTGCGGTCGACGATCCAGCGGGCGGTATGCAGGATGCTGCGTCCGCGCCGCACGCGGGGTAGGAACGGCAGCCCGCTGGCGTGGCCCCAGTCGAATCTGCTGCACGGCGCGGTCCAGGCCGTCCAGATCTCGGTCAGGAACCGCATCAGCGGCTGCTGCAGCCCGGGCAGCAGCACGCTGTTGCACAGCAGCGCCTCGACCGGACGGCCGGTCGCCGCCCGGACCAGCCACAGTCGGTGGCCGTCGCCGGCGACCGCCAGGTCCGCGACCGTGATCGGCGGGTCCGGATGGAAGTCACCGACGGGTAGGACGGGCAGCATCGCCGGTGTCCGGGCGACCGAGATCAGCCGCGCGTCCAGGGGTGGGCCGGACAGCTGCACGATGTCCGCGTCGGGCAACGCGGTCGGCAGATTCTGGTAGACGTGCTGGAACGATGCCCGTTCGGCGGGGGTGAGCAGGTGCAGGAACCGGCCTGCGGACACCCCGGCATGCCGGGCGCCGCTGAGCACCGTCATCGTGAACGCCCCCCGGTCCACATCTGCGAGGGTCGCGGCGGCGAGAGTGAACCTGACCTCGGTGTGCGGGACAGGCGGCCGCTCATCGTCTGCCCGGAGCTGTCCGATCAGCTCGTCGTCGAGGACCACCTCCGCGCCTCCGGTGAGCGCCGACTGCTGAGCGAGCTGCCCCAGCAGCCGGTCGCGGGCGGTGAGCACCGCAGGTACGCGGCGGGTGGATCCCCGGTACCCGGCGGGGAAGCCCAGCACGGTCAGCACGTCGCGGACCGGCACTGCCGCACCCGGGCCCCACCGCGCGATGAACGCCCGGTGGTACTCCGCCCAGCCCGGCAGCTGCGGTGCCACCGCTACCAGCGTCGACGCGGCACGGGCCGCTTCCCGCCGCACCGCAGGTGGCAGCGTCACCGCCACGTCGACCCGCAGGTCCACCGCGACCCGGTCCCCAGGGGCAGGCATCGGAAGGTGGCGGGCCAGGTGGGCCTCCGGGTCGGTGACGGTCATCGCCGGCCGCACCGCCGACAGCAGCACCCCCGCCCGGACCAGCGACGCCACCGTCCGCTCCACCTCGTCCACACCGAGGCACAGCGACTCGGCGACGCGGGCGGCAAGAACGCCGAACCCGACCGGACCGGCCGCCCCTTCCACTACCGCCCGCACCACACCCGTCAGCCGAACCTCGATGTCCCACCGGCGCTCGCCGTCGCTGCGGGCACAGGGCAGCACCCACACCCCACCCCGCCGGTACCCCACCGCGTTCGTCACCACCGCCACCCGACGAAGCACCGTCAGATCCCGCTCCGCGCGCACGGTGTGCTCCGCGATCGTCTGCCCGTCAGCAGACACCACCGACCGGTGCGCCTCACCCCAGCGCACCGCCGCCCGGTCACCGAACTCCACCGGCGCCACCCCCGCGAAGGTGCCGAACGGTGTCGCACGGGTGGTCCACCGCAGCAGATACCGCACCGTCGACTCCACCAGCCGCCGCAACCGCTCCTCCGACACCGGCTCACCGGCGACGGCCCGACTGATCTGCGCGGCCAACCGCGGCGTGGCATCGGCGACAGCCGCCGCGAACCCCGGCAACTTCCACACCGTGGCCAACCACCGCTGCCACTGCGCGGGCCGGTCACACGTCAGGTCGGGCCAGGCCGGCAGGACCAGGCCGTCCGGGTACGCGGCGACTCTGATCAACGCCGCACCAGGAGTGGAGAACACGATGCACCACCGAGACAGGGCAGGGCCCGGCGTCGGCGGACGCCGGGCCCCGAGAGTGGGTGTGAAGGGTTGGTTACTTGCCGCCGCCGGAGCAGGCGTTCGAGCCGGTGTTACCCGAGCCGCAGCCGTCGTCGGTGCTGGTGGCGTACCCGCCGGCGGCGGGACCGGAGTCCACCAGCGTGATGTCCAGGTCCAGCTCGTCGAGTTCCGTGTTCTCCACTCGCGTTTCCCTTCCTATGCGGGGGTGAAGGTGAGGACCATGCGGCTGTGCCGCTTGTCCAGCACCGTCCCGGCCGGCACGTCGCCGTCGGGAGTACCTGCGGGCAGAACGCTCAGCACCGCAGACGGCTCACCGGCGTCCACCCATGCGCGCATCTGCGCCACCATCCGCGCCGCCCACACGGCCGCGTCCGGCCCGTGCGCACACGCGCCGACGTCGAACACGTCGCCGCTCCACCGCAGCGCCGACCGGTACACGAACGTGCCCCCATGCAGGGCGGCGGGTGTACCGAACCGCCACGCCGGGGCCACGACACCGGCGTCCACGGCGTCCTGCTGCGCCGTCAACACCACGACCTCGTTCACCTCATCGCGAAGACGGGCCGCCAGCCACAGATCCAGATCAGCCAGGACGGTACGAGGCGGCAGACTCGCCCCGGCCCACGCCTGCTCCCGCGGCAACGCCAACAACCCACCGACCGAGGTCGCGTCGACCTGCTGACCCTCGTCCAAGCGCAGATGGACCCCCGGCGCGATGTCGACGTAGCGCACCTCGTGCGCGCCGGCACCCTGCATCGCCACGAACCCACACAACCGGTCGCTGCTACTGACCAGCCGATCACCGTCGCGCCGCAACGCCCACGACCGGGTCATCCCGAACGTCCGCACCGGTGCTACCAGCACGCCGCCCTCCGCCAGCTGGGCGATCCACGCCGGAGGCACATCCCACGCACCGACCGTCACGATGATCAGGTCGAATCTGCGGTCCGAGGTGACCGGCTGCTCGGCGTCGGCGCAGACCACGGTCACATCGCTGTACCCCGCCGCGGCCAGACACGCCACGGCACGCTCGGTCACCTCAGGATCGATGTCCACCGTCGTGACCGAACCCGACGGCCCCACCAACTCCCGCAGCAACGACGCGTTGTAGCCACCCGACCCGATCTCCAACACATGCCGGCCCGCCAGCCCACCATCCAGGGCGTCCACCGCCTGATCGAGCATCTCCGCGATCAACCACGGCGCCGACACCGAACTGACGGTCTCGTCACCACGCTTCTTAGTGATGACGGCGCTGTCGCTGCGATACGCCTCCACCAACGGCACACCCGGCGTGTACAGCTCCCGAGGCACCACCCGCAGCGCCGCCTCCACCTCAGGCCGCATCACCAGTCCCTTGGCCTCGTGATCGGCGACCAGCTGGTCGACCATCGCCTCACGCAACCTCTGACTGCTCACCGTGTCGATACTCATGGACCTGTCACTCTCCCTATCCATCACGCCGCCCCCAGTTCACACGGCCGCTCTTCTTCGGCAGCAGTCCACGTACGCGAGCAAGCTTCGGAAGACGCACCTTCACCGGAGCACAAGGGCCGCATCGCCACTCGACGCCTGCACGTAGGTCGGGCACGGTCATGGCTCGAAGTGCGGTGATCTGTGTAGATCACGTCCTCCGATCAATGTGCGGATGGCGAGGAGAACGGCTTCGTGCCGGTCATGCTCACCACTGAACGCTGACGCACCGGTGTCGAACACCCTCGACACGGAATTTCGACACCGGCCGCGAGCATGCCTGCTGGGCAGTAGCAGTCCTGGCAGCCCGCACCGGATCGATCCGGCGACCTCTACATCTGGTTGAACGGGGTCCAGCGTGGCGCCGTGGCGGTGTTCAAAGGGCCGCATGCGGAGACACTGAGCTTGTGCGCAACCGCCGGCCGCGGAGACGACCAGGGCTCGGCGACATGTTGGTGGCCAGTCGGGTTTCCCCGCTGGCGGCCAGTTAGCGGGAGGTATCTGGCCGTAGATGACTACTCAGAGCTGATCCCTACCGGTGTCGTGTCGTGCATCGGCCGAGCTATAACGATGTGGTGGGAGCAACGCCGACCCTTGTCGTCATCAGCGGGCCTTCGGGGGCTGGCAAGACGACGCTCGCCCACCTGCTCGCCGGGCGGATCGGTTGCCCGGCGATCTGCCGGGACGAGATCAAGGAGGGCATGGTCCACGCGGCCGGCGACTTCATCGCCGCACCGAGCGACGAGCTGAGCCTTCGGACTCTGCCCACGTTCTTCAAGGTGCTGCAACTGCTGTTGTCCGCAGGTGTCACCACAGTCGCCGAGGCGGCCTTCCAGGACCGCCTCTGGCGCCCCGGCCTGCAGGCATTGATCGGTATCGCCGACATTCGGGTGGTGCATTGCCGGGTCGACGCGCAGACGGCCTTCGACCGCGTACAGCGACGGCAGGACGAGAACGCGATCCGGCGTGCCCACGCCGATGCGTACCTCGGTGACCATCAGACCCATGGCGTCGGTCACCGCAGCTTCCAGTCTGTCCGGCTCGACGTGCCCGAGATCGAGGTGGACACCAGCGACGGCTACCGTCCTGGACTCGATGAGATCGTCGCCTTCGTGAACGCCGGGCGATGAGCTACCCGTGGTCACCTTGCACAACTTCGGAACTGGCCGTCCACGGGAAATCCAGCTGGCCGCCGACAGCGACACCGACCGTCTGAGCTGGCTTCAGCGAGCGTAGACGGCATGTGAGCTGCCGCCTCACTACCGAGGGCGACCGCCGGCTACTCGCCTGGCGAGCGTGACGACCGTCGAAGAGCGGGCGGCGTGTCGATTCTTTGTGTCGACGGTGTTCGACAGTCCCGGTCCCCGTCATAACTGATCCGACGACATCGACTGCTGCGGCGTTGACGACCCGGTGACGACAGGTGACCCGACATCTGTGGAGTCGGCGCGACCGCAGCCCGGTGACGCGATTCCTCGTTCGCGTCACCTGCTCACAGGGGAGGCGGGATGCGAATCCGCACAGCTGTGGGCCGGACGGCACCGGCCCAGGCCGCCGTCGCCTCCGACGGAGGCGACGCGGGTTCGGATCACCGCCTGGTCCGCCCCGGGGCTCGCAGAACGGCGGTGATCATCCGCTCGTGTGCGAGCCCTGGGGCGATGCCGGACCGCCTGTCACACCCTCTCGACGACGAAGGAGTACCCGCCGTGCAGCCCGTCCGTACACGCCACCGCCCCCTGCTCATGTTTCTCAGACCGAATGCCGGACCGGCGTTGTCGGAGCGGCAGCTCGTGGCCCGCACCCCGACGGACGGAGGAACGGGATCGAGCGAGGAGGTGTGGGGCTGGGCGGTGCGCCGAAAGTGGCGCGACGGTCGCCACGACCTGTTCGGGTTCACCGCCGACCGGCGTACGGCCGACCGTGCTGTGGCCCGTGATCGGGGCTTCTGGCGGGTCGGGCCGGTGCGGCCGGCAGCGGTGTACGTGGTGCCCGCCAACGCGTCTGCGGTGGTCGGGCATCCGGTGTCCGGCTGCGGCAACTCGTCGTGCCCGGACTCCCCGGAACGGGGTGAGCTGCGGTGACGGCGGGAGTGCAGGTGGCGTTGGCGCGTCGGACGGTGACGCCGTTCGGGTTGTGGGTGTTCGGGGCGCAGGCGTCGGCACCCTTGGTTGTTCTGGTCGGTGGTATCCCCGCGATCTACGCGACCACGGGCATCACCGCGCTGCCGTTGACGTATGTGCTGGTCGCGGGTGTGGTGGCGGTGTTGGCGGTGGGTTACACGGCGATGGCGCGTCAGGTCGGGCACCCGGCGGCCTACTACGGAATCCTGGCCCGTGGGTTGGGTCGTGGTTGGGGTGTGGCCGGCGGCATGGTCGCGCTGGTGGCCTACAACGGGATCCAGATCAGCCTGTACGGGCTGCTCGGCGCGACTCTCGCGGCTCAGGTCGGTGGGGTGTGGTGGGTGTGGGCGGGCATCGCCCTGGTGGCGGTCGCGGCGTTCGGTCGCGCGCCGATCGTCCGCTCGACGTGGCTGCTGGCGGTCGTGTTGGTGGTGTCGCTGCTGCTCGTCGCCGTGTTCGTGCTGGCCGGGGTGGGTCAGGCGTCGGCGGGTGACGTGTGGGCGGGCTTCGACGTGGCGGGGTTGATGGTCGGTGGGATCGGCGGGGCGGTGGCGTTCTGTGTGGCCTCGCTGATGGGCGTCGACGCGCCGGGGTCGTTCGTGGAGGAGGCCGTCGACCGGCGGTCGGTCGGTCGGGCCTCGGTCGTCGGTGCGCTCGCGCTGGGTGGGGTGTATGCGGTGGCGGCGTGGGCGATGGGCGTGGCCGTCGGCCCCACTGCCGTCGGCGAGGCGGCTGCGGCGGACGGCGATCTGCCGTTCACGATCCTGAGCCGGGCCGGTAGCGGGGTGGTGGCGCTGGCGGGAGTGATGCTGCTCCTGGCGATCCTCACCGCGAAGCTGTCCTTCCACGCCGTGGTCGCGCGGTATGTGTTCGCGATGGCGCGGGAGGGTGTGCTACCGGCCCGGCTCGCGGGGGCCGAGGGCGGCACGCGGGTCAGTGCGCCGCGTGGCGGCTCGCTGACGCAGACGGTCATCGCCGCGGTGGTGGTGGCGGGGTTCGCGGCGGCCGGCGCCGACCCGGTGGGTCAGATGTTCACCTGGTGCTCGACGTTGGGTGCGTTGGGTCTGCTGAGCTTGCTGCTGGCCGCGTCCCTGGCCGCGCTGCTCGCCCCACCCGAGGTGCGGGGTGAGCGGGCCGGCGTGTGGGAGTGGCGGATCGCTCCGGTGCTGGGCCTTGTCGCGGGGACGGTGGTGCTCGCCGCGATGATCCTGAACGTCGGGAGTCTGCTGGGGGCCGCGCCCGGATCCCCGTATCCGCTGCTGTTGCCCACGATCATCATCGCCGCCGCGGTCGCGGGCGGGATGTGGGCCCAGTACGTGCGGCAGTCCCGGCCGGAGGTCTACGCCGGGATCGGTGACGGTACTCCGCAGCCGAACGCGGTGCCCGATGCCGTGAACATCTCGATCTGACGGGCCGACGATGATGACTCACGCGCACCGACCTCCCGGCCGTCCCGGCCACCCGGTCGACCCTCTGCATCCCGGCTGGAGCCCGGAGCACCGCCAGGTGCCCTCGCCCTCCGCGCACCGTCCGCCCGCCGACCACGGACTCCGGCCCGATTACCGGCCACCACCCGCATCCGGGTACGGGCCGCCGCCTGGGCCTGGGTACGGGCCGCCGCCTCCAGCCGGGTATGGGCCGCCGTCGGTCGCCTACGACCGTCTTCCGGAACCTCCACCCGAACCGCCCCAGCCGCAGCTGCCTGCAACGGATCCGCAGGCGACGGCAGCGGGAGAGGCGGAGGGTGGCTCGGAGGGTGAGTCGGACGCCGACCGCCGGTGGTGGGTGGAGTTGCGTCACCAGGTCCTCTACCGGTGTAAGGGCGTGAATCGGGGGCATCTGCTCGCCGCCGACGAGCGGTACGGGACGCGGGAGGCTCTCGGCCCGCACGCGGTGATGCTGTTCTTCGCGGCGCCGTCGTCGACGGAACCTTACGGGTTCCGGCTGCACACCGCGTACCGGATGTTCCTGGCGGCTCCCGAGTCGGAGAACCTGGTGGCCCTGTTGGCGGACCTGACGGCCATCGCCGTAGACAACATCGCCCACGCCAGGTCCCTGGGACGGTGGTGGCATCCGCTGGGTCCGGAACGGTCGATGGTCAACGGCGGTGACATGACCCTGCCCGCCGACGCGGTCTACGTCGGTGCCGGGGTGAGCACCCTCGACTCCGTCGACGGGTCGTGGCAGCAGCTCGCCCGCTGTCTGCGCAGCCCGTCCGGGACCGGCTCCGTCCGGTCGGCGTTCGACTTGAAGAGCGAGTGCTATGCGCTGCTGGTCGACGGCACGGCCATCAAGGTCGATCGTGACCCGCACGCCCGCGTCGGCAGCTCGGGCGTGCGCAGCAGTAAACCCCTGGAAGCGCGGTGGGATCCGCTGTGGCACAACCCGCACCACGACCTCACCATGCAGGGCGACGCCGACACCCGGCAGGTGTGGCACCACCTCGGCACCCTGCACGAGGTCCTGACAGCTCAACTGCGCCGGAAGCGGCCTCGGTGACCACCTCGATCGCCGATCTGGCGGTGGCCGCTGATCTGAGCCGCGATGACATCGACGTCACCGCGGTCCTCGACCACCTCGTCGCCGACGCCGCAGCCACGGCACCGACGGCCATCGGGTATCCGGGTGCGGTCGACCTCGACCACAGCGCGGTCATCGCCCGTCTCGGGCACCGGCTGTGGAACAACATCGGCGACCCCGCCGACACCGGCGGGGTCGCGCACACCCGGGTGCTGGAACGGGCGGTGGTCGCCTGGATGGCGGACCTGTTCGGGATGCCGGCCGGTGACCGGTGGGGCTACGTCACCACCGGCGGCACCGAAGGCAACCTGTCCGGCCTGGCCGCCGCCTACCGACGCTGGCCGACAGCCCGGATCTACTACTCCACCGCCGCCCACTACTCCATCCCCAAGATCGTCGACCTGCTCGGCGCCTACAAGACGGTCGTGCGGGCGCACCCGGACGGGGAGATGGACTACGACGACCTCGCCGAGAAGCTGCGGAAGCGACGGCGGTGGCCCGCGATCGTGGTCGCCACGGCGGGCACCACGATGACCGAGGCCGTGGACGACATCATCCGGATCCGCGCCATCCTCAGTGAGTACGCCATGGTCGGGCATCTACACGTCGACGCGGCCCTGTCCGGGATTCCACTCGCCCTCGACGGCACACTCGACTGTGATGACGTCGGCATCGACTCGATCGCCGTGTCCGGCCACAAGTTCCTCGGCGTGCCCACACCGTGCGGGGTGGTCCTGATCCGCGACCACGTCCGCAACCCGGCCCGACAACCGATCGCCTACACCGCCGCCGCCGACACCACCGTCACTGGATCCCGCTGCGGCCTGGCCGCCGCCCTGCTCTGGCACGCCATCGCCGTCCACGGCCGCGAAGGACACCGGTGGCGGGCCGCCGAAGCCCGCACCGTCGCCGCGTACGCCGTCGACCGGATCCGTGCCACCGGCTGGCAGGCATGGCGGTACCCCCACGCCTTCACGGTCGTCCTCCCCACCCCACCGGAAGCGGTGCGGGTCAAGTGGCTGCTGGCCACCGACGGACCCGCCAGCCACCTCATCTGCATGCCCGGCATCACCACCGCGCAGATCGACGCACTGACCGCCGACCTGACCGCCGCCATCAGAACACCGATCCCACGTCCCCGCGCACCGCACACACCTGAGGTCACCACCGCGTCCTGACCTCGACCGGCGGACCGCTCCTGCCTCACCAGCGGCAGGCCATCGACGAAGCCGCCCAACTCGTCGACCGGATCCCACCGCCACGAACACCGCCGCATGACCGATGCCGCCGGCATCACCAGACCAACCTCCGGAGGCCCCTATGACGCCCACGCCGCTGTCGGCACGCCCTGCCCCGGTTCACCGACTGCTCGACCCGGTCATCCGCAGAATCTTGGACCGGATCGACATCAGACCCGACCAGTCCGTGCTCGAAGTCGGTGCAGGTCCCGGGGAGATCACCGCTCACCTGGCGCACCTCGTCGGCGACCACGGGATCGTCACCGCCGTCGACACCGACACCAGCCGACTCACCCCGACCAACGTCATCGACGTGCAGCAGCGTGACCTGGACCGGGACGTCCTGCCCGACACATACGACAGGTACGACCACGTCGTCGCCCGTCGCAGCACCAAGCCGCTACGCGACCCGGTGGACGTGTTGGAGCAGATGATCGCCCGACTGCGTCCCGGCGGCTGGCTGCTTCTCGCCGACATCCTGCCCTCCGCGCCGAAGGTGTACCGGGCGCCGGACGCCGTCGACGACCACCTGATCGCCGCCGTCATGAACCGGGTCCGCCGCGCCATCGCCGGCAGCGACGAGGCAGGCACGTGGACGAGCAACATCGAGTCCCTGCTGGTCAACCGGGGCATGACGCGGCACTGCGTCCACGTCGGCACCGAGACCTGGACCGGTACCCGGCCCGGTTGCCAGCTCCTCGCCGACATCGCCACCCACCTACGCCCCGAACTGGCCACCGAGTTCAGCGACAGTGATCTCGATCGGTTCGGTGCCCTCATGGCCGATCCGCGCGTGCTCCTGGCCTCCTACACGACCCGGGTCATCCACGCCCGCAAGGCCGACTGAGGACGCGCGCACCATGACGCAGCAACCCCACCCGACCCGCCGCGCTCTTCTGCCCCTGCTCCTCGGCGGCGGTGTCCTCGTCCTGGCCGGGTGCCAGCCCAGCACCGCAGCCCCCCGACCGGGCACGCCCACCGCCGCCGCGCCGCCGGACCACCCACCTACCCAGTCCGCGCCCGACGCCGGGCACACCGCAGGGCAGCGGTTGGAGATCCTCGCCGACACCCTGGCCGGCACACCGGCCGACGCCACCACCGGCCTGCCCTACACCTACCTGCACCTGCAAACCTGGGCCCGCGCGACGAACAGAATCGTCCGCAGCGACGTCCGACGGTGGCGGCACGCGGACGGATCCGGCCGTGAGGTCATCCGGCGGGCACCGGACCTGGCGGGCGTGGAGCACCAACCCGGACCCGATGAGCGGTCCCTGTTCGATCGCGCCGCCCCGACCACGCACCGCCACCGGGCGGGAAGCCTGCACCCGTACCTCTCTGAGCCGGTCCCGGCCGACCCAGCACGGTTGGCCAGGCTGCTGGTGCCAGCCGAGCTCGTCGGCGAGCCCGCCTACCCGAGACTGCTCGCTGGCGGTGTCATCGGCCTGGCCACCAGCCAACACCTCCACCACGCCCAGCGCGCCACGGCACTACGCGTGCTCGCACGGATTCCCGGCATCACCTACGGCGGCCCGACAACCGACCTCGCCGGACGCGCCGGTCTGGCGTTCCGTGTCACCGCCGAGGGGTCCACCACCGTGCTGGTCATCGACCCGGGCACGGGGGAGTTGCTCGCCGCGCACGAACGCGTCAGCGGCATCCGGCCGGGCCTGTTCTCGCACGTGCTCATCCTGACGCGAGGCCACACCACCGACACCGCCACACCACCCGCCGCCGGGTGACGGGTGACGACCTGACCAGCCGCCCAACCTGGACCCGAGCAGCAGGCGACGGCTGGTCTCCCGGCCGGCGGCAGCGGACCGCCCCCGTTGCGCTGCCGCCGGCCACCCACACCAGCACGCCGTCTCGCGGCGGACCGACGACAGCGAAGGAGAACGAGGTGGGGTACCGGATCAGGGCCGCCAGATGGGCGGAAAGGGCTGAGGCCGTCGAGGTGATCGCTGAGGCGTTGCATCCCAGCCCGCTCGCCGAGTGGTTGGTGCCCGACGACGCGCAACGGGCCCGCGTCCTGGCCGCAGTCGCCGCGATATGGGTAGAGCACGCCATGTTCTACGGCGAGGTCCACCTCGTTGACGACCTGAGCGCCGCCAGCGTCTGCTTGCGCCGGTACGGTCCGCTGCCACCCCCGGCCGACTACACCTGGCGCCTCGCCGAGGCCGCCGGCCCGCACGTCGACCGCTTCGTGACGCTGCATGATCTGCTCGCTGCCGCTCAACCCGACGAGGCCCACCACCACCTCGCCTACCTCGCCGTCCGCCCACCGTTCCAAGGCACCGGGCGGGGCCAGGCACTGATGGCGGAGGTGCACCACCGCATCGATCACCTCACCATGCCCTGCTGGACCGTCACGCTCGCGGCCGGACAGCGCCTGCTCGCTCGCAACGGTTATGAGCCCGGCAACGCGATCACGGTCGCCGACGGCCTGCCCCTGCATCCGATGCGCCGCCGCGCGCACCGTGACACCACGACGCAGGCCGGCACCACATTGACGTCATCCACCGCGCCATCCCGCGACGGCGTGTGACGGCCGTGAGGATCCCGGAACCAGCGAGATCGGAGTTGGCGACTGCGCGTGTGATTCGTGTAGCGCATCTGATGGTGGTCATCGTGTTCGTGCACACGCCGATCTCGGTGATCACCGGCGGTGTCACCTACGTGGGGACCGCCACCGCCCTGCATGTGGTGGCACCGGATCTCCCCGCGCCGGCACGCGGCGGTGTCGTCACGGCCGCCGTATTGGTCGTCTGCGGCCTGGTGGGCTGGTACCTGCACGAGATCATGGTGATCATCGCCCGACTGGCGACCGCGGCCCTGCGACTGACGAAGGGACTGAGGTGACGGGCCCACGGCTGGTCGAGCGGCTGCCAGCGCTTCGCGACTATCAGCGGGAGGCTGTCGAGGCGATCGTGCGAGGGCAGTCCACCGGTGGTCGCGGCCAGTTCCGGGCCGCCTGCGGCACCGGAAAATCGCTGGTCGCGGTGCACGCCGCTGCGCGGCTGTGCCCGGCCGGGCTGGTGGTCGTGGCGTGCCCGTCGCTGCCGCTGCTGGCGCAGACCCTGGCGGTGTGGGCCGCCGCCGGTATGGGGGCGCAGGTCCTCGCGGTGTGCAGCGATGACACCGTCGCCGATGCTGCGGTGCGGGTGGCGGACCTTCAGTGTCCGGTCACCACCCGGCCGAGGGAGATCGCCGACTGGGTGCGGCGCACGCCGAGCACGCGCATGCGGCTGATCCTGGTCACGCATGCCTCTGCCGGTGTAGTGGGCGAAGGACTTCACGAAGCCGACACCGTCGCCGATCTGTTGGTCATCGATGAGGCGCACCACACGGCGGGATGGCCCGGCAAGCATGTCGCGTT
>NZ_JBEYSG010000017.1:0-154271 GCF_040642635.1 Micromonospora sp. NPDC047793 | reverse complement strand
CTCCGCCAACCCCGACCACGCCCGCTACGACCTCCACATCAACGACCTCGCCAACTGGATCGCCACCCGCGGCTACGCCACCACCCACTGACACCACGGCGATGCAAGCAAGGGCCCCCTGCTAACGCCTCGCGCATAGCAGGGGGCCCTTCCTAACGTCCACTCCGTGATCGACGGGTTGCACTCATAGCAAGACGGACGTACGGTTTTGTTGACAGCGCGTATTCGGCGGTAAGTGTTGCCTAACCACGGCGGCCCTCCGGCCGGTGCGACAGACTGCTCAGGACTACTCACGGTCGCTGGTGTGAAGGAGTACGACGTGGCGAGCCTCGACACCTTCGGTGCGAAGACCCAGCTACGCGTCGGAGACGCGAGCTACGAGATTTTCAAGATCAGCCAGGTGGAGGGCCACGAACGGCTCCCCTACAGCCTGAAGATCCTGCTGGAGAACCTGCTGCGGACCGAGGACGGCGCGAACATCACCGCCGACCACATCCGTCAGCTCGGTTCGTGGGACCCGACCGCGGACCCCAACGTCGAGATCCAGTTCACCCCGGCCCGGGTGCTGATGCAGGACTTCACCGGCGTACCGTGCGTGGTCGACCTGGCCACCATGCGTGAGGCCGTGCGGGACCTCGGCGGCGACCCCACCAAGGTGAACCCGCTCGCCCCCGCCGAGCTGGTCATCGACCACTCGGTCATCGCCGACCTGTTCGGCCGTGAGGACGCCTTCGAGCGCAACGTCGAGCTGGAGTACTCGCGCAACAAGGAGCGCTACCAGTTCCTGCGCTGGGGGCAGAGCGCGTTCAACGAGTTCAAGGTGGTGCCGCCCGGCACCGGCATCGTGCACCAGGTCAACATCGAGTACCTGGCCCGCACGATCATGGAGCGCGGTGGCCAGGCGTACCCGGACACCGTCGTCGGCACCGACTCGCACACCACCATGGTCAACGGCCTGGGCGTACTCGGCTGGGGCGTCGGCGGCATCGAGGCCGAGGCGGCCATGCTGGGCCAGCCGGTCAGCATGCTGATCCCCCGCGTGGTGGGCTTCAAGCTCTCCGGCGAGATGCCGGCCGGCACCACCGCCACCGACCTGGTGCTGACCATCACCGAGATGCTGCGCAAGCACGGCGTGGTCGGCAAGTTCGTCGAGTTCTACGGCCCCGGCGTGAGCGCCGTGCCGCTGGCCAACCGGGCCACCATCGGCAACATGTCCCCGGAGTACGGCTCCACCGTCGCGATCTTCCCGATCGACGCGGAGACCATCCGCTACCTGGAGCTGACCGGCCGGGACCCGCAGCAGGTCGCGCTGGTCGAGGCGTACGCCAAGGAGCAGGGCATCTGGCACGACCCGTCCGCCGAGCCGCACTACTCCGAGCAGCTGGAGCTGGACCTGGGCACCATCGAGCCCTCGCTCGCCGGACCCAAGCGTCCCCAGGACCGGGTGCCGCTGGGCAGCGCCAAGACGCTGTTCCGCGCCGCGCTCACCGACTACGTCGCGGCCGACGAGACCGGTGGCGACCCGGGCCGCCGCCCCGGCGTGCCGCAGCAGGACAAGCCCTTCGGCACGGCGGGCCCGGCGGACGAGGCCAGCGCCGAGTCCTTCCCGGCCAGCGACGCCCCGGCCAACGCGGTCAACGACCCGGCCGATGCCCCGCGTGACCTGGCGACCGCCGCGGTCGGCTCCGGCGGGCGGGCCAGTAACCCGATCCGGGTCACCGGCGCCGACGGCAACGAGTACGAGCTGGACCACGGCGCGGTCGTGATCGCCGCCATCACCTCCTGCACCAACACCTCCAACCCGCAGGTGATGATCGGTGCGGCGCTGCTCGCCCGCAACGCGGTGGACAAGGGCCTGAACCGCAAGCCGTGGGTGAAGACCACCCTCGCGCCGGGCTCGAAGGTCGTCATGGACTACTACGAGCGGGCCGGCCTCACGCCGTACCTGGAGAAGCTCGGCTTCCACCTGGTCGGCTACGGCTGCACCACCTGCATCGGCAACTCCGGTCCACTGCCGGAGGAGGTCTCCGCAGCGGTGAACGAGGCCGACCTGGCCGTGGTGTCGGTGCTCTCCGGCAACCGCAACTTCGAGGGCCGGATCAACCCCGACGTCAAGATGAACTACCTGGCGTCCCCGCCGCTGGTGGTGGCGTACGCCCTCGCCGGCACGATGGACATCGACCTGGCCAACGAGCCGATCGGCGAGGACAGCACGGGCCAGCCGGTCTACCTGCGCGACATCTGGCCGAGCAGCGCCGAGATCCAGGACGTCATCGCCTCGGCGATCGGTGCCGGCGGGTTCAGCTCCGCGTACGCCGACGTCTTCGCCGGTGACGAGCGCTGGCAGTCGCTGCCGACCCCGACCGGGGACACCTTCGCCTGGGACGGCGAGTCCACCTACGTGCGCAAGCCCCCGTACTTCGAGGGCATGGCGCCGCAGCCGCAGACGGTCTCCGACATCGGTCCGGCGCGGGTGCTGGCCAAGCTGGGTGACTCGGTGACCACCGACCACATCTCCCCGGCCGGCTCCATCAAGGCCGACTCCCCCGCCGGCGAGTACCTGGCCGGGCACGGCGTGCCGCGCCACGAGTTCAACTCGTACGGCTCGCGCCGGGGCAACCACGAGGTGATGATCCGGGGCACCTTCGCCAACATCCGGCTGCGTAACCAACTCGTCCCGGGGGTGGAGGGCGGCTTCACCGTCAACCACCTCACCGGCGAGCAGACCTCGATCTACGACGCCTCGGTGGCCTACCAGGAGGCCGGCATCCCGCTGGTCATCCTGGCCGGCAAGGAGTACGGCTCGGGCTCGTCCCGGGACTGGGCGGCCAAGGGCACCATGCTGCTGGGCGTCAAGGCGGTCATCGCCGAGTCGTACGAGCGGATCCACCGCTCGAACCTGATCGGCATGGGGGTGCTGCCGTTGCAGTTCCCGACCGGCGAGAGCGCCGAGTCGCTGGGGCTGAGCGGCACCGAGACGTTCACCATCACCGGTGTCACCGCGCTCAACGACGGCTCGACTCCGCGTACCGTGCGGGTCTCCACCGACAGCGGCGTGGAGTTCGACGCGGTGGTGCGGATCGACACCCCGGGTGAGGCGGACTACTACCGGCACGGCGGCATCCTGCAGTACGTGCTGCGGCGCATGATCGCCAGCTAGGCGACGAATGTCGAAGGGCTCCCTCCCCGTCGGGGAGGGAGCCCTTCGTTCGTCCGACCGAGGGCGCTGGGCCCGCCGTCACCCGACGGCGCGACCACGGGCCTCCCGGATCTTCATCGCGTGCTCCACCACGGTGATCAGCACCTCCTTGACCGACTCCCGGTTGCGGGCGTCGCAGAGCAGCACCGGCACCTCGGGATCGAGGTTCAGCGCGGCCTGCACCTCGTCGAGGCGGTACGAGCGCGACCCCTCGAAGCAGTTCACCGCGACCAGGAACGGCGTACCCCGCCCCTCGAAGTAGTCGATGGAGGGGAAGCAGTCGGCCAGCCGGCGGGTGTCCGCCAGCACCACCGCGCCGATGGCACCGAGCGCCAGTTCGTCCCAGACGAACCAGAACCGGTCCTGACCCGGTGTGCCGAACAGGTACAGCACCAGGTCCTCGCTGACCGTGATCCGGCCGAAGTCCATCGCCACCGTGGTGGTCTGCTTCGCCTCGACGCCGGAGAGGTCGTCGATGCCGACCCCCGTCTCGGTCAGGACCTCCTCGGTCCGCAGCGGGCGCGTCTCGCTGACCGCCCCGACCAGCGTGGTCTTGCCGACCCCGAAGCCGCCGGCGATCAGGATCTTGATCGCTGTGGGCAGGGCGACCGCTCCCGGCGGCCGCTCAGAGTGCCCGTAGTCCATTGATAACCGCCTCGAAAATGCTGTGATCGGGTATGCCGACGGTGGTGTGCGGCTCGCGAATCCGCACCAGGCTGCGCGCCACCAGATCGCCGAGCAGGACCCGCACGGTGCCCACCGGCAGGTCCAGGTGTGCCGCGATCTCGGCCACGGACTGAATCCGCTGACACAGGCCGACGATCGCCAGGTGTTCCGGGCCAAGCCCGATCTCCGGGGAGACGTCCGTGCGGGTCGCCGTCACCAGGGAGATCAGGTCGAACGTGCCGGTGACCGGACGGGCCCGGCCGCCGGTCACCGCGTACGGACGGACAACCGGACCGGCGTGGTCGTCCACCCACTGGTGGTCCGCGGACTCTCCCTGCACCGTCATCCGGGTTACTTCTCCCCGCCGGTCTGCTCGACGGACCGGGACGGCGACGCGACGTACTTGCCGACCCTGGTGACCAGCATCGCCATCTCGTAGGCGATCAGACCCACGTCGGCGTCCTCGGTGGCCAGCACCGCGAGACAGGCGTTGCGGCCGGCGGCTGTGACGAACAGGAAGGACGACTGCATCTCGATGATTGTCTGCTGGACCTGCCCGCCACCGAACCGCTTGCCCGCGCCGCGGGCCAGGCTCTGGATGCCGGCCGCCATCGCCGCCAGGTGCTCGCCGTCGTCGCGGCTGAGCCCCTGCGACGAGGCCATCAGCAGACCGTCGGCGGACAGCGCCACCGCATGTTCGGCCTGCTTGACCCGGCCGACGAGGTCGTCCAGCAACCACGTCAGGTCGGCACTCGAAGCCGTCTTCTGCGCCACTTCGTCGTCCTCTTCTCCCCGGCTCTTCGCCGTGCTCATCTGGGCCTGATCAGCGCTGACCTGGTATGACGGGCCAGCGACACGGATCAGGTCGCCTGTTGGTCGGCGCCGTCGGACCCGTCCTCGGCACGCCGGCCCCCATCGAGCAACCTAGCGGCGTCGGAGCGTCCGCGCCGGGTGCCCGTCTGGTACGAACTCATCATGCGGCGAACCTGTTCTGGTTCGCGGATCACGTCCTCGCCGGCGTCGGCCGCCCCGGGCTCGTCGCGCAGCGCCGGGGCGAGACTGGCCTGCCGTACCCGGACCGGCAGGCCCGACTCGGTACGCCCCAGGTCGGACTCGGCCGTCGTCGACGTACCCGGCTCGGGCGGGGTCGCCGCCGTCTCGGGCGGGCCCGCCGGCGTACCGGGCGCGACCGCGCCGTCGGCCGGCGGGTGTGGCGGCCGGGCCGGGCTCTCACCCGGTGCCGAGGTCACCGGCACCTCGATCGGGATGGTCGGTCCGTCCAGGGCGGACTGACCGGGCCGGCGGCGGGACCTGGTCGGCAGGCCCGTGCTCTCCTCGGCGGGCTCCGCCGAGGACGACGCGAGCGGTTCGGCTGCCCGGGTCTCCGTCCGGGGTGCGGTGGGTGCCGCCACCGCCACCGGTGCGGGTGACCGCTCGTCCGGGGTGGGGGCCGCGTCGGCGGGCAGTTCCGGGGTCTTGCTCCGGGTGGTCGACTGCGACACCGCCGGCTGTGCGCCGTCCACGATGATCAGGTCACCCGGGATCAGCACCACGGCGGTCGTCCCGCCGTACGGCGACTCCTTGAGGTGTACCCGCACCCCGTGCCGGTCGGTCAGCCGGCTCACCACGTAGAGGCCCAGCCGGGACGCGTCGGCGAGGTTGAGCTCGGAGCGGTCCACGATGCGGTGGTTGGCGGCGGCCAGGTCCTCCTCGGTCATGCCGAGTCCTCGGTCCTCGATCTCGAGGGCGAACCCGTTGCCGACCAGCTGCCCGCGCACCTCCACGGTGGTGTGCGGTGGCGAGAACGACAGCCCGTTCTCGATCAGCTCGGCGAGCAGGTGGATGACGTCACCGACGGCCCGCCCGGCCAGCGACACCCCGCTGATCGGAAGCACCTGGACGCGGGTGTAGTCCTCGACCTCACCGACCGCGCCACGGACCACGTCGACCATCGGCACGCTGCGGCGCCAGGCCCGGCCGGGCGTGGAACCGGAGAGCACGATCAGGTTCTCCGCGTTACGCCGCATCCGGGTGGCCAGGTGGTCGACGCGGAACAGGTCCTCCAGTTCCTCCGCGTCCTGCTCCCGGCGCTCCATCGAGTCCAGCAGGGTGAGCTGCCGGTGCACCAGGGCCTGGGTACGCCGGGCCAGGCTCAGGAAGACGTCGCGTACCGCGCGGCGCAGTTCCGCCTGCTCCACCGCGGTCCGGATGGCCGTCTCCTGCACCACGGTGAACGCCTTGCCCACCTGGCCGATCTCGTCGTCACCGAACTGCAGCGGCGGCGCCTCCTTGGCCACGTCCACCTGCTCGCCCCGGCCGAGCCGATCCACCACATCGGGCAGTCGTTCGTTGGCGAGCTGGAACGCGGCGTCCCGCAGGCGTTGCAGTTGCTGCACCAGGGCACGCGCGGTGGTGACCGAGACGATCACCGAGGCGATGACGGCGAGCAGGCCGAGACCGGCGGCGAGCACCAACCGGATGATGACGCCGACGGCCACAGGGGTGGCCCGTTCGACCACGTCGTCACCACCGGCCAGCACGACGTCGCCGATCTCGATCAGCGCCGGCCCGGTGGCGTCGGTCCACCCCTCGACGCTGAACGGCAGCCGCGTGTTGTTGCCGGCCAGCATCACCTGGTTCTCCAGGTCGGCCAGCCGGCGGAAGTTGGGCCCGGAGGACATCTGCTGGTAACGGGCCTGATCCGCCTGCGGCAGCCGGACGACCGCCTGCTCGGCGACGAAGTGGCGGGCACCGACGATCCGGGTGAACTCCGCGCGCTCGCTCACGGTGATCCGGCCGGCGGCCAGCACCCCGGCGAGCAGGGCGTCCTCCTGGGACAGCAGTTCCCGGGCCCGGTTGAGCTGAATGAGTTGGGTGGTGTCCTCGGCGACCTGGTCGTCGTCGAGATTGCCCAACTCGTCATAGACCTGATAGATCGACTCGATCACCCGGGTGAACGCACCGCCGGCCTCGCTGCGGCCGATGTTGCGGTCGTCCACGGCGGCCCGGGTGTCCGACAGCGCGGCGATCCTACGGTTCAGGTCACTGATCCGTTGCTGCAGAGCGTCGCTGCCGAGCAGGCCGACCTGCCAGTGCCCGGCCGACTCCTCGAACTCGGCGGCCAGTTCGTCGGTACGCTGACGCACCTGCACGAGTTCGCCGCGCCTGCGGTCCTCGGGCCGCCCGAGGTAGGCCAGCGAGGTCCGGCGTTCCAACTGCAACTGCAACAGCAGCGGCTCGGTGGGGTCGAACACCCGGACGTCGAGGGCCTGCACGCCGACGAGGTTGACACCCTCCCGGATGGTCACCCAGGCGGTGAAGCTCCAGAGTGCCACCAGCGAGGCCAACAGGGCCACGACCTTGGTACGCAGATTCGAACTGCGGGAACCCATTACACCGTCCCTGGCCCGGAGCGAGTTGATCGGTCAGTCAGGCGGGCGACACACGCACCGACCCCGGCGCACGCTAACAGCGTCACCGTTGCAACTCAAGCGCTCGTGATCATGCCCTGGTGGGGGGCCGCGGGGCCCTTACCGCCACGGCGTGCCGCGCCCTCGGTGAGCGCCAGACGCCGCGCCGCGAGGACCGCCGCGCGCACCACGAGGAGCGGCGTGTAGAGGTCCTTGTCATGCCATAGTGGAGGGTCGGTGGTGGCGCCGACCTGCAGGTGTGGCAGCGCCAGACCGGCCGCCGCCACCGCCTCGGGCCGCCGCCGACCGCCTGCGCCGAGCAGCACGTGCACCGCGTACGCCGTCTCCTCCGTGGTGGTCGACCATCGCCCCCAGCCCCCGTCGTCGCGCTGGGTGGCGAGCACCCACCCGACGGCCCGGTCGACGGCTTCCGCGGCGACCTCCGGCGGTGCGTGCCCGGCCAGCGCCAGGGCGGCGCAGGAGGTGGCGTAGTAGGGCGAGGCGTGCCAGCGGTCCGTCCAGTGACCGTCCGGCTGCTGCACCTCGCGCAACCAGCCACCGAGGGCCGCGACCCGGGCGCCGTACCGGTTCGCTCCCTCACGGGTGTGCCGGGCGTGCCAGCCCAGCGCCTCCAGCACGTGCGCGTTGGTGGTGACCGAGTCGCCGTCCTCCCCGCGCCAGGTGCAGAAGTGGCTGCCGAGGTCGTAGCGGAACAGACTCGCCGGGTCGACCGGCCGGCCCAGCCGGGCCAGGGCGTACAGGGTGGCCGAGGTGGTGTCCGCGTCGGCCGGTAGCCCCGGTCCGGTCGCCGCACCGTCCGGGCCGAGCGCGGCGACCAGTCCGGCCACCAGCGCGGGCGACGGTCGGACCGGCACGCCCGCCCGGATGAGCGTGCCGAGCGTCCAGGACCGTTCGAACACGGTGATCGGGGTGCAACACGGCACCGGGCCCTCGTACCGGGCCACCACCTCGTCCAGGTACGCCCGCGCGGCCCGGTCCGGCGTTCGCCGCTGGTTGAGCCATCGGGCCGTGGCGGCGGGCGAGGCGCCCACCGCACCGTCGACGGGACGTACCTCGTCCCGGGAGGCGGCGTTCGGTCCGAGCACCTCGTAGGCGTGCCAGAGCTTGCGCGGCATCGGACGGTCGGTGGCGAGCAGCGCGGAGACCGCGTCGAGGCGCCGCCGGTCCACCCGGGGCAGCGGATGGGTGGCGAGCAGTGTCGGGGTGTCCCGGTCGCGGAGCCGGGCCAGGTGCGTGTCGATGCGACCGGTCAACGCCGGCACGATCAGATCGGCCGCCGGGGTGTCCGGCAACGGCGCGCCGGCCCCCAGCCCCCGGGCCAGCGCGGTCAGCCCACGAGCGGCGGCGGCCTCCAGAGTGGACCGTGGCGGGCCGGTGAGGTCGGCCGGCTCGTCCCGGCCGAGGACGGTGACCATGGCCTCCACCGCGCTCGCCGTCGGCACCAGGCCGTACCCACCGGGCAGACCCCAGGCGCCGTCCGGTCCCTGCTCGCCCAGCAGGTACGTCAGTCGCCGGCCATGACCGCCGAGCCACGGCGCGTCGGCGACCAGGCGACCCGTCTCGTAGACCGAGGCGCTCACCCGCCCGGCCGGTTCCCGCTCAAGGTCCACGACCAGGTCGGCGGCGGCGTCGGCGACGGTCTGCGCCGTCTCGGGCAACGCGGTCACGCCGGCGGCCGTCACGGCGTACCCCAGAAGTCGGTGGACCGGTAGAAGCCGCTGCTGAAGCCGATCTGCCGGGACAGGTAGTCGGCCGCCACCGGGCAGTCGACGCGCAGCGCCGCGAGTTGGTCCCGGGCCTCGGCGACCAACTCGGCGATCCGCTTCTCCACCTCGGCGCGGGACACCAGCAGCAGTGCGTTGAGGTCCCCCCAACGCAGGTCGCGTTCGTAGCTGCCGAGGTCGTTGACCAGGCGCAGGATCCGCTGCACCTGGTCGCTCGCGGCGAGCAGCGCGTCCAGGTGCGCCAGGGTCGCCGGGTCGTCGGCGTGGATCCAGTGCACGACGTTGACCACGGTGCAGGCCAGGTTGGCGGCGTTGTCCAGGTACTCCGCGAACCCGGGCAGTGTGTCCGGCGTCTGCTTCCAGTCCCACTCCCGGGCCATCGCGGCGAGCACCTTGCGGGTCTCCTCCCGCCAGCGCTCGCGGTGCGTCGCGAAGGCCGGCACGGCGGCGAGTTCGTCGCGCAACTCGGCGAGGAAGGCACCGAGCTGGTCGCCCTCCTCCGGCGTACCGCCGTCGACAACCGCCAGGCAGCGGGCGGTCAGCCGGTCGATCTCGTCGCGCGAGTGGGCCTCGTGGTCGACGAGCCAGTCGATGGCGAAGCCCCACAGCACCGCCCGGTTGGTGACCCGGAGCCGGTCGAGGTCGCACCACGGCGCGCCGAAGGCGATCGCCATCGCCACGGTGCCGAACAGGGTGGCGTCGAAGGGCCGGGGCGGGAACAGTTCGGGGTACGCGGCGGCGACCGCCGCCAGGTCACGCTGGCCCTTCGCAGCGAGGGCACAGATCCGGCCCTGTTCTGCGGCGTCGGTCATCTGGTCCCCGGGGCCGCCCGGCGACACCTCGGTCCGGTAGCTCATGCCGCGACACCCTGTACGGGGCGCAGGACCACCTCGACCGGCTCCAGGGGACGCAACGCGGCGGCCACCTTGATGCCGGGTACGGCCGGCCGGCACAGCCGGAACCGGAACCGGCTCAGCAGGCTGGCCACGATCAGCATCGCCTCCAGATAGAACAGGTGCATGCCCAGGCACTGGTGGGGGCCACCACCGAACGGGAAGTGCGTGTACCGGTGCCGCTGCTGGGCCTGCTCCGGCCGGAACCGGTCCGGGTCGAAGACCTCGGGTCGCTCCCAGAACATCGACATGCGGTGGGTGATCAGCGGGCTGACCACCACAGTGGAACCGGCCGGGATCCGGACCCCACCGATGACGTCTTCCTCGACCGCGTTGCGGGGGAAGAGCCAGCCGATCGGATAGAGCCGGAGCAACTCGTCCAGCACCTGCCGGGTGTACCGCAGGTCGCGCAGGTGCTCCTGGCGTACCGGCTGGCCGCCGACCACCTCGTCGATCTCGGCGTAGAGCCGGGCAGCGATCTCGGGGTTGCGCTCGATGTGCGGCCACAGCCAGGTCAGCACACTGATCGTGGTCTCGGTGGTGGTGGCCACCATCGCCACCGTGTCGTTGCGGACCTGCTGCTCGTCGAGTCGGCCACCGCTCTCGGTGCGGCCCCGCCACAACGTGCTGATGATGTCGTCGGCGTCGTCGGCGGTCTCGTGGCGGGCGGCCCGCACGGTCGGCAACAGCAGGTCGTCGATGAGTTGCACGGCCCGACGGAACGTCCGGTCACCCGGCATGGGCGCGGCGAGCGGCGCCCAGGGCATCAGGATCCTCGGCATCACCGACCGGGCGATGTCGTCCTGTGCCTGCATGATCCGCATCGCATCGGGCACCGAGATCCGGTCGGCGAAGAAGACCCGCATGATCGCGGAGCAGACGATTCGGGCCTGTACGGTGCCCATGTTCACGGGTCGACCGGTGCGTGCCGGCTCCGCCAGTTCGTCGACAGCCTCCTCGATCGCCACGGCGAGACGGTCGACCATCGCGTCGATGCGACGGGCGGTGAACAGCGGCTGGAGGATCTGTCGGCTGTCGGCCCAGTACTCGCCGTCGCTGAGGATGCCCTCGCCGAAGAGGCGTTTCAGCGGGCGCCACTGCAGACCGTCGCCGGCGCGCACGTAGTTGTCGGACCGTTCGCGCAGGACCCGTTGCAGGTGCTCAGGATGGGTGACCAGGTACGGGCGCAGCGAACCGAGATTGAGCCGGACCACCTCACCTGCCGAGCGTTCGCCGAACTCGACGAGGGCGCTCGCCGGATCACGCAGCAGACTCGGTAACGTGTGCCGCAAGGGAATCGATGCCGGTCTCCGGGTTCGGGCGCAGTTCACGTCGTCGGCTCCCAGTTGCACGGGCCCCGGGGGTGAGGGGCGTTACTCTTCGAAATGCCACGATTGCGATGAGCATGACATTGCCGTAGCGCTCCTTACTAGTCACGCAACGAGAAATCTTCATGGCCGGCATTCCCGCCGTCCACAAAGAAGATCGCGGCCGGGCACGTCGTGGTCCGGCCCGACCACAGCCGGCCCGGTCCGCGACGGGTCGGCGTCCGAGGTCGACTGACGGCACATCGTCCCTGCCCACAAGGGGTTCTGCCGACCGGGCGAGGCAGCCGACAGACCTACCGGCCCACCCCACGCGTCGGCGGGCCGCCGGTCTGCCAGGTGATCTTTGTCATGACGGCCTGACCTCGTGAGAAAGCCGAGCGCGACCGTCCGGTGACCGGGCGACGCGTCGCCGGCGGGCGCGACGATCGGCCGCACCGCACCGACGGACTCCGCCCGGAGAATGCGGGCACGACCCGTCTCGCTGTGCCAGGCTCAGGGGCATGGACGACACGACGATCCTGAGCCGGATCTCCGATCTGGTCGACGAGGAACACCGGCTGCGCGCCGAGGCGCAGGCCCACGAGGCGGGCACCGACGACGATGCCCGTACCCGGCTGCGTGAGCTGGAGGAGTCCCTCGACCAGTGCTGGGACCTGCTCCGCCGTCGGCGCGCCGCGCGGCAGGCACACGGCGACCCCGACGCCCAGGGCGCACGCCCGGTGCCCGAGGTCGAGCGGTACCTCCAGTAGGGCACCTGTCGGGCTCCGGGTGGCGGCGGGACCGCCACCCGGAGTCCGTCGTCCGTCCCGGCCGACGGCCGGGTTCGGACCGTCAACGCAGGCCGGCCTCGCGGGCCAGCATGTCGGTCAGGGCGTCCGGTTCCGAGGGCAGGCCACGGGCGGTGAACCAGGTGGCGACGACCCGGACGTCCCGGGCCAGGAAGTCCCGCCCCTGCGGGTTGGCCACCACGTCGACCACCTGCGGCAGGTCGATCAGGACCAGCCGCCCCTCGTGCACCAACAGGTTGTACGGCGACAGGTCGCCGTGGGCGTACCCGGCGCGGGCCAGCACCACCAGGGCGTCGACGAGTTGCTCCCACAGCCTGCGCAGCTCACCCGACTCGGGACGCAGCTCGGCCAGCCGGGGCGCGGCCTGCCCCTGGTCGGGGTCACCGAGGAACTCCAGCATCAGCTCGGTGCCGCGCAACTGCACCGGGTACGGCACGGCGACGGTGCCGTACCGTTCGCCGATCTCCCAGAGCCGGGCCAGGGCGGCGAACTCGGCGGCCGCCCACTGCCCGGCGATCATCTGCCGGCCGAACGCGGTCCGCCCGGTCATCGCCCGCATCTCCCGGGAACGGCGGACCCGACGGCCTTCGAGGTATCCGGCGTCGCGGTGGAAGAGCCGGTGCCGGGGATCGCGGTAGCGCTTCGCGGCCAGCAGGCAGGACCGGCCGGTCTCCGGCACGGCCCGGCGGACCAGGTGGACGTCGGCCTCCTTGCCGGTCTTGAGCACCCCGAGTTCGGTGTCCTTCGCGGCCAGGTCGGTGACCAGCCACGCCGGGTGGGGTTGCGGACCGTGGAGCGCGTCGTCCCAGGAGGACCAGACCTCGCCGGTCACCGGGTCGGGCCCGTCGTCCGGGTCGGTCGGGGCGGGGCCGGACGGCCGCCCCCGCTTCAGGAAGTGTGGTTCGTCGTCGTCGAAGCGGCGTTTGCCGCGGGCTCGATGCTCCGGCACCGAGAAGTCGTGATCGCGCACTGCGCTGGTCGTCCCTTGTTCGAGGCGGATGGAGGCAGGAGTTGACCTGCGAAGACGGCCATGACCGACCTCCTCTCCTCGACCGGACCCAGGCCCGGCAGCACGATGCGCGGACCATGTTGGTCGCGTCGGCGCGGCGGGGCAACCGGTTTTCCGCGTCAGGCGCGGGTACGCCCCGCAGCGCCACCCGTGGCACCCATGATCGCGGCGATGGCGGCGATCACGGTGTCGACGGTGACCGTCGGGGCGAACCGGGCGTCCGTCCACGGCCGGCCCCGATGCAGCCAGATGCTGGGCAGGCCGACCGCGGTGGCGCCACCGATGTCGGCCTCCGGGCCGTCGCCGATCACCCAGGCTCCGCGCAGCGGCATCCGGGCCCGCTGCGCGGCCAGCGCGAAGATCCGCGGGTTGGGCTTGCTGACCCCGGCCTCCTCGGAGATCACCCAGTCGGCCACGTACCGGTCCAGGCCGGTCCGCCGGATCTTGGTGTCCTGCTGGCGGACCGCACCGTTGGTGACCACCACCGGCATCCAGCCGGCGTCGTCGGCGATCCGCAGCGCGCAGGCGACCAGTGGATCGAGCCGGGTGAACTCCACGACGCCGTCGTGCAACTCCTCGACCAGGTCGATGGAGGGGATCCGCAGCCGGTAGCGGTCCCGGATGGCGTCCGCGACGTCCCACCGGTCGGTCAACCCGTCGGCGTCTATCGACAAGAGCCACTCGATGTCATGCGCGGGCGCGCCGATGCCGTCGAGGAAGCGCTCTGCCCAGGTACGGAACGGCCCGGCTCGATCGAGCAGGGTGTTGTCCAGATCCAGCAGGAGCAGCGGCACTCGGGCACCTTACGGGAATTCGGTACCCGCCCGACAGGGCCGGAGGTTACGCGGTGATGTCGTACCGGCACTGGCCCCGACCGGAACCACATATCCAAGCCGTACGTACGGTTTGCGTTACCCCGGGTGAGCTGACACGATCGAGACGTGCCCAGAGTAAGTCAGGACCAGCTCGACGCTCGCCGACACGAGATCCTCACCGCCGCGCGTGCCTGCTTCGCCCGGCACGGCTACGAGGGCGCCACCGTGCGCCGGCTCGAAGAGGCGACCGGGCTGTCCCGAGGGGCCATCTTCCACCACTTCCGGGACAAGGACTCGCTCTTCCTGGCCGTCGCCGAGGACGACGCGGCGGTGATGGTGGAGACGGTCGCCCGCAACGGTCTGGTCCAGGTCATGCGGGACCTGCTCGCCCGCGCGGTCTCCCCGGACACCACCGGATGGCTCGGCAGTCAACTGGAGGTCTCCCGACGCCTGCGCACCGATCCGGCCTTCGCCAAACGGTGGGCCGAGCGGTCGGCGGCCATCGCCGAGGCCACCCGCGACCGCCTGTCCCGGCAACGCGAGGCCGGGGTGCTGCGCGAGGACGTACCCATCGACGTGCTGGCCCGCTTCCTCGAACTCGCCTACGACGGCCTGGTCCTGCACCTGGCCATGGGGCGACCCGCCGGTGACCTCGGGCCCGTCCTGGACCTGGTCGAGGAAGCCGTGCGCCGCCCCTGAACGATCGGTAACGGCCTGGTAACCCCGCCGCCCCGGCCTCGGCACGGTGGCAGCCGCGCTCCACAATGAGTACGCGTCCCCTTCGCGCGACAGGAGCAGGCCATGAAGGATCCCGTGGCGGACTTCCACACCTGGGGCATTCCCAGCCGTACCTTCCTGTTTCTCTACCTGGCGGCGGCGCTCGTCCTCGTCGTCGGCACCCTGATCCAACGCCGGGCGCTGCTGTCCGGCCGCTCCGCGCCCCCCGCCGCCCAGCTCGGCCCGCAGCAGGTCGCCTACCTCAACGGCGGCGAGAACCTGGCGGTCTGGACCGCCATCGGCGCGCTGCGCGGCCAGGGTGTCATCGGGGTGGACCAGCACCACCGGCTGACCGTCGACGCCCCCCTTCCGCCCGGCGCGACCCCGCTCGACCGCGCCGTCCACCACGCCGCCAGCCAGCGCTGCCCCGCCCGCCAGGTCATCACGACCGAGTGGGTGAGCCGGGCGCTCACCGAACTCCGGGAGGGGCTGGACCGGCACGGGTTGCTGGTCACCCCGGAGCAGCGGGCGGCCCTACGGATCGGCCCGCTGCTGATGGCCGTGCTGGCGGCGGTCGGGATCGCGCGCATCTTCGCCGGCATGGCCAACGGGCGGCCCGTCTGGTATCTCGTGGCCGTCGTACTCGGGCTCCTGGTGGTGACCACGCTGCTGTTCGCCCTGGTGCCCCGACGGACCCGGGCCGCCGACGCGGCGCTGGGGCTCCTCCGCATGCGCAACCACCACCTGGCGCCCCACAGCAACCCGTCGTACGCCACCTACGGCGCTGCCGGCACCGCCATGGCGGTGGCCCTCTACGGCAGCGCCACGATCTGGGCCATGGACCCCACCTTCGCCCAGCAGGCCGAACTCCAGCGCCAGGCGGCCACCAGCACCGGCGGCACCACCGCCTGTGGCGGCGGCAGCACCGCAGGCGCCAGCGACAGTGGCGGTGGCTGCGGTGGTGGATGTGGCGGCGGCGGTGGGTGCGGCGGATGACCGGCCCGTACGGGGTCGGCATCGGCTGGCGACCGGAGATCGCCGGATTCGTCGCGGAGCTGCCCGGCCTGCGCTTCGTCGAGGTGGTCGCGGAGGGCGTGTCCCCCACCGACCCACCGGACGGGCTGGTCGAGCTGCGACGGCGCGGCGTGACTGTGGTGCCGCACGGGGTACGGCTCTCCCTCGGCGGCACCGATCCGGTCGAGCCGGCCCGGGTCGGCCACCTGGCGGCGGTCGCCGAACTGCTGGCGGCACCCCTGGTCAGCGAGCACATCGCCTTCGTCCGGGCCGGTGGGCTGGAGGCCGGACACCTGCTGCCGCTGCCCCGTACCCGCGAGGCGGTCGACGTGGTCTGCGCCAACGTCGCCCGGGCCCGGGCCGACCTGCCGGTGCCGATCGCGCTGGAGCCGATCGCCGCGCTGTTCGACTGGCCGGACGACGAACTCGACGAGGCCACCTTCCTCACCGAGATCCTGGACCGCACCGACGCCCTGCTGCTGCTCGACATCGCCAACGTGCACGCCAACGCCCGTAACCGGGGCACCGACTCACTCGCCCTGCTGGACCGACTGCCGTTGGACCGCGTCGCGTACGTACACGTCGCTGGCGGCGCCGACCACGGCGGCTTCTACCACGACACCCACACCGACCCGGTCAGCCAGGACGTCCTCGACCTGCTCGCCGAGCTGTGCGCGCGACACCGGCCACCGGCGGTCATGCTGGAACGCGACGGGCACTACCCGCCCGCCGCCGACCTGCGCGCCGAGTTGGACGCCATCGCCACCGCCAGCGGCTTGCCGGTGGTGACGTGAGCACCGACGCCCACGAGCCACCCGCGCCGGGTGGCACGCTGGCCGAGCGGCAGGCACGACTGGTGGCCGCGCTGGTGGCCGGTGGCGCACCGCCACCGGGGTTCGCGCCCGCACCGCTGGCCGCAGCCCGCGCGGCGTTGCTCCGCAAGCGGGCCGGCGAGGTCGCCCGACACTGGCCGCTGCTCACCGCCGCACTCGGCCCACACTGGCCGTCGGCCTTCCTCACCTGGGCCGCCGACCGGCCCACCGGCGGCGGCCTGCGCGACGGCTGGGATCTGGCCCGCGCGCTCCGCGACCGCGCCGAGCTGCCGCCGCTGGGCGCCGAGGAACTCGCCGTGCGCGAAGTCAGCCTGCGCTACGACGGCCGCCGGGCGCCACGCCCCCGCCGGTCCCCCGCGCTCGCGCACGTCGACGGCGCCGTAGCGATCCAATTCGCCGGCCGCACACACCTCCTGCGGAGGTAAGGAAGGGCACCTTGTTAACGCCTGCGGTAGAGCAGGGGTCCCCTCCTAACATCAGCGGTCGGCCGAGCGGACGGACCCGGGGATGCCGGACCCGCACCGGCTGCGGCAGGATCGGTGGCATGGATCTAGGACTCACCGACCGGGTGTACGTGCTCACCGGCGCCTCGCGCGGCCTCGGTCACGCCACGGCGCGGTGCCTGGTCGCCGACGGCGCCCGAGTCGTGCTCTCGGCCCGGAACGCCGACACCGTGGCCGCCGCCACGGCCGATCTCGGCGGCCCGGAGCACGCCGTCGGCATCACCGCCGACCTCACCGACCCGGACACGCCCGAACGGCTGGTGCACGCCGCCCACGAGCACTTCGGCCGACTCGACGGCGCGCTGGTCTCGGTGGGCGGACCGACCCCCGGCAGCGCCGCCTCGGTCGACGACGAGCAGTGGCGACGTGCCTTCGAGACCATCTTCCTGGGCAGCGTACGGACGGTGCGGACAGTGGCCGGGGCGCTGCCAGACGGAGGCGCCATCGCGCTGGTGCTGTCCACCTCGGTACGAGGACCGGTCACCGGGCTGGGCATCTCCAACGGGCTGCGCCCCGGCCTGGCCGGGGTGGCCAAGGACGTCGCCGACGAGTACGGCCCCCGGGGCGTACGGGTGGTCGGGCTGCTGCCGGGGCGGATCATGACCGACCGGAACCGGGAGCTCTTCGCCGCCAGCGGCGACCCCGAACAGGCCCGCGCCGAAGCCGAGGCCGGCATCCCGCTGCGCCGCATCGGTGACCCCGAGGAGTTCGGGAAGGTGGCCGCGTTCGTGCTCTCCCCGGCCGCGAGCTACCTGACCGGGGTCACCATCCCGGTCGACGGCGGCGCGCTGCGCGGCCTGTGACCAGGCAACCGAAAGGCGGCGCTGACCGTCCGGCGACCAGGCGACCGGAAGGCAGCCCCGCCCGTCCGGAGACCGGGCGACCGGAAGGCGGCGCTGCGCGGCCGGTGAACGGGCAAGCAGAGGGCGGCCCGGCGCGAAGCGTCCGTGGCGCGGCGGTGCCGAGTCCCGGACCCGCCGCGCGGACCGACAGCGTGGATCGGGGGTACCGGCCGACCCGGGAGGAACTGGCGGCGGCCGTGGACCGGCTGCTGCCGGACGTCGTCGCGCCCGGATTGGACGTCCTGTTCGTCGGGATCAACCCCGGGCTGTGGTCGGCCGCGACCGGATGGCACTTCGCCCGCCCCGGCAACCGGTTCTGGCCGGCCCTGCACCGGGGCGGGTTCACCCCACGCCTGATGCACCCCAGTGAGCAGGACGAACTGCCCGGGCTCGGGCTGGGCATCACCAACGTGGTGGCCCGGGCCAGCGCCCGCGCCGACGAACTGTCCGCCGCCGAACTGGTCGACGGGGCACGGGAGCTGACCGGCAAGGTCGCCGCGTACCGGCCGCGCTGGGTGGCGGTCGTCGGGGTGACCGCGTACCGGATCGGGTTCGCGCGGCCGAAGGCCACCTTCGGCCGGCAGCCCGAGCCGCTGGCCGGCGCCCACCTCTGGGTCCTACCGAACCCCAGCGGCCTGAACGCGCACTACACCCCGCAGACACTCGGTGCCGCCTTCGCCGAACTGCGCGAGGCGACGACCCGGGAGTGACCGCCGTCAGTTGGCGGCGGCGGGCGGCATCGCCTCGTCGGCGAGGTATTCCCGCGACGAGATGATCACCGGCTCCACCATGGCCTGGTCGGTGTGCGGGGTCGGCGAGTCCGCCACCGCGAACTGGGTGCGGTACAGCTCGGCGTAGAGGCCACCGACGGCGACCAGTTCGTCGTGCCGACCGCGCTCGACGATGCGTCCCTCGTCGAGGACGAGGATCTGGTCGGCGTCGCGGACCGTGGAGAGCCGGTGCGCGATCACCAACGCGGTACGCCCGGTCAACGCCACCGACAGCGCCCGTTGCACCGCCGCCTCGCTCTCCGAGTCGAGGTGCGCGGTCGCCTCGTCGAGGATCACGATCGACGGCGCCTTGAGCAGCAGCCGGGCGATCGCGATGCGCTGCTTCTCACCGCCGGAGAAGCGGTAACCGCGCTCGCCGACGGTGGTGTCCAGCCCGTCGGGCAGCGACCGGACCAGATCGGCGACCTGTGCACCGGCCAGCGCCGCCCAGAGCTGGTCGTCGGTGGCGTCCGGCTTGGCGTACCGCAGGTTCTCGGCGATCGTCTCGTGGAACAGGTGCGAATCCTGGGTGACCACACCGATCTCGTCCCGCAGCGATTCGAGGGTGGCGTCCCGGACGTCGACACCGCCGACCAGCACCTGGCCGTCGGTGACGTCGTAGATGCGGGAGATCAGCATGGACAGCGTGGACTTGCCCGCGCCGGAGGGCCCGACCAGGGCGACCATCTGCCCGGGATCGACCCGGAAGGAGACGCCCTTGAGCACCGGCTCGTTGACCGTACGGTCCAGCGTGGCGACCTCCTCCAGCGACGCGAGGGAGATCTCGGCGGCGCTCGGGTAGCGGAAGCGCACGTCGCGGAACTCGACCCGGCCCGCGTCCCGGGGCACCGGGATCGCGTCGGACCGCTCCTTGATCGCCGGATCGAGGTCGAGCACCTCGAAGACCCGGTCGAACGAGACCAGCGCGCTCATCACGTCGACCCGGACGTTGCTCAGCGCGGTGAGCGGACCGTAGAGCCGGGTGAGCAGCAACGCGAGCGTCACGACCGTGCCGGCGCTGACCTCGCCGGTGACCGCCAGCCATCCGCCGAGCCCGTAGGTGAGCGCCTGGGCCAGCGAGGCGACCAGCAGCATCGCCACGAAGAACGTCCGCGAGTACATCGCGGAGGTGATGCCGATGTCGCGGACCCGCTCGGCGCGGGCTGCGAACCGGCCGGCCTCGGCATCGGGGCGACCGAAGAGCTTCACCAGCAGGGCGCCCGCGACCCCGAACCGCTCCGTCATGGTCGCGTTCATCTTGGCGTCGAGGTTGTACGACTCGCGGGTGATCTCGGCCAGCCGTCGGCCGACCCGCCGGGCCGGGATGATGAACACCGGCAGCAGCACCAGCGACAGCGCGGTGATCTGCCAGGAGAGGGTGAGCATCACGGCGGCGGTGAGCAGCAGTTGGATCACGTTGCTGACCACGCCGGAGAGCGTCGAGGTGAAGGCCCGCTGGGCCCCCATCACGTCGTTGTTGAGCCGGCTGACCAGCGCACCGGTCTGGGTGCGGGTGAAGAACTGCAACGGCATCCGCTGCACGTGGTCGTAGACCCGGGTGCGCAGGTCGAGGATGATGCCCTCGCCGATGCGCGCCGAATACCAGCGCTGGGCGAGGGAGAGCATCGCGTCGGCGACGGCCAGGCCGGCGATGAAGAACGCCAGCCGGATCACCAGTGCGCCGGCCTCGTCGCCGCCCCGGGTGATCGCGTCGATGACCTGGCCGGCGAGCAACGGGGTGGCCACCCCGATCACCGCCGCGACGACCACGGTCAGCAGGAAGACGACGATGTCGCGCCGGTACGGCCGGGCGAACGCCACGATCCGCCGGGCGACACCGCGCTGCAACCGGTGACTGGAGATCTCGTCACCGTTGCGCATCGACCGCAGCATGCTCCAACCGCCCATGCCGCCGGCGGCCATCGGGTTCGACACGCTCACCTCCGGGAAAGGGCCTCAGGATGCCGTCGGGTCAATTCTCCCGACAGCTACGACAACCTCGTGAGTAACCCGGATCTTCCCGAACGGTCCTTACTATTCTGCGTACCCGGCAAGATCGCGGATCCGCCGGGTCTGTGCTTCCCGCTCGGCCCGCTGCTGCTCGGCGTGGGTCCGCCCGGAGGCACCGGCGAGCAGTGCCTTGATCTCCACCACCGCGTCGCGCTGGTGGGCGACCAACCCGGCGGTGAGGTCGCGCACCGCGTCGTCCAGCTCCGCGTTCGGCACCACCAGGGTGGCCAGGCCGAGCCGGTCCGCCTCGGCGGCGTCCATCCGCCGGGCGGTGGTGCAGATCTCCAGCGCACGGGCGTAGCCGACCAACTCGACCAGACGCTTCGTGCCGGCCAGATCGGGCACCAGACCCAACGTGACCTCGGCCATCGACAGCTTCGCGTCCTGCGCCAATACCCGCAGGTCGCAGGCGAGGGCGAGTTGGAACCCGGCGCCCATGGCATGCCCCTGCACGGCCGCGACGGAGATGATGTCCGGTCGGTGCAGCCAGGTGAAGCCGTCCTGCAGGGCGGCGATCCGGTCGGCGCACTCCGCTTCCGGCAGTGCGGCCAGCTCGGCGAACGAGCCCGGCCCGGTGGCGCTCACGACCGCCAGGTCGAGGCCGGCGGAGAACGCCCGCCCCTCACCCCGGACGACCACGACACGGACGTCACCGGGCAGGTCCCGGGAGAATTCGCTCATCGCGCGCCACATCGACGGGGTCTGCGCGTTGAGCACCTCGGGCCGACACAGCGTGACCGTGGCGATGGGCCCGTCACATTCCAGCCGGACCCCGGTCGCCTCGGTGGTCACCGGGCGGCCCGGGTCACGGTGGTGGTGTACGACGCTGACGGGCGGGTCACGCCTTCTTGCGGCGCCGGGCGCCGCCGCGCTGCCGCAGCTGCACCCCGGACTCGGTGAGCACGCGGTGGATGAACCCGTAGGATCGGCCGGTCGAGGCCGCGAGAGCACGGATGCTCTCTCCTCCGGTGTACCGCTTGACGAGGTCCTTGGCGAGCGTCTGACGCTCGGCTCCGACGATCCGGCGACCCTTCTCAGTGCTGGTGGCTGTGCCAGTGGCTGCCATGCTGTGTCCTCACGTCCCAGACTGTGCGGTTCGGATACGGTCCCACCTATTAGACCGCCTCGAACGATCATGCGCCAGATATCAACTATTCGCCAACCGACACGCTATGCAATGTCAGCTTCCCGATAGGTGACGACATCCGGGGCTCGACTGCGGGACACCGCGTCGGACCGGCCCGGAGCTGGCCCTCGACGAACCGCCGCCACCCACACGCACGGTACCGCCGACACCACCGTCCGCCACCGATCCTCACCGCCGGTATAGATGGCGGCGACCGCCCGCCACCGGAGTCGCCCTCGGCCTCCGTGATGCTCCGGTCGGCCCGGTGCCCGTACGCTGCCGGCCATGCTCGACCTGCTCGGCACCGCGACCGTCGCCGCGGTGGTCTTCGCCGCCACCAACATCGACGACATCGTCGTCCTGACGGTGTTCTTCGTCGCCGCCCGCACCACCGGCCGTCCCCGCGTCGGGCAGATCGTCACCGGTCAGTACCTCGGCATCGGCGCCCTGGTGCTGGTGAGTGCCGTGGTCGCGGCCGGGCTCCTGGTGGTGCCCGACGAGTGGACCGGTCTGCTCGGACTGCTGCCGATCGCCCTCGGCCTCCGCGCGCTGTGGCGACGCGACGACGACGAGCCGCCCCCGGTGGTCGCCGGTGTGGTCGGCGTGGCCGCCGTGACCGTCGCCAACGGCGCCGACAACGTGGCCGTCTACGTGCCGGTGCTGCGCACCCTCGGTGTCGCCGACGCCGCCGTCTTCGGAGTGGTCTTCGCGGCCCTGGTCGCCGTCTGGTGCGTCGCCGGTGCCTGGCTCGGCGGCCACCCGAGGGTGACCCGGCTGGTCGAACGCACCGGCCACTGGCTGGTGCCGGCGATCTTCATCGGCGTCGGCGTGGTCATCCTGGCCAGCTCCGGCGTCGTCGGTCACCTGCTCGACCTCGCCCGCTGACGTCGGCGCGCGTGTTAGGAGGGGACCCTTCCTATACGCCTGGCGTTAGTAGGGGGCCCTTCCTTACACGCGGTGCAAATGGTCAGGCCAGCTCGACCAGTTCGAGCAGGTCGTCGCTCCAGGCGTCCTCGTCGCCGTCGGGCAGCAGGATGGCCCGGTCCGGCTTGAGCGCCAGCACCGCGCCCGGGTCGTGGGTGACCAGGACAATCGCGCCCGGGTAGTTGGCGATCGCGTCGAGCACCTGCTCGCGGCTGACCGGGTCGAGGTTGTTGGTCGGCTCGTCCAGCAGCAGCACGTTCGCGCCGGAGCAGACCAGGGTCGACAGCGCCAGCCGGGTCTTCTCGCCACCGGAGAGCACCCCGGCGGGCTTGTCCACGTCCTCGCCGGAGAAGAGGAACGCCCCGAGGATCTTGCGCAGCTCGGTGTCGGTCTGCTCGGTCGAGGCGGCCCGCATGTTCTCCAGCACGGTCCGCTCGATGTCCAGCGTCTCGTGCTCCTGCGCGTAGTAGCCCAGCCGCAGCCCGTGGCCGGGCCGCACCTCGCCGGTGTCCGGCTCCAACAGCCCGCCGAGCATCCGCAGCAATGTGGTCTTGCCGGCACCGTTGAGCCCGAGGATGGCCACCCGGGAACCCCGGTCCACCGCCACGTTCACGTCCGTGAAGATCTCCAACGACCCGTACGACTTGGAGAGGCCGGACGCGGTCAGCGGAGTCTTGCCGCACGGCGCCGGGGCGGGGAAACGCACCTTGGCCACCTTGTCGCCGACGCGGACCTCATCCAGGCCCGACATCAGGCGTTCGGCCCGCCGGGCCATGTTCTGCGCGGCCACCGTCTTGGTGGCCTTCGCCCGCATCTTGTCCGCCTGGGCCATCAGGGCGCCGGCCTTCTTCTCGGCGTTGGCCCGCTCCCGACGCCGCCGCCGCTCGTCGGTCTCCCGCGCCTCCAGGTACGCCTTCCAGCCCAGGTTGTAGACGTCGACCACGGACCGGGTGGCGTCGAGGAACCAGACCTTGTTGACCACCGACTCCAGCAGCGACCCGTCGTGCGAGATCACCACCAGCCCGCCCTTGTGGTTGGCGAGGAAGCCGCGCAGCCAGGTGATCGAGTCGGCGTCGAGGTGGTTGGTGGGCTCGTCGAGCAGCAGGATCCCGCCGCCGTTGTCGGCCGCGTCGCGGAACAGGATCCGGGCCAGCTCGATGCGCCGACGTTGACCGCCGGAGAGGGTGCCGATGGTCTGGGCGAGCGCCCGGTCGGGCAGCCCCAGGTTCGCGCAGATCCGGGCCGCCTCGGCCTCGGCCGCGTACCCGCCGAGCGCGGCGAACTGGTCCTCCAGCGCGCCGTACCGACGGACCAGCTTCTCGTCACCGCCGTCGGCGAGCTTCTCCTCCAGGTCCTTCATCCCGGCCATCAGCTTGTCCAGGCCCCGGGCGGAGAGCACCCGGTCGCGGCCGGTGACCTCCAGGTCGCCGGTACGCGGGTCCTGTGGCAGGTAGCCGACGGCGCTGCGCCGGTCGATCTGTCCGGCGTACGGCTGTCCCTCACCGGCGAGCACCTTGAGGGTGGTGGTCTTGCCGGCACCGTTGCGGCCGACCAGGCCGATCCGGTCGCCCGGCTGCACCCGCAGCGTGGTGTCGGACAGCAGGATCCGGGCGCCGGCGCGCAGTTCCAGGCCGCTGGCAGTGATCATGTCGGGGTACTCGCTCTCGGGATCCGCAGGGCTGACTCAGGGCACACGAAAGCGCCGGCGGATCATGGTGACCCGTCGGCGCGGGGCGTTCAGCCTTCGCAGAGCAGCACGGGTCGATTGTACCGGGCCCCGGTGAACGGCGAACGCGGATTACCGACCAAGATCGTCGGGTACCGATTCGCCGTCCGGACCGGTTCCGGCCCGCGAGCCACCGACTGATCGGGGTCATCATGGAGCTGAACGAGAATGCGCGGATCGACACCAGCCAGGTGGAGGACCGGCGAGGTGGTGGTGGAGGGGGAGGCGGGCTGGGCATCCCCATCCCGATCGGCGGTGGTCGCGGCGGCATCGTCGGAATCGTCATCGCCGTGCTGGTGGCGCTGGTGGGCGGCGGCTTCGGGCTGAACGCCATGACCGGCGGCGAGCAGGGCGACAACACCGCGTTGGAGCAGCGCTGCGAGGCCCCGGACGCCCTGGAGCAGCTCGACTGCCGCAACAGCCTCTACGTCAACTCGATCCAGGCGTACTGGCGGACCGCCCTGCCGGAGGCGTTCGGCGAGCAGTACCGGCCGACCCGTACCGTCTTCTTCGACCAGGCCGTCAACACCGCGTGCGGCCAGGCCGACTCGGGCGTCGGCCCGTTCTACTGCCCGGCCGACTCGCTGGTCTACATCGACCTCTCCTTCTACGAGGTGCTCGCCACGCAGCTCGGCGCCACCGGTGAGTTCGCCCAGCCGTACGTGCTGGCCCACGAGTACGGCCACCACGTGCAGAACCTGCTCGGCACCAACGAGCAGGTCCGCCGCCAGCAGCAGCGGGACCCGGGCAACGCCAACGACCTGTCGGTCCGCCTGGAGTTGCAGGCCGACTGCTTCGCCGGCGCCTGGGCCAAGAACGCCACCGGCACCGCCGACGACCGCGGCCAGAAGATCTTCACCAGCATCACCGAGCAGGACATCGCCGAGGCCATCGACACCGCCGAGGCCATCGGCGACGACGCCATCTCCCGGCGCGCCGACCGGCCGGTGAACCCGGAGGAGTTCACGCACGGCTCCTCGGCCGACCGCAAGCGCTGGTTCAACCGTGGCTACGAGTCCGGCACCCCGGCCTCCTGCGACACCTTCAGCGGCGCGATCTGACGCGGTGCGGACGGGCCCCGGTCGACGCCTGGAAGGGCGTCGACCGGGGCCGTCCGTGTCCGACGTGACGACGCCTCAGGCAGGATCGCGGATCAGGATGTGCACGGCGCGGGCGGCGGTGATCGCGGCCAGCAGCACCGCGTACCGGGGCTCGGGTACGTCGAGCAGCCGGTCGGCACGCAGTGCGGCCAGTGGGGCGAGTCGGCGCTCGGCGAGCACGGTGTCCACGGCCCGCCGGTCGCCACCGGCGACCACCGCGTCCAACCGCTCGGCCTGCGGCAGCAGCAGCCGGGCCGCCAGGTCGACGGCGTCGGCGAGGGCGGCCTTGGCCTGGTTGTCGCGCCGCCGGGCGAACCGCTGCTGGGACCAGCCACCGGCGGCGGTGCGCCCCTGCACGTACCGTGTGTCGACCTTGTGCACCGGCAGCTTCTCCCCCTCCGCGACGCCGACCGCCACCGCGCCCTTGCGCGCCAGCAGCAGTCCGATCCGGCGGGACACGACGGCCTCCGCCGCGAAGGTGTCCAGGTCTGCGGTGGCCGGCGAGCCCGGTGGGGTGTGCAGTTCGGCGGTGGCACCGTCCGGGGCGGTGAGCAGGAGTCCGTACTCCTGCGCGGTGGTGGTGGGTGGACCGTGCCGGTCGGCGAAGCCGGCCACCCAGCGTTCGGTCCGGGCCGGGTCGATCTCGACCCACCGGCCTCCCCCGGCGGCGGGTCGGCTGCTCATCACCCGACCTTACGGCAGACGGACGGGGCGGTACCGTCCGGCGGAAGCGGATCGGCGGCGCCGGGTCCCTCAGTCGCTCGGCGCGAGGTGGACCAGCAGGTCGGCGCAGCGGCGCGATTCGGCGATGACCGCCGCGTTGGCCTGGTCGCTGCCCTGTGCCCAGGCGCGGGCCGCGTCGGGTGTCCTGCCGAAGGCGACGTGGCGGGCGACGAGCCGGTCGAGGCGGACCTCCTCGGCCACCTCCAGATACCAGGTGGTGTCGAGCAGGTCGCGGACGACCTTCCACGGATGCGAGTCGAGCAGCAGGTAGTTGCCCTCGGTGACCACGATCGGGGTGCTGCGGGGCACCGGGATGCTGGAACCGATCGGCTCCTCGATGTCGCGGCGGAACGTCGGCGCGTAGACGACCTCGTCGGTCTGGTCGCGTAGCCGGCGGAGCAGGGCGAGGTAGCCGTCCGCGTCGAAGGTGTCCGCAGCGCCCTTGCGGTCGGCGCGGCCGAGTGCGCCGAGGACCTCGTTGCTCAGGTGGAAGCCGTCCATCGGCACCAGGACGGCGTCCGGGCCGAGCTGCCGGACAAGGGCCTCCGCGACGGTGCTCTTGCCCGCGCCGGGCGGCCCGACGATCCCGATGAGCGTACGGGCGGCGCCCGCCGACATCGCCCGGGCGCGGTCGGCGAGTCCGCCGAGCGTCAGGGTGTCAGCCGGCGGCCAGGACACTGTCCACGCTCCCCTGTGTCTGGTGCGGCACGGCGCCGCAGCCGCACGAGTCCCGGTGCCGGAAGGTGGCCGGCACCACCACGGACTGCGGGGCGCGGTCCGGTCGCCGGATCCGGGCGAGCAGGAGTTCGACGGCGGTCGAGGCGAGTCGGGCGGCGTCCTGCGCCATCGCCGAGATCTGCGGGTCGAACAGGTCGGCCCATTCGAAGTCGTCGTAGCAGACCAGGGCGATGTCGTGCGGCACCTTCAACCCGGTACGCCGGATGGCGCGGAGCGCGCCCAGGGTCATCTGGTTGTTCGAGACGACCAGGGCGGTGGCCGGTTCGTCCGAGGCGAGGTGCTCGACGAGGCGCTGCTCCGTGGTGCGTTCGTCGGACTCACCGGCGATGACCAGCCCCGGGTCGTCCGCCAGCCCCAGTTCCGCGACGGCCCGCTGGTATCCGGCGAGCCGGTCCTGGGCCGACATCTCCCGCATGGCGCCCCGGACGTAGCCGATCCGGTGGTGCCCCTGCGCCGCCAGGTGGGCCGTGAGGTGGTGGATCGAATCCAGGCACTCGGAGTAGACCTGGTCGCCCGGCAGGGTCGACCGGCGGTCGAGGAAGATCGTCGGCAACTGCTCGTCGAGCAGCTTCTGCAGGCACTGGGTGAGTTCGCCGTGGCCTTCGAGCGGATTCACGATCAGGCCGCTCACCCGCCGCGCCAGCAGGTGGTTGATCACGTCCAACTCGACCTCGGGGTCGTCGTTGGTGTCGGCCAGGATCAGGGTGTACCCGGCCCGTCGCAGGTGCCGCTCGATGTCCCGGATGAGCGCGGCGAAGTACGGGTTGGTGACCACGGACATCGCCAGCCCGATGGTGTCCGTGGACTGCGTGGCCAGGGCCCGGGCGGCGAGGTTGTGCCGGTAACCGGTCGACTCCAGCGCCTTGCGCACGAGTTCCTCGGTCTCCGGGGCGACCTTGCGCGTCTTGTTGAGCACGTGCGACACGGTCGTCGTCGACACTCCGGCGATCCGTGCTACCTCGGCCATCGTCGCCACTCGTTTTGCACCCTTTCCCCCGGCTCGCCACCTGTCCTACGGCTGCCGGGACCACGGCGAGAAGGAGCTCAATCTAACCAAAAGCAAGCCCTTGCGCAAGCGGTTGCGCGGGGGTAAAGTTCCGCCATCTTCACGGTACGCAAGCGGTTGCGCATCTGATGAAGTGCTGGTGGGGATGCCCGACGACGCAACACGGCCCGGCAGGACGACGGTAGGCGGAACTCCCCTGATGTGGTCTGACTAGTCGACAAGGATCTGGTGGCATGAAGAGGACATTCCGGACAGTAATCGGTGTAGCCATGGCCGGCGCGCTCGCCTTCTCGGTGGCCGCCTGTGGCAACGACTCCGCCGCGGAGGGCGGCGAGGAGCAGTTGACCATCGGGTTCGTCCCGGGCATCGCCTCCGACCCCTTCTTCCGCGCCATGCAGGTCGGCGCCGAGGCGAAGGCCCAGGAGCTGGGCATCAGGCTGCTGTGGCAGGGCGCTCCGGACGAGTACTCGCCCCAGTCGCAGATCCCGTTCGTCGACTCGATGCTCACCCAGCAGGTGGACGGGCTCGTCCTCGTCCCCACCGACCCGGACGCGCTGCAGCCCAGCGTCACCAAGGCGCAGTCGGCGAACATCCCGGTCGTCACCGTCGACACCACGGTCACCGACCAGAGCTACCTCACCTCGGCGATCACCGGTGACAACCGTGAGGGCGGCCGGCAGGCGGCCCAGACCCTGGCCGAGCAGATCGGGGAGTCCGGAGAGGTCTTCCTGATGTCCGGCTCGCCGACGGCGACCACCAACCAGCTCCGCGAGGAGGGCTTCACCGAGGAGCTGAAGAAGTACCCGGGCATCACCCTCGTCGGCAAGGAGTACGCCAACAGCCAGCCGGCCAGGGCGACCTCGGCGGTCAACACGATCCTGCTGAAGCACCCGAACCTCAAGGGCATCTTCGCCGTGGACGGCACCTCCGGCTCCGGCACCGTGGCGGCGCTGCGCAACGCGGGCAAGGCCGAGCAGGTCAAGCTCATCGGCTACGACGCGTACGACAACCAGGTGGCCGACCTGAAGGCCGGCATCTACAGCGCTCTCGTCGCCCAGAAGCCCGGCGACCAGGCCGCGCTCGCCCTGCAGAACCTGGTGGACACGATCCGCGGCCAGAACGTCGACAGCATCGAGAAGGACGTCGTGATGACGAACGTCGTGATGACCAACGACAACCTGGCCGAGACCGAGCAGTACCAGTACCCGACCCAGTAGTCGGCGGCGATCAGGGGAATGCGGATCTCAGGAGGAGGAGCACCATGACGGCCGACACCACACAGGCGGCGAGCGAGACGCGCGCCAGCCGCCTGATGGCGACACTGCTACGGCAGGACGTGATCCTGCTCGGCGTCCTCATCGTCATGGTGGTCTTCTTCACGGCGATGAACCCGCTGTTCTTCAGCCGGTTCGCCTTCGCCAACATCCTGCAGGACTGGGCCCCGGTCATGCTGTTGGCGATCGGGCAGACGTACGTCATCATCACCGGCGGCATCGACCTGTCGGTCGGATCCACGCTCGGATTGAGCGGCGTGGCCTGTGCGATGACGATGAGGTCCCTGAACGAGGGTGGTACGGCCACCGCCACGACCATCGCCGTCGGCGTGGTGGTGGCCCTCGCCACCGGTCTCGCGGTCGGCCTGGTCAACGGGCTGCTGATCACCCGGGCCAAGTTGGCGCCCTTCATCGCCACGCTGGCCACCATGGGTGCCGCCGCCGGTCTGACGCTGGTGCTGACCGGCGGCGTCCAGATCGCCGGCGGCCCGGCCGAGGTGATCCGGCTCGGCAACACGCAGTACCTCAACCTGCTGACCGTCCCACTGATCATCGTGCTCGGTGTGCTGGCGGTCGCGTGGCTGACGCTCAGTTTCACCCGGTTCGGCCGCTGGACGTACGCGGTGGGGTCGAACGGATTCGCCGCGCGGGGTGCCGGGATCAACGTCGAACGGCACCTGCTGAAGGTGTACATGCTGGCCGGGTTGATGGCCGGCCTGGCCGGGTTGTTCGTCTACTTCCGGCTCGGCTCGGGCTCGCCCACCTCCGGCCAGGGCCAGGAGCTGGCGGCGATCGCCGCGGCGGTCATCGGCGGCACCAGCCTGGCGGGCGGCGTCGGGCGGATGTCCGGCACCGTGCTCGGCGCACTCATCACGACGGCGGTCCTCAGCGGCCTGATCCTGATCGGCGTCGCACCGAACTGGCAGCAGGTCGTCATCGGCGTCCTGATCGCCGTCGCGGTCGGGGTCCAGCAGATCAACATCCGTACCAGGAGGGGAGCCGGCCGTGGCTGACGCACCCATCTACGAGGCCCGCGAGGTCACCAAGTCCTACGGCAGCGTCCGGGCGCTGACCGACGTCAACCTGTCCCTGCGGGCCGGAGAGATCATCGGTCTGGTCGGCGACAACGGGGCCGGCAAGTCGACGCTGGTGAAGGTGCTCTCCGGCGTGCACCGGCCGGACACCGGCGGCGTGTATCTCGACGGCGTGGCACAGGAGTGGAAGTCGCCGCACGACGCGCTCCAGGCCGGCATCGAGACGCTGTACCAGGACTCCGGGCTCTGCCCCGACCTCACCATCAGCGGCAACGTCTTCCTCGGCCGGGAACGCCGTCGGCCGGGGCTGCTCGGCAAGCTCGGATTCCTCGACAACAAGGCCATGGCCCGCGTCGCGCACGAGGAGTTGGAGCGTGCCGGGATCGGCCTGACGACCGGCGTACGGCGCAACGTCAACCAGCTCTCCGGTGGGCAGCGGCAGGCCGTCGCCATCGGCCGCGCCGTCGCCTGGGCCCGCAAGGTGATCATCCTGGACGAGCCCACCAACCACCTCGGCGCCCGGCAGTCGGGCGAGGTGCTGAAGGTGATCGCGGGAGCCCGGGAACGGGGTCTGGGCGTCATCTTCATCTCGCACACGCTGCCGCACGTGCTCCAGGTGACCGACCGCATCGTCGTGCTGCGCCTCGGCCGGGTCGTGGCCGACGAGCCGACGTCGTCGTTCACCCCGGACTCGCTGCTGAAGGTGATCACCGGTCTGCACACTCCCGAGCCGAGGAGCTAGGCCGTGACGGTCCGACTGCAACTCGCCATCGACGCGCCGGAGCACTTCGCGCTCATCCCGCGCGTCGGCCGCTACTTCGACATCATCGAGGTCGGCACGCCCGTGCTCAAGCGCTTCGGGCTCGCCGCCATCAGCACCGTCCGGGAACTCGGCGCGGACACACCGGTGCTCGCCGACACCAAGACGGCCGACGGCGGCAGCCTGGAGGCCGAGATGGTCTTCGCCGCCGGGGCCGCCATGATGACCGTGCTCGCGCACGCCTCCCCCGCCACCCGACGCGACACCGACGAGGTGGCCCGACGGTACGGGCGGGAGGTGGTGCTCGACACCATCCTCGACGGCGAACTGGACGTGGAGCCGCTGCTGGACGGCCGCGCACCGCAGGACGTCTGGCTGGCCCTGCACTCCCCGTCCGACGCCCGGCGGGCCGGTCTCGGCAACGAGGACCACATCGACCGGGTGGCCCAGCGCCGGGAACGCGGATTCCGCGTCTCCCTGGCCGGCGGCATCGGGCGCGCCAACCTGGCCCGCGCCCTGGAGGTCGCCCCCGACATCGTCGTGATCGGCTCGGGAGTCACCGAGGCCACCGACCCGGAAGGAGAAGCGGCATGGATCAGGGCACAGGTCGACCTGTCGACTCCTGGCACCTGAGCGGCACCGAACTGAGGTCGGTGCTCGCGGCGCTGCCCGTCGAGGAGTACGACCGGTTCGTCTCCTGCTTCGACGGCGTGGCCGAGGGCCGCCTCTTCTTCTCCGGGCAGGGCCGCTCCGGGCTCGCCGCGCAGATGGCCGCGATGCGTTTCATGCACCTCGGCCTGGCGGCGCACGTCGTCGGCGAGGCCACCGCGCCGTCGGTGCGGTCGGGCGACACGTTGGTGATCGTGTCCGGCAGCGGGCAGACCCCCGTCAGTGTCGGCTTCGCACGGATCGCCCGCGCGGAGGGTGCGAAGGTGCTGCTGGTGACCCACCAACGGGAGAGCCCGCTGCGGGATCTCGCGGACGGTTCCATCGTCCTGCCGGCGGACGCCAGCCGACAGTTCGGCGGCACGCTCTTCGAGCAGTCGGCGCTGATCCTGCTCGACTCCGTGGTGCTGGAGCTGATGCGGGCGCTGCCGGACCCGGACGCCACGATGAGCTACCACCACACCAATCTCCAGTGACCGCGTCGACCGGAGCCGGGGTGGCGCCCTCCGGCGTGGTCGTGGTGGGCGACCTCCTCGCCGACATCATCGAGCACGAGGACGGGACCCGTACCCGCCACCCCGGCGGTGCCGGGCTCAACCTCGCCGTCGGCGTACGGCGGCTCGGGACACCGGCGGCACTGGTGTCACCGGTCTCCGCCGACCGCCTCGGCGAGTGGTTGCGGGACGCGGTCACCGCCGAGGACGTCGCCCTGGTGCCACTGGCCTGCGCGCTGCCGACCGGAACAGCGACGTCCCGGCGGGTGGCGGGAGAGCCGGCCTACGAGTTCTCCGAGGCGATCCAGAATCGGCGGTACGCGTACCCGGAGGCGGAGGTCGCGGCCATGGGCAGCGGCGCCGTCCTGGTCGTCAACTCGTACCCGATGGACGACCTCGGCCAGGTGCAGGCGCTCGTCGACGTCGTCCGCCGGACCGGACGGACCTTCGTCGTCGACCCCAACGTGCGGCCCACGCTGGTGCGGGACGTCCCGGCGTACCGGTCGGGACTCCGCCGGCTCGCCACCGTCGCCGACGTGGTCAAGCTGAGCCTGCAGGACATCGCCGACCTGCACGTCGAGGACCCCGAGCAGTTCGTGGCCGAGCTGCTGCGATCGGGGGTACGGGTGGTCGTGCTGACCCGGGCCGCCGACGGCGTGTCGGTGCACACGGCTGACGGGGTCGTGGCGACCGCACCCGTACCGGACCGACCCGGACCCGTCGTCGACACGATGGGCGCGGGCGACGCCACCCTCGCCCGCCTGGTGTGCGGCGTCGCCGAGGACGGCGTCGACCTGGACGCGGCGCGGTGGCGCGATCTTGCCCGCGAGGCGATGGACCTCGCGGCCGACATCTGCCGGATCTCCGGCGGCAACCTGGCCGCGCTGCGGCCCACAGGACGGAAAGAGCGATGAGGGAACTGAGCAACGCGAGCCTGACCTCGCTGCCCAGCGAGGTCGAGGCGCCCCGCTACGACCGGGCGGCACTGCGCGGCGGGATCGTGCACTTCGGTGTCGGGCACTTCCACCGCTCGCACCAGGCGATGTATCTCGACGAACTCATGCGCCGGGGGCAGGGCATGGACTGGGCGGTGCACGGCGTGGGCGTCCGCCCCGCCGACGAGGGCACCCGCAACCGGCTCGCCGCGCAGGACCATCTCTACACGCTGACGGTGAAGGAGCCGGACGGCAGCCGACGTAACCGGGTGATCGGCTCGCTGCTGAGCACCGGGTACGCCCCGCAGGACCCGACCGGCGTCGTGGAGCGCATCGCCGACCCGGCCACCCGCGTGGTGTCGCTGACCATCACCGAGGGCGGGTACGGCATCGACCAGGTGACCGGCGAGTTCACCGGCGACTCCGCCCCGATCCGCGCGGACCTGGACGCCGACGTGCCGAACGCGACACCGTTCGGGTTGGTACTCCAGGCGATGCGCCTGCGACGCGCCCGGGGCCTGGGCGGGCTGACCGTGATGTCCTGCGACAACATCCAGGAGAACGGCGTGGTGTCCCGCGCCGCGTTCCTCGGCTTCGCCGGGATGAAGGACCCCGATCTGGCCCGGTGGATGGCACAGGAGGTCTCCTTCCCGAACTCGATGGTGGACCGGGTGACCCCGGCGACCGTGGACGCCGACCGGGCGTACCTGGAGCGGACCTTCGGCTACCGGGACCGTTGGCCGGTCACCGCCGAGCCGTTCCACCAGTGGGTGCTGGAGGACACCTTCGTCGCCGGCCGCCCACCGCTGGAGGACGTCGGCGTGGACATCGTCGGGGACGTCGAGCCGTACGAGCTGATGAAGCTGCGGTTGGCGAACGGCACCCACCAGGCGCTCTGCTACTTCGGTTTCCTGCTGGGGCACCGGTACGTGCACGAGGCCATCACCGACCCGGACGTCCAGGCGCTGCTGTTGCGGTACATCGACGAGGAGGCCGTACCGACGCTCAAGCCGATCGCCGGGGTCGACTTCCGGGCGTACGGCCGCACGGTGGTCGCGCGCTTCGGCAACCCGGAGATCCAGGATCCGTTGACCCGGATCTGCGCCGACACCTCGGACCGGATCCCGAAGTTCCTGCTGCCCGTGGTGACCGCGCAGCTCGCCGACGGCGGGCCGGTGGGCATCTGCGCCGCCGTCGTGGCGGCCTGGGCGCGGTACGCCGAGGGCACCGACGAGCAGGGCCAGCCGATCGACGTGGTGGATCCGCGTCGGGACAGCCTGATGGCCGCCGCGCGGCGCAACGGGGACGACCCGACCGCCTTCATCGCGGACCGGTCGCTCTTCGGCGCTCTCGCGGACTCCCCCCGGTTCGTCGAGGCCTACGTCGAGGCCCTGCGACTGATCCGGACCGGCGGCGTGCGCGCCGCCCTGCGGCAGATCGTGGCGACACCGTCCCGCTGAGCCGGGACCAGTCGACACCGTCCCGCTGAGCCGGGACGTGTCAGACGCCGTACAGCCTTCCGGCCCGCCAGCGCGACAGCGCGGCGGGCCGGAAGGCGTACGGGGGTGGGACGCGCTCAGCCGACCTCGACGGGCAGCGACGGGTCGCTGGTCCACTCGCGCAGGGAGCCGTCGTACACGGCCACGTCGGTCTCCCCGATCAGGCGCAGTGCCAGGGCGTCGCCGGTGGCCGCGATGCCTCCGCCGCAGTAGGTGACCTTCCGGCCCGGCTGGGCCTGCACCTCCTGGAAGATCTCCCGCAGCTCCGGCACCGACCGGAAGGTCCCGTCGGCCGGGTCGAGCAGCGCGGCGACGAAGACGTTGCGGCTGCCGGGGATCCGGCCGGGGCGGGCGTAGTTGATCGTCTCGGTGGCGTGGTGGTCCTCGGGCGACAGCGAGTTGATCAGGCAGGCTCCGCTGACGTTCTCCACCACCTGCTTGACCTCGTCCAGATCGGCGAAGAGTTCCGGCCGGGGCGTGCCGACGAACTGCGCGGGCGGGTAGCTCTCCTCGCCGTCGCGGGTCGGCCGGCCCTCGGCGGTCCACTTGCCGAACCCGCCGTCGAGGACGGCCACGTTGTCGAAGCCGTTCGCGAGCAGCAGCCACCACACCCGGGTGGCCCAGAAGACGTTGGCCGCGTAGACCACGACCGCCGTGTCCGGGCCGATGCCCAGTCGGCCCGCCGCCGCGGCGAAGCGCTCCGGAGAGGGCTTGGTGAACCAGCCGCCGTCCGGCTCGGAGAGGTCGTCGATGATGTCGGCGAACGCCGCCGACGGGATGTGCGCGGCCAGGTACTCGGGGCGACCGGACGTCTGGGACCAGTCCTGACCGGCCTCGCTCGGCGGGGCCAGGTGCACGGTCGCGTCGAGGATCCGCAGGTCCGGGTGGTCGAGGTGCTGGGCGAGCCACTCGGTGGACACGAGCGGGGTGGGCAGGTCGAGGGTGCGTGCCATGAGTCCTCCTGTCGCCGGGATTCCCTATCTTGGCAATCGGGATTACCTTCGCGACAATACGGCCCCGACCTGCGGATATTTCGGCTAGTGGTGGAGCTCACCCGCCGCTTGCCGGGGTAGCCATCGACGGACGACAGGCCGGGGAGGACGGGCCTCCCCGGCCTGCCCGCCGGTCAGTGCACGGTGAGGTTGCCGCCGGTCAGCGCCACCTCGCCGGTCCCGCCTCCCGTCCAGTCGGACGAGAAGACCAGGGTGCCGCCCTGCCAGAGGGTGATGCCGACGGTGTCGTGACGTCCCGGCGCGCCCCGGTCGGTCACCGTCACCGCCAGCGTCAGCCCGGCGGCCACCAGCTTGCCCCGGCCGTCGTGGAGACCGGCCTGGTAGCGCACCGACGCCGACCTACCGGCCGAGGTGATGCCGAGACCGTCGACGGCGGTGGTCCGGACCTTGTAGTCGGTGCCGCCGGAGCGGTACGTGATCTCCGCGTGGCCCGACGCCGCCTTCTTCGCGGTGGCCGGCTTCGCGTTCAGGTTCACCGAGACCTTCGACGCCCGGTCCGCCGGGTGGGTGCCGGCCGATCGGGTGGCGGTCAGGTGGCCGCCCCCGGTGAGGAATCCGCCGTCGGACCGCGCGACCGTCACCGTGGCGGTGGTGCCACCGGTGTAGGTGCCGCCGACCGTGGCGGTCACCGTGTGCGCGCCCGCCGGCAGAGTCGCCGTGCAGGCCGCCGTACCGGTGGTGGTGGCCGGGGCGACCAGGTCCACACGGGCGGTGCAGAGCGTGGCCCCACCCGCGGTGAAGGTCACCGTGGCGGTACGCAGGTCGCCGCCGGTGGTGTCGGCCGACGACGGCAGCACGGAACTGTCCCGCACCACGGCCCGCAGCAGGGCCCGACCGGCGGCACCGGCGGTCGCGGTGCTGACCAGGGTGTCACCGGCCCAGGTCAGGGCCGCGTTCTCCGGGCTGACGGTGACGGTGAACGTGGTGCTGCCGACCAGCCCGGTGCCGTCGGTCACCGTGACGGTGACCGGATACGTGCCCGGGGCTGCCGCGGTGGTGCCGGTGACGGTCCAGCTCCGGGTGCCGGGGCGGGTGTCCGCTCCGGAGGTGCCCGCGACGGTGAGCGCCAGACCGGCCGGCAGACCGGTGGCGGTCGCGGTCAGCGTCGACCCGGCGCCGTCGGCGTCGGTCGCCCGGACGGTCACCGTCGGCGAGAGGGCGTCGCTGTACTGCACGTCGACTCCCGCCGCCGGGGCGTCGGTGGAGACCTCGGGGGCGGCGCGGACGCCGAACTCGGCGTCGTTGACGGCGAAGAAGACGTTGCCGACCGCCTCGATCCTGATCCGTGCCTCGTCGGTCGCCACGTTCGGCAGGGTCACCGTCGCACTACCGGTGTTCGGCGTGCTCTGGGCCAGCACGTACGGGAAGGTCCCCCCACCGTTGACCGAGAGCGTGATCTTCACGTGGCCGACGTTCACCGGCGCCACGTCGGTGCCGGCGACGTCCCAGGTGACGGTCTGGGCCGTACCACCGTCGAGCACGGCGGCCTCGGCCTGCGAGGTGACCAGGAACGGTCCGGCGTCCGGGGCCAGCCGCAGCGCGACGTCGGCACTACCGATCCCGCCCCCGCCCGGCCGACCGTCCCGGGCGGTGAGCTTGAAGTTCAGGGTCCGGTCGTTGTTCACACCGACCCAGTCCCGGGTGGGCAGGAACTCCGAGTAGCAGTCCAGGATCTCCGGCGGGACGTTGGAGGCGCTGCCGCTGGCCGGGGGTGCCGGCGGGGTGGGGCAGGCACCCGTACGGGCGTTGGTGTTGCCGACCAGCACCTGCGCGAGGTCCGGGAAGACCCGGGTGGAGTCGGTGGTGACGGCGTTCTGACCCGGCGAGTGGTACTTCAGGGCGTCCTCGGGCGACACCCACGCCGGTTCGCCGAAGACCCGGAACAGCGGCCCGTTGGTCTTGGTGTTGTTCACCAGCGCGGTGCCGGCGCTGCCACCCCGGTCGTTCTGCTCCCACAGGTAGGTCAGCGTGTCGCCGTCGACGTCGGTGGCGCTGCCGGTGAGCGCGAACGGCGTACGCACCGGGATGGTCAGACCGTCCGGCACGGTGACCACCGGGGCGTGGTTGGTGGTCTGCTCGACCAGGTGGCCGCCGTTGTCGACGGCACCGCCCTTGGCGGTCTCGCCGACGAAGCCGGTGGCCCCGGTGAGGTCGCCCAGGGTCAGCGGGGCCACGTCGGTGGCGGCCAGGGTGCCGCCGAAGGTGACCTGGAATCCGGTGTCGTTGAGCGTGCCGCTGCCCCCGAAGGCGGCCACGGTGACCGTCGCGCCGGCCGGCCAGCCCGCGATCGACTCGACGGCGGCCTTGATCCCGGCGGTGGTGTAGTTGGCCCCGCGCACGATCGGCGCCGAAGTCGCGTCGCCGTAGCCGAGGGTGAACGAGTCACCGGCGGTGTCGAAGTCGCGCAACGAGACGGTCTGCACCTCGTTGATCGCCGGCCGGCTCGACGTGACGAAGTTCGTGATCTCGGTGAAGGTCCGGTGCGACCAGTACGGGTCGGTGTGCGGCTGGAGGTTGTCCTGCTGGCAGATGCCCGCGTACGCCATGATCGACGAACCGCTGCCCGGCTCGTACGAGTTGGCCGCGCTGCGGTTGCCGCCCGAGCAGTTCCACTGGTTGCCGTTGAAGGTGTGGTTGCCGGCGAACTGGTGCCCGATCTCGTGTGCCACGTAGTCGACGGCGAAGTAGTCGCCGACCGGGTTGGGCAGGCCGGTGCAGCCGCGCGCCTTGCCGTCACCGCCGACCACGCCGAGGCCGGCGATGCCGCCGCCGCTCAGTCCGAGACCGATGTGGCCGACGTCGTAGTTGCCCGCGCCGACGAGTTGGCCGAGCACGATCCGGTTGCGGTTGAGCAGCCCGCTGCTGCACCCGGTCAGCTGCGCCGGGGTGTAGCAGCCGGCGCTGCCACAGGGGCCGTTCGGCTCGGTGGCCAGCGCCGGGGTGTTCAGGTTCGTCTTCTCGGTGTCGTTGACCAGGACGAGCCGGATCGCGGTCTCGTCCTCGTAGATCTGGTTCACCCGGTTGATCAGCGTGACCTTCGCGGCCGTCACGTTCTCCACGCCGAAGAAGGTGGCGTACGACGGGTCGGTGACGAACGCGAGACGGTAGGTGCGCAGCGTCACCAGTGGGCCGACCACCGGCTCGTCGTGCGCCTCCTCGATCTCGTCGTGCAGGTGGTGCGCCGCCGACTCGACGTCCTCCCGCTCCACGAACTCACCGTTCTGGTTCGTCAGGTCGCGGGCGAAGTAGCTCGCGTACAGGCTCTGGTCGCGGTGGTAGTAGGGGTCGATGTACCACGCGCCGTCAGCGGACCGGACCGAGGCGTGGAAGCCGAGCGGAGTGAGATCGGCGCGGATCGTCGCGGTCGGGTCGTCCAGGCCCGTGCCGGCGTACGTGCTGATCTCCGGGTGGGCGGCGGCCAGTTCCGGCTCCATCACCGGCGACTCCGCCAGCGCGAAACGCTGGAAGGTCCCGTCGGGGGCGGGCAGGGACACCACCTGCTGGGGCTGGCCCGCCGCGCGGCGCTGCTCCGCCGGTGCCCTCTCCAGCAGGCGCTGCATGCCGCCCCGGTCCAGTGTGTAGGCGGACAGGTGCGCCGCCTCGATGGCCGCTGGACGGCCCGCTTTGGTGGCGGCGGGTGTGCCGTCCACCTTGCGCCACGGGCCGTCGGCCGAGGGGGCGGCGGCGGCCGGGGTGGAGGTCAGCAGGATCGGTGACATCGTCGCCACCAATGCCATGGCCAGCACGGCGGCCAGGCGGGGTCGGTGTGACCGGGTGTGTCCGGACCGTCCGCCCGGTCGAGGGGTGCGGAAGCGCCTCAACTCGTCTCCCTGGTGATGAGGGGTGCGACCCATCGCGCCGTCCGGGTCGACGGGCAGCGCGAGTGATCGATGGATGGGCCAGACCCTAACCGGACGGCGGAGGACGAACATCAGCCGAACAGGGGAAGATCCTCTGGAAGGGAACCGCCGCCGCCGGTCGCAACGCGACTGTCACCGGATCGTCACACCGTCGACCGTCCCGTTCGGAGGGTCAGCCGCCGATCAGCAGGGCGACGGCGAGTGCCGCGATGATGGCGCTCGACAGCAGGGCCGTGACCAGGCGTCCCCGCGCACCGGTGAGCGTCCGGCCGAGCAGCGTGCCGCCGGCCGCGATCACCAGTTGCCAACTGGCCGAGGCCAGGAACACCCCGAGGGTGAAGAGGGTCGCCGCGCCGGCCCCGGACCCGTACCGGCCGCCGCGACCGAGCACCAGTGCGGTGAAGTAGACGACGGTGGCCGGGTTGAGCAGGGTCAGCGCGAGGATGCCGGCGTACGCCCGCAGTGGGGTGTCCAGCCCTCGCCGCACGGCACCGGGGGCCGGACGGCCGTCGGCGTCCACGGCGGGCCGGGTCGGGCCGGTGGGGCGCAGCGCCCGCCACGCGCCGTGTGCGGCGAGGGCGAGCAGCACCGCGACGGCGACCAGCCGCAGTGGTGTGGCGAGCGGGGCGAGCCAGCCGACCACGACCGCGCCACCGAACGCCGCGAGCGCGGCGTAGAGGCCGTCGGCGCTGGCCACCCCGAGCGCGGCGGAGGCACCGACCCGGAACGAGGTGCGGGCGGTGAGCCCCACGATGAGCACCGCGATGGCGCCGACCGGGATGGCGACGCCGTAGCCGGCGACCACGCCGGCCAGGAACGCGCCGGTCACGACAGCGGATCAGGTGGCGGGGACCCGGGCGCGACCGGCTGTCGGCCCGTGGCGACGGGCACGGCAACCGGGCGGGGCATCATCGGGTACGTTCGCACGCCGCCATCCTGCGTCCCCCGCCCGACGGGTGCCACGCATTTACGGGCGGCTCCCACCGGGTGTCCCGGCCGACGCGTCACGGCCATCTATCCACGCGTCTCGTCAATGGGACCGAATTGCGAACATCCCCCGCGACGAATTGCCGCCCGACAATCGTTCCTGGTCGAATCATGTGGATCAGTAGCGGACACACCCGACTCGCCAACCGAAACAAGTCCTGACCACGGAACGTCGAAGACCATCCACAACGGACAAGCTCTGCCACCCACCAATGACCGACGTTTCCGGCTTGTTTCGGGTAAATGATTCAAGATCGTGGATGCCGAAATCCACCATGCTACGCGATTCGCGGGACGAATTATATCTCTCAATTTCGATGCGTTGAGGTCCTACCATCTGTGTCAGTCCGTTCCACGGTCACCGGTCGGCCCGTCACAAACGGCCCGGCTGCGCATCGAAAGGAGGCGGGAGATGCTCCTCTCCCAGCCGTCCCGGCGTCCCTGGCGCCTCGCCCTCACCGCCGCGGCCACACTCGCCCTGGTGGCGGTCGCCGCACCCGCCCAGGCCGCCCCCGCGGAGGGTGCGATCGTGCACGCCGGCGACGCCGCCGCCGTCGCCGACTCGTACATCGTCGTGCTCAAGGACTCGGCGGTGAGCCGGGCACAGGTCGGGGCCACCGCCAAGACCCTCGCCGGGCGGCACGGCGGCAGCATCGCCCGCACCTACCAGGACGCCCTGCGCGGCTTCGAGGCCCGACTGACCGAACGAGCGGCCAAGCGGCTGGCGGCCCACCCGTCCGTCGAGTACGTCCAGCAGAACCGCACCGTCAGCATCGCCGGCACCCAGTCCCCCACCCCGTCCTGGGGACTGGACCGCATCGACCAGCGCTCGCTGCCGCTGAACAACAGCTACGCCTACCCCAACGACGGCACCGGCGTCACCGCGTACATCATCGACACCGGCATCCGCTTCTCCCACACCGACTTCGGCGGGCGGGCCGTCTCCGGCTTCGACGCCATCGACGGCGGCAGCGCCGACGACGGCAACGGTCACGGCACCCACGTCGCCGGCACGGTCGGCGGCACCGCGTACGGCGTGGCCAAGGGCGTGACCCTGGTCGGCGTACGGGTGCTGGACAACGGCGGCGGCGGCACCTACGCGCAGGTCATCGCCGGCATCGACTGGGTCACCGCGGATCACCAGCCGGGCGAGCCGGCGGTGGCGAACATGAGCCTCGGCGGTGGCCGCGACCAGGCCACCAACGACGCGGTCGCCCGCTCCATCGCCGACGGCGTGGTGTACGCCGTCGCCGCCGGCAACAGCGGCGCCAACGCCTGCAACTACTCGCCGGCCAGCACCCCCGAGGCGATCACCGTCGGCGCGACCACCAGCACCGACGCCCGCGCCAGCTACTCCAACTTCGGCACCTGCCTGGACGTCTTCGCCCCCGGCAGCACGATCACCTCGGCCTGGATCGGCAGCGACACCGCCACCAACACCATCAACGGCACCTCGATGGCCTCCCCGCACGTGGCCGGCGCCGCCGCCCTGGCCGTGGCCGCCAACCCCGGCTACAGCCCGCAGCAGATCCGCGACCTGCTGGTCGCCGACGCCACCGACAACGTGGTCACCAACCCGGGCGTCGGCTCCCCGAACAAGCTGCTCTACACCGGCAACATCGTGCCGCCCACCCAGGACTTCGCCCTCACCCTCACCCCGGCGGCCGGTGCCGTCGACCCGGGCAGCTCCACCACGACCACGGTCGGCACCACCACCACGGTCGGTACTCCGCACAGCATCGCGCTCGGCGTCAGCGGCCTGCCGGCCGGAGTGACCGCGAGCTTCAGCCCGACCACGGTCACCTCCGGCGACACCGCCACGTTGACCCTGAGCGCCGCCGCCGGCACCGTGCCCGGCCTCTACACGGTGACCGTGCTGGGCACCGGGCCGGAGACCACCCAGGGCGCCACCTTCACGCTCACCGTCAACGGCCCGCCCGGCTGCACCCAGGGCAACGCCACCGACTACCCGATCAACGACAACAGCACCGTGGAGAGCACGATCGTCATCCACGGGTGCGGACGCGCCGCCAGCGCGGCCAGCACGGTCGAGGTGCGCATCTTCCACACCTGGATCGGTGACCTGACCGTCTCGCTGATCGCCCCGGACGGCACCGCGTACGTGCTGCACAACCGCACCGGCAGCAGCGCCGACAACATCTTCCAGACCTACACCCGCGACCTGTCCGGCAAGGCCGCCGACGGCGCCTGGAAGCTCCGGGTCCAGGACTCCGCCAGCGCCGACACCGGCTACCTGGACAGTTGGACGCTGAGCCTGTGACCTGACTGTCGCGTCGGGCGGGTCACACCGCCCGACACCACAGAAGGCACGGCGCACACACGACAGCGCCCGGAGTTCCGGCCATCGGCCGGGCTCCGGGCGCCGTGTCGTCAGGTCAGACGTTGAAGCCGAGCGAGCGGAGCTGGTCGCGCCCCTCGTCGGTGATCTTGTCCGGCCCCCACGGGGGCAGCCAGACCCAGTTGATCCGGATGTCGTTGACCAGGCCACCACCCGGACCGGTGGTCAGCGCCTGGCGGGTCTGGTCCTCGATCACGTCCGTGAGCGGGCAGGCCGCCGAGGTCAACGTCATGTCCAGGGTCGCGACGTTGTCGTCGTCGACGTGGACGCCGTACACCAGGCCCAGGTCGACCACGTTGATGCCCAACTCCGGGTCGACGACGTCCTTCATCGCCTCCTCGATGTCGGCGGCGGCGGCCTTGCCGCCGGTCGCCGCGACCGGCGCGGCAGCCTCGGTGGCCACGCCCCCGTTCTCCGGCGTGCTGGTTTCCTCGGTCATGCCTTCACCTCCGTCGGGCTCGCGCCCACACCGGCGCGTGCCGCGGCGTCCTTGAACGCCATCCACGGCAACAGCGCGCACTTGACCCGGGCGGGATAGCGGGCGACACCCTCGAACGCCACCCCGTCGCCGAGCACCTCCTCGTCCGCCGTGACCTGGCCACGGCCGGACACCAACGCCACGAACGCCTCGTGCACCTCGAACGCCGCCGCCGCGTCACGGCCGGTCAGCAGCTCGTGCAGCACGCTCGCCGACGCCTGGCTGATCGAGCAGCCCATGCCGTCGTACGACACGTCGTGCAGCACGGTGCCGTCGGTGGCCACCCGGACGGTCACCTCGTCGCCGCAGGTCGGGTTGACGTGGTGCGCCTCGCCGACCTGCGCCGCCGGGTCGGCGGCGTCCCGCAGGCCACGGCCGTGCGGGTGCTTGTAGTGATCCAGGATGATCTCCTGGTAGAGCGACTCAAGCTGCATCGGGCCGACCTCCCGTCGACGCGCCCGGCGTGGCCCGGCTCACCGGAACACCGTCCGCACCTGTTCCAGACCCGCGACCAGGGCGTCGATCTCCTCGGTGGTGGTGTACAGGTAGAACGAGGCCCGCGTCGTCGCCGGCACCCCGAAGCGCCGGCAGACCGGACGGGCGCAGTGGTGACCGACCCGCACCTGCACGCCGAGCGAGTCGAGCACCTGCCCCACGTCGTGCGGGTGCACGTCGGCCAGGTCGAACGAGATCGTGCCACCCCGACCCACCGGCACCTCCGGACCGAAGATCCGCAGGCCCGGCACGGTGGCCAGAGCGTCCAACGCGTACGCGGTCAGCCGCTTCTCGTGCCACTGGATCGCCCGCATGCCGAGGCCGGTCAGGTAGTCCACGGCCGCACCGAGCGCCACCGCCTCGGCGATCGGCGGCGTACCCGCCTCGAAGCGGGCCGGCGGCGGCGCGTACGTCGAGCCGTCCATCGACACCGTCTCGATCATCGAACCGCCACCGAAGACCGGCGGCATCGCCGCCAGCAGCTCGGCCCGTCCCCACAGCACCCCGATGCCGGTCGGGCCGCACATCTTGTGCCCGGTGAAGACGATGAAGTCGGCGTCCAGGTCGACCACGTCGATCGGCATGTGCGGCACCGACTGCGAGCAGTCCAGCATCAGCAGCGCACCCACCTCGCGCACCCGCGCGGTGATCCGCGAGGTGGCGTTGACCGTGCCGAGGATGTTGGACATGTGCACCAGCGAGACGATCTTCGTCCGCTCGTTGACCAGGTCCGCCAGCCCCGACTCGTCCAGCCGGCCGTTGTCGGTGACCGGGAACCAGCGCAGCGTCGCACCGGTCCGCTCGCAGAGCAACTGCCACGGCACGATGTTCGAGTGGTGCTCCATCTCGGAGATCACCACCTCGTCACCGGGCCCGAGCCGGAACCGCGGGTCGCCGTCGGCGCGCAGCGAGGCGTTGGAGAAGGCGTACGCCACGATGTTGATCGCCTCGGTGGAGTTCTTGGTGAACACCACCTCGTCCACGCTCGGCGCGTTGACGAACGCGGCGATCCTCGCCCGGGCCCCCTCGTACGCCTCGGTCGCCTCGGTGCCCAGGGTGTGCACCGACCGGGACACGTTGGCGTTGTGCCGGCGGTAGTGCTCGTCCAGCACGGCGAGCACCTGGCGCGGCTTGTGCGAGGTGTTGGCGCTGTCCAGGTAGACCAGCGGATGCCCGTTGATCTCCCGATCGAGGATCGGGAAGTCGGCGCGTACCGCCGCCACGTCGTAGCCGGGCACGTCGTCGTACTGCGGCATCCCGGACGGGATCGCGATGGTGGTCATCGTGGTGACCGGCCCTTCCCTCGGCTCAGGCCCGCGCCGACCCGGCCCCGGCGACGTACCGCTCGTAGCCCTCTTCCTCGAGCTTGTCGGCCAGCTCCGGGCCGCCTTCCTCGACGATCCGGCCGGCCACGAAGACGTGCACGTAGTCGGGCTTGATGTAGCGCAGGATGCGGGTGTAGTGGGTGATCAGCAGCAGGCCGGTGTCACCGGTGTCGCGGACCCGGTTGACGCCCTCGCTCACCACGCGCAGCGCGTCCACGTCGAGGCCGGAGTCGGTCTCGTCGAGGATGGCGATCTTCGGCTTGAGCAGTTCGAGCTGCACGATCTCGTGCCGCTTCTTCTCACCGCCGGAGAAGCCCTCGTTGACGTTGCGCTGGGCGAAGGCCGGGTCCATGTGCAGACGCTCCATGGCACCGCGCAGCTCGCCACCCCAGGTACGCAGCTTCGGCGCCTCGCCGTCCAGCGCGGTCTTGGCCGTCCGCAGGAAGTTCGCCACCGACACGCCGGGCACCTCGACCGGGTACTGCATGGCGAGGAACAGACCGGCGCGGGCCCGCTCGTCGACGGAGAGTTCCAGCACGTCGACGCCGTCGAGGGTGACCGACCCGCCGGTGATCTCGTACTTCGGGTGACCGGCGATCGAGTACGCCAGGGTCGACTTGCCGGAGCCGTTCGGGCCCATGATCGCGTGCGTCTCACCGGAGCGCACGGTCAGGTCGACACCGGCCAGGATCGGCTTGAGCTCACCCTCGGGCAGCTTGACCGACACCTGCAGGTCACGGATCTCCAAGGTGCTCATTATCGGGTCACTCCATTACTCGGCGTCAGGCTGACGTAGATGTCGCCGTCGCGGACTTCGACGGGATAGACGGGTACGGGTTCGGTCGCCGGCAGCCCGCTCGGCTCGCCGGTACGCAGGTCGAAGCGGGAGCCGTGCAGCCAGCACTCCAGGGTGCAGCCGGACACCTCCCCCTCGGAGAGGGCCACCGCGGCGTGCGAGCACTCGTCGTGCACGGCGTAGAACACGTCGTCCTCGGCGTGCACGAGCGCGATCGCGGTGCCGTCGACGTCGGCGCTGACCGCGGTGCCCTTCGGCACGTCCTCGACGGCGCAGACACGGATCATCAGGCGCCGGCCTTGGTCAGGCGGGCCTCGATCGTCTCCCCGAGCCGCTCGCGCAGCTCCTCGACCGGGATCTTGTTGAGCAGCTCGGCGAAGAAGCCGCGCACCACCAGGCGACGGGCCTCGGCCGCCGGGATGCCCCGGGCCATCAGGTAGAACAGCTGCTCGTCGTCGAAGCGGCCGGTGGCGCTCGCGTGCCCGGCACCGGCGATCTCGCCGGTCTCGATCTCCAGGTTCGGCACGGAGTCGGCCCGGGCACCGTCGCTGAGCAGCAGGTTCCGGTTGATCTCGTAGGTGTCGGTGCCGGTCGCCTCGGCGCGGATCAGCACGTCGCCGACCCAGACCGTCCGGGCGCTGTCACCCTGCAACGCGCCCCGGTAGCCGACGTAGCTGCGGCAGTCCGGCACCGTGTGGTCGACCAGCTGGCGGTGCTCCAGGTGCTGGCCGGAGTCGGCGAAGTAGACGCCGTACAGCTCGGCCTCGCCGCCCCGGTCGGTGTACTCGACGGTGGTGAACTGGCGCACCAGGTCGCCGCCGAGCGTGGCCTGGACGTGCACCACACGGGCGTCCCGGCCCAGCTTCACCTTGAGGTGCTGCGCCTGCACCGCGTCGTCGGCCCAGTCGGAGACGGTGACCAGCGTCAGCTTCGCGCCGTCTGCCACGGTCACCTCGACGTTGTCGGCCAGCGTCGCCGAACCGACGTGCTCCAGCACCAGGGTCGCCTCGGCGAAGCGCTCCACCTGCACGACGGTGTGCCCGAAGGCCACCCCCTCGGCGCTCTCGCCGACCACCCGTACGGTCACCGGCCCGGCCGGGACGGCCTCCCGGGCGACCCGCACCAGCAGCGCCTGGCCGGCACCGCCGTACGCCAGCGCGCTGATCCGGTCGAACGGGGTCAGCACGCTGCCGACCCGCTCGTCGTCCCGGTCGACGCGCTCCACCGTCACGCCCTCGGGCAGGTCGGCGTACTCGTGCCGGACCGTGCCGGTCGCGGTGCGGCCGTCACCGACCAGCCCGCGCAACCGCTTGAGCGGGGTGAAACGCCATTCCTCCTCCAGGCCGGTCAGGGCCGGGAAGTCGGCGACGTCGTACGAGCGCAGCGCCTGCGACTTGGTGCTCGGCGGCGGTGCGGAAGCCTGGGTAGTCATCTCGTCCTTGGTCTGTTCTCACGACGACGGTCTGTGGTGCGAGGGTGGCGGGCCGACGCGAGCCGGCCCGCCGGTGGGCGGGTCAGCCGACCGCGCCCTCCATCTGCAGCTCGATCAGGCGGTTGAGCTCCAGGGCGTACTCCATCGGCAGTTCCTTGGCGATCGGCTCGATGAAGCCGCGCACGATCATCGCCATCGCCTCGTCCTCGCTCAGGCCCCGGCTCATCAGGTAGAAGAGCTGGTCCTCGCTGACCTTGGAGACGGTCGCCTCGTGCCCCATCGACACGTCGTCCTCGCGGATGTCGACGTACGGATAGGTGTCGGAGCGGGAGATGGTGTCCACCAGCAGGGCGTCGCACTTGACCGTGCTGGCGCTGCTGTGCGAGCCCTCCAGGACCTGCACCAGACCCCGGTAGGAGGTCCGGCCGCCGCCCCGGGCGATGGACTTCGACACGATCGTGCTGCTGGTGTGCGGCGCGGCGTGCACCATCTTGGCGCCGGCGTCCTGGTGCTGGCCCTCGCCGGCCATGGCCACCGAGAGCACCTCGCCCTTGGCGTGCTCGCCGGTCATGTAGACCGCCGGGTACTTCATGGTCACCTTGGAGCCGATGTTGCCGTCGATCCACTCCATGGTCGCGCCCTCGTGGCAGACCGCGCGCTTGGTGACCAGGTTGTAGACGTTGTTCGACCAGTTCTGGATGGTCGTGTAACGGCACCGGGCGTTCTTCTTGACGATGATCTCCACCACGGCGCTGTGCAGCGAGTCCGAGGAGTAGATCGGCGCGGTGCAACCCTCGACGTAGTGCACGTACGCGCCCTCGTCGACGATGATCAGCGTCCGCTCGAACTGGCCCATGTTCTCGGTGTTGATCCGGAAGTACGCCTGCAGCGGGATCTCCACGTGCACGCCCTTCGGCACGTAGATGAACGAGCCGCCGGACCACACGGAGGTGTTCAGGGCGGCGAACTTGTTGTCGCCGACCGGGATCACCGTGCCGAAGTACTCCTTGAAGACGTCCTCGTGCTCCTTGAGGGCGGTGTCGGTGTCCAGGAAGAGGACACCCTGCTCCTCCAGGTCCTCACGGATCTTGTGGTAGACCACCTCGGACTCGTACTGGGCGGCCACACCGGCGACGAGACGCTGCTTCTCCGCCTCCGGGATGCCCAGCTTGTCGTAGGTGTTCTTGATGTCCTCCGGCAGGTCCTCCCAGCTGGCGGCCTGCTTCTCGGTGGAACGCACGAAGTACTTGATGTTGTCGAAGTCGATCCCGGTGAGGTCGGCGCCCCAGGCCGGCATCGGCTTGCGCCCGAACAGCCGCAGACCCTTCAGCCGCAGGTCGAGCATCCACGCGGGCTCGTTCTTCTTGGCCGAGATGTCCCGCACCACCGCCTCGCTGAGGCCACGCTGGGCGACCGCCCCGGCGACGTCCGGGTCGGCCCAGCCGTACTCGTAGTTGCCCAGGGCGGCGAGCTGCTCCTCCTGGGTCAGGGGCTGGACGATCTGCTCGGTCATCTATCTGTCCTCACAGTGGTGACGGTCTTACCGGACTGGGCAGGCGACGAGCCCGGAATGTGCGTGGTGCACACCCCGTCGCCGTGCGCGATGGTGGCCAGGCGCTGCACGTGGGTGCCGACCAGGCGAGAGATCACCGTGGTCTCGGCCTCGCACAACGCAGGGAACTCGGCGGCCACGTGCGCCACCGGGCAGTGGTGCTGGCAGAGCTGGCCGCCGGAAGCGATCGTGGACGCACTGGCAGCGTATCCCTCGGCGGTCAACGCCGCGGCGAGTGCCTCGGCACGCGCCATCGGATCGTCCCCGGCGTCGCTCAGGGCGGCCTGACAGCGCGCCTCCAGCGCGGCCACCTGCTCGGCGGCGAAGTCCTCCACCGCGCGGGAGCCGCCGGTACGGGCGATCCACCGCAGCGCCGCGGTGGCCATGTTGTCGTAGTGGTGGGTGCCGCAGCGGCTGCGGGCGGCGTCGGTCAGCAGGAACACCTTGGCCGGGCGACCCCGCCCCCGGTGGCCGCGGACGGTCTGCTCACGGGCGACCACGTCGCCGTCGGCGAGCATCGCGTCCAGGTGCCGACGGATCGCCGCCGGGCTGAGCCCCAGCGCGTCGCCGAGTTGGGCGGCGGTGGCGGCGCGACGCTCCAGCAGCAACTGGGTGACCCGATCCCGGGTCGACAGGTCGGCGGCGGGCGCCACTTCCGAGCTGGGCGGCAGTTCCGTGGCAGGCGGCACCGGGCCACCGGCGGCCGAACCGGCCGTCGGCGGGTACCCGGGGAACCCTGCCGCCTTTTTCACAACGCCCACGTTACGTAATTCGCCAGACGCCTGCAAACGCGGGGTCCGGTGATCCGAACCACCGAGCGGGCGGAGTCACCCGATCAGCGTCAACTACGGTGCGTAGGATTCGCTCCGTGAAGCGACCCGCCCGGTTCTCGGTCTCCACCACCCTGCTGCGCCGACTCGCGTACGCCAACATCGTCGCGAACACGGTGATCGTCGTCACCGGCGGGGCGGTCCGGCTCACCGCCTCGGGACTCGGCTGCCCCACCTGGCCCCGGTGCACCGACGACTCGTACACCACCACCGCCGAGATGGGCGTGCACGGGGTGATCGAGTTCGGCAACCGGCTGCTCACCTTCGTGCTGGTGCTGATCGCGGGCGCCATGCTGCTGGCCGCGCTGGCGCACCGGCCGCGCCGCCGAGGGGTGGTGCCGCTGGCCCTGGCGGTGGTCCTCGGGATCGTGGCGCAGGCGGTGATCGGCGGGATCACCGTCCGCACCCAGTTGCACCCTTCGGTCGTCGGCATCCACTTCGTGGTCTCGATGGCGCTGCTGCTCGTCGCGTACGCCCTCTGGCGTCGGGTGACCGAGCCGGACGGGCCGAAGGTGCCGGTCGTGCCCTCCGCGCTGCGCACCCTGACCTGGCTGACCGTGATGGTCAGTGCGGCGGTGATCGTGGTCGGCGTGGCGGTCACCGGCAGCGGCCCGCACGCGGGCGACGCGAACGCCGTCCGCAACGGCCTCGATCCGCAGACCATCTCCCAGGTGCACGCCGACCTGGTCTTCCTGCTGATCGGTCTGACCGTCGGCCTCTGGCTGGCGCTCCGCGCGGTCGGCGCGCCGGCCCGCGCCGTGCGGGCGGCCGGGGTGCTGCTCGCCGTCGAACTGGCGCAGGGCGTGATCGGCATCGTGCAGTACCTGACCAACCTGCCGGTGCTGCTGGTCGGCGCGCACATGCTCGGTTCCTGCCTGGTCTGGCTGTCGACGTTGGCGGTGCTCTGGTCGACCCGGGAGCGCCGCCCGGTGGACCCGGCGCCGGACGAGAGCGCCGTCCCGGCCGCGCAGCCGGTCTCCGCGCACGCCTGAGGCGACGACCCACCGGTTCCGGCCGACAGGTCACCGGCCGGAACCCGACGATCAGCCCATCCGGGCGATGATCGCCTCCGCGAGCCGCTCGGCGGCACCCTCGGCGTGCCCGAGGAACAGCGACGGCTCGGTCAACTCCAACTCCACCAGCACCGGTGCGCCGTCCGGGCCCGGAATCAGGTCCACCCGGGCGTAGAGCAGGCGCTCCGGGCCACCGGGCACGGCCGCGAGGGTCCGCTGCGCCACCGCGAGTTCGTCGGGGCCGGCGGTACGCGGGCTGATCTCCTCGGCCCGGTACAGGCCGCCCACCCCGAGGTCGGGCCCGGCGAGCATCGGGCCCTTGCGGATGGCGTGGCTGAACGCCGGCCCGTCCGGACCGGCGAAGTAGAGCAGCGCGGTCTCGCCGGCCGAGTCCACCGCGCGCAGGTACGGCTGGATCATGGCGACCCGGCCGGCCGCGCCCAGTCGGCGCACGTGGGCCACGGCGAGGTCCCGGTGTTCCGGGTCGGCCAGGTCGTAGCGGCCGGTGTCCTGGCTGCCCGCGCTGACCGAGGGCTTGATCACGTACTCCCCCGTGTCGGCGGGCGGTCGCCACTGCTCGCCGGGGAGCACCCAGGCGGTGGGCACCGTCGGCACACCGGCGGCGGAGAGCTCGTCGAGGTAGCGCTTGTCGGTGTTCCAGCGCACCACGTCGGCCGGGTTGGCCAGCCGGGGCACCCGGGTCGCCCAGGCGACGAACTCGTCGCGGCGGGACATGTAGTCCCAGGGCGAGCGGAGCATCGCCAGGTCGTAGTCGGACCAGTCGACGGCCGGGTCGTCCCAGACGACCGGCTCGGCGGTGACCCCACGGGCGGCGAGCGGGCCGACCACGAGGCGGTCGTCCGGCTCCAGATCCGCCAGTTCGGTGCAGGTGACGAGAGCGACCCGGGGTTTCCCCCGGGTCGACTGGTGGTGGTTAGTCAATCTGTCTCTATCTCTATCTGTCTCTGGTGCGGATTGATCTAGCGGGCCATGGTGCGGCGGGCCATCGAACGCCAGAGGTCGTTGCTGGGCCGCATCTGGTCCATCAGCTCCCGCTCCCAGGCATTCTCCACGTCGACGCCGGCCGCCGCGCAGGCATCCCGGGCGACGCCGGTGTCCTCCGCGAACTGGTCGCCCCACGCACCGTCCGAACCCACCAGGACGATCCGCGCCCCACGCTTGCCGACGTACTCGATGACCGCCTTCGCCCCGCCGTGTCCGGCGGCGAACGACTTGATACCCGCGACCAGCCCGCTCGGGGCCGTGCCGGAGGCGGTCTGATCAGCCGTCAGCGTCGTATCGGAACCATCTGCCATAACGCGAAGCCTAAGCAGAGAGGCAAGCGAAAGTGCGAGAACCGGCGGGCTTTTGTGATACCGATTACCTGCTGGTTTACGACAGCACCTAGGAGTTTTGACCTAATTTATCCGGCCAAAACGCCCTAATCGACGCCGCAGATCGCCATCAATGCCCTCGCTCGCGGGCGGACGAGATTGATACCGAAGTCGCTGTCAATAGTCCGACAAAGCAGACAAATCGCATTCGCTCGCCCTTGCCCGATTGTTAGGAAGGGACCCTTCCTATACGCGAGGCGTTAGGAAGGGACCCTTCCTTGCATCAGATCAGGGCGTCGAGCGCGGCGGCGGCGAAGACGATCGTCAGGTACGTGGTGGACCAGTGGAACAGCCGCATCGGCTTGACCGGCTCGCCCCGGCTGGCCCGACCGGCCAGCTTGTGCGACTCGACCAGGAAGATCGCGCCCACCACCAGCGTCGGCACGCCGTAGATCGGGCTCAGGCCCAGCGCCCAGACGGCCAGCGAGGTGAGCACCGTGAGCCAGGCGAACAACACGATCTCGGTGTTGACCCGCCGCACCGACGCCACCACCGGCAGCATCGGGATACCCGCCCGGGCGTAGTCGTCCTTGTACTTCATGGCCAGCGGATAGAAGTGCGGCATCTGCCAGAAGAAGACCACCGCGAACAACGCCCAGGCGATCGGCGACAGCGACCCGGTGACCGCCGCCCAACCGATCAGCACCGGAGCCGCCCCGCACGCGCCGCCCCAGAAGGTGTTCGCCGTGGTGGTCCGCTTGAGCCAGAGCGTGTAGACCACGTCGTAGTAGACGATGGCCGCCAGCGTCAGCCCGGCGGCGAGCAGGTTGGTGAAGGCCGCCATCAGCGCGACCGAGACCACCGCCAGCACCAGACCGAAGACCAGCGCGTTACGCGGCGTCACCGTGTGCGCCGGCAGCGGGCGACGCTTGGTGCGCCGCATCACCTGGTCGATGTCCCGGTCGATGTAGCAGTTCAGGACGCTGGCCGCACCCGCGGCGAGCGACCCGCCGACCAGCACCACCGCGACCAGCCACAGCGACGGCATGCCGCCGTGCGCGAGCATCATCGCCGGCACCGTGGTGACCAGCAGCAGCTCCACGATCCGCGGCTTGGTCAGCGTCACGTACGCCGCCACCACCGTCCGCAGGTCACGCGAACGGACCGGCACCTCCTCCGTGACGCGCACCGGCGTCTGCCCGGCAGGGTTGCTGACGGGGCGCTCGGTGATCATGCTCACGGATTGCCACCTTCCGGCTTCGGCAGGGGAGGTCACGACGGCGGGGACCCGTCTCGGGTCCACACACCGACCCACACACTACGCGTTGTCGTTTTGGCTGCCCGGGCGACCCGGTAACGGTGCGGGCCGTCACACCCGCGACTGAACCGCCGGGCGGAACGGAAACGTACAGACCAGCATGCTGAGATCCTCGGGCGCACGTTTAGCCGCGCTCGATAGGGTCACCTGTGAGGGTTCCGCCCATCTCGCCGAGGAGCACAAACCACCGTGGCTGCCAACCGACCTGCGCACCCCGCACTTGACTGGTCCGACCTCGACCGCCGTGCCGTGGACACCGTCCGCGTCCTGGCCATGGACGCCGTGGAGAAATCCGGCAACGGCCACCCGGGCACCGCGATGAGTCTCGCCCCCGCGGCGTACCTGCTGTTCAACCGGGTGATGCGACACAATCCCGCCGACCCGAACTGGCCCGGCCGGGACCGCTTCGTGCTCTCCGCCGGTCACTCCAGCCTGACGCTCTACATCCAGCTCTTCCTCGCCGGCTACCCGCTGAGCCTGGAGGACCTCAAGTCGCTGCGGCAGTGGGGCTCGCTCACTCCGGGTCACCCCGAGCACGGGCACACCCCGGGTGTGGAGACCACCACCGGCCCGCTCGGGCAGGGCCTGGGCAACGCCGTCGGCATGGCGATGGCGGCGCGCCGGGAGCGCGGCCTGTTCGACCCGGAGGCCGAGGCGGGCGAGTCCGCCTTCGACCACCACATCTGGTGCATCGCCTCCGACGGTGACATCGAGGAGGGCATCACCCACGAGGCCAGCGCGCTCGCGGGGCACCAGCAGCTGGGCAACCTCTGCGTGATCTACGACGACAACGAGATCTCGATCGAGGACGACACCCGGATCGCGCTGAGCGAGGACGTCGCGGCCCGCTACGAGGCGTACGGCTGGCACGTGCAGACGGTCGACTGGCGCACCGGCGACGCCGACCAGGGCGACTACCACGAGAACGTCGAGGAGCTGTACCAGGCGCTGCTGGCTGCCAAGGCCGAGACCGGCCGCCCGTCGTTCGTGCGGCTGCGCACCATCATCGGTTGGCCCGCGCCGAACAAGCAGAACACCGGCAAGATCCACGGCTCGGCGTTGGGCGCCGACGAGGTGGCCGCCACCAAGGAGATCCTCGGCTTCGACCCGGCCGGATCGTTCGAGGTCACCGAGGAACTGCTCGCCCACACCCGTAAGACGCTCGCCCGCGGCGACGCCGCCCAGCAGGAATGGACCACCGCCTTCGGCACCTGGTCCGAGGCCAACCCCGAGCGCCGCGCCCTCTACGACCGGCTGGCCGGGCGGATCCTGCCCGACGGCTGGACCGAGGCGCTGCCGGAGTTTCCCGCCGACGCCAAGGGCATCGCCACCCGGGCCGCCTCCGGCAAGGTCCTCGCCGCGCTCGCGCCGGTGCTGCCCGAGCTCTGGGGCGGCTCCGCCGACCTGGCGGAGAGCAACAACACCACGATGAAGGGCGAGCCCTCCTTCGTGCCCAGCCAGTTCGCGACCAAGGAGTTCCCCGGTCACGAGTACGGCCGGACGCTGCACTTCGGCATCCGCGAGCACGCCATGGGCGCCATCCTCAACGGCATCGCCCTGCACGGCGGCACCCGCCCGTACGGCGGCACGTTCCTGGTCTTCAGCGACTACATGCGTCCCGCCGTGCGGCTGGCCGCGCTGATGAAGCTGCCGGTGGTCTACGTCTGGACGCACGACTCGATCGGTCTCGGCGAGGACGGACCGACCCACCAGCCGGTGGAGCACCTGACCGCGCTGCGGGCCATCCCCGGCCTGGACGTGGTCCGGCCGGCCGACGCCAACGAGACGGCGTGGGCCTGGCGGCAGGCCCTGGAGCACACCGACCGGCCCACCGCGCTGGCACTGAGCCGGCAGGCGCTGCCCACGCTGGACCGGACGCAGGTCGCCGGGGCCGAGGGGACCGCCAAGGGCGGCTACGTGCTGGCCGAGGCGTCCAACGGCAAGCCTCAGGTGATCATCGTCGGTACCGGTTCCGAGGTGCAGCTCTGCCTGACCGCGCGGGAGCGGCTGGAGGCCGACGGCACCCCCACCCGGGTCGTCTCGATGCCCTGCCAGGAGTGGTTCTTCGCGCAGGACGAGGCGTACCGGGAGTCGGTGCTGCCGCGCGGGGTAAAGGCCCGGGTGAGCGTGGAGGCGGGCATCGCGATGTCCTGGCGGGCCATCGTCGGTGACTGCGGCGAGAGCGTCAGCCTGGAGCACTACGGCGCGAGCGCCCCGCACTCCGTGCTCTTCGAACAGTTCGGCTTCACCCCCGACCGGATCGTCGCCGCCGCGCACGCGGCGCTGACCCGGGTCGGTGACATCACCGGTTTCACGACCGGCAACTGAGGGAGGCGCGTGAATGACGACCGACAGGCTGGGTGAGCTCTCCGCCGCGCAGGTGGCGGTGTGGCTCGACGACCTTTCCCGGGTACGACTGAGCTCCGGCGGGCTCGACCAGCTCCGCCGGGAGAAGCACGTCGTCGGGGTGACCACCAACCCGACGATCTTCGCGAAGGCGTTGAGCGACGCCGACGAGTACGACTGGCAGCTTCGTGACCTGGCCACCCGGGGCGTCGAGGTGGAAGAGGCCGTCCGCATGCTCACCACGTACGACGTGCGGTGGGCCTGCGACGTGATGCGCCCGTCGTACGACGCCAGCGGTGGCGTCGACGGCCGGGTCTCCATCGAGGTGGACCCGCGCCTGGCCCACGAGAGCGCGAAGACGGTCGCCGAGGCCAAGGCGCTGTGGTGGCTGGTCGACCGGCCCAACCTCTTCATCAAGATCCCGGCGACCGAGGCCGGCCTGCCGGCGATCACCGCCGCGCTCGCCGAGGGGATCAGCGTGAACGTGACGCTGATCTTCGGGTTGGACCGCTACTCGCAGGTGATGGAGGCGTTCCTCGCCGGTCTGGAGCAGGCGAAGGCGAACGGGCACGACCTGTCCACGATCACGTCGGTGGCCTCGTTCTTCGTCTCCCGGGTCGACAGCGAGGTGGACAAGCGGCTGGAGAAGATCGGCTCGGAGCAGGCCAAGGCCCTGCGCGGCAAGGCGGCCGTGGCCAACGCCCGACTGGCCTACGAGCGGTACGCCGAGGTCTTCTCCGGTGACCGGTGGCAGGCGCTGGCCGCCGCCGGGGCGCACCCGCAGCGTCCGCTGTGGGCTTCCACCTCGACGAAGAACCCGGACTACCGGGACGTCATCTACGTCGAGGAACTGATCGCGCCGGGCACGGTCAACACCATGCCGGAGTCGGTCGTCCACGCGTACGCCGAGCACGGGGAGACCCGGCCGGACACGGTCACCGGCGCGTACGACGACGCCCGGCAGGTCTTCGCCGACCTCGGTGAGGTCGGTGTGGACCTGGCCGACGTGATCGACACGCTGGAGCGCGAGGGCGTCGAGAAGTTCGAGACGAGCTGGAACGAACTGCTCGACGGTGTCCGCAAGTCGCTCGACGCCGCCGGGCGGGGCAGCGGCCACCCGAGCGACGCCGCCAGCGACAACGCCGACGCCGCCGTGCGCGCCGGAGGCAATGCGTGACCCTGCGACCAGAAGTCCCCCGCGCCGCCGCCCCGTCCGGGTGGCGGCGTGGGTGACCTGCTGGCCGCACCCGCCGAGTCGGCGGGAGGTCTCACCGTGCACGGCGCACGGGCCGTGGACGGCAGCACCCCGGCCTCGACCCGGCAGGCTCTGGTCGACGCCGACGTCCCGGGCCGGCTGGCCGCCCAGGACCCACCCCTGTGGGATCCCCGGGCGGCGGCCGGCCGGGGCGACGGCGGGGCCGATCTACTCCCCCGCCTCGCCGAACTGGCGGCGGAACTGGCCGACCTCGACCACGTGGTGCTGCTCGGCATGGACGGCACCGCGCTCGCGGCGCAGGCCGTCGCCCGCACCACCGGTCACCCGCTGACCGTGCTCGACACCACCGACCCCGGCCGGATCCGGGCCGCCCTGGACGACCGGCTCGCCCGCACCGTCGTGGTCCTGACCGGCGCCGCCGAGGCGACGCCGGAGGTGGACGATCTCCGACGCGCCTACCGGCAGGCGTTCCTCGACGCGGGGCTGAGCGAGGCCGAGGCGGGTCGACACGTCGTGGTGGTCACCGAGCCGGGTTCACCGCTGGCGGCAGCCGCCGCCGAGTGGGAGGCGATCACCGTGCCCGCCGACCCGCCGGTGAGCGGAGGCTCCTCGGCGCTGAGCGCGTACGGGTTGGTGCCCTGCGCGCTGGCCGGCGTCCCGGTGGCCGACCTGCTCGACCAGGCCGACACGTTCGCGGCCTCGCTGTCGCGCCCACAGGACAACCCCGCCCTGACGCTCGGTGCCGCGCTGGCCGCCGCCGCGACGACGGGGCGGGACACGGTCGCGCTGGTCGCCGACGGCACCGGCGTCGAGGGACTGGGCGACTGGGTGGAGCACCTGCTCGCCGGTGCCACCGGCAAGGACGGCCAGGGCATCCTGCCGGTGGCGGTCGGGTCCCCGGACGAACCCGGCCTGACCGGGCCGGGCGTACTCACCGTCAGCTACGGCGGCGCGCTCGCCGCTCCGGCGGTGCCGACCTCCGACGTGGCGGTCAACGGCCCCCTCGGCGCGCACTTCCTGGCCTGGGAGTACGCCGCTGCCGTCGCCGCCACCGTGCTCGGTGTCGACCCGGCCGACCGGCCCGACGCCGCCGAGTCCGCCCGGCACACCGAGGCGGCCCTGGCCGACCCGACGCCGACGCCGTCGTCCACCACCGACGCGATCCAGGTGTACGCCCCGACCGGCACCCCGGACGACCTGTCCGACGCCCTGCGCCACCTGCTCGCCGGTCTCGGCGACCACGGCTACCTGGCGGTCACCGCCTTCCTCGACCCGCACGCCGAGGCCGCCGCCGCACGGCTGCGCCCGCTGCTGGCCGCACTGACCCGACGACCGGTGACCTTCGGTTGGGGACCCCGTTACCTGCAGTCCACCGGGCAATACCACAAGGGCGGCCCGCAGGCGGGTAGCTTTCTTCAGATAACCGGTACGGTCACAGTTGATCTGCCGGTACCCGGCAAGCCGTACACCTTCGGGGAACGACAGGCGGCGCAGGCCGCCGGCGACCGGCGCGCCCTGGCCGGTCGTGGACGCCCGCTACTGCACCTGCACCTGACCGAGCGGTCGGCGGGCCTGACCCGGTTGATCGACGCGGTCGGGTCGCTGCGGGCATGACGATGGACGACGTGGACGAGCGGAGCGAGGAGGCGGCGTGAACCCGCTGCGCGACCCGCAGGACCGGCGGCTGCCGCGGATCCCGGAGCCCTGCGCTCTGGTGATCTTCGGAGTCACCGGTGACCTGGCCCAGAAGAAGCTGCTGCCCGCGGTCTACGACCTCGCCAACCGGGGGCTGCTGCCGCCCGGTTTCGTGGTCGTCGGCTTCGCCCGGCGGGACTGGCGCGACGGCGACTTCGCCTCGCTGGCCCGCGAGGCGGCCAAGGCACACTCCCGCACCCCGTGGCGGGAGGAGGTCTGGTCCCGGCTGGAGCACAACATCAAGTTCGTCGGCGGCTCGTTCGACGACGACACCGCGTTCGACAACCTCGCCTCCTGCCTGGAGGGGCTGCGCGACAGCCACGGCATCCACGGCAACGCGGCGTTCTACTTCTCCATCCCCCCGGCGGCCTTCCCGGTGGTGCTCAAGCAACTCGCCCGCACCGGCATGGCCGACAACGAGAAGTGCGGCGGCTGGCGGCGGGTCGTGGTGGAGAAGCCGTTCGGGCACGACCTGCCCTCGGCCAAGGCGCTCAACGACCTGGTCGACGACGTGTTCACCCGCAAGGACGTCTTCCGCATCGACCACTACCTGGGCAAGGAGACGGTCCAGAACATCCTCGCGCTGCGGTTCGCGAACAGCCTCTTCGAGCCACTGTGGAACTCGCAGTACGTCGACTCGGTGCAGATCACCATGGCCGAGGACGTCGGCATCGGCTCCCGGGCAGGCTTCTACGACTCCGTCGGCACCGCCCGCGACGTGCTGCAGAACCACCTGCTGCAACTGCTCGCCCTGGTCGCGATGGAGGAGCCGACCAGCTTCGACGCCGACGAGATCCGGGCCGAGAAGCTCAAGGTGCTCAAGGCGATCACCCTGCCGCACGACGTCGCCGACGGCACCGTACGCGGGCAGTACCTGCCCGGCTGGGTCGGCGGCCAGCGGGCCAAGGGATACCTGGAGGAGGACGGCGTCCCGCAGACGTCGACCACCGAGACGTACGTCGCGGTGCGGCTGGGCATCCAGAACCGCCGCTGGGCCGAGGTGCCGTTCTACATCCGGGCCGGCAAGCGGCTGCCCCGACGGGTCACCGAGGTCGCGGTGATGTTCAAGCGGGCCCCGCACCTGCCGTTCACCGCGGCCGACATGGAGATGCTCGGCAACAACCAGCTCGTCATCCGGGTCCAACCGGACGAGGGCGTGGTGCTCAAGTTCGGCTCCAAGGTGCCGGGGACCACCATGGAGGTCCGCGACATCGCGATGGACTTCCAGTACGGCGAGGCGTTCACCGAGTCCAGCCCGGAGGCGTACGAGCGTCTGGTCCTGGACGTGCTGATCGGCGACCGCACGCTCTTCCCGGACGCCGCCGAGGTGGAACAGAGCTGGGCCGTGGTGGACCCGCTGGTGGCCGCCTGGGAGGGCAGCAAGCCCGAGCCGTACCGGTCCGGTGAGTGGGGTCCCCGGGCCTCCGACGAGATGCTGGCCCGCGAAGGCCGCGCCTGGCGGCGGGCGTGACCGGGCACCGCGAGCGAACCTGGAGGCTCCGTTGATCGGATTGTGGGACACCACCGGCAACGAGGTGGTGAAGGCGCTCGCCGCCGAACGACGCAGTGCCGGTGGCGTGGCCAGCGGCATGGCCCTGACCCTGATCGTGGTGGTGGACGAGAAGCGGGTCCGCGAGGCCGAGGCGGCGGCCACCATCGCCGCCGCCGCGCACCCGTGCCGGCTGCTCGTGGTGGTCCGCTCCGACGTCGACCGGGACCGCAACCGCCTCGACGCGGAGATCGTCGTCGGTGGCCGGTTGGGCCCGTGCGAGGCCGTGGTGATGCGGATGTACGGCCGCCTCGCGCTGCACGCCGAGTCCGTCGTGATGCCGCTGCTGGTGCCGGACGTACCGGTGGTCACCTGGTGGCACGGCGAGCCGCCGGACGAGATCGCCACCGACTTCCTCGGTGTGGTCGCCGACCGGCGGATCACCGACTCCGCCCAGGCCGCCGACCCGATCGAGGCGCTGCGGCTGCGGGCGCGCGACTACGCCCCCGGCGACACCGACCTCGCCTGGACCCGGATCACCCCGTGGCGCACCCTGGTCGCCGGCGCCTTCGACACCACCGAGGCGCAGCTCACCGAGGCGGCGGTGGTCGCACCGCCGACCGACCCGACGGCCGCGCTGATGCGGGGCTGGCTCCGCAGCCGACTCGGCATCAAGCCGCGCTGGGAGCGGACCAAGGAGTTCCCCCGGATGCGCGAGGTGCAGCTGCGCTGCGCCAACGGCGACGAGCTGACGCTGACCCGGGACGACAGCATGGCCGTCTTCCGGCGGACCGGCCAGGAGGACCGGGTGCTGCCGCTGGTGCGTCGGCCGCTCGGCGACGAACTGGCCGAGGAGTTGCGCCGGCTCGGCTCCGACCAGGTGTACGCCGAGGCGCTCGGCGCCTTCGCCGGGCTGACCAACCTGGACCGGCGCTCCGGCCAACGCGTGCACGTCTGGAAGGACCCGAGCACCGCACGGCGGGCCGAGGCGGGCGTCACCGCGCACAGCTCCACCAGCACCGATTCCTGACCGTCCGGACCGGATACCCCACCACGACACCGACCGCCGTGCGGTCGCGGAAGGACAGCATGACTGAGGCGAGTGTCGCCGTACACGCCGACGCGGATCTGCTGGCGCAGGCCGTCGCGGCACGGTTGGTGGTGAAGCTGCTCGACGCGCAGGCCGAACGGGGCCAGGCGGCGGTGGTGCTCACCGGCGGGCGGATCGCGGCGGCGGTCTACCGGGCGGTCGGCGCCCTGCCGGCCAAGGACGCGGTGGACTGGTCCCGGGTGGACTTCTGGTGGGGCGACGAACGGTTCCTGCCGGCCGGCGACCCGGACCGCAACGAGACGCAGGCCCGCGCGGCCCTCCTCGACGCGCTGCCTCTCGACCCGGACCGGATCCACCCGATGCCGTCGTCGGACGCGGGCGCCGACCCGGAGGAGGCCGCCGCCCGCTACGCGGCCGAGCTGGCCCGGGCCGCCCGGCCCGGCACCGCCGCCCTGCCCCACTTCGACGTGCTGATGCTCGGCGTGGGCGAGGACGGGCACGTCGCCTCGGTCTTCCCCGAGCACCCGGTGCACTACGAGAGCCGTCCGGTCAGCGCGGTGCGGGGCAGCCCCAAGCCGCCGCCGGTGCGGACCACCCTGACCCTGCCGACCATCAACACCGCCGAAGAGGTGTGGCTGGTGGCCGGTGGCTCCGACAAGGCCCAGGCGGTCGGCATGGCGCTGGCCGGTGCCGGGCCGGTGCAGGTGCCGGCGGCCGGTGTCCAGGGCACCAGCCGCACCCTCTGGCTGCTGGACCGCGCCGCCGCCGCCGATCTCCCCGCCCGCTTCCGCAGCCTGCGCTGACGCGTGCAAGGAAGGGTCCCCTGCTAACGCCTCGTGCATAGCAGGGGACCCTTCCTCACGTCCGGCGGCGAGACGGCCGGACGGCGCGCAGCGAGGATGCGGTTCAGCGGCCCCGTCGGCGGCGCAGGGCCGCGAGGGCCTCGGCGAGGATCGCCTCCCCCTCCGCCTCGGTACGCCGCTCCTTCACGTACGCCAGGTGGCTCTTGTAGGGCTCGGCGCGTACCCGGCCGGGCGGGTCGTGGGCGTCCGTCCCCGCCGGCAACCCGCAGCGCGGGCAGTCCCAGGTCGGCGGCGCCTGCACCTCGGCCACGAGACGGATGTCGGTGCGGTGCCCGTTACGGCACCAGTAGCTCACCGACCGGCACGGGACCGGCTGATGGCGTTCGGAATGGCGTGGGGGCGCGGACCCGACCCGGGCGCCCCGGATGACATGGCCGTTCGACACGGCGCTCGCTCCTGTCGTCGGAGGGGACCGCCGTCGAGGGGTGGACGGCGGGCGACGCGGTGCAGCGGGTGTAACGGACTGCGCGCGGCCCGTCGAGTGACGGACCGCGCGCAGATTGTACGACTGGAGAGGCGGCTCAGACCCCCGTGCCGACTTCGAGCCGGAGCCAGAGCCCGAGCCCGACGATGCAGGCGAACCAGACGATGCCCACCAGGACGGTGTAGCGATCGAGGTTCTTCTCCGCCACCGACGACCCGGCCAGGCTGGAACTGACCCCACCGCCGAACATGCTGGACATCCCACCGCCCTTGCCCCGGTGCAGCAGAATCAGCAGGACGAGCAGAACGCTCGTGATGACCAGCAACACGATCAACGTGTAGGCGAACCAGATCGGCATGGCGGGGGTCAGTCCTCTCGTTACGATCCTCGCCCGGACAGGTCGGGCACGGCGGCACCGACCGGCGGACGGGCGGAGTCAAGGATAGCGAGCGATCAGCCGGTGATGTGCTCCGGGAACCGGCAGATCTTCGCGAACTCCTCGGCGTCCAGGCTGGCGCCACCCACCAGGGCACCGTCCACGTCCGGCTGCGCCATGATCGCGGCCACGTTCGACGACTTCACCGAGCCGCCGTAGAGGACCCTGACCTGGTCCGCGGTGGCCTGGTCGAAGGTCTCGGCGAGCCGGGACCGCACCGCGCCGCACACCTCCTGGGCATCCTCGGGGGTCGCCGTCTTGCCGGTGCCGATCGCCCAGACCGGCTCGTACGCGACGACGACCTTGGTGACCTGCTCGGCGGTGAGCCCCTTCAGGGCCGCGTCGAGCTGGTCGGCGCAGTGCGCCACGTGCCCGCCCTGCTCGCGGACGTCCAGCCCCTCCCCCACGCAGAGGATCGGCGTGAGCCCGTTGGCCAGCGCGGCCTGCACCTTGGCGTTGACCAGCGCGTCGTCCTCGTCGTGGTAGGCACGCCGCTCGGAGTGCCCGATCGCCACGTAGGTGCAGCCCAGCTTCGCCAGCATCGACCCGGCGATCTCACCGGTGTACGCGCCGGAGGCGTGCGCCGAGAGATCCTGCGCGCCGTAGCCGATGAGCAGCTTGTCGCCCTCCACCACGGTCTGCACCGTGCGCAAATCGGTGAAGGGCGGCAGGACCACCGTCTCCACGTCGGTCAACTGCTTCTCATTGAGGCTGGCCGCCAGCTTCTGCACCAGCAGGTTCGCCTCAAGGTGGTTGAGGTTCATCTTCCAGTTGCCGGCCATCAGCGGCCGGCGGGGAGCACTTGCCATCAGTCAGTTCTCCAGGGCCGCGATGCCGGGGAGGGTCTTGCCCTCCAGGTACTCCAGGGAGGCGCCGCCGCCGGTGGAGATGTGGCCGAAGGACTTCTCGTCCAGGCCGAGCGACCGCACCGCCGCCGCCGAGTCACCGCCACCGACCACGCTGAACGCCTCGGACTCGGCGATCGCCTCGGCGACCCCCCGGGTGCCGCCCGCGAACGCGGCCATCTCGAACACGCCCATCGGGCCGTTCCAGAAGATCGTCCGGGCACCGGTACGCAGCGCCGCGGCGAAGCCGGCCACGGTCTCCGGACCGATGTCGAGCCCGACCCGGTGGCTGGGGATGCCGTCGGCCGGCACCACGTCGTGCGCGGCGTCCGGGGCGAAGGCGTCCGCGGCCACCACGTCGACCGGGAGCATGATCTTGCCCTCGCCGCGCTCCAGCAGGTTGCGGCAGGTGTCGACCATGTCCTTCTCGAGCAGCGAGGTGCCCACCTCGTGACCCTGCGCCTTGAGGAACGTGAAGCACATGCCGCCACCGATGAGCAGCCGGTCCACGGTCGGCAGCAGCGCCTCGATCACGGCGAGCTTGTCGGAGACCTTGGAACCGCCCAGCACCACCACGTACGGCCGCTCCGGCGACCCGGTGAGCGTGGAGAGCACCTCCACCTCGCGTAGCACCAGGCGACCCGCGACGTGCGGCAGCCGCGCCGGTACGTCATACACGCTGGCGTGCTTGCGGTGCACCGCACCGAAGGCGTCGTCGACGTACGCGTCGCCCAACGCGGCGAGCTGGTCGGCGAAGGCACCGCGCTCGGCGTCGTCCTTGCTGGTCTCACCCTTGTTGAAGCGCAGGTTCTCCAGCAGCGCGACCTCGCCGTCGGCGAGCGCCGCCACGGTGGCCTGGGCCGACTCGCCGACCGTGTCGGCGGCGAAGTGCACCGGCGCGCCGAGCAGCTCACCGAGCCGGCCGGCGACCGGGGTGAGGCTGAACTGCGGGTCCGGTGCGCCCTTCGGCCGACCCAGGTGCGAGCAGACGACCACCTTCGCGCCGGCGGAGACCAGCGCGCCCAGCGTCGGCAGCACCGCCCGGATCCGACCGTCGTCGGTGATCTCACCGGTCTGCTTGTCGAGCGGGACGTTCAGGTCGGCGCGCACCAGCACGCGCCGACCCGACACCCCCTCGGCGAGCAGGTCGTCGAGGTTGCGGATGGTCGCACTCACAGCGACTTGCCGACCAGCTTGACCAGGTCGACCAGACGGTTCGAGTAGCCCCACTCGTTGTCGTACCAGCCGACGACCTTGACCTGGTTGCCGATCACCTTGGTCAGCGGCGCGTCGAAGATGCAGGACGCCGGGTCGGTGACGATGTCGGCCGACACGATCGGGTCCTCGTTGTAGACCAGGATGCCCTTGAGCGGACCCTCGGCAGCGGCCTTCAGCGCGGCGTTGACCTCGTCCACCGTGGTCTCCCGACCGACGGTCACGGTGAGGTCGGTGGCCGAGCCGGTGGGGATCGGCACCCGCAGCGCGTACCCGTCCAGCTTGCCCTTGAGCTCCGGCAGCACCAGGCCGATCGCCTTCGCGGCACCGGTCGAGGTCGGCACGATGTTCAGCGCGGCGGCCCGGGCCCGACGCAGGTCGGAGTGGGGCGCGTCCTGCAGGTTCTGGTCCTGGGTGTACGCGTGGATCGTGGTCATCAGACCCTGCTCGATGCCGAACGTGTCGTGCAGCACCTTCGCCATCGGCGCGAGGCAGTTCGTGGTGCAGGAGGCGTTCGAGATGATGGTGTGCTTGGCCGGGTCGTACTGGTCCTGGTTGACACCCATCACCACGGTGACGTCTTCGTTCTTGGCCGGCGCCGAGATGATGACCTTCTTGGCCCCACCGTCGACGTGCGCCTTCGCCTTGGTGGCGTCGGTGAAGAAGCCGGTCGACTCGATGACGACGTCGACGTTCAGGTCGCCCCACGGCAGCGCGGCCGGGTCACGCTCGGCGTACGCCTTGATGGTCTTGCCGCCGACGGTGATCTCGTCAGCGGTGGCCTTGACCTCGTGCGGGAGGCGACCCAGAATGCTGTCGTACTTGAGCAGGTGAGCGAGCGTCGCGTTGTCGGTCAGGTCGTTGACGGCCACGACCTCGACGTCAGCGCCGGACGCCAGCACTGCCCGGAAGAAGTTACGGCCGATCCGGCCGAAGCCGTTGATGCCAACCCGGATGGTCACAGGTCCCATCTCCTCGCGTTCTGGTTCGCCGGCGTGGAGACCCTCGGCCGGCGAAGTGATGTGCGCCGACCGTTGGAGCCGGCCGTTGACGGTTCATCTCGGCCACCCCGCCGCGGTCCGAGGGACCTGACCGCCCCGAGGCGGTGGGTTCGGCGGGGAGCGCCGGTGCCGGCCCCCTTGCCGTACGCAGCGACCATATCCGAGCGCGGCGAGCCGTGCCGCGCCGGGTGGTTGCCCTCACCCGCACCGCCGGACGCCGTACCGCCTCGACGACGCGCGGCGACGAGGGCGTGCCTCGCCGGCCCGCCCGTGCCGGGACGACCCACCGTCCTATCAGACCACGAGCATGTCGGGCGTGACGGCCGCTTCGGTATCCGGGATGCCCAGGTCACGGGCCCGCTTGTCGGCCAGCGCCAGCAGCCGGCGGATCCGCCCGGCGATGGCGTCCTTGGTCAACGGCGGGTCGGCCAACGCGCCCAACTCCTCCAGCGACGCCTGCCGGTGCTCCAACCGCAGCCGACCGGCCGACGTCAGGTGCTCGGGCGCATCCTCGGCGAGGATCTCCAGGGCCCGGGTCACCCGGGCCGCCGCCGCCACCGCAGCCCGCGCCGAGCGCCGCAGGTTGGCGTCGTCGAAGTTGGCCAGCCGGTTGGCGGTGGCCCGCACCTCGCGGCGGACCCGACGCTCCTCCCAGGCCAGCACACTGGAGTGGGCACCGACCCGGGTCAGCAGCGCGGCGATCGCGTCACCGTCCTTGACCACCACCCGGTCGACGCCGCGTACCTCCCGCTGTTTGGCGGTGATGCCGATCCGGCGGGCGGCGCCGACCAGCGCCAACGCCGACTCCGGCCCCGGACAGGTGATCTCCAGGGCGCTGGAGCGGCCCGGCTCGGTCAGCGAGCCGTGCGCCATGAAGGCACCCCGCCACGCGGACACCGCGCAGCAGACGTTGGCGGCGACCACGTGCGGCGGCAACCCGCGCACCGGCCGACCCCGCACGTCCAGCAGGCCGGTCTGCCGGGCCAGGGCCTCGCCGTCCTTGACCACCCGGACGATGAAGTGGCTGCCCTTGCGCAGCCCGCCGGAGGCCAGTACGTGGATCTCGCTCGAATAGCCGTAGACCTCGGCGATCTCCCGCCGCAACCGACGGGCCACCGCGCCGGTGTCGAGTTCCGCCTCCACCACCACCCGCCCGGAGACGATGTGCAGCCCACCGGCGAACCGCAACAGCGCGGCCATCTCCGCCCGCCGGCAGCAGGGCTTGGGCACGTCGACCCGACTCAGCTCGTCCTTGACCGCAGCCGTCATCGCCATTGTGCGTCCCCTCACGGACCCGTTCCGGCGTGTCGCCGGAGATTACGTACGTGTCTAACGATCGGCGCCCAGTACGGGCACCAGGGCGGCGCCCAGGGCGGCCGGATCATGCCGGGGAGTGCCGTCATCGACCGCGACGGGAGCGAGGACCAATCGGGCTCCCAGGGATTCTGCCGCACGGTCGACCGGCTCGGGGGCACCGACCGCCTTGGCGTCGGCGAGCACCACGTCGACCGTCAACTCCGGCAGATACCAGCGCAGCGCCGCCAGGTGATCGGCGACGGAGAGACCGAGCGTCTCCTTCTCGGCGGCCAGGTTGAGCGTGACCAGGCGTCGGGCCGGGCTGGCCAGGATCGCCGCGGCCAACTGCGGCACCAGCAGGTGCGGCAGGACGCTGGTGTACCAGCTGCCCGGCCCGAAGATCAACCAGTCGGCGGCACCGATCGCGGCGACCGCCTGCGGGCACGCCGCCGGCGCCTGCGGGGTCAGTCGCACCGACTCGACCCGGCCCGTGGTGATCGCCACCTGGTGCTGGCCGCGTACCGTGCACACCTCGTCCGGGCGGCCGGGGTCCGCGGCGCGTACCCGGGCCTCGATGTCGACCGGCTGGCAGGACATCGGCAGCACCCGCCCGACCGCGCCGAGCATCGCCCCGGCGTGCTCCAGCGCCGCCACCGGGTCGCCGAGCTGCTCCATCAACCCGGCGATCACCAGGTTGCCGACCGCGTGTCCGCCCAACCCGTCACCCTTACCGGGCAGGCCGCGCGTCGCCGGGCCGAACCGGTGCTGGAAGAGCCCGGCGCTGCGTCGGGTGGCCGGATGGTCGCCGGCCAGCGCGACCAGCGCCTGCCGCAGGTCACCGGGGGGCAACCCGCCCCGCTCGGCGCGCAGCCGTCCGCTGGAGCCGCCGTCGTCGCCGACGGTCACCACCGCCGTGATGTCGAGGTCGAGCCCGGGGGCGCAGCGACGTAACGCCCGTAACGACACGGACAGGCCGTGCCCGCCCCCGAAGGCCACCACCCGGACCGTCATTCGCGCCCCAGATCCCGATGCTGTGCGTTGGCGGCCAGCCCGGCACGACGCAGCCGGGCCGCCAGTTCCTCGGCGATCGCCACACTCCGGTGCTTGCCGCCGGTGCAGCCGACCGCCACGGTCAGGTACCGCTTGCCCTCCCGCTCGAAACCGGCGGTGGTGGCGCCGACCAGGTCCGCGTACCCGTCGACGAACGCGTCGGCGCCCACCTGGCTCAGCACGTACGCGCTGACCGCCTCCTCCCGCCCGGTGTGCTCACGCAGCTCCGGCACCCAGTACGGGTTGGGCAGGAACCGGGCGTCCATCACGAAGTCGGCGTCCGGCGGCAGGCCGTACTTGAAGCCGAACGAGATCACGGTCAGTCGCAGTCGCCGCGCGTCCTCCCCGCCGAACAGCTCCTCGATGCGTCGGCGGAGCTGGTTGACGTTGAGGTGGCTGGTGTCGATGATCACGTCGGCCTGGTCGCGGGCCTCCTCCAGCAGGCCCCGCTCGACGGCGATGCCGTCGGCGAGCCGCCCGTCACCCTGCAACGGATGTGAGCGCCGCACGCTCTCGAAGCGCCGGATCAGCACCTCGTCGTCGGCGTCGACGAAGACCACCCGGGGGGCGTAGCCACGCTCCTTCAACTCCCGGATCGCCTCGGCCAGATCGGTGGAGAAGGCACGCGAGCGCACGTCCAGCACCATCGCCGTGCGTCGGGCCGCGCCACCGGCCTTCACCGCCAGCTCGGCCATGTCCAGCAGCAGTGCCTGCGGCAGGTTGTCCACCACGTAGAAGCCGACGTTCTCCAGGGCCCGGGCCACGGTGCTGCGCCCGCCACCGGAGAGGCCGGTGACCACGACCAGGGTGGTGTCCGTCTCGCCGGCCACCCTCCCGGACTGCTCACCGGGTACGCCGCCGTGGTGACCGGTCGTGTGCGCCTCGCCCACCCATCAACCCCCAAGCCGTGGCGCCGCGGTCGGAGCCGACCGGGCATGGTCAAGCGCCGACTCTAGCTCGCCGGTCCCGACCCGACGGAGCGCACCGCCGCACCCGTCCCACCAGCACCGCCGCCGCCGGCCCGGGAGTGTAAGGAGGGGTCCCCTGCTATACACGAGGCGTTAGAAAGGGTCCCTTCCTTTCACGGCTCGTGTCGGCTGACTGACGGCACGTGACGCCCGGGACCGTTATCCTCCGGAAATGGGGAGGCACGGGGCGCGGCTGCGCTGGGTGGTGGCCCTTGTCTCGGTCACGATCGCGGTGCTGGCCACGGTGGATCGTTTCGTCGAACGGGAACGTGAGTGGGCACACGGCGGTGACCAGGTCGCGGTGACCGTCGAGGCCCGCATGCCGGAACCGGACCGGGTGGCACGCGCCGCCGCCGCGCTCGGCTGGCCGCATGCGACCGACCGCGTCCACGGCGATCCCGACCGGCAGTCGGTGGTGCTGCGGCTGCGCTGGTCCGGGCCGCCCCGCAAGGGCTCCTACCAGGTCTTGCTGCTGGACGATCGACAGTCACCGCCCCGGGTGCTGCGCCCCGAGGGCGGCTACGACGCCGCCGGCGACACCGGATTCGGCTGGTCCACCGAGTACGAGGTGCTGGCCGCCCGGTACGACTGGCTGGCCGACACCGGCGCCCGGGAGGAGCCGGACGATACGGCGGGAAGCGCACCGCATGTCGGCGCGATCGGCACCCGCGCGACCGGCGACGGCAGCCTGATCGGGGTGTTCCGCCTCGCTCCCGACGCGCTGCCGCTGGAGGACCCGACCCGCCTGGTGGTGGCCTTCTGCCACGTCGACGACGACGGCGAGGTCCGCTGGGCCAAACGCGTCCCCGTCCCCCCGAGCTACTGAGCCCATCAGCCGTCAACGTGGCACCGCAGCTAGCCGACACGCCGGGGCGAGACCAGCTGCACTGCCACGATCCGGGTGCTGCCCGGCCAGTCGCGCGACGTCGGCGGGGGAACGGCGGTCCGTACCGCAGGCGGTGTGGCTCGTAGAATCCTCGGATGGTCTCCCCCGCCGACGTGAGCGTCACCGAACTGGCCACCTCCGACGCGCCCATCAGCGAAAAGGTGACAGCGACGCTCGACGTGCTGCGGCGGGTCTTCGGGTACGACGCGTTCCGCGGCTTCCAGCAGGAGGTCATCGAGCACGTGGTGGCCGGCGGGGACGCGCTGGTGCTGATGCCGACCGGCGGCGGCAAGTCGCTCTGCTACCAGATTCCGGCGCTGGTCCGGGACGGTGTCGCGGTGGTGATCTCGCCGTTGATCGCGTTGATGCAGGACCAGGTCGACGCGTTGACCGCCGTCGGGGTCAGGGCCGGGTTCCTGAACTCCACGCTGGATCTGGACACCCGTCGACTGGTCGAGGCGGAGTTCGTCGCCGGGGAGATCGACCTGCTCTACCTCGCGCCGGAGGCGCTGGCCAGCCGGGCCACGCTGAGCCTGCTGGAGCGGGGCCGGATCAGCCTCTTCGCCATCGACGAGGCGCACTGCGTGTCGCAGTGGGGGCACGACTTCCGGCCGGACTACCTCAACCTGTCGATGCTGCACGAGCGCTGGCCGGGCGTACCCCGGATCGCGCTGACCGCCACCGCGACCAGTGCCACCCGCACGGAGATCGCCACCCGGCTCAACCTGACCGAGGCGCGGCACTTCGTGGCCAGCTTCGACCGGCCCAACATCCAGTACCGGATCGTGCCCAAGCGGGAGGCACGCAAGCAACTGCTCGCCCTGCTGCGCGACGAGCACCCGGGCGAGGCCGGCATCGTCTACTGCCTGTCGCGGGCCTCGGTGGAGAAGACGGCCGAGTTCCTCACCGCCAACGGCATCGACGCACTGCCCTACCACGCCGGTCTGGACGCGGCGACCCGCGCCGCCAACCAGCAGCGGTTCCTGCGCGCCGACGGCGTGGTGATGGTGGCGACGATCGCCTTCGGCATGGGCATCGACAAGCCGGACGTCCGCTTCGTCGCCCACCTCGACCTGCCCAAGTCGGTGGAGGGCTACTACCAGGAGACCGGTCGCGCCGGCCGGGACGGACTGCCGTCGACCGCCTGGCTGGCGTACGGGCTCCAGGACGTCGTCCAGCAACGCAAGATGATCGACACCTCCGAGGGCGACCTGGCCCACCGACGTAACCTCGCCGCGCACCTCGACGCGATGCTGGCGCTCTGCGAGACGGTCCGCTGCCGCCGGGTGCAGTTGCTCGACTACTTCGGGCAGCGCCTGGACGGTGACTGCGGCAACTGTGACACCTGCCTGGCTCCGCCGGAGTCCTGGGACGGGACGGTCGCCGCGCAGAAGCTGCTCTCCACGGTGTTCCGGCTGGACCGGGAACGCAACCAGCGGTTCGGTGCCGGACACTGCGTCGACATCCTGCTGGGCAAGAGCACCGACAAGATCGTCCAGCACCGGCACGACTCACTCACCGTCTTCGGCATCGGCGACGATCTGAGCGAGGCGGAGTGGCGGGGCGTGGTACGCCAGTTGCTCGCCGAGGGCCTGCTCGCCGTCGAGGGCGACTACGGCACCCTGGCGCTCACCGACGCCAGCGCCGAGGTGCTCGGCCGTCGACGTACCGTGATGATGCGTCGGGAGCCGGCCCGGCCGGCGAAGACGGCCAAGCCCCGGGGCGCGGCCACCGTGGTCGCGGAACTGCCGGCCGAGGCCGCCGGTACGTTCGAGCGCCTGCGCGCCTGGCGCGCGACCAGTGCCAAGGAGCAGGGCGTACCCGCCTACGTCATCTTCCACGACGCCACGTTGCGGCAGATCGCCGCCGACGCCCCGTCCTCGCTGGACGAGCTGTCCCGGATCAGCGGTGTCGGCGAGAACAAGCTGGCCAAGTACGGCGAGCAGATCCTCTCGGTGCTGGCCGACCCGACCTGATCCGCCCGCCCGCCCGCTGCTCGCCACTCTTGAACGCGCCGCTGTTCACGCGCCTACTGTTCGGCAGTCGGCGGGAGCGGTGAGCCTGCCTCCCTGGCGTGCGGCAGCTTCTCCTGCCTGACCAGGTCGGCGCCTTTCGAGCTGACCCGTTCGTGCTGTCGGACGCGGTGACCGGAGGTGAACCACTCACGCCGCCGGGAGTGGTGCCACGTCGGTGCACACCCTCGGAAGGGGTGACCCGTCGGTGCAGTCAGCTCGATAGTCGTGAGACCTCACCTGGCAAGGCCGACGACGACGCGGTCCGGTGCCGAACCACGTCGGCAAGGTCGGGTCGTCGACCGACGCGGGCGACCAGCCTGGTGCTCGACAGGTTCGGGCGGAAACTGCCCTCGACCTCGATCACACCGAGCCGACAAGGCGACGAGGCCCCGAGGTTGCCGCGCGGGGTTCGATGGGACGGTCGCGTCGGACCTGACCGCGAGGATCAGTCAGTGCCGGCCTGACTGTCGGTGGCACCGAGGGCGGTGAGGATCGCCTCGGCGGTGCGGCGGCCGACGCCGGGGACCTCGGTGATCTCGTCCACGGTGGCGGCCGAGAGTCGCTTGAGCGAGCCGAAGTGGCGCAGCAGCGCCTTGCGACGGACTTCGCCGAGGCCGGGGACACTGTCCAGCGCGGAGGTGGTCATCCGCTTCGAGCGGCGCTGCCGGTGGAAGGTGATGGCGAAGCGGTGCGCCTCGTCGCGTACCCGTTGGAGCAGGTACAGCCCCTCGGAGGTGCGCGGCAGGATGACCGGGAAGTCGTCGTCGGGCAGCCAGACCTCCTCCAGCCGCTTGGCGAGGCCACACAGCGCCACGTCGTCGATGCCCATCTCGGCCAGGGCCTGGGCGGCGGCGGCCACCTGCGGCGCGCCGCCGTCGACCACCACCAACTGCGGCGGGTACGCGAACCTGCGCGGCCGCCCGGTCGTCGGGTCGACCAACACACCCACCCCCGGCTCGGCCTCGCCCAGGTCCGCCCCGTCGCGCGTCGCCTCAGCGGAGGCGGGAAGGTCAACAGCGGACTCCGCACCCGCCTCGCCGGTCTCGGCGCGGGCGTCGAGGTAGCGGGCGAAACGGCGGCGCAGCACCTCGGACATCGCGGAGAGGTCGTCGGTGGCGCCCCGGATGATGAAGCGGCGGTACTCGCTCTTGCGGGGCAGTCCGTCCTCGAAGACGACCATGCTGGCCACCACGTCGGTGCCCTGGATCTGCGAGATGTCGAAGCACTCGATGCGCAACGGCGCGGTCCGCATGGCGAGCGCGTCACTGATCTCGTCGAGCGCTTTGCCCCGCGTGGTGAGGTCGCCGGCCCGCTTGAGCTTGTGCCGGGCCAACGCGTCCTTCGCGTTGCGCTCGACCGTCTCCATCAGGGTGCGCTTGTCGCCGCGCTGCGGCACCCGCAGGGTCACGCGGCTGCCCCGATGGTGCGAGAGCCAGTCGGCGAGGGCCTCGGCGTCGGCGGGCAGCTCCGGCACCAGCAGCTCACGGGGGACGTCGGTCTCGCCCTGCTCACCGCCGTAGACCTGAGTGCAGAAGTGGTGCACCAGGTCTCCGGTGCTGAGGTCCTCGGTCTTCTCCACCACCCAGCCGCGCTGGCCGCGTACCCGGCCGCCGCGTACGTGGAAGACCTGCACGGCGGCTTCCAGCGGGTCGTCGGCGAACGCGACCACGTCGGCGTCGGTGCCGTCGCCGAGCACCACGGTCTGCTTCTCCATCGCCCGGCGCAAGGCGGCGACGTCGTCGCGCAGCCGGGCCGCCCGCTCGAACTCCAGCGCCTCGCTGGCCTCGGTCATCTCGCGTTCCAGCTTGCGGACCATGGAGTCGGTGCGACCGGCCATGAAGTCGCAGAAGTCGTCGACGATCTCGCGGTGCCGTTCGGCGGTGACGCTGCCGACGCAGGGCGCCGAACACTTGCCGATGTACCCGAGCAGGCAGGGACGGCCCACCTGCCCGGCCCGTTTGAACACCCCGGCGGAGCAGGTCCGCGCCGGGAAGACCCGCAGCAGCAGGTCGAGGGTCTCGCGGATCGCCCAGGCGTGCGAGTACGGCCCGAAGTAGCGCACCCCCTTGCGCTTGCTGCCCCGCATCACCTGTAGCCGTGGGTACTCCTCGTCGAGGGTGACCGCCAGGTACGGGTACGACTTGTCGTCGCGGTAGCGGACGTTGAACCTCGGGTCGTACTGCTTGATCCAGAGGTATTCGAGCTGGAGCGCCTCGACCTCGGTGCCGACGGTGACCCAGTCGACCGACTCGGCGGTGGTGACCATCTGCTGGGTGCGCTGGTGCAGCCCCCACAGGTCGCCGAAGTAGGAGTTGAGCCGGCTGCGTAGGCTCCGCGCCTTGCCGACGTAGATCACCCGGCCGGTGCCGTCGTAGAAGCGGTAGACCCCCGGCGCCTCGGGGATGGTGCCCGGCGCGGGACGGTAGGTCGACGGATCAGCCACACTCCGAGACTAGTCGCCACCCCCGACAGCCCTGATCATCCCCACTCGCCCCTTTCTCCGCCCGTCCGGGGTCGGCGTACCGGGGAGTCGTGATTGATGCCTTCCAATCTCGGGCGCCGACCCCTACCATCCAGTAACCGAATGTTCTTCACGTAATGATCCCGCCCGATGGTCCCCCGTCCACAGAGGATCGCCATGCCTGCTCACCCCGCCACCCGCCGGCTGCTCGCCGGTGCGACCGCCGCCCTCGCGGTCGCCACCGCGCTCGTCGGCGTGTCGTCCCCCGCCACCGCCACCGCCACCCCCGTCCCCGACGCCGGCACCCTCGCCGTGAACGTCGCCAGCGCCTTCGCCGGCAACGACTACTGCCTCGGCGAGTGCTCCGAGATCCTGCCGCCCGGCCAGAACGGCAACGCCACCCTCGTCGAGGTCCTGGGCAACCAGGCGTTCGGCACGCTGCCCCGGCACTCCGCCGACCAGCTCGACACATACGCCAACCTGGTCTACGGCTACGCCGGGCTGCGCGAGGACCAGGTCAGCACGTTCTTCCGGGACGCCTCCTTCGGCGTCGCCCCCGGCCAGGTCGAACGCGACTACTCCCCGCGTTCCGACGTGCGGATCGTGCGCGACCGGACCAACGGTGTCCCGCACATCACCGGCACCACCCGGGGCGGCACCATGTACGGCGCCGGGTACGCCGGAGCCGAGGACAGACTCTTCACGATGGACCTGCTGCGGCACGTCGGTCGGGGCACGCTGACCCCGTTCGCCGGTGGCGCACCGGGCAACCGGGCGCTGGAGCAGAGCGTGTGGCGCACCTCCCCGTACACGGAGGCGGACCTGCAGGCCCAGGTGAACGCCCTGCGCGGCAAGGGTGGGACGCGCGGCGAGCAGCTCTACGCCGACGTGCAGGAGTACGTCGCCGGGGTCAACGCCTACATCCAGACCTGCATGGCCAACCGCAACTGCCCCGGCGAGTACGTGCTGACCGGTCACCTCGACGCGATCACGAACGCCGGTGGACCGAAGCCGTTCGTGATGACCGACCTGATCGCCATCGCCGGGGTCGTCGGCGGCCTGTTCGGCGGCGGTGGCGGCACCGAGATGCAGTCGGCGCTGGTCCGCATCGCGGCCCGGGCCAAGTTCGGTCCGACCGACGGCGACCGGGTGTGGAACGCCTTCCGGGGGCAGAACGACCCGGAGACCGTGCTGACCCTGCACGACGGGCAGAGCTTCCCGTACGGTGACGCCGCGCCGAACGCGCCCAGCGTGGTGCTGCCGGACGCCGGGTCGGCCCGGGTCGAGCCGATCGTCACCGACCAGACCGGCTCCGCCACCACCGCCACGACCTCGAACCGCAGCTCGGAACTGGCCGCCGCGCTCTCCGGGCTGACCATCGACCCGGCGCACCGGGGCATGTCCAACGCGGCCGTGGTCTCCGCCGCCCACTCGGCCACCGGACATCCGATCGCCGTCTTCGGGCCGCAGACCGGCTACTTCTCCCCGCAACTGCTGATGGTGCAGGAGTTGCAGGGCCCGGGCATCAGCGCCCGGGGCGCCGCCTTCGCCGGACTCAACCTCTATGTCCTGCTCGGCCGGGGCCAGGACTACGCGTGGAGCGCCACCTCCTCGATCCACGACATCACCGACACGTACGCGGTGCCGCTCTGCGTGCCCGGCGGCGGAACGCCGACGCCGGCCAGCAACCACTACCTCTTCCGGGGCCAGTGCCTGGCGATGGAGGAGCTGTCCCGGGTCAACCGGTGGACCCCGACCGTCGCCGACGGCACCGCGGCCGGGTCGTACAAGCTGGTCGCCTGGCGTACCAAGCTGGGCCTGGTGGGCTGGCGCGGCACGGTGGGCGGGGTGCCGCACGCGTTCACCCAACTGCGCTCCACCTACGGTCGTGAGGCCGACTCGGCCATCGGCTTCCAGATGTTCAACGACCCGACCCAGATGGGTTCCGCCGAGGCGTTCCTCACCTCCGCCAACAACGTCGAGTACGCCTTCAACTGGTTCTACGTCAACTCCACCCAGTCGGCGTACTTCAACTCCGGGCTCAACCCGGTGCGGGCCGCCGGCAGCAACCCGAACCTGCCGATGAAGGCCGAACGGGCCTACGAGTGGCAGGACTTCGACCCGGCGACCGGCACCGCGCGGTACGCGCCGCGCTCGGCCCACCCGCAGTCAATCAACCAGGACTACTACATCAGCTGGAACAACAAGCAGGCCAAGGACTTCGGTGCCGCCGACGGCAACTTCAGCTTCGGTGCCGTACACCGGGGTGACCTGCTGGACAAGCCGATGAAGGCGGCCATCTCGGCGGGCCGCAAGTTCGACCGGGCCTCGCTGACCGAACTGGTGCAGCGGGCCGGGCTGACCGACCTGCGCGGCGCCGAGGTGCTCGGCGAGCTCATCCGGGTGCTGGAGAGCCAGCCGGTCACCGACAGCGCCCTGGCCACCGAGATCACCCGGCTCAAGGCCTGGCGACAGGCGGGCGCGCTGCGGGTGGAGACCGCCAAGGGCTCCAAGGTGTACCAGCACGCCGAGGCGATCCGTACCTTCGACGCCTGGTGGCCGCTGCTGGTGCGGGGCATGTTCCGCGACCAGCTCGGCACGGACCTCTACCAGTCCGTGATCAACGCGATGCAGATCAACGAGTCCCCGTCCGGCCTGCAACAGGGCGATGTGTCGAACCTGCCGTCCTCGGCGAACAGCGCGCAGACCCACAAGGGCTCGGCGTTCCAGTACGGCTGGTGGGGCTACGTCGACAAGGACCTGCGGGCGGTGCTCGGTGACCCGGTCGCCGGCGGCCCCGGACGGACCTTCTGCGGCGCCGGCAACCTGGGTACGTGCCGTCAGGTGCTGCTGGACACGCTGCGCACCGCGTCGACGACCCCGGCCGCCCAGACCTACCCGGGCGACGCCACCTGCGCCGCCGGTGACCAGTGGTGCGCGGACGCGATCGTCCAGTCGCCGCTGGGCGGTATCAAGCACGCCACCATCGCCTGGCAGAACCGTCCCACCTACCAGCAGGTGGTGTCGTTCCCGGCCCGACGTGGTGACGCGGTGACCAACCTGGCGACCGGCCGTCCGGTGACCGCCTCCAGCAGCCAGCTCGGCAACGGCGCCGCCCGCGCCGTCGACGGTGACCTGAACACCCGCTGGGCCAGCTCCTGGTCGGACAACCAGTGGCTGCGGGTGGACCTGGGCTCGGTGCGGCAGGTCGGCCGGGTGGCCCTGGCCTGGGAGTCCGCGTACGCCCGGTCGTATCGCGTCGAGGTCTCCGACGACGGCGCCACCTGGCGGACGGTCTGGTCGACCACGGCCGGCGACGGCGGCACCGACGTGCTGACCTTCGCCCCGCAACAGGCCCGCTACGTGCGGGTGTACGGGCTCACCCGGGCCACCACGTACGGCTTCTCGCTGTGGGAGCTGTCCGCGTACGCGCAGTGACGCGGACGGGCGCGGCCGGAGGCGAGTTCGCCCCGGTCGCGCCCGTATCCGTGTGCCCCGCTGTCAGGCCAGCGAGATCTGGTCCCCGTCGACCTTGACCTCCTTGGCCGGCAGGCCGGTGGTCGCCGGCCCGGCCTTGACCGAGCCGTCCTCGATGGAGAACTTGCTGCCGTGACAGGTGCAGTTGATCGTCCCGCCGTCGACGTTCGACACCGGGCAGCCCTGGTGCGTGCAGATAGGGTCGAACCCCTTGAACTCCCCGGCGCTGGGCTGGGTGATCACCACGCCCTGCGCGGCGAAGACCGCACCGCCGCCGACCGGGATGTCGGCGGTCCTGGCCAGTGACTGCGCCCCCTCACGGTCCCCGCCGCCGGGGTCACCGGTGTTGGTGACCTGAGGTCCGCCGCTGGTCGGGGCCGCGCCGTCACCGGAGTCGTCACCGCCGCCGCACCCGGCCAGCACCACCGCCGCGCCGACCGCGCCCACGCCGGTCAGCAGGCTCCGTCGGGTACGCGTGTCCGGTCCGGCCAGCACCTGATCGTCACTCATGCCGCCTCGCTTCTCTCTTCGGCTACCACCGTGCATGATCCGTGGCTACGTCTCTCGACACGCACCACTCTGCCCGGTGGTTCACCCGATCGGCCACTCGGGCGTACCCCAACGGGTGGGCCCGACCGCCGCCACGGGCGACGGCCGGGCCTCGCGGATCAGCGGGCGGCGGCCGTCTTGCGACCGCGCGTCTTGGCCCCGGTGGCCTTCGCGGCGGTGGCCTTGGCACCGTTGGCCTTGGCGGCCCGGGCGGTGGCCGCCGTCGCGCCCTTGGCCGTGCCGTCGAGCTTGAGCACGGTCCGTAGGAACTGCCCGGTGTGACTCTCGGTGACCTCGGCGACCTCCTCCGGGGTGCCGGTGGCGAGCACCGTGCCGCCCCGGTGACCGCCCTCCGGGCCCATGTCGATCAGCCAGTCGGCACTCTTGATCACGTCGAGGTTGTGCTCGATGGTGATCACCGTGTTGCCCTTGTCGACCAGCCCCTCCAGCACCAGCAGCAGCTTGCGGATGTCCTCGAAGTGCAGGCCGGTGGTGGGCTCGTCGAGCACGTACACCGTCCGCCCGGTGGACCGCTTCTGCAGCTCGGAGGCGAGCTTGACCCGCTGCGCCTCACCGCCGGAGAGGGTCGGCGCCGGCTGGCCCAGCCGGACGTAGCCCAGGCCCACGTCGACGAGCGTCTTGAGGTGCCGGTGGATGGCCGGGATGGCGGAGAAGAACTCCGCCGCCTCCTCGATCGGCATCTCCAGCACGTCGGAGACGGTCTTGCCCTTGTAGTGCACCTCCAGGGTCTCCCGGTTGTACCGGGCGCCCTTGCAGACCTCGCACGGCACGTACACGTCGGGCAGGAAGTTCATCTCGATCTTGATGGTGCCGTCACCGGAGCACGCCTCGCAGCGTCCGCCCTTGACGTTGAACGAGAACCGGCCCGGCCCGTACCCCCGGACCTTGGCCTCGGTGGTCTCGGCGAACAGCTTGCGCACGTGGTCCCAGACGCCGGTGTAGGTCGCCGGGTTCGAGCGCGGCGTCCGACCGATCGGTGACTGGTCGACCCCGACGACCTTGTCCACGTGCTCCAGCCCGCCGACGCGGGTGTGCCGGCCGGGCACCAGCCGGGCGCCGTTGATCTGGTTGGCCAGCACCGCGTAGAGGATGTCGTTGACCAGGGTCGACTTGCCCGACCCGCTGACGCCGGTGACGGCGATCAACTGGCCCAGCGGGAAGTTCACCGTGAGGTTGCGCAGGTTGTGCTCGCGGGCACCGTGCACCACCAGTTCCCGACCCGGCGTCTGCGGGCGGCGCCCGGCCGGGAGCGGGATCTCCCGACGTCCGGAGAGGTACGCCCCGGTCATCGACTCCGGGTTCGTCAGCAGCTCCGGCACCGAGCCGCTGTGCACGATCTGCCCACCGTGCTCCCCCGCGCCGGGCCCGATGTCCACGATCCAGTCGGCGGTGCGGATGGTGTCCTCGTCGTGCTCGACCACGATCAGCGTGTTGCCCAGCCCGCGCAGCCGGACCAGGGTCTCGATCAGCCGGTGGTTGTCGCGCTGGTGCAGCCCGATCGACGGCTCGTCCAGCACGTAGAGCACGCCGACCAGGCCGGACCCGATCTGGGTGGCGAGCCGGATGCGCTGCGCCTCGCCACCGGAGAGGGTGCCGGCGGCCCGGTCCAGGGAGAGGTAGTCCAGACCGACGTCGAGCAGGAAGCGCAGCCGAGCGTTGATCTCCTTGAGCACCCGCTCGGCGATCAGCTTCTGCCGGTCGGTCAGCTCGATGCCGGCCAGCAGGTCGGCGCACTCGCCGACGGACAGGTTGCACACCTCGGCGATGCTGCGCCCGGCCAGCGTGACGGCGAGCACCTCGGGCTTGAGCCGGGCACCGCCGCAGGCCGCACAGGGAACGTCACGCATGTACCCCTCGTACTTGTCCCGGGACCACTCCGACTCGGTGTCGGAGTGCCGGCGCTCGATCCACTGCACCACGCCCTCGAAGCCGGTGTAGTACGAGCGCTCCCGGCCGTACTTGTTGCGGTAGCGCACGTGCACCTGGTCGTCGGAACCGTGCAGGATCGTCTTCTGCGCCCGCGACGGCAGCGCCCGCCACGGCGTGTCGACGGTGAAGTGCTCGGCCTCGCCCAGCGCCTCCAACAACCGCAGGAAGTACTCCAGGTTGTGCCCGGTCGCCCAGGGCTGGATCGCGCCCTCGCGCAGGCTGCGCTCCGGGTCCGGGACGACCAGCTCCGGGTCGACCTCCTTCTTGGTGCCCAGGCCGGTGCACTCCGGGCAGGCGCCGTACGGCGCGTTGAAGGAGAAGACCCGGGGCTCCAGGTCCTCGATCGCCAGCGGGTGGTCGTTGGGGCAGGCCAGGTGCTCGGAGTAGCGGCGTTCCCGGTCCGGGTCGTCCTCGGCCAGGTCGACGAAGTCCAGCAGCACCAGACCGCCGGAGAGCCCGAGCGCCGCCTCGACCGAGTCGGTCAGCCGCTGCTTGGCGCCGGCCTTGACGCTGAGCCGGTCGATCACCACCTCGATGGTGTGCTTCTCCTGCTTCTTGAGCTTCGGCGGGTCGGTGAGCTGGTGCACCACCCCGTCGACCCGGGCTCGGGCGTACCCCTTGGACTGGAGCTCGGCGAAGAGGTCGACGTACTCGCCCTTGCGGCCGCGCACCACCGGGGCGAGCACCATGAAACGGGTGCCCTCGGCCATCGCCAGGACCCGGTCGACGATCTGCTGCGGGCTCTGCTTGGAGATCCGCTCGCCGCAGACCGGGCAGTGCGGCACGCCGACCCGGGCGAAGAGCAGTCGCAGGTAGTCGTAGACCTCGGTGATCGTGCCGACGGTCGAGCGCGGGTTGCGCGAGGTCGACTTCTGGTCGATCGAGACAGCCGGGCTCAACCCCTCGATGAAGTCGACGTCCGGCTTGTCCATCTGGCCGAGGAACTGCCGCGCGTACGACGACAGCGACTCCACGTAGCGGCGCTGCCCCTCGGCGAAGATCGTGTCGAAGGCCAGGCTCGACTTGCCCGAGCCGGACAGCCCGGTGAACACGATCAGGGCGTCCCGGGGCAGGTCGAGACTGACGTCACGCAGGTTGTGCTCGCGTGCGCCACGAATGATCAAACGGTCGGCCACGGTCCGTGTACTCCCGGGTGAGGATGACGAAGGAAGATCTGTCCGCTTTCTGGGATGAGCCCGACCTTTCGGGCAAACCCGGCTTTCTGGGCGAACCCGATTTTCGGGTACGCCCCAGCGGTTGTGCCGGCGCGGAAAAGCGCCCCGGCAACTGTAGACCCGCCCTACGACAATCTGCCCCGACGGCGGGGCCGGCGGGCGGCGCGCCGCCCGGTCTCGTGAGCGATCTCGCGGTGCAGCCGTCGCCAGTTCTCCCAGCGCCGGGCGGTCAGCTCACCTGTCCGCAGCGCATCCTGGACGGCGCACCCCGGCTCGGCCTCGTGCCCGCAGTCGCCGTAGCGGCACTCGACGGCCAGCGCGGCGATGTCGCCGAAGGCCCGGTCGAGCCCGGTCGCGCCGTCGAGCAGACCGACCGCCCGGACGCCGGGGGTGTCCACCACCGCCCCACCGCCGGGCAGCGGCACCAACGCCCGCCAGGTGGTGGTGTGCCGGCCCTTGCCGTCCACCCGCCGGATCGCCTGGGTGGGCATCACCGTCGCCCCGGCCAGCGCGTTGACCAGGCTCGACTTGCCCGCACCGGAGGGTCCCAGCAGACCGAGGGTGCGGCCGGGGCCGACCTCGGCGCGCAGCGGGTCCAGCCCGGTGCCGCGCTCGGCGCTGACCGGCAGCACCGGCACGCCGGGAGCCAGCGCCGCGAGCTGCCGCGCCACCGCGACCGGGTCGGCAGCCAGGTCGGTCTTGGTCAGCACCACCAGCGGACGGGCGCCGGACTCGTGGGCCAGCGCCAGCAGCCGCTCGACGCGGGCGGCGTCGGGCGCCGGGTGCACCGCCTCCACCACGGCCGCCACGTCCAGGTTGGCGGCGAGCAGGTGACCGGCGGCGTCCTTGCCGGCGGTGCGCCGCACCAACGCGGTACGCCGGGGCAGCACCGCCTCCACGGTGATCCGGGCGTCGGGCCAGCGCCCGAGCAGCACCCAGTCCCCCACACCGGGCAGCCGCGTGGGGTCACCCGCGGCGGCGACCAGCACCGCCCCGCCCGAGGTGGCACGCACCGGCCCCGCCTCGGTCAGCACGGTGCAGACCCCACGGTCGACCCGGGCCACCCGACCCGGACGGTGATCGGTACGGATACGTCGCAGATGTGCCGCCCGCTCGGCGTCCCAGCCCAGGGCGGTCAACGTGATGCTCATGCTCGACGCCACCTCCTCCACTCCGGCGCCGCAACCACCGCAGACGGTAGGCCCGGCGGCGCCCGGCCGGAAGTGAATTCCCCGGCGACGCGGCACGCCCGGAGGGCTAGGGTCGGAACGTGCCGACAGACCCCCTTCTCCTCACCGGTGACGTGACCGACGCCACCGCCCGGCTGGTGCGTACGGCTGCCGGTTTCGACGCCACCGACCTAGCCGCGCCGTCGCTGCTGCCCGGCTGGACACGCGGCCACGTCCTGGCCCACCTGTGCCGCAACGCCGACGGTTTCGTCAACCTGCTCACCTCGGCGCGCACCGGCGAGCAGATCCCGCAGTACGCCAGCGCGCAGGCCCGCGACGCCGACATCGAGGCCGGCGCGTCCCGCCCGCCCGAGGAGCACCTGGACGACCTGCGTCGCAGCGCGGACCGCTTCGCCGAGGCGGTGGCGGCGATGCCGGTGCCGGCCTGGGCGGCCACCGTCGAGACCCGACGGGGTCCCTGGCCGGCCGCGCTGCTGGTCTGGGGACGGCTCCGGGAGCTGGAGATCCACCACGTCGACCTGGCCGCCGCTTACCGGCCGGCGGACTGGTCGCCGACCTTCGGCCACCGGCTGCTGCACGAGGTGGCCACCGGCTTCGGCGACCGCGACGACGCGCCGCCGATGGTGCTGCGCTTCGACGGCGCCGGCCACGAACTGGTGGTGGGCGAGCGCGCGGGGGCGCCCGTCGTCACCGGTCCGGCAGCGGAACTCGCCGCCTGGCTGACCGGCCGCAGCACCGGCACCGCCCTGACCGTCACCCCCGACGGTGACCTGCCCCGCCCACCGGAATGGATCTAGGAAGACGATGACCTACAGCGGAGATGTCACCCCCGGCGGCCCGCCGGCCGTACGCGAACTCGACGCCCTGACCATCACCAAGGTGTCGGTCGGCCCGATGGACAACAACGCGTACCTGCTGCGCTGTCGGCACACCGGCGAACAGGTGCTGATCGACGCCGCCAACGAGGCGCCCCGACTGCTGGAGCTGGTCGGTGACGGCGGGCTGCGCACCGTGGTCACCACCCACCAGCACATGGACCACTGGGTGGGGCTGGAGGAGGTCGTCGCCAAGACCGGGGCCCGCGCGCTGGTGCACGCCGACGACGCGGAGGGGCTGCCGATCGAGGCGCAGACCCTCGCCGACGGGGACACCGTGCCCGTGGGTGACTGCACGCTGGAGGTCATCCACATCAAGGGGCACACCCCGGGTTCGGTGGCGCTGCTCTACCGCGACCCGGCCGGCACCCCGCACCTCTTCACCGGCGACAGTCTCTTCCCGGGTGGCATCGGCAACACCGACCAGGATCCCGAGCGCTTCGCGGCGCTCATCGACGACGTGGAGCACAAGCTGTTCGGCCGGCTGCCGGACGAGACCTGGTTCTATCCGGGCCACGGCCGGGACTCGACGCTCGGCGCGGAACGCCCGCACCTGGCCGAGTGGCGCGCCCGGGGCTGGTGAGGCCGGGGCAGATCGCGCCGCCGGGCGCGGATCACGGCGATGCCCCTCGTGGGTGCGCCGGGCCCGCGCCTGGCGCACCCCGCACGGATCCGACAACGCGCGGCGCTCCGGACCGGTGTCCGCACGGTCAGAGTGTGACCTCACGCAGCCGGCGCCGCACGCCGAGCAGCACCAGGGCGGCCAGCACCAGGCCGCCGGCCATCGTGATCAGCATCGGGCTGGCGCCACCGGGCAGCAGCCCGGCCAGCGACCGCGACGCGGTGCCCACCGCCAGGTAGAGCCCGGCCCACGCGCCCGCACCGAGCGAGGCGAAGCCGAGGAAGCGCGGGTACGACATGTTCAGGCCGCCGGCCGCGAGCGGCAGCAGCGCGTTGAACACCGGCAGGAACGGGGCGACCAGCACCAGCCGGCCACCGTTGCGGCGCAGGATGCCCTCCGCGGTGGCCCAGCGGGTCTCCCCGACCCAACCGCCGACGCGGCTGCGGCGCAGGACCGCGCCCCACCGCCGGCCCACGAGGAAGGTCAGGGACCATCCGGCCAGGCACCCGACGACCACGGCGACGAAGGTCGCCAGCCCGGTACGGGGAGTGCCGACCGCCACAGCGGCGAGGATCGCCACGTCACCGGGAACGAGGACGCCGAACAGCGGGACCGCGTCGAAGACCATGACCACCCCGAGCACCGCCATCAACAGGGCGACGGGAAGTTCTCCGACCTGGGCCAACTGGTTTGCCATGCCTCGTACGCTATTGCCTGACCGCCGGTGTGGACATCGGGATTCTCCCCACACTGCGCGCGGTGTGCTCCGGGTCATCCCTGATCCGTCTCCACACCGCTTGAATCGTTCCGCCGCCACTCCCTGAGGCGCTTCGCCCGGCAAATCCGCTATTCACCGGTTACTGTCGGGAAGGTATCGGGCGGCCACCGGCGTGGAGCCGGCGGTCGCCCGCCTGGAACAGGGAGAGAGAACGCATGGCAACCGGCACCGTGAAGTGGTTCAACTCGGAAAAGGGCTTCGGCTTCATCGAACAGGATGGTGGGGGCCCGGACGTCTTCGTCCACTACTCGGCCATCGCGAGCAGTGGCTACCGGGAGCTGACCGAGGGCCAGAAGGTCGAGTTCGACGTGACCCAGGGACAGAAGGGGCCGCAGGCGGACAACGTCCGACCGATGTGACCCGTGCCGGGGTGGCGGCGGCCGGTCGTGCCGGCCGCCGCCACCCGTCCACCTGTCCTCGCCTCAGGCGGCGAGCCGCCGACCGAGTTCCTGCACGACCTGCTCGGCCACGGTCGGCGGGATCGCCGCCGCGATCTCCTCGGGGGTGAGGCCGGCCAGGACACCGGTGATGATCGCCTGCTCGTCGGTGAAGTCGCGGTTGGCCAGCGACTCCACCGCGGTCTGCAACGCGGTCAACTGCGCGCCGAGGCTGCGCAGTGTCGGGTGCCCGACCTGGAACTTCGGGTCGGTGTGGTCCTCACCCGTCGTGGTGCGGGTATAGGTCTGCCCGATCGGGTTGCGACCGTCCAGGACGGTGAGGTTGCGGTGCACGGTCCTGAGCCAGTTGTGCTCCTCGGGGGTCATGTCCATCTCCTCCTGCTCGGGCGTGATGAGTCCGATGGTGGTCAGGTAGCGGCGGAACAGCGGCGTCTGGTCACGTCCCGCCTTGATCGAGTCGCGGAAGAAACTGAAGTGGGTGTGCCACAGGTGGGAACGGTCACCGGTGCTGCGCCGCCCCAGTCGGTCCCACCGCCGCACGACCTTGCCGTCGGGTGAGTAGATGATCTCGCGGATGTCCCGGCTGTCCGCCGTGTTGGCGACGCACTGGGCCACACACCAGGTCGAGAACGTGAACAGGTCGTGGTGACGACCGCCGCTGCTGACCCGGAACATGCCCACGTCCAGCGCGGCCGCGTCCAGCGTCAGACCGTTGCGGTCCCGGGGCGACTCGACCACCGAGTAGTCGTTCGCGACGACCCGGTCCGATCCGGTGTGGTATCCCCCGCGGTGGTTGACATCACCGACGATGCCGACCTCGTTGGGTTCCAGGTCCTCGTCGCGTACCCGGTTCGGGTCGCGGTTGAGGTGCTTGAGCAGCAAACTGCGGACGGCCATCAGGTTCGCCGGTGCCCGCGTCATGGTTCCCCCCTCTACTGATCCGTCGGGGGCCGGGCACGGCAGTGACACCGCGTGCGCGGTAGGAAGGCTGCACAAGCGCTCCCGGCCAGTGGTTGCACAGCGCCGGGCGTACCCCCACCATAGCCGCACTTCTCGACGAATGCCCAGCTCAGAGCCGGTTTGTTCAGCTTGGAGAAGCCTGTGAGGCAGAGTGGACGACCGGAAGGACCACTGCGGACGGATACTCCGGGTCGTGAATGATCTCCCGGCGTCCACCACGGAGAGTCACGGCAGCGCCGAGGGGTTCGCCGGTTCCCGGGTTGCGCGAGTAGCGGGGATGGGCCCCGCCGGAGACCTGCACCCGCACCCGGTGCCCGGGGGCGAACCGGTGGGCGGTCGGCCACATCTCCACCGGCACCGCGACGGCACCGGTGGCGTCGGAGCGGAAGCGTCGCGGGTCGACGCGGACCAGGCCGTCGCAGACGTTCCAGGACCGGCCACGCCGGTCCACGTCGCACAGTCGCACGAAGACGTCCAGGTGGGGCAGCTCGCTGCGCAGGTGGATCTCCGCCCGCACCGGGCCGATCACCTCGACCGCGTGCTCCAGCGGATCGGTGGTCCAGGTCAGCACGTCGGGACGGGCCTCGACCGGACGGTTGTCGAACGGCCCGGCGCGCTGGGCCACCAGCAGCGGGCCGCCCAGCGAGGGGGTCGGGTCGGCCGGGTCGTACCAGAAGGCGTCCGGCGTCGAGGACACCGGCGGCGAGGTACGCAGCGCCGAGCCCGGGTGCAGGTGCCACCGGGTGGGTCGGGCCGGTGGCGGCCAGTCGGGCAGGTCACGCCACCCGCCCCCGGTGCCGCCCAGGTGCACCCGCACGGGCGCGCCGGCACCGGTGTCCCGGTCGACACCGGCCGGCGCCGCGGCGCGGTCGTTCAGGTGCTCGTCGAGCCAGTCGAGTCCCTCGCGCAACGCGGCCACGAACAGGCCGGGGCTGCCGTGGGTCCACGGCCCCACCACCAGCCTCGGCCGGGCCCCGGTGGCGCGCAGGGCCGCGTAGTCGCGCAACTGGGCGGGCAGGAAGATGTCGTGCCACCCGCTGACCATCGCCACCGGCGCCCGCACCAGGTCGAGCCGGTCGTCGAAGATCCGGGTACGCCAGTAGTCGGCCTGCGGCGTGTGGTGCTCCAGCCACTCCTGGAAGAACGGCACGGTGACCCCGGTGGCGATCCGGTCCGCCTCGACCAGGGGCAGGTGCGCCAGGGCGGCGGCCAGGCGGGGCTGGCCGCGTTTGAGCTCCCACTGCCGGGCCAGCCACGGCACGGTCTGCGCCTGGAGCAGTTCCACCCAGGTCAGCACCGTGTCCAGGGCGAACGACTCGCCCGCGTACGTGGAGTCGCGGGTCGACGAGGCGGTGGCCACGGCGACCATCGCGCGCAGCTCGGTGCCCGCGTCGGCGGCCAGCGCCCACTGCACGAAACCCTGGTAGCTCGCGCCGAACATGCCGAACGCCCCACCCCACCAGGGCTGCCGACGCAGCCAGTCGAGGGTGTCCAACCCGTCGTCGCGCTCGTGCACGAACGGGTCGAAGGAGCCGCCGGAGCCGAAGGTGCCCCGGCAGGACTGGATGACCACGTGGAAGCCGCGCTCGGCGGCGAGCCGACAGAGCAGCCGCATCGGCCCACCCCGCCCGTACGGGGTGCGGATCAGCACGGTGGGCGCGTCCACCCGGTCCGGGCGGTAGTGGTCGGTGCGCAGGATCACCCCGTCGCGGACCCGGACCGGGATGTCCCGGGTGACGGCGACCCGACGGGTACGGGCCGGCGGCAGTCGCAACGCGGCGCCGGCGAGCGCCGACGTCAGTCGTTCCCACATCGGGTCACTCCGTCCGGCGTCGGGGCGGCTCGGGTCGGGCGCCCCGGACGGTGTCCCGGTGTTCCCGCAGCGAGGCACCCATGGCGGAGATGAAGCGGTACACCACCTCCAGCTCGTCGTCGCGGAAGCCGCTCATCACCCGGTCGGTGCGCTCGCCCAGCGGCCGGAAGAAGTCCATCGCGAGCGCCGCACCACGGTCGGCGTAGCGGAGCAGGATCTTGCGCCGGTCGGTGGGATCCCGGTCCCGCCGGATGTGCCCGGCGCGTTCCAGCCGGTCGATCAGGGCGGTGACCGACCCGGAGGAGATGGCGAGGCGCTCGCCGAGCCGTCCCGGGGTGATCGGCGCCTCGGCCAGCTCGGCGTCCATGACCGCGATCAACGCCTGCAGGTCGGTGACGTTCAGACCGTGCTGCCCGGCGAAGGCGTGCCCCACGTGCTGGGCGTCCACGCCGTAGCGGCGCAGCTCGGCGGTGATCTCGGCGATCAGCAGCTCCCGGCGGGTATCCCGCCGCCGGTACATCCCCTGAGCCGCCACGTCGCGCCGCTTCCCCTCCCGAACGCCCGCGTCGGAGCATACCCAGCCGGCCGTCCACCACCGTTGTCGAGATTCTCACGCCGCCAGTAGTTGCCACATCTATCTTGATGGGCAAAACTCTCGACTGTCTAGATATCTGTCTGTCGAGAGACCTGTTTCGAGGGGCCCTACGGATGTCCGTATTAACCCGTGTCGCGCGCAGCCGCCGCGCAGCCTGGCTCACCGTCCTGCTGACGGTCGTCTTCGGCGCGATCGTCTTCGCCCTGCCCACTCCCGACAACCCGGCACCGGTCTCCGCCACCGGGCTGTCCGAGAGCTGGGAGTCGACCCAGGTCGAGCTGCTCCAGGACGAACTGCCCCAAAGTGACGTCGCCGCCGCCGTGGTGGTGGTCAGCCGCGACGACGGCGCCGCACTGACCGACGCCGACCAGGCCGCGATCACCACCGGATCCACCGGGCTCAGCGAGTTCGCCGTCGGCGGCCAGGTCGTCCCGCCCCAGGTGTCCCCCGACGGCACCGTCGCCCTGGTCGTCGTGCCGATGTCCACCGCCGGCGGCCAGGACGCCGTCAGCGCCCAGGTGGCCGAGCTGCGCGAGTCACTCACCGCGCTGCCCGGGGACCTGACCGTCGAGGTCACCGGCGGGCCCGCCTTCACCGCCGACCTCACCAAGGTCTTCGAGGGCGCCGACCTCACCCTGCTCGCCTTCACCGCCGCCGTCGTCGCGGTCCTGCTGCTGGTCACCTACCGCAGCCCGCTGCTCTGGCTGATCCCGCTGACCATCGTGGCAGCCACCGAGCAGATCACCCTGCGCGCCCTGGACACCATCATCCCGGCGGTCGGCATCAACTTCGCCGGTGGCGCCGTGACCGGCATCGCCAGCGTCCTCGTCTTCGGTGCCGCCACCAACTACGCCCTGCTGCTCATCGCCCGCTACCGCGAGGAACTACGCCGCGAGCAGGACCGCTTCGTCGCGATGCGCAAGGCCCTGCGCCGCACCGCCGAACCGATCCTGGCCAGCGGCGGCACCGTCATGCTCGGCGTACTCACGCTGCTGCTCAGCGAACGGGAACTCAACCGCGCCCTCGCCGTGGCCTGCGCCACCGGCATCCTGCTCGCGATGGCCTCGGCCCTGCTGGTGCTGCCCGCCGCCCTGGTGCTCGGCGGACGCCGCCTGTTCTGGCCGCTGGTGCCCGAGGTCGGCAGCCAGGGCCGCGAAGGCCGGATCTGGGGCCGCCTCGGCGCCGCCGTGATCCGCCGCCCGGTGCCCGTCGCGGCGCTGGCCACCCTGCTGCTGGCCGCGCTCGCCCTCGGCGGGCTGGGCCTGCGCACCGGCCTCTCCGAGACCGAGCAGTTCCGGGTCGAGCCGGAGGCGGTGGCCGGCGCGCAGACCCTCGGCCGCGCCTTCCCCGCCGGCACCACCCAACCCGTCGCGGTGATGACCAACCCCGCCACCGTGCCGGCCGTCACCGAGGCCGCCACCGCCGTCGACGGGGTCGCCTCCGCCCGCCCCGGCCCGGCCGGAGACACCGTCGCCCAGATCGACGTCGTCCTCGACGCCGAACCCGGCACCGCCGCCGCGAACCGCACCCTGGTCGCGCTCCGCGACGCCGTCTCCGCCGTACCCGACTCGGCACCCCCGACCCCGGCCGGCGTCGACGAGATCTCCGGCGCCCTGGTCGGCGGCAGCCTCGCCGGAGACTACGACTCCGCCGCCGCCGACGACCGGGACCTCCGGGTGATCCTGCCGCTGATCCTGCTGCTGGTCGCCGCAGTGCTCGTGCTGCTGCTACGCGGCATCATCGCCCCGGTGCTGCTGGTGGTCACCGTCGTCGCGTCGTACTTCGCCAGCCTCGGCGGTGCCTGGCTGCTCTTCGACCACGTCCTGGGCTTCCCCGCACTGGACACCACAGTGCCGCTGCTGGCCTTCGTCTTCCTCGTCGCGCTCGGCGTGGACTACAACATCTTCCTGGTCACCCGGGCCCGGGAGGACGCCCGCGCCACCGGCACCCGCGAGGGCATGCTCTCCGCGCTCCGCGCCACCGGCGGCGTCATCACCAGCGCCGGAATCCTGCTCGCCGCGGTCTTCGCGCTGCTCGGCGTGCTGCCGCTGATCACCCTGACCCAGATCGGCATCATCGTCTGCCTGGGCGTCCTGCTGGACACCCTGCTCGTCCGCACGGTCGTCGTGCCGGCGCTGGCGTTCCTGCTCGGCGAGAGGTTCTGGTGGCCCGGCCGGATCACCCGCGATCAGAACCCCAGGCAGACACACTCCGACATCAGCGCCCGCACGTTGCGCACGTAACCCGGATTGGGGATGGCCAACGGCTGCCCCGGTCGGGCCACCGCCCCGTGACCGAAGTTGTACGCGGCGATCACCGCGTTGAGCAGACAGGAGTCCAGTACGCCCGGGGTGCACAGGCCCGCGTCCAGCCGGTAGTCGGCGTCGAAGTACATGTCACCGATGTACTTGGTGAGCCACGCCAGATAGGTGCCGCCGAGATAGGCGTTGTCCCGGTAGTCCCACACGTCGTAGCTCTGCCCGAACCGCTGGTTCATCCAGGTCGCGGTATCCGGCATCACCTGCATCAGGCCGATGCCCTCGTCGCAGGCGACGATGTTGGACTGCCACCCGCTCTCCTGCCAGGCGGTCGCCTTGATCAGGTCCAGCGGAACGCGGATGTCCGGCGCGGAGGTCGGCCAGTAGGTCCGGCCTGCCGCGTCGGTCAGCGCCGCCTTGGCCTGCGCCCGGCTGGCCTGCTCGCCCTTGTAGGTGGGCTGGCAGCCACTGGGCGCGGGCTTCGGCGGCTTCGGCGGCACGTTGGTCTCCGTCGGCGGCTTCGGCACCGTCCTCGGCGCCGGGGCGCTGCGTCGCGGCGTCGGCTTCACGCTCGCCGTCGGCGACGGCGCGGCAGCCGACCGGGGCGCGGCACCCATCGACTGGACCGCCTTCGGCGTGGGACTGGCCTCGTCCGGCCCGACCGACTCGGTGGCCTGCGTCGGCTCCGTCGCCTCCTGCGGCAACGCGACCGGCGCGGGCACCTCCGTCGCCGGAGCGTCCACACTGGCGCAACCACCCCCGGTCGCCAGCAACAGCCCGGCGAGCAGCGCGACGCCCAGTCTGGTGACGCTCCGTCCCATGTCGACCCCCTTCGGCAGTGACGAGCCCGCCGCACACTAACAGCCCCAGGTCGTGTTTCGTGGCCCGCACATCCACGCCGCCCAGGTCAAGCCCCCTGTCGGCTACACCGTCGGCCCGAAACCCGACTCACGCACCGACCCGGCCGTCACCGCCCGGTCCCGCGTGGCCCACGCGACCATGAACACCGCCGGCCACGCCGCGCCCAGCAACACCGCGCCCACCGTCCCGCTGGCCGTGCTCATCCCCAGATAGAGCCGCGCCCCGCCGATCGCGACGACCCCGACCGCCGCGACCGTCCAGGCCGCCACCGCCAACGGCCACCGCGCCCCCCGCGACAGCAACCAGGCCAGCGTGCACAGGCTGGCCGTGACCACCACGTTCTGCGTGGAGAACAGCACCGTCCGTCCGCCGGCGGCCAGGTCGGCCACCACCGCCAACACCACCAGCGGCACGAACGCACCGACCGTGCCCACCACGCTGAGCAGGTCCGCCCGCCACGGCCGGTGCCGCCACGCCTGCACCAGCGCCACCACCGCGACCACCACGATCAGCGACGATCCGCGCAACACCGACACCGCCGCCTGCGTCGCCTCCACCGCGTCCGGCGTACGCCGCGCCGCGAACCACCCCGCGATCGCCCCGTCCACCAGTGACAGACCGCTGTGCCGGACCACCGTCCGCAACGCCCAGGCGATGACCAGACCGACCGCGAACAGCAGCACCACCCCGGCCGCCAGATTCGCCAGCAACGCCCAGGCCGGACCGAGCCGCAGACTGAGCAGGAAGAACAGCAGCCCGTACCGGGCCGACAGCCACCGCAGCGGCGGCAGTCGCGCGGCCCGCGTCACCAGCGCCCGGACCGGGTCCGGGTTACGCCCCAGCCACCGCCCGACCATCACCACCGCGAGCAGCGCCGCGATCAGCACCAGCACCGCGCCGGTGGCCTGCCCGAGCAGCCGGGACACCGTCGCATACGACTCACCCGCCAGGTGCCCCACCAGCACCGACCCACCCACCCAGGTCGCCACCCCGGCCAGGTTCCACGGCGCGAACCGGCGGTACGGCATGCCCGCCGCGCCCGCCAGCCGGGGCACCAGCGTCCGGGCGAACGCCACCCAGCGGGCGGTCAGCACGCCCCGGCCCCCCATCCGCCCGAGCATCGCGTCGGCCCGGGCCCACCGCTGCGGCCCCACCCGCGCACCCCACCGGCTCGCCCGCAACCGGGGTCCGTAGCGCCGCCCGGCCCGGAACGCCACCGCGTCGCCCGTCGCCGCCGCGACCACCATCACCGCCAGCGCCGGACCGAGCCGCAACGTCCCGGTGTACGTGAGGAAGCCCACCAACAGCAGAGTGGCCTCACCGGGCGCCACCAACCCGACGAGCAGAGCCGTCTCGGCCGCCACCACCAGGGCCGCCACCACGTAGATCAGACCCGGTGGCAGGCTCTGCACCGAGTTCAGCAGATCGTGCACGGCGCCCCCGGATCACCTCGGCAGGACTGCCCTGCAAGTGTGACAGTGCTCTCCGTCACCGCGCGGCCCCACCCTCCGGTGACCCCGACGCCACGCGGCTACCGCCGAGGCGGGAGGATGGAGCTCATGCAGCTGCGCACCGACCTTCGCAACGTCGCCATCATCGCTCACGTCGACCACGGCAAGACCACCCTGGTCGATGCCATGTTGCGGCAGGCCGGCGCCTACGGCGCCCGGGGCGAGGTGACCGAGCGGGTGATGGACTCGATGGACCTCGAACGCGAGAAGGGCATCACCATCCTCGCCAAGAACACCGGCGTGCGCTACCTGCCGGCGGACGGCTCCGACCCGGTCACCATCAACATCATCGATACCCCCGGCCACGCCGACTTCGGCGGTGAGGTCGAGCGCGGCCTGACCATGGTCGACGGCGTGGTGCTCCTGGTCGACGCCAGCGAGGGCCCGCTGCCGCAGACCCGGTTCGTGCTCCGCAAGGCCCTCAAGGCCCGGATGCCGATCATCCTCGTGATCAACAAGGTGGACCGTCCCGACGCCCGGATCAAGGAGGTCGTCGACGACAGCTACGAGCTCTTCCTCGACCTCGACGCCGACGAGGAGCAGATCGACTTCCCGATCGTCTACGCCTGCGCCCGCGACGGCATCGCCTCGCTGACCCAGCCCGCCGACGGCTCCGTACCCCAGGACAGCCAGAGCCTGGAGCCGCTGTTCCGCACCCTGCTGGACACCATCCCGCCGCCCGCGTACGACGAGCAGGCCCCGCTCCAGGCGCACGTGACCAACCTCGACGCCTCCCCGTTCCTCGGCCGCCTCGCGCTGTGCCGGGTCCGGCAGGGCACCATCGCCAAGGGCCAGACCGTGGCCTGGTGCCGCACCGACGGCAGCACCCAGCGGGTCCGCATCTCCGAGCTGCTGATGACCGAGGGCCTGGAGCGCAAGCCCGCCGACTCGGCCGGCCCGGGCGACATCATCGCCGTCGCCGGCATCCCCGAGATCATGATCGGCGAGACGCTCGCCGACGCGGAGAACCCGCAGCCGCTGCCGCTGATCACCGTCGACGAGCCGGCCATCTCGATGACCATCGGCACCAACACCTCGCCGCTGGTCGGCCGGGTCAAGGGCGCCAAGGTCACCGCCCGGATGGTCAAGGACCGGCTGGACAAGGAACTGATCGGCAACGTGTCGCTGCGGGTGCTGCCCACCGAGCGCCCGGACGCCTGGGAGGTGCAGGGCCGAGGCGAGCTGGCGCTGGCGATCCTGGTCGAGCAGATGCGCCGCGAGTCCTTCGAGCTGACCGTCGGCAAGCCGCAGGTGGTCACCCGCGAGATCGACGGCCGCACCTGCGAGCCGGTGGAGCGGCTCACCATCGACTCGCCCGACGACTACCTCGGCGCGATCACCCAGCTGCTGGCCACCCGCAAGGGCCGGATGGAGCAGCTGGTCAACCACGGCACCGGCTGGATCCGGATGGAGTGGCTGGTCCCGGCGCGCGGCCTGATCGGCTTCCGCACCGAGTTCCTCACCGAGACCCGCGGCACCGGCATCCTGCACCACGTCTTCGAGTCGTACGAGCCGTGGTTCGGCGAGCTGCGGACCCGCAACAACGGCTCGCTGGTCGCCGACCGGGCCGGTGCGGTCACCGCCTTCGCGATGACCAACCTCCAGGAACGCGGCCAACTCTTCGTCGAGCCCACCACCGAGGTGTACGAGGGCATGATCGTCGGGGAGAACTCCCGCTCCGACGACATGGACGTCAACATCACCAAGGAGAAGAAGCTCACCAACATGCGCTCCTCCACCGCCGACGAGACCGAGAAGCTGATCCCGCCGCGCAAGCTGTCGCTGGAGCAGGCCCTCGAGTTCTGCCGCGAGGACGAGTGCGTCGAGGTCACCCCCGCCGCCGTACGCATCCGCAAGGTCGTGCTCGACCAGACCCAGCGGGCGCGCACCGCCGCCCGCCGCAAGCACGCCGGCTGACCCCTTTCATGTCCGCCGACGACGCGCGGCTGGACCGGGAACCCGGCACGATCTCGGTGTACGCGGGGCGGCTCGACGCCCCGCCCACCTGGACCCGACACGCCGAGGTCACCCACTACGCGGCGAGCACCATGAAACTCGCGGTGCTCGCCGCGCTGCACCGCACCGCCGAGACCGGACGGCTCGACCTGGACACCCCGGTGCCGGTCCGCAACCGGTTCACCTCCGCCCTCCCGGACGCACCCCCGTACTCCTGCGTCCGGGAGTACGACAACGACCAGGAGGTCTGGGACCGGCTCGGGCGGCAGGTGCCGCTGCGCTGGCTCGCCGAACGGATGATCGTGCGGTCCAGCAACCTCGCCACCAACCTGCTCCTCGACCACGTCGGCCGACCCGCCGTGGCCGAGGTCTGGGCCGCAGCCGGCGCCCGGCACAGCGTCACCGCCCGGGGCATCGAGGACCTCGCCGCCCGCGACGCCGGCATCACCAACCTGGTCACCGCCGCCGACCTGGCCGCCCTGCTGCGCGCCGTCGCCGTCGGCGCCACCCGCCCCGGGCCGATCGCCTCACCCGCCGCCTGCGCCGCGATGCGCGACGTGCTCTGCGCCCAACAGGTCCGCCAGGACATCGCCGAGGGCCTACCCGCCGGCACCCGGCTGGCCCACAAGAACGGCTGGGTACGCGGAGTCCGCCACGGCGCGGCAGTGGTCTTCCCCACCGACGCCCCGCCGTACCTGCTGGTCGTCTGCACCACCACCCCGCTGACCGCGCAACAGCCCAGCGGCCCGGCCGACGCGCACGCCCGACGGCTGGTCGCCGACATCTCCGCCCGGCTGTGGCGCGACCGCCACCACCTCACTCCAGCAGGTTGGCCCGCAACGCCGCCACCGTCTCACCGGTGACCCCCAGCCCGTCCCGCAGGTACGCGTCGAACGACCCGTGCACCCGCCGCACCTGCGCGTACCCGGCGTCCAGATACTCCGGACGGACCTCCAGCACCGGACGCACCGCCGCGTCGTCAAGCCCGGGATGCCGCCGCCGCATCGCCTCGATCAGCACCTCGCGCAGGCTCTCGGTCAACTCGTTGTTGGCCAGGTAGTCGGCCCGGATCGCGGCCTCGTCCACGCCCAGGGCGTGCAGCAGCACCACGGTCAGCCAACCGGTGCGGTCCTTGCCCGCCGAGCAGTGGTACACCAACGGCAGGTTCGGTGCCCCGGCCGCCAACCGCACCGCCGCGCCGAAACCCGCCCGGGCCGACTCCCCGGTCACGAACCAGCGGTAGATGTCCGCCATCGCCGCCGGTGTCCCCTGCCGCGCCAGGTCCGCGTACCCGTCCAGGTCGTGCCCGAGCAGCACCGCCGAGACGTAGGTGAAGACCGGATGGGCCGGGTCGTGCACCGGCAGGTGCACCACGGTCGGCGCGCCGACCAGCCGGTCCGGCGGGGCCACCGACATCTCCGAGTCGTCCCGCAGATCCACCACGCACGCCGGACCGAGCCCGGCCAGCACCGTCAGGTCCTCGTCGGTCAGCCGGCCCAACGCGGGGGTACGGATCAGCCGCCCCGGCCGGACCCGCCGTCCCCGCGCACCGACCAGACCACCCAGATCCCGCGCGTTGGGCGCACCCACGAGCCGCCAGTCCCGTTCCAGGCCCACGTTCCCACCCTCTCCTTCGCCGTGTCGCACCGCGCCTACCAGGGTGCCCGATCCGACGATCACCACCACACGGGCGGTCCCGTCGTCCCGGGCAGGCAGACGCGGCGTGCCGCCCGGAGTAAAGATGCGGACTGAGGATTGTCGATCGGCGGAAAGTTTCCTATCGTCCGGACTCAGGGGTGCAACCGGCCGGGGGTGGGCGTGCGACACGGTGCCGAAGCGGTGGTCCGGGTCGCCGTCGCCACCCTTCGGCGATCTCCCGACGAGGTGCGGGCGGTCGACGCCCCGGCACTCGGCGCTCCGGCCGAGGTCGGGGCGTGGGTCGCCGGACTGGCCGCCGGACCGCCACGCTGCTCGGCGCGCACCGCATCTGAGTAGGAGACCGACGCTCTGGTGTGACCCACCGCCCTCCCGCTCTGGCATCCTAGGAGGCTAGGTGTCGTGGGTGGCGGGGAGCAGCGGATCGGCCAGGGACCAGCCGGCGGCCAGCAGCGCGTCGCACGCCGCCACCGCCGTGGCCAGCCGCTCGGCGTGCGACCCGGACAGCGTCACCGCCGGCACCCCGCACCCGACCAGCTCGGTGCGGAACCGCCCGGTCATCCAGGCCCGCAGGTGCTCGCCGTCACGCAGCCCGTCGTCGTCGAAGGGCACGCCCTCGTGGTCGGTCAGCAGATACAGCGCCGGACGTCGGGCCGCCGCCCGGACCACCGAGGAGGTCGAGCCCAGATACCGCTCCTCCCAGACGGCGGTCGCCCGGGCGTCCGTGTCGCAGAACAGCAGCGGGCCGCTGACCCGGGCCGCCGCGTCCTCGGCCGCCTGCTGCCCGCGGACCACCTCGACGAAGTCGTCCCGGTCCCAGGTCACGTCGAAGACCGTCGCCGAGGGCTCCCGCCGACGCAGGAGCGCCAGCTTGCGGGCGGTCAGCTCGCGGCCGTACTCGGGGACCCACGCCGTGTCGTAGTGGGCGGCCAGCGCCGCCGCCATCGTGGTGGTGCCGCTGGACTCGGCGCCCACCACCACGACCCGGCGGACGAACCAGGCCCGCACCGGCGGGCTCAGCCACCGCCAGTGTGTCACCGGGTCGGCGCGGACCGCCGTACCGGAGACCGGCACCGCCCGCCGGTCCGGGTCCACGCAGACCGCCACCGCGTCGAAGCGACGGGCCAACTCCGCGCCGTACTCCTCGGAGGAGAACACGGCGTCCACCGGCTCGGGCCCGACCGCCTCCCGGAACACCGCGCAGTGCGCGTCCCACACCGCCGGGTCCGCGTAGTCGACCGGATGGTCGTCATACCGCCCCACCACCCGGACCCGGCCGCTGCCCGCGTGCGCCTCCCGCAACCAGGCGACCCGCTCGGCGAGCGGGATCGACTCCCACCGGGACGGCGCGACCACCACGGTCACCGTCGCGCAGCGCGCCGCCGCCGCCTCGATCAGCGCGTGGTGGCCGGCATGCGGCGGATAGAACTTCCCGACCACCATGCCGTGCCGGAACCGGGGGGCGTCCCCGGGCGGGGTGGCCGCCGGGTCGGTCCCGCCGCTCACGCGACCACCGGCGCCGGGCCGGGCGGCACCGGTGCGGCGACCGCACGTCGCCGCAGGTCCGACCGCCACGCCCGCAGACCCACCACGCAGAGACCGAGGAAGATCACGTACAGCACGGCGGTCAGCCAGAGTCCCTTGTACCCGTAGAGCGGGATGTAGATCAGGTCGGCGGCGATCCACAGCCACCAACTCTCCACCAGCTTGCGGGTCTGCCCGTACGTGGCCAGCAGCGACAGCGCCGTGGTGAGCGCGTCGGGCAGCGGCACGGTCGAGTCGGTGGCCCGGTCCAGCAGCAGCCAGATCCCGCCGGTGAGCAGCACCCCCGCCACACCGAGCGCCCACCACTCCCGCCGCCCGGTCCGGGTCACCGTGAGCCGGCTGCGCCGCTCGCCGCCGTACAACCAGTGCCACCACCCGTAGCAGCCGAGAGCCACGTAGACCAGTTGCAGGCTCGCGTCGGCGTACAGACCCGTCGTCCAGAACAACAGTCCGAGCAGCAGCACGTTGGCGATGCCGATCGCCCAGTTGGCGATGTGCTGCCGGGCGATCAGCCAGACGTTCACCACACCGGTGCCGAAGCCCAGCAGCTCCGCCCAGCTGATGCCCGCCCCGGCGACGCTGAACGCCGTGCTGGTGAGCCAGTCGATCACAGGTCCTCCCGGGTCTGTCGCGCGCTCACCCTAGAGCGCCGACCGCCGGTGGAACAGACCCCTGCGCCCACCCCGACCCGCCCGCCGTGCGAGGCTGCTGACATGGTGCTTGAAGTCGCGCTGATCGACGTGATTCCCGGGCAGGAGGACGAGTTCGCCGCCGCGTACCGCACGGCGCACCCGGTCCTCGCCGACACGCCCGGCTGCCGCTCGGTCCGGATGACCCGGGGTGTCGAGTCCCCCACGCGGTTCGTGCTGCTGGTCGAGTGGGACTCGGTCGAGGCGCACGAGGTCAACTTCCGGCAGACCGACCGCTTCGCGCAGTGGCGCGGGCTGATCGGTCCGCACTTCGCCGGTCCGCCGCTCGTCGAGCATTTCGTCGACGTACCCGCCTGAGGACGCCGTCCCGGCCCGGCGCGGGACCGAAAAGTGTCGTACCCCTCGTCTATCGTGCCCGCGACGCGCGGTCGGCGGTCCCGACGGGCTCGGGGGCGCGCCGGGCCCGCCGGCCGCGCGTCCCCACCCGACTAATCGCGTCCGGCGTCCGCGTCCGACCCGGACCGGCGAACGTCAGCCGGCGAGCCGCTCCGCGTCGCGCTCTGCGGCCGGGACCTCCTCGACGGGAGCCCGCACGGCGTCCTCGACGGGGTCGGCGGGCCGGGGGATCTCCGGTCGCTCGGCCTGCCGGGCCAGCACCGCCGCGGTCTCGGTGGCCGGCAGCGCCACCGCCGACAGCCACTCGACCATCCGTTCGTAGCGGGCGATGTCGGCCTCGGCGACCAGCCGCAGGTCGGTGGTGAGCGTCTCCACCATCACCGTGCGCGGATCCGCCGGATCGGGAAAGACGTACCACGAGAAGCCCGCCAACGGATGCACACCGTCGTGGGACGGGACGTCGCCGGGCACCAGCCGGATGGTGACGTGCGGCAGCTCGGTCAGCGCCACCAGGTGCCACAGCTGCTCCCGCCAGACGTCCACCGGCATGCCGCCGAGGGCGCAGACCCGCTCGTCCAGTAGCGCCGTGTAGTGCGGCGGATCGGCCCGGCGCAGCACCTGCTGCCGCAGCCCGCGAGCCCGCACCTCGGCCTCCAGGTCCAGCTCGGGACCGATCAGCGCCGCAGCCGCCAGCCGCAGCCGGGCGTACGCCGGGGTCTGCACCAACCCGGGCAGCACGGCCGGTTGGTACTCGACGATGCCCGCCGCGCCCGCCTCCAGCTCCGCGTACGCGCGTTGCCGCTCCCCCATCTCACCCAGCGCCCGGGACCAGCCGCGACCGGCCGCCGCGTCCCGGGCGATGACGATCAACGCCTCGCGCTGCGGTGGCGGCACCTGGTAGACGTCGAGCAGATCCAGCACGTCGGCCAGGTCCGGCCGACTCTGACCCAGCTCGATGCGGGACAACTTGGACGTGGACGCCCACCCGAGCTGGCCACAGACCTGCTCCAAGGTGAGTGACTCCCCGCGGCGCAGCTGGCGCAACTCCGCGCCGAGCCGAACCCTGCGGATGACAGGACTTGCTGACAACGGCATCCCGGCCTCCCCACCGTCGGAGAGTACGCAGGACAGTCACGCACGGCAATACCTCGCTCGCGCTATGCAACGAACCGATCTCGCCACGCGCCACCACACCCGCCCCGGGCCATCACGACACCCCGGCGGCGTCCATCCCCCGCAACTCCTTCTTGAGGTCGGCGACCTCGTCGCGGATCCGGGCGGCCAACTCGAACTGCAACTCGCGCGCGGCGGCCAGCATCTGGTCGTTGAGCTCCTGGATGAGCTGCGCCAACTCGGCCCGCGCCATGCCCTCTCGGGCCGGGGTGGCCGCACCGCCCCGAGCCCGGCTACGGGTCTCCTTGACCGGCGCCTTGCCCCGCGACAACTGGCGCACCGCACCACCGACCCGGGTCGCCTCGGTGTCCTCCGCCTCGCGGTAGATGTCGTCGAGAATGTCGTGGATCTTCTTGCGCAGCGGCTCGGGACTGATCCCGTGCGCCTCGTTGTGCGCGATCTGCTTGGCCCGGCGCCGATCGGTCTCCTCGATCGCGGCCGCCATCGACGGAGTGATCTTGTCGGCGTACATGTGCACCTGGCCGGAGACGTTACGGGCCGCGCGACCGATGGTCTGGATCAACGACCGACCACTGCGCAGGAAGCCCTCCTTGTCCGCGTCCAGGATCGCCACCAACGACACCTCGGGCAGGTCCAGCCCCTCGCGCAGCAGGTTGATGCCGACCAGCACGTCGTAGTCACCCCGACGCAACTCACGCAGCAACTCGACCCGGCGCAACGTGTCCACCTCGGAGTGCAGATACCGCACCCGGATGCCGTTCTCCAGCAGGTAGTCCGACAGGTCCTCGGCCATCTTCTTGGTCAACGTGGTGACCAGGACCCGCTCGTCACGCTCGGTGCGCAGCTTGATCTCGTGCATCAGGTCGTCGATCTGGCCCTTGGTGGGCTTGACCACGACCTCCGGGTCCACCAGGCCGGTCGGGCGGATCACCTGCTCGACGTACTCGCCCTGGGCGTGCTCCAACTCCCACGGCCCCGGGGTGGCCGACAGGAAGACCATCTGGCCGACCCGCTCCAGGAACTCGTCGAAGCGCAGCGGGCGGTTGTCGGCGGCGCTGGGCAGCCGGAACCCGTGGTCGATCAGCATCCGCTTGCGCGAGGCGTCACCCTCGAACATCCCGCCGATCTGCGGGATCGTCACGTGCGACTCGTCGACGACGGTGAGGAAGTCGTCGGGGAAGTAGTCGAGCAGGCAGTGCGGCGGGCTGCCGGGCAACCGCCCGTCGATGTGCATCGAGTAGTTCTCGATGCCGGAGCAGAAGCCGACCTGCCGCATCATCTCGATGTCGTACGTGGTGCGCATCCGCAGCCGCTGCGCCTCCAGCAGCTTGCCCTGCCGATCCAACTCGGCCAGGCGCTCGCCCAACTCGGCCTCGATGTCGCGGACCGCCCGCTCCATCCGCTCCGGCCCGGCCGCGTAGTGCGTCGCCGGGAAGATCAGCAGATGGTCGACCTCGCGCACCACGTCCCCGGTGAGCGGGTTGAGGTAGTAGAGCTTCTCCACCTCGTCGCCGAAGAGCTCGATGCGGACGGCGAGTTCCTCGTACGCCGGAATGATCTCCAACGTGTCGCCCCGGACCCGGAACGTGCCCCGCTGGAAGGCCATGTCGTTCCGGGTGTACTGGATGTCGACCAGTCGGCGCAGCAACTGGTCCCGGTCGAGCTCCTGGCCGACGGCGACCCGCACCGCACGGTCCAGGTATTCCTCCGGGGTTCCCAGGCCGTAGATCGCCGAGACGGTCGCCACCACCACCACGTCGCGCCGGGTGAGCAGCGACATGGTGGCCGAGTGCCGCAGCCGCTCGACCTCCTCGTTGATCGAGGAGTCCTTCTCGATGTACGTGTCGGTCTGCGGGATGTACGCCTCGGGCTGGTAGTAGTCGTAATACGAGACGAAGTACTCCACCGCGTTGTCCGGCAGCAGCTCGCTGAACTCCTTGGCCAGCTGGGCGCAGAGCGTCTTGTTGGGCGCCAGCACCAGCGTGGGCCGTTGCAGCCGCTCGACCAGCCAGGCGGTCGTGGCGCTCTTGCCGGTGCCGGTCGCGCCGAGCAGCACCGTGTGCCGGTCGCCTCGGCGGACGCGTCGCTCCAGATCGTCGATCGCCGCCGGCTGGTCACCGGCCGGCTGGAAATCGCTGACGACCTGGAAACGGCCGTCGAGCCGGGGAATGTCGAGCGCCATGACGTCAACCGTACGCCCGGGGACCGACACTCCGCCGCGACTACGGGCGGCACCTGATCGGCTTCGATATTCGCATTGTGTGGTTCTTCTCACCCGGCTACGCTTTTTCCGTAGGCCGCTCGCGGCGGCCGACCGGGCCGGTGGCGGGCCCCACAGGCCACGCCGCCCCCGGCACCGAAGGCCGCAGCACCCGGCATGCCCGGCGTGCGCGCCCGACGTGGTCGCGCCGAACGCGCAGACCGGCCGCCGCGAGCGCCACCTACACACCAGGACCCGGCCGACGCCGGCACCGCCACCTCGTCACCCCGACCCGGTCCGGCCCGTTCATCCTCCCGTGACGGACACCTCACGACCGGCCTCCGACGACACCGGCCCCGAGCGACCCGGCGACCCGGCCGACGCCCACCCCCCGCCCGAACGCAGCGATGGCATCCGCGTCCCGCCCGACCGCTCGACGGACGCCCCCGCCGGACGGGGCAACCGCCGCCGCGCCGGTGCCCGCCGGCACCGCGCCGGCCTCACCCCACCGGAGATCCTCGGTCTGTCCGGGACCGACCCGGCCGCCGCAGCACCCCGACCGCGCCCCGGCGTCCGACGGGCGGCCGTGGCGCACGGCATGCTCGACCCGACGGCCGGCAACCCGGCCGAGGACGACGACCTCGCCGGGACGACCCCGGCGGCCGGGCACTCCCGACAGGTCGCCGCCCGGCGTCGCCGCGTCGTTCTGGCCGCGCTCGCCCTGACCGCCGCCGCCTCCGCCGTCACCCTGGTCGCGACCCTGGTGAACTGGGCGCCCGCCGCACCGCCCGCCCGTGAGCTCACGGCCGCCGAGCGGGACCGGTTGGCCGCCATGCGGGTCGTCAACTACCGGGACGTCCGTGCCGGACTGCACCTCACGGTGAGCGGCACCGCCGGCCGCACCGATCTGCTCGGCTGGGTCGACTGGGCCCGCCGGCTGGTCTACCTCGACGTCAGCGGTCCCGGCGCCGGCCCGCTGCGCGGACTGGTCCAGGCCACCCCCACCGTGGCCGTGGTCCGCCCCGACCCGGAGGCCATGTCGACCCCCGCCATGCCGCCGTTGATGCCCCCGGGCGACGACTGGCGGCTCTGCGCCGACCGGAGCCTCGACCCGCTGCTGGGCCTGGTCTTCGACCTGGCCCTCGACCGGCCGGAACCCGCCGACGGACTCTCCGGCCGCTGGCTGCGACACGAGCAGGTCACCGGCGAGACGGTCGACGTGCTGGAGACGTCCCTGCCGCGCCCCGTCGCCACCGGCGGCGCCACCCCGACCGGATCACCCAGCGCCGCACCCCACACCGGCGTCGCCCGGTACTGGCTGGACTCGACCGGACGGCTGCACCGGGTCGAGACCACCCTGCCCGGCGTCGGTCAGGTGAATCTCCAGCTGCACCGCGCCGACCGGCCCACGCTGCGCCCGGTCGACGCGTTGGGTGGCCGCCCCGGCCTGCCCCGTGCCCTCACCACCGCCGAACGGCACCGCTGGCAGCGGCTGCCCGCCCGGCTGCGCGCCGCCGGTGGTGCCACCGTCACCCTGGTCGGCCCGGTCGGCACCGACCTCGACCTGCGGGGCTCCGGCTGGTTGAGCTGGACGGCGGGCACCGCGTACCTGGGCGTCACCGCACTCGACGCGACGGACCGCCGCGTCCTGGTTCGGCACGGCCGGCGCACGGTGGCCCGGATCGAGACCCGACCCGGCGCGGACCCGGCGGCACGGCCACCGCTGCCACCTCCGACCACCGGCTGGCGGACCGGCCCGCACCGCACCTCGGCTCTGGACCCGCTGGTGTCCGCCGCGCTGCGGGCCGCCCGGGGCACCGGCCCGCAGGGCAGCACCCGGCGGATCCGTGGCGACAGTCACCGCGGCGTCCCGGTGGACGTCGTCGAGGTCGAGACCGCCCGGGGACCGACCCGCTACTGGGTCGACCGCACCGGGCTGCTGCGCCGACTGGAGACCCGGACCCCGGCCGGGGCCTGGGCACAGCTCGACCTGACCACCGGGCGGACACCCCGGCTGACCCCGCCGACCTGAGAGCGACCGGTCAGGGACGCCACCCGGTCTGAGCGGCCCACTCCTCGGCCCGCAGGTGCTCCTCGTCGAACCACGGGTCCTTCGCCGTGGCGTACGTGCCGCTCTCCGGCGCGGAGGCGGCCAACTCCCGCTTGAGTCCCAGGTACGCGGCCCGCCGGTCCGGATCGGCCCGCAGGTGGTCGCGCATCAGCAGGGCGTACCGCCAGCCCGGTGAGCCGTCCTGGCGGATGTGCAGGTGCACCGGGCGGCCCGGATCGGCGCTGCCGTGCAACCGCTTCTCCCACCGGCCGCCGCCGGTGCGCGCGGTGTCCCACCACTCACCGGGCAGTCGGGGAAACCCGGCGTCGGCGAGCCGGTCGGCCATCGGTCCGTCCGCCTCGGCCAGCGACGACACGCTGAGCTGCACGTCGATGACGTCCTTGGCGGCCAGACCGGGGACCGCCGTCGACCCGATGTGGTCCACCCGCAGGTCGGCGGGGGCGACCGCGTGCCGGATCCGGGCGGCCAGCCGGGCGTACTGCTGTGGCCAGGTCGGGTCGGGCTCGGCCAGGCGCACCCGGTCCAGCCGGACCGGCCGTCGCTGCCGCAGGTTGACCTCGTAGGGCACCAGCCGGTCCTGCCAGAGCGCGTCGACCGTCGCGTGCAACTCGTCGAGGGTGCCGTCGTTGGTGAGCAGCACGTCCGCCGCCGCCGCGCGGCGGGCGTCGTCGGCCTGCGCGGCGATGCGCCGCTCCGCCTCACCCCGGCTCATCCCCCGGTCGCGGGCCAACCGTCGCAGCCGGGTCTCCACCTCCGTGCGCACCACGACCACCAGGTGGTACGTGGCGGCCAGCCCCACCTCCACCAGCAGCGGCACGTCGTTGACCACGACGGCGTCCGGTGGTGCCGCAGCGACCAGTTCCGCCGTCCGGGCCCGCACCCGACCGTGCACGACGGCCTCCAACCGGCGGCGGGCCGTCTCGTCGGCGAAGACCACCTCGCCGAGTGCGGCCCGGTCCAGCGCGCCGTCGGCGTCGAGCACCCGCTCGGAGAAGGCCGCGACGACCTCGGCCAGCCCGTCGGTGCCGGGGGCGACGACCTCACGCGCGATCCGGTCGGCGTCGACGAGTACCGCCCCGCGCTCGACCAGCCGGCGTGCCACCGCGCTCTTGCCCGAGCCGATCCCGCCGGTGAGTCCGATCTTCAACACGGCACCAGTCAACCTGACCAGGGCCGCCGCGCCAAGCCGGCACGGGCGGGCGGGCCGGTCGACGGCGAGGGCCCCGCCTCGACCCGGATCATCCAGGTCGGGGCGGGGCCCGTCGTCGTCAGCAGCGGGTCACTTACCGCCGGCGAGCTTCTCCCGCAGAGCGGCGAGCGCCTCGTCGGTGGCCAGGGTGCCCGCGGGCTCCTCGGCCTGACGGCTGGGTGCCGCGCTGGTCGAGGTGGTGGTGCCGGTCGGGGCGGGCTGCGGGTTGGCAGCGGCCTCGGCCTCGGCGGCCCGAGAGGTCTGCACCTGCTTCTGGTGCGCCTCCCAGCGCTGCCGCGCCTCGGCGTACTGGTTCTCCCAGGTCTCGCGCTGCTTGTCGTACCCCTCGAGCCACTCGCCCGTCTCCGGGTCGAAGCCCTCCGGGTAGATGTAGTTGCCCTCGTTGTCGTACGTGGCAGCCATGCCGTAGAGGGTGGGGTCGAAGTGCTCCTCGCCCTCGACGAAGCCCTCGTTGGCCTGCTTGAGCGACAGCGAGATCCGGCGACGCTCCAGGTCGATGTCGATGACCTTGACCATGACCTCGGAGCCGACCTGCACGACCTGCTCGGGGATCTCCACGTGGCGCTCGGCCAGCTCGGAGATGTGCACCAGACCCTCGATGCCGTCGTCGACGCGGACGAACGCGCCGAACGGCACGAGCTTGGTGACCTTACCCGGCACGATCTGCTGGATCGCGTGGGTGCGGGCGAACTGCCGCCACGGGTCCTCCTGGGTCGCCTTCAGCGACAGCGAGACCCGCTCACGGTCCAGGTCGACGTCCAGGACCTCGACCTCGACCTCCTGGCCCACCTCGACCACCTCGGAGGGGTGGTCGATGTGCTTCCAGGACAGCTCGGAGACGTGCACCAGACCGTCCACGCCGCCGAGGTCGACGAACGCGCCGAAGTTGACGATCGAGGAGACGACGCCCTTGCGGACCTGCCCCTTCTGGAGCTTGTTGAGGAACTCGGTGCGCACCTCGGACTGCGTCTGCTCCAGCCAGGCACGGCGGGACAGCACCACGTTGTTGCGGTTCTTGTCCAGCTCGATGATCTTGGCTTCGAGCTCACGGCCGACGTACGGCTGCAGGTCGCGCACACGCCGCATCTCGACCAGGGAGGCGGGCAGGAAGCCGCGCAGCCCGATGTCGAGGATGAGGCCACCCTTGACCACCTCGATGACCGAACCGCGGACGACACCGTCCTCGTCCTTGATCTTCTCGATCGTGCCCCAGGCCCGCTCGTACTGCGCCCGCTTCTTGGAGAGGATCAGCCGACCCTCCTTGTCCTCCTTCTGGAGGACCAGGGCCTCGATGTGGTCACCGACCGAGACGACCTCTGCCGGGTCCACGTCGTGCTTGATCGACAACTCACGAGAGGGGATGACACCCTCGGTCTTGTAGCCGATGTCGAGCAGGACCTCGTCCCGATCGACCTTGACGACGGTGCCTTCGACAATGTCGCCGTCGTTGAAGTACTTGATGGTCTCGTCGATCGCGGCGAGGAAAGCTTCCTCAGAGCCGAGATCGTCGACGGTGACCTTGGTGGCGCTCGAGGGGGCCTCGATGCTGCTCGTCATGTGGGCGGTTGCTCCGGTCGGATGGTGTGTCACAGCAGGCTGGTGTCGCGGTGACCTGTGCGCGCCAACGGATCCGCCGGCGGACCCACCACCCGGAAATCGCTGAACGAGATCGTGATGTGACTCCGTCGACCGCGCACCTGCTCCCTGCCGAGGCACGCGATCCGCGAGCGCATCGTCTACCCTACCCGCTGCATTACCACAGCGTGCAAGCCCTCCCGTCTCCTCATCACCTCACCACCCGCGAAAGCGGAGATTTCGGCCAGCCGACACCACGACACCCCGGCCCACCGCCGCCCCACCCCCTCCGGACGCCTAGCGTGAGCGGGTGAACGACGACAACCGGGTGACCCGACGCCGGGTCGGCGACGCCGAGATCCGCCGCGCCAACCGCCACTGGTGGGACACCGACGCCGACGCCTACCAGGCCGAGCACGGGGCCTTCCTGGGTGACGTGGACTTCGTCTGGTGCCCGGAGGGGCTGCGCGAGGCCGACGCCCGGCTGCTCGGCGAGGTGGCCGGACGTCGGGTGCTGGAGGTCGGCTGCGGCGCGGCGTCCTGCGCCCGCTGGCTGGCCACCCAGGGCGCCCACCCGGTCGCGGTGGACCTGTCCGCCGGCATGCTGCGCCACGCCGCGCGCGCCGCCGACCGCAGCGGGGTACGCGTACCACTGGCCCAGGCCGACGCGCTGGCGCTGCCGTTCGCCGACGGCAGCTTCGACGTCGCCTGCACGGCGTTCGGCGCGGTGCCGTTCGTCGACGACTCGGCCGCCCTGATGCGCGAGGTGCACCGGATCCTGCGCCCCGGCGGACGCTGGGTCTTCTCGGTCACCCACCCGATGCGCTGGATCTTCCTCGACGACCCCGGCGAGGGCGGACTGACCGCCGTGCACTCCTACTTCGACCGGCAGCCGTACGTGGAGCAGGACGACACCGGCGTGGCCACCTACGTCGAGCAGCACCGCACCCTCGGCGACCGGATCCGTGAACTGGTCGGTGCCGGGTTCCGCCTGGTGGACCTGGTGGAGCCGGAGTGGCCGGAGGGACACGAGGGGCTCTGGGGGCAATGGAGCCCGCTGCGCGGCCGGCTCTTCCCCGGCACCGCCGTCTTCGTCACCGAGAGACACGACTGAGATCGCGGAACGCGGGACACCTCGCCGGGGGCGCTCCGCCACCCGGTCCACGGGGTCGACGGCCACCCGCGTCGTTTCCGTGCCGCACCCCCGGGTAACCCGCGCCGTGGCCGAGACCGACTCGGGCCAGGACGTCGCCCACCACCCGGAGGTGTTGCGCCGTGAGCGGGACCGACGACCAGCAGACCTACCGTGAGTTCACCGACGCGGTGAACATGAAGCCCGGTGAGCTCCAGCAGTGGCTGGAGACGCCGGAGTCCAAGCACGTCGGTTGGCAGAAGAAGGGCACCGAGGGCGGCGAGTCGGTCGGCCACGAGTCCGGCCGCAAGATCGTCGACCTGCTCCGTCGCAAGCGGGACCAGCTCAGCGCCGCCGACTACAAGCACATGCGCAAGGTCGTCGGCTACGTCCGTCGCCACATGGCGCAGCGACCCAGCGGCGACGTCCGCGACACACGGTGGCGGTACTCGCTGATGAACTGGGGCCACGACCCGGTCAAGGCGCCGCTGCCCCCGCCCGGCGGCCCGTCCCGCAAGGCACTGGAACGGCACGGCAGCCCACCGAAGAACCGGCGCGGCCCGGCACGCTGACGTCGGCGAGTCCCGACACGCTCACCCCGGCCCGCCGCCCTCGGGCGACCTGATCCGGCGGAGGCATGGCTTGACCCTGCCGCTGACGGCAGGGTCGGACGATCGGCGCCATGATCGACCACACGCCACGCCGAGTCGTCGTCGTCACCGGCGCCGGCACCGGAATCGGCCGGGCCACCGCCCGGGCGTTCAGCTCCGCCCGGGCCCATGTCATCGCGGTGGGTCGCCGCACCGCGCCGCTGACCGAGACCGCGACCGACCATCCCCTGATCACGCCGCTGGCCGTCGACGTCACCGCGGCCGACGCGCCCGACCGGGTGGTCCGCGCCGCTCTCGACCGCCACGGTCGGCTGGACGTCCTGGTCAACAACGCCGGTATCGCCGGCGGCGGGGACCTGGCCGACCTCGACGAGACGGCGGCCCGCCGGCAACTGGAGACCAACCTGCTCGCCCCGGTCCGGCTCGCCCACGCCGCCGTCCCGGCGCTGACCGACGCCCGGGGAGTGATCGTCAACGTCACCACGGCGGTCGGGCAGCGGGCCTGGCCGGGCTCCGCGCTCTACGCCGCCGGCAAGACCGCCCTCGACTCGCTGACCCGCAGCTGGGCGGTGGAACTCGCACCACGCGGCGTCCGCGTGGTGGGGGTCGCCCCCGGCGCGATCGACACCCCGATCGGTACGCACCAGGGCCTCGACCCGCAGCAGCGGGACACGGTACGCGCCTGGCAGCTCGCACACACCCCGCTGGGCCGGATCGGTGCCCCCGAAGAGATAGCGTGGGCGATCCTGCGGCTCTGCGAACCGGCCGCGGCCTTCGTCACCGGAGTGGTGCTGCCGGTCGACGGCGGAGCGGTCGTCGCGTGAGAGGACGGTGCCCGGATTGCGGATCGGGGAACTGGCCCGGGCCACCGGCAGCACGCCCCGGGCGCTGCGCCACTACGAGGAACACGGCCTGATCGACTCCCACCGGGCCGCCAACGGCTACCGTGAGTACGACGACCGGGCCGTCGTCCGGGTCCGCAACATCCGTCACCTGCTGGCCGGCGGGCTGACCCTGACCGACGTCCGGGCGTTCCTGCCCTGCCTCGACGGGGACGTGGCCACGGCGGCACCCTCCCCCGCCGGGCTGCGGATCGCTCGGGACCGCCTGGCCGTGCTGGACGCCCGCATCGCCGCCCAGGTGGCGCTCCGCGACCGGCTCGCCGCCGCACTGCGCGCCGCCGCACCGCCCATCGGCCACGACACCGCGACGCCGGCCGCCGCTCCGAAGGCCGCGCTCACCACCTGAGCGCCGGGCCGCCGCACGGGTCAGTGGTCGGCGCTGTTCCAGTCCCGGCCCTCGCCGACCGACACCTCCAACGGCACGGAGAGCGGATAGGCCGCACCCATCTCGCGGCGTACCAGCTCCTCCACCGCCGTCCGCTCCCCCGGCGCCACCTCGAAGACCAGTTCGTCGTGCACCTGCAACAGCATCCGGGACCCCAGGCCGGCCTCCCGCAACGCGGTGTCGACGTGCAGCATGGCGACCTTGATGATGTCCGCCGCCGAACCCTGGATCGGCGCGTTGAGGGCCATCCGCTCGGCCATCTCCCGCCGCTGCCGGTTGTCGCTGACCAGGTCCGGCAGGTAGCGACGGCGTCCCAGGATGGTGGAGGTGTAGCCGTCCTGGCGGGCCCGCGCCACCACCTCCTGCAGGTAGTCGCGGACACCGCCGAACCCGGCGAAGTAGTCCTCCATCAGGCCCCGGGCCTCCTCGGCGGTGATGCCGAGCTGCTGGGACAGGCCGAACGCGCTCAACCCGTACGCCAGGCCGTAGTTCATCGCCTTGATCTTGCGCCGCTGGTCCGGGGTGACCTCGGTGACCGGCACCCCGAAGACCGACGAGGCGGTGGCGGCGTGGAAGTCGGCCCCGGAGTTGAACGCCTCGATCAACGCGTCGTCCGTCGACAGGTGCGCCATGATCCGCATCTCGATCTGGCTGTAGTCGGCGGTGAGCAGGCATTCGTACCCCTCGCCCACCACGAACGCGCGACGGATCCGGCGCCCCTCCTCGGTGCGGATCGGGATGTTCTGCAGGTTCGGCTCGGTGGAGGAGAGCCGGCCGGTGGCGGCCACCGTCTGGTTGAACGTGGTGTGGATCCGCCCGTCGTCGGAGACCGACTTGAGCAGGCCGTCCACGGTCGACTTGAGCTTGGCCACGTCCCGGTGCCGCAGCAGATGGTGCAGCAACGGGTGCTCGGTCTGCGCGTAGAGCCACTGCAGGGCGTCGGCGTCCGTGGTGTACCCGGTCTTGATCTTCTTGGTCTTGGGCAGGTTCAGTTCACCGAAGAGGATCTCCTGAAGCTGCTTGGGCGAACCCAGGTTGAACTCCCGGTCGACCACCGCGTACGCGCCCTGGGCGGCGGCCTTCACCTCGGCGGCGAAGTGCGCCTCCAACTCCGAGAGGTAGCCGGTGTCGGCGGCGATCCCGGTGCGCTCCATGGCGGCCAGCACCCGCATCAGCGGCAGCTCCACCCCGGCCATCAGCCGCGCCGACTGCTCGCCGTCGCGGGACAGCTCGGCGTCGATCGCCTCGGCCAGGTCGAGCGTCGCCCGGGCGTGCACCATCAGGTTCTGCTCGGCCTCGCTGTCATCGCCCAGCCCGTCCAGCGTGAGCTGCCCGTCGTCGGGCGCGTCGACCCGCAGCTCCCGGTGCAGGTAGCGCAGTGCCAGATCGGTCAGGTCGTACGACCGCTGGTCCGGGCGGGCCAGGTAGGCCGCGATCTGGGTGTCGCGGGCGATGCCGGCCAGGGACCAGCCGTGCGCGCCGAAGGCCAGCACGGCCGGCTTGCTGTCGTGCAGCACCTTGGGCCGGTTCTCGTCGGCCAGCCAACCCGCCAGGGCCGTCTCGTCGGCCTGCCCCAGCGTGCTCGGGTCGAACCAGGCCGCCGCGCCGTCGCCGGTGGCCAGCGCCATGCCGGTGACCACGGCGGTGTGCCGGCGGTTGGGGCCGGTGTCCAGCTTCGCCGCGACGCCGACGGGCGTGCCGGGCGTCGCGTGCGTCTCCAGCCACCCGGCCAGCGCTCCGGGCGCGGCCAGCACCTCGCCGGTCAGGTCGAAGCCCGCCTCGGCCTCCGGCTCCACGGCGTCGAGGTACTGGTAGAGGCGGTCCCGCAGGATGCGGAACTGGAGGGTGTCGAAGACCTGGTGCACCGCCTCGCGGTCCCACCCCGACCAGCGGGCGTCCTCCGGCCGCACCGGCAGGTCGAGGTCGGTGACCAGACAGTTGATCTCGTAGTTGCGGATCACGTCGGCCAGCCGCTCGCGCAGACTGTCACCGGCCTTGCCCTTGATCTCGTCGGCGCGGGCGATCACACCCTCCACCCCGCCGTACGTGTTGATCCACTTCGCGGCGGTCTTCGGGCCGACGCCCGGGACACCGGGCAGGTTGTCGCTGGTCTCGCCGACCAGCGCGGCCAGGTCGCGGTAACGCTGCGGGCCGACACCGTACTTGGCCTCGATCGCGGCCGGGTCCATCCGCGCCAGGTCGGAGACGCCCTTGCGCGGATAGAGCACGGTGACCTGGTCGCCGACGAGCTGGAAGGCGTCCCGGTCACCGGTGCTGATCAGCACCGGCATGCCCTGGTCGCGGGCCTGACAGGCGAGCGTGGCGATGACGTCGTCCGCCTCGTAGCCCTCCTTCTCCACCACCGGCACCCGCAACGCCGCCAGGACCTCCTTGACCAGGCTGACCTGGCCCTTGAAGTCGCTCGGCGTCTCGCTGCGGCCGGCCTTGTACTCCGCGTACCTCTCGGTGCGGAAGGAGCGGCGGGACACGTCGAAGGCGACCACGATGTGCGTCGGCCGCTCGTCGCGCAGGACGTTGATCAGCATGGAGGTGAAGCCGTAGACGGCGTTGGTCGGCTGCCCGGTCGTGGTGGAGAAGTTCTCCACCGGCAGGGCGAAGAACGCCCGGTATGCCAGGGAGTGTCCGTCGACGAGGAGCAGGCGCGGCGTCGTAGCTGTCACGGCAGCGACTCTAGCCCGTGCCCCCGACACCCCCGGCGCGGCGGCACCGGCGGCCCCCCGGAAACGTCGACGGCCGCCCGCCCCCGGACGCGGGGACGGGCGGCCGTCGACGGCACGCGGCGACTAGGCCACGCCCAGGTACGCCTCCTTGATCGAGGGGTCGTGCAGAAGCTCCTGCCCGGTCCCCTCCTTGACGATCCGCCCGGTCTCCAGGACGTACGCCCGGTGCGCGCGGGAGAGCGCCTGCTGCGCGTTCTGCTCCACCAGCAGCACCGTGGTGCCCTGCTGGTTGATCTCCACGATGATGTCGAAGATCTGCTGGATGATCATCGGGGCCAGGCCCATCGACGGCTCGTCCAGCAGCAGCAGCTTCGGCCTGCTCATCAGTGCCCGGCCGACGGCGAGCATCTGCTGCTCACCACCGGAGAGCGTGCCACCGGCCTGCTTGCGCCGCTCGCGCAGCCGGGGGAAGAGCTCCAGCACCTTCTCCAGGTCGGCGGCGATGCCGGCGTGGTCCCGCCGGGTGTACGCCCCCATGTCCAGGTTCTCCAGCACCGTCATGCCGGGGAAGATCTGCCGACCCTCGGGCGACTGGCACAGGCCCCGGACCACCCGCAGGTCGGCACGGAGCTTGCTGATGTCCTCGCCGTCGAAGGTGATCCGGCCACCGGAGAGCGAACGGATACCGGAGATCGCCCGCATGGTGGTGGTCTTGCCGGCGCCGTTGGCACCGATCAGGGCCACCACCTCGCCCTCGTTGACGGTGAGGCTGATGCCGTGCAACGCCTCGATCCGACCGTACGAGACGCTGACGTCGTTCAACTCAAGCAGCATCGGCGGGCTCCCCCAGGTACGCCGCGATCACCCGCGGGTCTCGACTGACCTCGGCCGGAAGACCATCGGCGATCTTGGTGCCGAACTCCAGCACCACGATCCGGTCGGTGACACCCATCACCAGCCGCATGTCGTGCTCGATCAGCAGCACCGTCACGCCCTTGTCCCGGATCCGGCGGATCAGCCCGAGCAGATCCTCCTTCTCGGCCGGGTTGAACCCGGCCGCCGGCTCGTCCAGGCAGAGCAGCTTCGGCTCGGTGCCGAGCGCCCGGGCGATCTCCAGTCGTCGCTGGTAGCCGTACGGGAGGTTGCGCGCCGCGTCGTTCGCCCGGTCGGCGATGCCGACGAAGCGCAGCAGTTCCATCGCCTTGTCCTCGGCGGCCCGCTCCTCCAGGATGTGGCGGGACAGACCGAAGGTCTTGGCGAAGGTACGCCGCACCTGCTGCCAGGTCCGCACGATCCCGCCGGAGGCGGTGACCTGCGGCAGCTCCTCCTCCTTGGGCCGCACCCGGTAGAGCCGGAACAGCGCGCCGGGCACGCTCGTCTTGTGCCGGGAGTCCGTCCCGACCATGACGTTCTCCAGCGCGGACATCTCCGGGAACAACCGGATGTTCTGGAACGTCCGGGAGATGCCCAACCGGCTGATCTGGTGCGGCTTACGGCCGGTGACCCGCTCACCGCGGAACCGGACCGCGCCCGACGTCGGCTTGTAGACCCCCGTCATCACGTTGAAGCAGGTGGTCTTGCCGGCACCGTTCGGCCCGATCAGGCCGAGGATCTCGCCTTCGTTGATCTCGAAGCTGATTCCGTTGAGCGCGACCACGCCACCGAAGCGCAGCGTGACGTCGTCGATCTCCAGCAGCGTCTTGCGTGGTCCCGGCTGCGCCGGGATCTTCGGCGCCGCCGTGGTCTCGGTCGCGTCGGACGGGGTGTTGGTCTCGTCAGACATGAGCGGGCGCCTCCTCTGCCTCCGCCGCACGGTCCTTCAGCTCGCGGGCCCGGCGCGTGCTGGGGATCAGGCCCTGCGGACGCAGGATCATCACCAGCACCATGGCCAGACCGAAGGCCAGCCACCGGTAGTCGGCGACCTCACGGAACCGCTCCGGAAGGTAGGCCAGCAGCACCGCGCCCACCGAGACGCCCACCATGTTGCCGGACCCACCGACCACGACCATCGCCACGAACAGGATGGACAGGTTCACGTTGAACTGGGTCGGGTCGATGAAGGCGTAGCGGCTGGCGAAGAGGAAGCCGGCGAAACCGCCGAGCGCCGCACCGATGGCGAACGCCCAGAGCTTGAACTTGAACGGGTAGACGCCCATCACCGCCGCGGCGTCCTCGTCCTCCCGGATGGCCAGCCAGGACCGGCCGACCCGGCTGTTCTCCAGCCGGCGCACCGCGAAGACCATGAGCAGTACGACGGTGATCGCCAGCCAGTACCACGGCTTGACGTCGACCAGGCCGAAGATCTGGTTGTCCGGCGAGGGCGGACCCTCCGGGCCGGGGATCGCCGAGATGCCCTGCGGGCCCCGGGTGACACCCTCCAGGTTACGGGCCACGATCCGGATGATCTCGCCGAAGCCGAGCGTCACGATGGCCAGGTAGTCACCGCGCAGCCGCAGCGTCGGCCAGCCCAGGATCACCCCGGAGATCAGCGACATCACCAACGCGATGAACACACAGATCGCCCAGGCCACCGCCCAGGTCGTCGGGAGGTTGAACTCCGCCTGGATCCACTTCACGACCGGCGAGTTCACCGAGCCGAACAGGGCCACCGCGTACGCGCCGATGGCGAAGAAGCCGATGTACCCCAGGTCCAGCAGACCGGCCAGGCCGATCACGACGTTGAGACCGATCGCCACCAGCACGTAGACGGCGCAGGTGAAGAGCACACCGGCCCAGTTGCTACCACCCGAGATCGAGTCGGTCCGCAGCCAGGTCAGGCCGGGAATGCCGAGCAGCGGCAGGTAGTAGAGGAAGATCACGAAGGCCACGAAGGACAGCGCCCGCTGCCACTTCGGCAACGCCCGCCACCGGTCGCCGACCGAGTGCAGGGCGTTGGTGCGCTTACGGTCCAGGTCACGAATCTTGTCGATCATGCTCGGGCCCTCCCCAGCGACTCGCCCAGAATGCCGGTCGGGCGGAACATCAGCACGATGACCAGCACCACGAAGGCGATGACGTCCTCCCAGTTGGACGCGAAGATGGTGGCGCCGTAGACCTCGACGATGCCGAGGAACAGCCCACCCAGTAACGCGCCGCGTAGGTTACCGATGCCGCCGAGAACGGCTGCGGTGAACGCCTTGAGGCCGAGCACGAAACCGATGCTGTTCTGCGTGAAGCCGAAACGCATGCCCCACAACAGCGCCGCCGCGCCCGCCATGATGCCACCGAGCACGAAGATCAGCATGATCACGCGCTCCTGGTTGACGCCCATCAGGGCCGCCGTCTCCGGGTTCTGCGCCACCGCCCGCACACCCCGGCCGTACCGGGTGCGGTTGATGAACCAGTCCAGCACCGCCATCATCGCCACGGCGGACACGATCACGATCAACTGAACATTGTTGATCTCCGTGTTGCCGATCGTGAAGAGCGTCTTCTGCTCGATGATCGTCGGCATGCCGAGGATGATCCGGCCCCGGCCGAACATGGACGGCACCAGGTCGCCCAGCAGCTTCGGCAGCACCAGGCCGAAGACCTCCACCAGTACCAACGACAGACCGATCGCGGTGATCAGGAAGATGAGGGGCGGCGCGTTCTTGCGCCGCAACGGTCGGTACGCGACCCGTTCGATCGCCAGAGCCGTACCGCCGGAGGCTATCGCCGCGACTATCAGGCCGAGTACCAGGAAGAGCACCGCCTGGCCGAGCGGCGGGTTGTTCTCCACCCCGAGTGCGGTCCAGAGGCCGAGCACCGCGAAGGTACCGACCATGAAGACCTCGGAGTGAGCAAAGTTGATCAGGCGCAGGACGCCGTACACCAGGGTGTAGCCGAGAGCGATCAGGGCATAGATCGCCCCCTTGGACAACCCGTCGACGGTGTGCTGACCGATGTGGCTGAAGAGGTCCGCGAAATTCACCAGGTCTCCTTGCATCGAGTGCGGCCGGGGGATCACCCCGGCCGCACCCCGATACTGTTCGTCAGCTGAGCTTGAGCTCCTGCAGCGGAGAGATCTCCGTGCCCTTGATCTGGTACGCCCAGATGACGACCCTCGACGGGTCCACGTCGCCGTTGGCGTCGAACTTGATGTACTTCGACACGCCCTGCTTGTCGTAGTTCTTCACGAACTCCAGGATCTCGGCACGGGACTTCTTGCCGTCCTTGAAGGCGTCGATGAAGATCTGCGCGGCGTCGAAGCCCTCAGCACCGTACGAACCCGGCAGCTGGCCGTACTCGGCCTGGTAGTCGGCGGTGAAGGTGCCACCGGCCTTGTCCGGCGGGAGGCACGGGCAGGTGATGATGGAGCCGTCGGCGCCACCGGACGCACCGGCCGGGAAGGCCGGGTCGTAGAGACCGTCCGGACCGATGAACTTCGCCTGCACACCGGCGGCACGCATCTGGCGGACCAGCGGCGCGGCCTCACGGGTGTAGCCACCGTAGAAGACGAAGTCGGCGTTCGCCGCCTTGATCTTGGAGATCGTCGCCTCGAACTGCGACTGCCGCTCCTGGATCTTGTCGCTCGCCGCGACCGTGGCGCCCAGGTTCTTGGTCAGCTCGGCGGTGATACCGGCACCGTAGGCGCTGGCGTCGTCGATCAGGAAGACGCGCTGCGCGTTCTCGCCCTTGAGGTAGGTCGCCACGGCGCCCGCCTGGGTGCCGTCGTTGCCGACCACCCGGTAGAAGGACTTGTTGCCCTTCTGGGTCAGGTCGGTCCGGGTCGCCGACGGGGCGACCATCACGAGACCGGCGGCCTCGTAGACCGGCATGGTGGCGTCCGACTCACCGGAGAAGTGACCACCGATGACACCGAGGAACGAGGTGTCACCCGCGACCTGGTTCGCGACCGGAGTGGCCTGCGCCGGGTCACCCTGGGTGTCGAACTCGACCATCTCGACCTTGCAGTCGGCGTTCGCCTCGTTGTGCTGCTTGATCGCGAGCTTCGCGGCGTTCAGCGACGGCAGCACCAGACCCGCGTTGTCACCGGTGAACGCACCGAAGATGGCGATCTTGCCACCGCAGTCACCGGACGCGGTGTTGTCGCCGCTACCACCGGCGTCCTGACACCCGGCGGCGGCGACCAGCACCGCGGCGAGCGCGGCAGTACCCAGCGCCCTTGAATAGCTTCGCCTCACGGCTTCCTGACCTCCTCCAGAAGCAGGTGGGCACCGGGACCCGGCGGGGCGGCGACAAGGTGTGGCCCGTCCACCGCACACCGGGCAGGGACGCCCCCTGCATTACGGCTCGTGCTGGCGGAGCGTACCCACACTCATTCGGCCAAGGAAGAGGTCGGAGCGGGGTCTGCGAAACCGTTACGAAGAGAGACGTCAACCCTGCCACTCCCGTAACAGGTCAATCCGCTGACCGGTCGTTAGCCGATACCTGTCCGCCAGTTGGAACACCCCGGAACACCGCCGACACACCCGGACAGACATGCCGTAGGGCGCCCACGTGAAGATCAGGTTTCCGCTCCGAAAACCACCGAGAGTGACGGCCACCTCACTCCGAAGGCGGGTCGAGCCTCCCCACCCACACCGAGGTCTGCGCCCCGTCGTCGACCGCCAACCACCACCGCCCACCCTCGGCCGACAGGGCCACCGCCCGCGCTGCCCCGACCGGCGCCGCCACCGGCAACTCCACCGACCGCCACCTGTCGCCCCGGTCACCGGAGAGCCAACCGCCGTACCGCTCGCCGTCGGAGACCACCGCCAGCACCTGCCCGGCGGACACCGCCACCCCACCGACCGACGGCACCCCGCCGTCCACCTGGCCGAACCCGCCCGCCGCCGTCCACCCGGCCGCGTCCTGACGCCACGCGCCGAACGCCCGCCCGCGCAGCCCCACTCCCAGCGGCACCCCGTCCACCAGGACCACCCGCTGCATCTCCTCGTACTCCTGGCCGCCCGGCAGGACCGTCCGTCGCCAGGTACGCCCGTCCGAGGAGGTCCACGCCGCCGGATCCCGGTCGATCCGCCCCGGCGCCAGCAGCCCACCCACCGCCAACCAGCCGGACGGCCCGGCCACCGCGTCGAACGCCCAGGTCACGCCCTGGCCGTCACTGGCCAGCTCCGGGGCGCCCTCGACGATCGCGAACTCCGCCGCGTCCGGCGACACCCACGCCGCCGCCCCGCTGGCCCGGTTCCCGACGATCAACCACCCGTCCGGGCCGCCGGTCAGCCGGGACACGGTGACCGCCTTCGGGCCGCCGTACAGCTCGAACGACGCCGCCACCTCGACCAGCGTGCCGTCCCGACGCTGCCACCAGGTGCTCACCCGGGGATTGCCGTGCGCACCGCCGACCTTGCCGCCGACCGCGGCGACCGCGCCGTCCCGACAGCCGACCGAGAACAGCACGCTCTGCCGCCCGTAGAACGAATCCGCGATCACCGGCACCGGCGTCCACGTCGCACCGTCCAGACTGGACCAGACCGCCGGACGGGTCGCACCCGCCGGATCCGCCACCGCCCCGGCCGCATACCAGTGACCGGAACACACCGCCAGGTCCCGCACCAGGACCCGGCCCGACTCCGACGGGTTCGGCACCTCCACCCGTTCCCAGGACAGCCGCGCCGGCCCCGGGCCGGCGTCGTCCCGCTGCGGCGTCGGACACCCCGCCAGCGTCACCGCCAGCAGGCCACACACCACCAGGAACAACCGCCGAACACGGAACACGCCCACCCGACGCGCCCCGGATCGCCGCGTCAGCGTGGAACGCCGGGCACCCATGCCGCCAGATGCTAACGGCCGCCGGACCCCGCGACTGCCCCGTGACGGCGGGCGGTCAGGGAGCCGGTCGGGTGACCTCGCCACCACCGGCGGTCTCGGCGAGGATCCGCTCGGAGACCTCCTTCATGGTCATCCGGTGGTCCATCGCCGTGCGTTGGATCCACTTGAACGCCTGCGGCTCGGTCATGTTGTAGGTGGTCATCAACGCGCCCTTGGCCCGCTCGACGGTCTTGCGAACCTCCAGCCGGTCGTTGAGCCCGGCGACCTCGGCCTCCAGCGCGGCGATCTCCGAGTAACGGGAGAGGGCGATCTCCACCGCCGGCACCAGGTCGGACTTCTGGAACGGCTTGACCAGGTACGCCATCGCGCCGGCCGCCCGGGCGCGCTCGACCAGGTCACGCTGGCTGAACGCGGTCAGGATGATCACCGGGGCGATCCGGGCGCCCGCGATCCGCTCGGCGGCGGCCAGTCCGTCCATGATCGGCATCTTGATGTCGAGAATGACCAGATCGGGCTTCAGCTCCTCGGCCAGGCGTACGGCGGTCTCGCCGTCGCCGGCCTCCCCGACCACCTCGTAGCCTTCCTCGGCCAACATCTCGGCCAGGTCCAGTCGGATCAGCGCCTCGTCCTCGGCGATCAGTACCCGCCTGCGCGCGGCATCCGTCTGCGTCTCGGCCACGAGCCACTCCCACGATCGTTTTTTGCACGGCTACCACCCATGCTCCCGCACGAGCGTAGTCGGGTACAGTAAGCCCCACCCGCCGGGATGGTGGAACGGCATACACGGAAGTCTCAAACACTTCTGCCCGAAAGGGCTTGCGGGTTCGAATCCCGCTCCCGGCACTTTTGTCATACATGCGTTCGATGATGTCGTCGTGCATCCTCCTGAGATGCGGGCACGTGTCCGCGACCTTCTCGCCCAGGGCCACAACATCCGCTCGGCGGCGCGCGCCCTCTCACTCCCCTACACCACCGTATGGCACTGGTGCGTCGACCGCTCGGAGCCGACGATGGTCAGCAGTGCCGACCGTTGCTTCCGGTGCCGCCCCGACCAGGACGGGCCGGCGGCCCCTGCGTCCTACGCCTATCTGCTCGGCCTCTATCTCGGCGACGGACACCTCGTCACGACCGACCGGGTACCGGTGCTGCGAATCTACTGCGCCGACGCCTGGCCGGACCTGATCGAGGCCTGCGACACGGCTATGCGGGCGGTGCTAGCCAACAAGGTCCAGCGCGTCAAGAAGCAGGGCTGTGTCGCGATACAGAGCACCGGCAACCACTGGCCGTGCCTTCTCCCACAACACGGGCCGGGCAAGAAGCATCAGCGCCCGATCGTCCTCACCTCCTGGCAGTGGGAGATCCTGAATGAACACGCGGGCCACTTTGTCCGTGGCCTCTTCCACTCCGACGGGACCCGCTGCGCCAACCGGGTCACGGTGCGGGGCCGGACGTACGTCTATCCGCGCTACATGTTCGTCAACGAGTCGGCCGACATCATGGGGTTGTGCCAGTGGGCGCTGGACCTGCTCGGGGTGGCCTGGCGGATGAACCGCCACAACAGTCTCTCCGTCGCGCGCCGGGAGGCGGTCGCCGTGCTGGACCGCCACGTCGGGCCGAAGTCCTGACCGCGCCCCGACGGGTCAGGCGACGGCGAGTGCCTGGGCCAGGTCGACGCGCAGGTCCTCGGGGTCCTCCAGACCGACCGAGAGCCGCAGCAGGCCGCCGTCGGGTTTCGCGTCCCCGTCGACCGGGCGGTGGGTCAGCGACGTGGGGTGCTGGATCAGGGTGTCGACGCCGCCGAGCGAGACCGCGTGGGTGATCAGCCGGCAGGCGCCGGCGACCGCCGCCGCGGCGGGTGCGCCGCCGCGTACCCGGAAGGCGAGCAGGCTGCCGGGGCCGGCGAGTTGGCGGCCGATGAGCCCGGCGGGGTCGTCGATTCCGGGGTGGTGCACGCGCTCGACGGCGGGGTGGTCGGCGAGCCAGGCGACGATTTTCTCCGCGCCGGCCTGTTGGGCGCGGACCCGCAGCGGCAGTGTCTGCAGGCCCCGGTGCAGCAGGTACGCGCCGAGCGGGTGCAGGACCGCGCCGGTGAGCGCGCGGACCTGGCGCAGCCGGGCGGCCCACCGGGGGTCGCAGGCGACGACTCCGGCGAGGACGTCGCCGTGTCCGCCGATGCTCTTGGTGGCGCTGTGCAGGACGAGCGCGGCGCCGTGGCGGGCGGGTTGTTGGAGGACCGGGGTGGCGACGGTGTTGTCGATCAGCAGCGGCACGTCGCCGGCGGCGTCGGCGAGGGTGCGGATGTCGACGAGGTCGAGGGTGGGGTTGGCGGGGGTCTCGGCGACGACCAGGGCGGTGTCGGGGCGTACGGCGGCGGCGACCTCGTCGGGGCGGGCCCAGGTGACGTCGGTGCCGAGCAGGCCGGTGGCGAGCACGTGGTCGGTGCCGCCGTAGAGCGGGCGGACGGCGACCAGGTGTCGTTTCCCGTCGCGGGTGGCGGCGAGCAGTGCGGCGGTGAGTGCGGCCATGCCGCTGGCGAAGGCGACGGAGTCGGTGGTGCCTTCGAGTTCGGCGAGGGCGGTCTCGAAACGGGCCACGGTGGGGTTCCAGAGCCGCTGGTAGACGGCGCTGGTGCCGGGTGGCGGGGTGCCGCCGGTGGCGAGGAGTTCGTACGCGTCGCCGCCGTCGTGGACCGAGGGCAGCGGGTTGGTGGTGGAGAGGTCGATCGGGGGCACGTGGACGCCCAGCGCGGCGAGGTCGTCGCGGCCGGCGTGCACGGCACGGGTGTCCACGGTCGTCATGGCGGCAAGGATCGAACATCTCGCGCCGGGAGGGCAATACTTCCGAAGATCATTCGCTGTTAACCCTATCCACAGTGAGGATGTTCGGTGGAGGATGGCTTCATGCCCCTCGTTCCGAACGATGTGCGGCCGTTCGCGGCCCTGGACGACACCGATCGCGCGATCCTGACCGAGCTGGCCGCCGACGGTCGGTTGCCGAACAACGCGCTGGCCGAGCGGGTGGGGGTGGCGCCGTCGACGTGTCTGGCGCGGACCCGGGCGTTGCGGGAGTGCGGGGCGATCCGGGGTTTCCACGCCGAGGTGGACCCGGCGGCGGTGGGGTTGCCGTTGCAGGCGCTGGTGTCGGTGCGGTTGACCGAGCACGCGCGGGCGGCGGTGGACGCGTTCCGGACGCGTTCGGTCCGGTTGCCGGGGGTGGTGTCGGTGTTCCACGTGGCCGGGGCGGAGGACTACGTGTTGCACGTGCGGGCGGCGTCGGCGGAGGCGCTGCGGGACTTCGTCCTCGACTACCTGGCCGTGGATCCGGCCGTGCAGCACAGCCAGACCAGCCTGATCTTCGAGCAGGCGCGCGGGATGGGCTGATTCACGTCGGCCGCCGGTGGGGAACAAATGTGGCATCCGCCGGGTTGGGCAGCCGTGTGATCGACGTACCGTTGTCTGTCCTTGACCTGGCCCCTGTCGCGGCCGGCGGCTCCGCGACCGAGGCGTTGCGGCACACCACCGAGTTGGCCCGGCGCACCGACGAGTGGGGCTACCGCCGATTCTGGGTGGCCGAGCACCACAACATGCCGGCCATCGCGTCGTCGGCGCCGGCGGTGCTGCTCGCGCACCTGGCCGCGCACACCGAGAACATCCGTCTCGGGTCGGGCGGGGTGATGTTGCCGAACCACGCGCCGTTGGTGGTCGCGGAGCAGTTCGGCACGCTGGAGGCGTTGCATCCGGGCCGTATCGACCTGGGTATCGGTCGCGCGCCGGGCACCGACCAGGTGACCGCGTTGGCGTTGCGCCGGACGATGGAGGGGTTGTCGGCGGAGGGTTTCCCCCGGGAGCTGGCCGACCTGATGGAGTACTTCAGCGAGGACGGGTCGGGGCCGATCACGGCCACCCCGGGTCGGGGGCAGCGGCCGGCGGTGTGGTTGCTCGGGTCCAGCGGGTTCAGTGCCCGGTTGGCGGGTGCGCTGGGGTTGCCGTTCTCGTTCGCGCATCACTTCAGCGCGCAGAACACGCTGCCCGCGTTGGCGTTGTACCGGCAGAGTTTCCGCCCGTCGCAGTGGTTGGAGCGGCCGTACGCGATGGTGGCGGTGAACGCGGTCTGCGCGGAGACCGACGAGCGTGCCGAGTGGCTGTCCGGGCCGGCGGGGTTGTCGTTCCTGCGGTTGCGGTCGGGGCGGCCGGAGCCGCTCGCCACGCCGGAGGAGGCGGCGGCGTATCCGTACACGGACCTGGAGCGGGAGTTCTTGGTGCAGCGCCGGGAGGGTCAGGCGACCGGGTCGCCGGAGACGGTGCGACGGCAGTTGGGTGAGTTGCTGGCGCGTACCGGTGCGGACGAGTTGATGCTGACCGCGATGGTGTACGACGTGGTCGACCGGGTGCGGTCGTTCGAGCTGATCGCGACCGAGGTGGCCGGGGGCTTGCGGCGCTGAGGCAGTAACCCAGGTCACAGCGGTTCGGTGGGCACGAAACACGATCTTCACGACAGCGTCACCCTCGCGACGCGGAGCCCGCCTAACTTTATTACCGGTGGTGGTACGGCACTCCCCGGTCGGGACGGGTCGGGGGTGCCGCGGTGTGGGGCACCGGGCTGCGGTTGTGCGGATTCCGCGATCGCGGCCCGGTGCCTGTCCGTTTCTCTGCCTAGTACTGTCTCACCTTCGACGTCACCGCAGGTAGATGCGGGGTGCCGGCGGGGTGCTCATGCCGTCGCCGAGAAAGAAGCTCGGGTGCGGCGGCTGGTTGTAGGCGGTGTTCTGCCAGGCGACGGCGACCCGGTACTGCAGGTCGTGCATGAGGGTGGGCAGGCGGATGCCGGTCTGCGTGGGTGTGCTGTAGACGCGCAGGGCCCGGTTGTCGCTGGTCCGCCAGACGACCTCCTCCCGCCAGTCGCCGAGGATGTCGGCGGAGAGCGCGGGCGTGGACTTGGTGCCGTTGTTCGAGGCCACGTTGCTGCCGGTGAGCAGGCGGGTGTCGCCGTCGGGGCCGTACTTGTCGATGCGGGTGGCGTCGAGCAGTTCGCGTACCGGGTCGCCGTCCCACCAGATCAGGAAGTTGGTGGAGGACGGTTTGCGGCCGACGTTCTGGCCTCGGGTGTTGGTCAGGCCGCTGACGGCGGACGACCAGGACTCGGCCCCGGGGCTGCCGGCCCAGATGTCGCCGGCGACGCCCCGGCCGTTGTCGCCGGCGGCCGGGGTGGACCAGATGCGTTGTCCGGTGCGGGCGTCGGCGAGGTAGGAGCTGGGCTGGCTGCCGCTCTCGTTGACCTTGAAGACCTCCAGGCCGGGGCGGGCCGGGTCGAGGTCGCCGACGTGCATGGCGTCGCCGTGGCCGGTGCCGGTGGAGTGCAGCAGGCGGCCGTTGTCGTCGATGGTGGCGGCGCCGTAGACGATCTCCTGTCGGCCGTCGCCGTCGACGTCGGCCACGGAGAGGTTGTGGTTGCCCTGGCCGGCGGCGGCGCCGTTGCCGGAGGCGTCGGAGTCGAAGGTCCAGCGTTTGGTCAGGCTGCCGTTGCGGAAGTCCCAGGCGGCGATCACCGCGCGGGTGTAGTAGCCCCGGGCCATGATCAGCGAGGGGCGTTGTCCGTCGAGGTAGGCGGTGGCGGCGAGGAACCGGTCCACCCGGTTGCCGTAGTTGTCGCCCCAGGAGGAGACGGTGCCGCGCGGCGGGTCGTAGGCCACGGTGGAGAGGGCGGTGCCGGTGCGGCCGTCGAACATGGTCAGGTACTCGGAGCCGGCGAGCACGTACCCGCTGGAGTTGCGGTGGTCGGCGCCGGCGTTGCCGATGACCTGGCCGGTGCCGGAGCGGGTGCCGTCGGCGGTCTTCATGGCGACCTCGGCGTCGCCGTCGCCGTCGTAGTCGTACACCTGGAACTGGGTGTAGTGGGCGCCGGCCCGGATGTTGCGGCCCAGGTCGATGCGCCACAGGCGGGTGCCGGTCAGGGTGTACGCGTCGACGTAGACGTTGCCGGTGTAGCCGGACTGGGCGTTGTCCTTGGCGTTGGAGGGGTCCCACTTGACGACGAACTCGTAGCGGCCGTCGCCGTCGAGGTCGCCGACGCTTGCGTCGTTGGCGGCGTAGGTGTAGGCCTCGCCGCTGGGAGTGGTGCCGCCCGGCGGGATCTGCAACGGCACGTCCAGGTAGCCGGCGGGGAACTGGAGCGCGGGCGCCGAGGCGGCTTGTTCGACGCCGTCGACGACGGCCCGCACGGTGTACGCGCTTCCGGCGGCGGCGCCGTTGTCCAGGTAGTTGGTGGCGCCGGTGAGCGGGCTGGCGGTGACCCGGGTGCCGCCCCGGTAGAGGTGGAACGCCACCCCGGAGGTCTCGGTGCCCAGCAGGCGCCAGGAGACCAGGTTGCCGGTGCCGGCGCGGACGCTGACCAGCCCCCGGTCGATGTTCTCCGCCTGCATCGCGCCGGCCGGCGGGGTGGTGGGCGGTGGTGTGGTCGGCGGCGGCGTGGTCGGGGTGGGTGTGACGGGCGGCAGCGTGGTGGTCGGTCGGGTCGTGCCGGTGCAGGTGGTGCCGTTGACGGCGAAGACGGTCGGTGCGGGGTTGGTGCCGGACCAGGAGCCGTTGAAGCCGAAGGCGGTGCTGGCGTTGGTGCCGAGTGTGGCGTTGTAATCCACGTTGCGGGCGGTGACCTGGGTGCCGGACTGGCTGACGGTGGCGTTCCAGGCCTGACTGACCTGTTGACCGGCGGGCCAGGTCCAGGTGACGGTCCAGCCGGTGAGCGGATCACCGAGGTTGGTCACGGTGACGTCGGCGCCGAAGCCGCCGGACCACTGGTTGGTGACCCGGTAGTCGACGCGGCAGCCGGCGGCGGCGGCCGACGCGGTGAGGGTGGTCAGCCCTCCGGCCGCGAGGATGGTGGCGGTGGCCGTGGCCAGCAGCGCGGTTCGGCGGGTGGTGCGAGGCATGGTCGTCCCTCCGGAGGAGGTCACGCGCGGTTCCCGCCTGTCCGACGGCGTGCCCTGTCCGACGGTGACGTCCCGCGCTGGAAGGCAGAGATCCCGACGCATCGATGTCGGTCTACGCGGCCCCGCGCAGCTGTGATGCTATGGCAAGCGCTTTCTCGGCACAATCACGCCGTATGCTTGCCACCGCGCCCACTTCTTGATCGACTTCCGGCATGCCAGCGCACATGACACCGGACGAGTTCCGCCAGGCCGGGTACGCGGTCGTCGACTGGATCGCCGACTACTGGGCCACCCTCGACAAGCGTCCGGTCACCTCGCCGGATCCACCCGGCACCGTCGCCGCCCGATTACCGGCCGGGCCGCCGACGCACGGTGAACCCATCGAGGCGCTCCTCGCCGACCTGGACTCGCTGGTGACACCCGGGCTCACCCACTGGCAGCATCCCGGCTTCTTCGGCTACTTCCCGGCCAACACCAGCGGACCCAGCGTGCTGGGCGACATGGTCAGCGCCGGGCTCGGCGTGCAGGGGATGCTCTGGGCCACCGGCCCGGCCTGCACCGAGATGGAGACGGTGCTGCTCGACTGGCTGGCCGACCTGATGGAGCTGCCGCGCAAGTTCCGTTCCAGCGGCCCCGGCGGTGGGGTCATCCAGGACTCCGCCTCCTCCGCCACGCTGGTCGCCACCCTGGTGGCGCTGCACCGGGCCGCGCGGGGACGCTGGCGACAGGTCGGCGTGGACCGACGGTACCGGGTCTACACCTCCACCGAGGGCCACTCCTCCGTGGAGAAGGCCGCCCGGATCGCCGGGCTCGGCGCCGAGGGCGTACGGCTGATCGAGGTGGACCCGGAGACCCGGGCCATGTCGGCGACGGCGCTGCGGGCCGCGATCGAGGCGGACATCGCCGCCGGGGTGGTCCCCGCCCTGGTGGTGGCGACCGTCGGCACCACCTCCACCACCGCCGTGGACCCGCTGCCGCAGATCGGGCCGGTCTGCGCCGAGCACGGCGTCTTCCTGCACGTCGACGCCGCGTACGCGGGCTCGGCGGCGGTCTGCCCCGAGCTGCGGTCCGGCCACGACGGACTGGAGTACGCCGACTCCTACTGCTTCGATCCGCACAAGTGGCTGCTGACCGGCTTCGACTGTGACGCGTTCTGGGTGGCCGACGCCGGTGAGCTGGTCGAGGCGCTGACCGTGCTGCCCGAGTACCTGCGCAACGCGGCCACCGAGTCCGGTGCGGTGATCGACTACCGGGACTGGCAGGTGCCGCTCGGTCGGCGCTTCCGCGCGCTCAAGCTCTGGTTCGTGCTGCGCTGGTACGGCGTCGAGGGGCTGCGCGCGCACATCCGCAGCGGGGTCACCCTGGCCGCCCGCTTCGCCGACCGGGTACGCGCCGACGACCGCTTCGAGCTGGTCACCGGGCACCCGTACGCGCTGGTCTGTTTCCGGCTGCGGGGCGACGACGAGCCGAACGAGCGGCTGCTGGCGGCGGTGAACGCCACCGGTCGCGTCCATCTGACGCACACCCGGGTCGCCGGCCGGTACACGCTGCGGCTGGCCGTCGGTGCGCCGCAGACCACCGAGGTCCACGTGGACCAGGCGTGGGAGCTGATCTCGCAGGCTACGCGTACCGCCGCCGACTGAGTCACCGGCGTCGGGCCGGGCATCCGCCGACGGCGGCGCGGGCAGTCCCTCGGCGATCCGGGAGTCGGATCGCCGAGGGCGGTGCGGCCGGGGACGACGGGCGGGCTGTCAGCGGTCCGCGCCGGAGAGGGCACGGGTGCCGCCCTCAGCCTCGGCTGGCGTGGCGTCTGCCTCGGCGGGCGACGCGGCACCGTCGACCGGTGCGGTGGCCGCGAGTGCCTCCTCGCGGCGGGTCCGCCGCAGCACCCGCACCGCCAGCACCAGCGCGGCCACCCAGCCGGCGGCCAGCAGCACGTAGACCACCACCGGCACGGCGCTGGGCACCTCGGCGGCGCCCAGCAGGACGCGGGCGTTGGTCAGCACGATCACGCCGCCGACCGCCGCGCCGAGCATCTGGGCCGGGATGATCCGCACCAGGTAGGCCGCGATCGGCGCGGCGATCAGACCACCGGCGAGCAGGGCGAGCACGATCGGCAGCAGGAAGCCCTCGGTGCCGAGGCCGATCAGGAAGCCGAGGCTGGCCGAGGAGGCGACGACGAACTCGGAGGTGTCCACCGAGCCGATCACCTTGCGCGGCTCCATCCGCCCGGACGCCAGCAGGGCCGGCGTGGCGACCGGGCCCCATCCGCCGCCGCCGGTGGCGTCGACGAAACCGGCGACCAGCCCGAGCGGGCCGAGGAAACGGCCGCGCAGCTGGCCCGCGGCCGGGTTGCGGCGCAGCGGCCGGGAGAACCGGACGAGCAGGTACGCGCCGAGGGTGAACAGAATGGCGGCCATCCAGGGGGCGGCCGACTCGGTGGAGAGCCAACTGAGGAAGGTGGCCCCGGCGAACGCGCCGATCGCGCCCGGCAGGGCGATGCGGCGCACCACCCGCCAGTCGACGTTGCCGAACCGCCAGTGCGCCGCCCCGGAGGCGAGCGTGGTGCCGATCTCGGCCAGGTGCACCGAGGCGGACGCCGCAGCCGGCGCGATGCCGACCACCAGCAGCAGGGTCGTGGACGTCAGTCCGTAGGCCATGCCGAGCGCACCGTCGACCAGCTGTGCGGCCAGCCCGACCAGTGCGATGACGAGCAACTTGCGCACGGACGCCCCCTACTTTTCGGCATCTCCTATCAACTTGGTCGAGAATGCGGTACGCAGTGCCCTCCGGTCAACCCCCTGATCGGTCAGTGGGACGACACCCGGACACGGCGCCCCGGACCGCACGCGCGATCGTGGCAGTGCACCTGCACGACACGTCGGGCCCCGGGACCACCCACGCTGCCACGATGAGGGGCGTCGGCTGCCCTGGTGGACGGGATCAGGTCCAGGCGCGGGGGTCGGCGACCAGTTTGGTCACCTGTTCGGGCAGGGTGCCCTGGGCCACGTCGGCCACGGTGACCAGTTCGAGGATCTGACGCTCGCTGGCGCGCAGGGCGATCCAGACGTCCTGCAGGGCGCGGGCCGCGCCGTGGTAGCCGAGTTGTTCGGGGCGCTGGCCACGGATGTGGGCCAGTGGTCCGTCGATCACCCGGATCACCTCGGCCAGGGAGATCTCCTCCGCCGGACGGGCCAACCAGTAGCCACCCTCGGGTCCCCGCTGCGCCTGCACGATGCCGCCCCGACGCATCTGCAACAGGATGCTCTCCAGGAACTTCGGAGGGATCTCCTGGGCCCGGGCGATCTGGTCGGCGGTCACCGGGCGACCGCGCCCGGACCCGGTCACCGAGGCCAGCTCGGTGACCGCGCGGAGGGCGTAGTCCACCCGAGCGGAGAGTCGCATGCCGGACAGGTTAGCGGGCCGCCCGATCCACCTGGACGATCACCCCTGGGCCGATCGGTCTCACTCGCCCACCCGACGCAGCAGTCCCTCCTGCACCACGCTGGCGATGTGCCGGCCGTCGACGGTGAACAACTGGCCGGTGGCCAGCCCGCGCGCACCGGAGGCGGACGGGCTGCCGCAGTCGTAGAGGAACCATTCGTCGGCGCGGAACGGGCGGTGGAACCACAGGGCGTGGTCCAGGCTCGCACCGACCACCCCGCCCGGCCCCCACACCTCGCCGTGCACGGAGAGCACCGAGTCGAGCAGGGTCAGGTCGGAGGCGTACGTGAGGGCGCAGGCGTGCAGCAGCGGGTCGTCGGGGAGTTTGCCGTCGATGCGCATCCACACCCGTTGGTGCGGATCGGCCGGCCGGTCGCCGGGGCGTACCCAACCGGGTTCGCCGACGTAGCGTACGTCGATGGGGCGCGGGATCTGCCCCCAGATGCCGAGCCGCTCGGGATAACGGGCCAGCCGGTCGGACATCGTCGGCACGGCGTCCGGGGCGGGCACGTCCGGCGGGACCGGAGTCTGGTGGTCGAGCCCCTCCTCGTGCCGCTGGAACGAGGCGGACATGAAGAAGATCGGCTTGCCGTGTTGCAGGGCGACCGAGCGGCGTACCGAGAAGGACCGGCCGTCGCGGATGTTCTCCACCTCGTACGCGATCGGCTCGGCCGGGTCCCCGGCGCGAACGAAGTAGCCGTGCAGCGAGTGGACCACCCGGTCCGGGGCGACGGTGCGCCCGGCCGCGACCAGTGCCTGGCCGGCGACCTGGCCGCCGTAGACCCGCTGCGGGCCGACCGGGGGGCTCATCCCCCGGAACGACATGGTGCCGGTCGACTCCAGGTCGAGCACCTCAAGCAGCTGGTCGACGGCGGCCTGGCCGACGATGGTCCCCTCGCCGTCGGTCACTGCAACGCCCTCGCGGTGGCGGCGTCGACGAGCGATCCGAGCTGGTGCACCCGCAGCGTGTTGGTCGAGCCGGGGCTGCCGGGCGGGCTGCCCGCCACGACCACCACCAGGTCGCCGGGGTTGCCCCGGTTGAGGCCGAGCAGCGCCTGGTCGACCTGCCGGAACATGTCGTCGGTGTGCTGCACGAACGGCATCAGGAAGGTCTCCACGCCCCAGCAGAGGGCGAGCTGCTGCCGCACCTCGGGGACCGGGGTGAAGGCCAGGAGCGGCAGGTCGCAGTGCAGCCGGCTCAACCGGCGCACGGTGTCACCGGTCTGCGAGAACGCGACCAGCGCCTTGGCCCCGATGGCCCGGGCGATGGAGGAGGCGGCGACGGTCAGCGCCCCGCCGTGGGTACGCGGGTCGTGCTGGAGTCGCGGCACGGCGATGGACCCGGCCTCGGTGGTGGTGACGATCTTGGCCATGGTGCTGACCGTGAGCACCGGGTACTTGCCGACGCTGGTCTCGCCGGAGAGCATCACCGCGTCGGCGCCGTCGAGCACGGCGTTGGCCACGTCGGAGGCCTCGGCGCGGGTCGGGCGCGAGTTCTCGATCATCGAGTCGAGCATCTGGGTGGCGACGATGACCGGCTTGGCGTTCTCGCGGCAGAGCTGCACGGCGCGCTTCTGCACCAGCGGGACCTCGTCCAGCGGCAGTTCCACGCCGAGGTCGCCACGGGCGACCATGACCCCGTCGAAGGCCAGCACGATCGCTTCCAGGTGGTCGACGGCCTCCGGCTTCTCGACCTTCGCGAGTACGGGCCGGTGCACGCCGACCTCACTCATGATCGCGTGGCAGAGCTTGATGTCGTCGGCGGAGCGGACGAACGAGAGCGCCACCAGGTCGACACCGAGACCGAGCGCGAACCGCAGGTCGGCCGCGTCCTTCTCGGAGAGGGCCGGCACGCTGACCGCGACGTTGGGCAGCGAGACGCCCTTGTTGTTGCTGACCGGCCCACCCTCGGTGACCAGCACCCGGATGTCGTTGCCGGTCACGTCGGTGACCTCGACGGCCACCCGGCCGTCGTCGATCAGCAGCCGGTCACCGGGCTTGACCTCCTGCGGAAGGCGGCGGTAGGTGCAGGAGACGCGCTCCTTGCTGCCCAGGATCTCGTCGCCGGTGATCACGACGGAGTCGCCGGTACGCCACTCGTGCGGCCCGTCGGCGAACCGGCCCAGCCGGATCTTCGGTCCCTGCAGGTCGGCCAGGATCGCCACCGGCTGACCGGTCGCCTCGGCCGCCTCCCGGACGAGTCGATAGACGGACTCGTGATCGGCGTGGCTGCCGTGGCTGAAGTTGAGCCTCGCCACATTCATGCCGGCCTCGACGAGCCCACGGATGCGCTCGGGCGACGAGGTGGCGGGGCCAAGAGTGCAGACGATCTTCGCGCGGCGTGTCACGCCCATCAGGCTAGTCTCTCCTCCAGGTCGGACCACGGGCCGACCCCTTGCGCATTGCGGAACGATTGTCCAACGCTGCGCGCCGTAACGCGCGCAGCCGGCGGGCGAAAGCCGCACCGGACGTCAACGGCGGGCAACAGCGACCGCGCGCCGGAATGGTACGCCCCTGACACCAATGGGCGGCGAGGCGCTCCACTCCGGTGACCGAGAGTGCTCGCGACATCACGATACGAAGATCGGCCAGCGGATCCCGTCCCCGCCTCAGCTCTCCGTCTTGGCCAGCGGAAACTCCAACGAGCCCGCCGGGCAGAGGAAGGTCATCACGTCCACCCGGTAGAGCTCGGCCTGCACGGCCGGGTCGGCCTCCATCACACTGCGTACGTCGTCCACGGAGCCGGTGCGCGCCAGCCCGAAGCCGAGCGGCGGATCCGGCTCCCGGGCGTCGTTGCCGTCCACCGCGCCGGCCACCAGGATGATCCCCCGGCGCTGCAACGCCGCCATGTGCTCGGCGTGCTCGGCCTGGAGGCGCTGGATGGTCTCCGCCGGCAACGCCCGCCCGGCGGCACCGGGATACAGCACGATGCACTCGAACGTGTCGAGCGCGAAGTCGACCCGCGGCTCTCCTGCCATCACGTTCCTTTCCGCAGCTCACCCGCGCCCTGCGGTGGCACGCACGGCGGTGTTCCTGAGCGTCTCACGCCACCGGTGACCGGCACCGGCCGCTCAACGGATTCGCCCCCGGTCGACTCGGATCCGACCCCGGTCGACCTCGGAGCCGGCCCGGCCCGCCCGGTTGGTCGTCAGCCTCCGGTGGGGCCACGATCGGGTACCCGCCCGCGCCGGTGTAACCGCCGCACCAGGGGAAAGGTGTACTCCAGGGTGACCGACGCGGTCACCGACGAACGACACGATGGGAACGGCGAATGGCGAGCGACACCGACCCGCGACCCGCGAAGTCCTCCGGCACCTACCGCATCGGCGGCGAGCTGACCGTCGACCGGCTCGGCTACGGGGCCATGCAGATCACCGGACCGGGCGTCTGGGGTGACCCGAAGGACCCGGCCGAGGCGGTCCGGGTGCTGCGCCGGGCGTACGACCTGGGCGTCACCTTCATCGACACCGCCGACTCGTACGGCCCGTTCGTCTCCGAGCTGTTGATCAGGGAGGCACTGCACCCGTACGCCGACGATCTGGTCATCGCGACCAAGGCCGGTCTGACCCGCGGCGGCCCGGGCGTGTGGCGCCCGGTGGGCCGGCCGGAGTATCTGCGCCAGCAGTGCGAGCTGAGCCTGCGCCACCTGGGCCTGGAGAGCATCGCGCTCTACCAGTTGCACCGCATCGACGCGAAGGTGCCACTGGAGGACCAGCTCGGCGAGCTGGTGCTGCTGCGCCAGGAAGGCAAGATCCAGCACATCGGGCTCTCCGAGGTGACCGTCGCGCAGGTCGAGGCGGCCCGCCGGATCGCGCCGATCGTCTCGGTGCAGAACCTCTACAATGTGGCCGACCGCAGCGCCGAGGAGGTGCTGACCTACTGCGAGACGAACGACGTCGCGTTCATCCCGTGGTTCCCGATCGCCACCGGCGAGCTGGCCCGCCCCGGCGGACCGCTGGACGCCATCTCCACCGAGCACGGCGCGACGCCCGCCCAGCTCGCGCTCGCCTGGCTGCTGCGCCGCTCGCCGGTGATGCTGCCGATCCCCGGCACCTCGTCGGTGGCCCACCTGGAGGAGAACGTCGCCGCCGCCACCATAGAGCTGACCGACGCCGAGTACGAGTCCCTCGCCACCGCCACCTGACCCACCCCCGCGCCACGACCCACCGCACCACGGCCTCCGCGCGCCGGCCCACCGCGCCGATCATGGAGTTGCGGCAGGGACAAAGGGTGGCAATCACCACTACTCCTGCACCACAACTCCATGATCGGCGGGGCGGAAGGGACGGGCGGGGCGGAGGGCGGGGGTCAGAGGGCCAGGCAGGCGGGGTTGACGGGTTGGTCGCGGAGGGCTTGGCGGATCACGGAGTACGTGGTGCCGTCGGTCACCAGGCCGAGGTGCCCGACGACGCGGAGTGGACACCGGGACTGGATCAACACGTTCGTCGCCCCGTCGGCCAGCGTGGCGTTGTCGACCGGGCGCACCAGTTCGTCCTGCCGGGTACGCACGGTGGTCCAACGGACGTCACCGGGGGTGTCGTCACCGGCGTTCAGCGCGGCGAGGAACGGCGAGCCGATCGTCATCTGCTGGCAGGCGACGACTCCCGCACAACTGCCCAGGCCGAGGAAGGCCACGATGTTGGCGACGTACGTGCCGTACTGCGGGGTGCCCAGGCTGACGTAGCGTCCGACGGCGTCCCCGCCGCCCAGGTTCTTGATGTAGTAGCGGCTGACCAGGCCGCCTTCGGAGTGGGCGACCAGGTCGACCTTTGCCGCGCCGGTGCTGGCGCGGACCTGGCCGACGAAACCGCGCAGGCTTCCGGCGGACGTGGTGATGTCGCCGAGCCCGAGGTTCGGCAGCGGATAGATCCAGACGCGGTACCCGTCGGCGCGCAGCCGCGCGGCGAGCGGTTCGTAGACGGCGGCGAAGCCGCTGAGCCCGCCGACGACGATGACCGGGTTGGCCCCGGCAAGGGCCCGCAGGCCGTCGGCGGATCCCGCCGCGCCGCCGTGATCGGGGGCGGCACCCGCCGGGCCAGAGCCGGCCAGGTCAGAACCGACCGGACCGGTATCGGCCAGGACCGAGCGATCGGTGGCGGCACCTGCCGTTGACGTGTCGGGGACGGGCTCGGCGGTGGCGGCGGCCGGGGAGGCCAGGACGGTGGCGAGGGCCAGGGCCAGGACGGGGACAGCCTTTCGGAGCAGCATCGCTGCACCTCCCAAGGGGGATCCCGGGGTTGCCGGGTGGAGGCGGTGGGGGTGTCCGATCGACCGTGCCTCGATGATGCGGGCCACAATCCGGAAACGTCAATGAAAAGTTACGCGCGGGTAGCGATCTCTTCGCCGCCACCCCACGAACACCGCGGAGAGCGGAGCGCACCGCGGAACGGCGGACGCCGCACGCACCGGCCGGGTGCGTGCGGCGTCCAGGGTGGTACGGGCGTCAGCCGGCCGGAGCCTTCTCCGGCTCGGGCTCGGGTCGGGCCGGACCGTTCTTGACGTACGTCGGGTGCAGTTGCACCGGCTGGTTCTCCTGTCGGCGTCGCTGACGCGACCGGACCCGCAGGTTGAGGAACTCCACGAAGATCGAGAAGGCGATCGGGCCGTACACGTAGCCCTTCGGGATGTGCTGGTCGAGGCCCTCGGCGATCAGGCTCGCACCGATGATCAGCAGGAACGACAGGGCGAGCATCTTGACCGTCGGATGCTGGTTGACGAAACTGCTCACCGCATTGACCGAGACCAACATGATGATCATGGCGATCACCACGGCGGCCACCATGATGGCGAGTTCGTCGACCATGCCGACCGCGGTGATCACCGAGTCGAGCGAGAAGACCACGTCCAGCACCAGGATCTGCGCGATGACCACACTGAACGAGGCGGCCTTCTTGCCCGACTTGGCGTGGTCGGATCCCTCCAGGTGCTCGTGGATCTCGTACGTCGCCTTGCCGACCAGGAACAACCCGCCGAGCAGCAGGATCAGGTCCCGCCCGGAGATCTCCTGACCGAGCACGGTGAACAGCGGAGCGGTCAGGCCGATGATCCAGGACAACGAGGCCAACAGGATCAGACGGGTGATCAGGGCGAGCGAGATACCGATCATCCGGGCGCGGGCCTGCTGGTGCTCAGGTAACCGGCCGGACAGGATCGAGATGAACACGACGTTGTCGATGCCCAGCACGATCTCCAGCAGGAGCAGGGTCGCGAACGCGATCCACAGCTCGGGACTGGTCAGGAATTCCATTCCATCCTCGACTTCCAGACCGCCGCCGGGTCGGCACCCGGAGCCATCGGCGGATCTGCGTACGCATGGCGTACCGCGCCGGAGGTTCCGCCGCAACCCCAGGCGGTCGGCACCCGCGCAGGGTGCGGCGCGATGGCATGCTGTGAGCCGTGCGCGGCACCTCGCCCTCCGATGAAGAGCGTCTCCGGGTCATGCCGTGGTGGCTGATCCTGATCGGGCTGCTGGTGGCCGCCCTGCTCGGCTGGTGGGTGCTGGACTGGCTGCTCGGCGAGGCCGACCGGGCCGCCGCACCGGACACCCGGGCCGGCCTGCGTATCGACGCGATCCGCACCGGCCTGACGGTGGTTGCCGGCACCGGCGGCGGGCTCGCCCTGCTGCTCGCCGCCCGCCGACAGTGGATCAACGAGCGGGCGCAGCGGCACCAGGAGACCGTCGCCGCACGGGACCAGGAACACCGCGACCGGGTGCAGGCGCACGTCGAGGCGGTCGCCGAGGCCGGGCAGCGGCACCAGGAACGGCAGGCCGAGGCCGCCGCGTACGACGCCGCCGAGCGCCGACTCACCGAGCTGTACACCCGGGCCGTCGAACTGCTCGGCAACGACAACGCCGCGGTACGCCTCGGCGGACTGCACGCCCTGGAACGCCTCGGTCAGGACAACCCGGCACAGCGCACGACCATCGTGGCGGTGCTCTGCGCGTACCTGCGGATGCCGCCGGACGACGACGCGCGCGAGTCGGAGGTACGGCGTACCGCGCAGCGGGTGGTGACCGCGCGCCTGCGCGCGGACGGCGACGCGTTCTGGCCCGGTATGCGGCTGGACCTGACCGGCGCCCGCCTGCACGACCTCGACGCCTCCGGGTGCACCCTCGACGACGCGGACCTGACCGGCGCGACCTGCACCGGCGTCACCCGGTTCGGCGGTGCCCGCCTCGGTGGCCGGCTGGTGCTGGCGGCCACCTTCGACGAGCTGGTGCTGGACGCGGTCACCGGCGACGCGGAGGTCGTCCTGGACGGTGCGCGGATCACCGGCGGGCTGCACGCCGACGGCGCCGAGTTCGGCGGGCGGCTCTCCGCCCGGCGCGCCGTGCTCGGCGAGACCTCCTGGCGCGGCGCCACGTTCCGCCGCTCGGTGACCTTCGACCACACCACGTTCGGCGGCGGTGCCGACTTCGGCCGGGCGTCGTTCCTCGGCGGACTCTCCATGGAGCACACCGTCTTCGGCGGCCACGCCGACTTCCGCGACACCCTCTTCGCCGACCTGGCCCTGTTCCGCTGGACCGAGTTCGCCACCGACGCCTGGTTCACCGGTGCCCGCTTCCCCGGCACGGCGAACTTCGGTCGCGCCCGCTTCGGTGGCCCGGTCAGCTTCGAGTCCGCCACGCTGGCCCACCGCCCCCGGGTCGACCGGGCCCGCGCGACGGCGTCCGCCGCCCACGTCTGGCCCGACGGCACCACCGTCGCGCCCCTGGACGACGACTGGCTCCTGCTCACCGATCCGTGAACGCGCGCAGTCCGACCTCGACTCCCCCGCCCCGGATCCCCTGCCTCACGGCGAAGTGAGCGGTTCGGCCCGGTAGGCCCGGTGCAGCAGGGACAGGAAGGAGGGTGCGTCGGGCAGCGGCACCGCGTCGATCCGGTGTACCGCCACGCCCGGCGTCCACGAGTTCATCACCACGCACCCCGCCATGCTCGGCAGGTCGGCGACGGTGACCTCCTGGACGCGCTGCGGGACGCCGAGTCGGTCCACCTGGCGGCGGACGATGCCCATCGTGGTCCCGCCCAGCATCTCCGCGTCGGGCCACACCACCGACGTACCGTCCCAGAAGGCCAGGTTCCAGATCGTCGCCTCACTCAACCGTCCCCGCCGGTCGACGAACGCGGCGTCGTCGGCACCTCGCCCCACGGCCTGACGGAGAAGATGCGTCTTGGCCACCTCGCCGACGTGTTTCACCTCCGGAAGCACCCGGTCGTACCCGACCGTCGCCAGCGTCAGCGGCCCCTGCGGCCCGGATGCCGCCGGCCCCGTCCGCACCAGCACCGACAGTTCGTCGTCCGGACCGGGCAGGGTGAACTCGCCCGCCGACGAGTACACGGTGGCCAGCAACGAGACGTCGTCCGGGCTCTGCTCCAGCGCCGCCCGCAGGTGGGCACGGACCCGCTCGTCGGGCACCACCCGACCGAACATCCGGGTCGAGGCGGACCGCAGCCGCTCCAGGTGCAGGTCGAGGCCCCGCACCCGGCCCCCGCGTACCTGCATGGCGGTGAAGTGCGCGTGGCCCGCGAAGGCCAGCGGTGCCAGGTCCTCAGCGGTCGCCGTCCGGCCGTCGCGCTGCACAACGAAGTACGTCATATCGGCAGCGTACGATCTGACATCAGTGTCAGTTTCCAGTGCGGATGGGGCAGATCACATCGGGATGAAGATCGGCGAACTGTCGCGCCTCACCGGCGTCAGCCCCCGGCTCCTGCGCTACTACGAGGAGCAGGGACTGCTCACCTCGTACCGGATCGGTGCCGGCCACCGCCGAACGACCCACCGTGCCTGTCCGCTCCTCGCAGGACGATGCGCCGACACCCCTGTCGCCCTGACCCGTTGACTTGCTGCGGGGGGGTCGACGTCGGCCTGCGATTGTGGCAGTGCAGCAGGAGTCGGCGCGGCGTGTCGAACAGCTACGGTGCCACGCTCGTCGAGTGAGCTGCGGCCGCGCGGATCGACGGACACTGTTACCATCGCCGCAGCCAATGCCCCGCACTCGTGAGAACCGGCGAATACATGCTTCCTGACGGCCAGGATCCGTACCTCCTCCTCGGCGTCACCAAGGATTCGACGCCGACGCAGATTCGGGAGCGATATCGCATTCTCGTGCAGGTCTGGCATCCGGACCGGCACCAGTCGAGTCCGGAGAATGTGCGGGCCGAGGCGACCCGGCAGATGCAGCGGATCAACGCGGCGTACAAACTGCTCCTCGACAGCCACGGCCGGGACACCCGCGAACCCCGGACCGGCGGTGGTGGACACACCGGTGGTGAACAGGGTCGGACCGGTGAGCGCGAGACCTTCGAGCAGGAACAGGAGCGGCGCAAACGGGAGCGCGACGCCTACGAACGCCAGGCGCAGGAACGAGAGGCCCGCCGGCGTGCCACCGCGGAACGGGAGGCGCGGCAACGCGAGGCCGAGGAACGAGAGGCCCGCGAACGCGAGACGCGGGAAAAGGAACGGCAGGAACGCGAGCGGGAGGCCCGCGAACGCCAGCATCCCTCGGCCCGGTGGACCCACCCGTCGTACGACCCGGTGGAGCTACCGGAATCACTCGTCATCCGCCCGATCACCGTGTCCCTGCCGAATGGCGAGGAAGGATACACACTCCGGGCGTACGCCGACGAACAGAAAGAGCAGGCCGTCTTCCCCGGTGCCGACGGTCACCTGCTGCTGTTCCGGTCACAGGAATCGTTGCACCGGTATCTGACCGAGCCCGGAGCCCACGAATTGGCCACCGCACCCGGTTGGGACGATTTCATGAACTGGGTGCTCAGAACGGGTATGCGCGACGATGACGAGGAGCAGTCGTACGACTTCGACCTGATCGTCTACAACCTGAGGTTCCCGATCGCGCAATGGGTGCCGCGTCTGTTCATCACCCATCGCGACCTCGTGATGGAGGTGGCGGAGGCGTTCGAGTGGGACGACGTACGCACACTGTTGCGGGTGGGATCGCCGCTGGACAGGCTCGACGATCTGATGCGCGTGGCGGACCGGCCGCTCACCGGGTGGAAGGCACGTCGCCAGCTCGGCTCGTTCCCGTCCGGCCCCGTCAACACTGCCTGGCGACAGGTGATCCGCCTCGTCGGAGCCCACGTACGCTGGCTGCGGTGAGGCCACCCGCAGGGCGCGCCGCCCCGGCGGTCACACCTCGTCGTCGGCGGCGCCGCGGACGGCCAGCGCGGTCGCCGGGAGCGCCTCGGCGAACTCCGGAGTCGTCAGTACGCTGACGGCGACACCGGGTGCGACCAGCCAGAACGCCTGCGCCTCGCCGGTCAGCCCAGGGCCGTCGCCGTGCGGGAAGTCGCTCAGCCGCCACTGCGCCGGATCACGCTCGTGGTACGCGGCGAGGAAGTCGCGTAGCGCGTCGAGGTCGGTGAGCCGATCCCCCCGCAGCACGTGGACGCGCAGGTCCACCTGGTGCCCGTCGGCCGTCCGGCGCTCCCAGAACCGGCTGGTGAGGCGGACGTCCTCCCACTCACTGGCGAAGTCCGACACCTCGTCGCCGACACCGGGCGGCACATACCCGACGTGGAATCCGTCCAACACCCCGCCGTCGCGGTCCACTCGCCACCCTCTCGATCGTCCGGTCAGTTGCCCAGTGCGCGTACCTTCGTGATCGTCTCCTGGACGTGCTGCCGGGCCGGGCCACCGCCCTCGGCGGCCTGCGCGAGCGCCTGCCGGTACGAGTCGATCATCCCGATCAGCGGCCCGGCGGCCACCCCCTGCAACGCCCCCGCGACGAGTTGCCGCGCCTCGGCGGCATCCTGGGCGGCGGCGGCCGTCTTCGCCTTCGCCTCGTCCAGCTTGTGCGCGGCCGCCGCCAATCGGGCGATCATCTCCGCTGCGCTCACATGCCCTCCCCGGCTCGACCGCGACCACTCAGGAGCGTACGAGATCCGTCCGCACACCGCGACCACCCGCACCGCACACCCGATCAGAACGAGTCGGGAGCCCGGTCGGCGCGACCGAAGTTAGGAAGGGACCCTTTCTATACCGTAGGCGTTAGCAGGGGGCCCTTCCTTACACACACGGGTCAGCGCAGCAGGCGGACCAGCACCAGGTAGCCGCAGTAGGCGAGCGGCACCGCGACGAAGCACAGCAGGAAGCCCAGCAGCGGATACCGGGGCGGCGCAGCGGCACCACTGGCGGGCCGCCCCCACTTGCCGAGCACCAGCCAGGCACCGATCAGGGCGACCGCGGGCAGGCCGGCACACATCCAGGCGACCACCGTGCCGAGGCCGACCACACCGACGTCGGAGGCGAGACCCAGGATCAGGATCAGCACCACGGCGACACCGGAGAAGCCGAGATAGACGGCGACCGCCCGGGCCATCGGCGACCATCCGGGCAGCAGCGCCGGGCGCTGGGCGAGCATCTCGGCCTGCTGCGCGTACCTGTCCGCCTCGTCCGCCCAGCGCCGCGCCAACTCCAGCTCCGTCGCCGGGTCGACCGCACCGGCCCGTTGGGCCGGCACCCCCGCCTCCGTCGCGCTCACCGCCACCGGCAACGCCCGGTCCGTCTGCCCCGTTTGCGGGTACGCCCCGACCTCCGACCGCCCCGGCGCGGCGGCGGCGCCGCCGACCCCCACCGTCGACGGCGACCCCGACGGCGCCCCGGAAACCGGCGGGTGACCGGCAGCAGTCGGCGGCCCGGGCACCCCCGAGACCGGCGCGGCACCCGGCACACCTGAAACCGGCGCGGAAACGGGCATTCCCGAGACCGGCGGACCGGAGACCGGCGGACCGGATCCGGGCGGCGTGCCGGCGGTGGCCGGGTCCAGGCCGATGCCGCGACCGAGGTGGTCGAGGCGCTGGCCCTGGGCGAGCAGGCGTTGGTGCAGGTACTCCACGGTGGCACCGAGGTGACGGTGCCGCTCGGTCTTGGTGGCGGTGTCCTGTTCACCGGCACGCTGTTGGGTGGAGAGGTGCCGCAGCAGCGCGGCGTACTCGTCGAAGCTGGACACGCCTCACTCCTGCCCGTCGGGGATGTGCCCGTCCCGGGCGAACGGCACGATCAACCGGACCCGCTGGTCGTGCCGGTCCACCAGCAGCGCCCGGTCGGCCCGTGGCGTGTACACCAGATCGTGCACGCCGAGGTGCAGACCGAGGTCCGCGCCGGGCACGTTCAACGCGACCAGGCAGGCGACGTCGTCGCGGTTCTGGGTGCCACCGAGGTCGTCGGCGAGCCGACGCAGGCCGCGCCACCAGCCGAGCAGGTGCACGCCGTGGCCGGGGCCCTGACGCAACAGGGTCCGCAGGTCGTCGTGGCCGGAGCGGAAGGTCGCCGGGTCGGTCTCGGCGAGCCGTCCGGCGGCGGCGTCCACCCCGAAGACCACCAGATAGGTACGCCCCGCAGCGCCCGCTCCGTCACCTGACGCTGCGGCGTCGGACGCGCCGCTACCAGGCACGCGGCTGTCAGGCACGCCGCCGGTCCCGAACGTCTCGAAACCGGCCGTACCCGCTCCGGGCATGCCAGGACCGGGCGTACCGGCCCCGGACGTGCCAGGACCGGACGGGGACGTGGCGAGGGTGGCGATCCGGGCGTGCAGGGCGGCGGTGTCGAGCCGCTGCACCGGGTGCCCGGCGGCGGTCAGCGCGGCGGCGGTGTCGTCGGCGGCCGAGTCGGCGGCGGCGACCAGCGGGGCGAGCAGGAAGGTCGCCTCGCCGGGGGTGTGCTGCCGGGCGAGGCTCAGGGTCGCGGCGCGCAGCACCTCGGCGCCGGTGGGCGAGGTACCCACCACGGCCAGGTGTCGGCCGGGAGCGGTGTCCATGATGAACATGGCGGTGGTGCCGTCCACGTCGACCGTCCGGCCGACCAGGGCCAGGGGACGTCGACCGCCGGGGCGTAGACCGGTGAAGGTGGCGTCGGCCTCGACGCGGGCGGTGTCGTACCCCCGGAACACCGACGGCGGACGCGCGCCCGGCTGGCGGGCCTGCCACAGGTCGTGCCGCAGCCCGGTCAGGTCACCACCGGCGGCGTGCGCGTCGGGGAAGCGGATCACGGTGTTGGCGCCGGGCGCGCCGGCAGCGGTGTTGACCACGGCCGAGCCGACCGGCAGGGTCGCCGCCGCGTCGTTGAGCTGGTCGAGCACTCCCCCGCCGCCGGCCAGCGCCACCCGCAGCGCGAACTGGCCGAAGACCGCCTCGGCCCGGCCGTAGAGGGCCTCGATCCCCGTCGTGCTCTGGCTGGCGAGCACCAGGTGTACGCCGTACGAGCGGCCCTTGCGGGCGAGTTCCTCCAGCAGGTCCACCGATTCGCGGGCGAGCTGGTCGTTGCCGGCGAGCAACACCTGGAACTCGTCGATCACGGCGACGATCCGGGGTACCGGTGTGTCGGGGGGCAGGTCGGCGAGCTTGGTGACGCCGTGGCGCTTGAGTGCGGTGGCCCGTCGGTGCAGTTCGCGGCGCAGCTCGCGGAGCACGGCCACGCCGTACTCGCGGTCGCTCTCGATGCCGACGGCACGGGCGTGCGGCAACCACGACGGGTCGTGTCCGGTGGGGACGAACTCGGTGAAGCTCACTCCCTCCTTGAAGTCGAGGAGGTAGAGCTGCAACTCGGCCGGTGAGTAGCGGGCGGCCAGCCCGTAGAGCACGTCGAGCAGGAAGACCGTCTTGCCGGCGCCGGTGCGTCCGCCGACCAGCCAGTGCGGGGTGGCGTCGTCGAAGGCCATGCTGAACGGGTCGCGTCCGGCGCGGCCCACCACGGTACGCAGACCGGCGCGGGCCGAGGTGGCCCAGCGCTGCCCGGGCAGCAGGTCGGCGAAGGTGACCGCCGCACCGCGCCGGGCGGCGTCGCCCAGGTGGGTGGCGAGGGCGGCGACCGAGGCGGGCGGGGCGTCACCGTCGAGACGCACCGGGACGCTGAGCCCGCTGCCGTCGGCGCTGAACGGCGTGCCCGGCGGGTCGCCGACTCGGGCCAGCCCGCCGACGCCCGCGTACGACCGCACGCCCGGTGTGCCACCGGCGGAAGTCTGGTCGCCGGAGAGCCGCACCACGGTGGTGGAGCCCAGCGGCGGCGCGGACTCCCCGGGGCCGATCGCCGGCCAGCCGGCCAGCAGCACGCAGACCGCGGCGGCGGGGCCGGCGTGGGTGAGCGCGGCGAGTCGGGCCGCCTCGCGCGGCGACGGGACGGACGCGGCGACCACCAGCAGGAGTTCCTGGTCGGGCCGGTCGGCGCGGCGGGCGTTCCGGGCGTGCTGTTCGGCGGCGTCGAGCAGGGCGGTGACGTCCGCGTCGGTGGTGGCCGGCGCGTCGATCACGCCGGCGTCGGCCAGGGGCCGCAGTGGACCGAAGGTGGCACCGAGAGCGGCCGTGTCCAGCCCGGCGACCCGGACGCCGCCCGGCGCGGCGGTGGCCAGCACCCGCAGCACGAGCGCCCGCAGCAGGGCGGCCACGGCCGGGTCACGGGCGTCGGTGTCGACCGCCAGGTGGTGCCCGGCACCGAGCGGCAGCAGCACCGGGAAGCCGCCACCGGCGACGACCGCTTCGCCGACGCGTACCGGCACGGGCTGGCGCACCAGTGGGGTGCCGGGCGTGGGGGTGGCCAACGCGGTGCCGACCCGGGCCAGCCGGGCCACCAGGTCGGCGTCGGTCGCCGGGGTGACCGGCACCGCGCCGCGCAACGCGTCACGGGCGGAGTCGAGGTGGGCCCGGGCGGCCCGGTGGGCGGCCATCGCCTGCCCGTACGCCGACGCGAGCCTGCCCAACGTGTGCCCCTCCGCCGACAGCCGCCTGGTCCGCTGAAACCCTAACGGACAGCGGCGATCCGGGCACGGTCCCCGCACGGCCGTGTCGGCCCGTCCAGGCGTCGGCGCTCCCGGCACGTGCGTGAAAGGAGGGGTCCCCTGCTAACGCCTCGTGCATAGCAGGGGACCCCTCCTAACATCGCGAGCCGTCAGCCGGTGACCGCGTTGAGCGCGGGCAGGTAGCCGTACCGGTAGCCGTCGGCGTTGGGGTGGTACGCCTCGATGACACCGGTGACGTCCCGGATCCACGGCTGGGCACCGCAGACACCGTGGCCGGCGAAGGTGGGCCGGGTGTCGGCGAAGGTGGCACCGGCCGCGGCGGCCCGGTCGGCGGTCACCTCGGCGAGGACGTCGGCCGCCTCGTTGAGGAGGGTGCGCTTGTGGGTGCTCATCGCCAGCAGCCCGCAGGACCTGGTCTCGAACAGGCGCGGATAGCCGAGCACGATCAGCCGCGCGTTCGGGGCGCGCTCGCGGATGGCCGCGTAGGTGCGGTCCAGCCGGGCCGGCAGGGTGCCGGTGGCGAACGCCTTGGCCTCGTTGACCGCAGTGGTGCAGGTGGACGTGCTGCCGAAGCGGCAACTGGTCATCACGTCGGCGAATCCGGCGTCGTTGCCGCCGATGGTGATGGTGACCATCGTGGTGGTGGCGCTGAGCGCGCCGAGTTGGTTGGCGAGCACGTCGGCGGTGACCGCGCCGCCGCAGGCCGGGAAGCGGAAGCTGGCCACCGCGTTGGCGGCGGCCCACAGTGGTGCGTACGACTTCTGGCTGCGCAGGCAGGTGGACAGGTCGTACGGGCCGGCGCCGACCCCGGAGGAGTACGAGTCGCCGAGCGCGACGTAGTGCACGGGCGCGGCGGCCTGGGCGGCGGTGGGTACGGCCAGTGCGCCGAGGGTGGCGGTGGCGAGGGCGACCAACGTGGCGAGGGCACGGGCCAGCGGACGGTGGGACATGACGGACCTCCACAGAGGGTGGTGGTGGAGCCCGTGGACCGCGCGCGTGGCCAGGGGTTGTTACTAGCCGGTAATGCTATCGAAACATGCAGATGAAGTGAATAGCCGTCGCCCCGCAGACGCAGCACGCCCGGCCGAGTCACGGCCGGGCGTATGCGCGGGTGTGCGGTGTGCGGGTGTGCGGGTGTGCGGCGCGCGTGGTGCGCCGGGGTGTTAGCAGGGGTCCCCTGCTATGCACGAGGCGTTAGCAGGGGACCCCTCCTTACACAGCGAGCGGTTGGGAGGCGGCGTGCACGGGTGCCGGGAGGGTGCCGACGCCACCGAGGTAGCCGTGGATCGCGGCGGCGGCGGCCCGCCCCTCGGCGATGGCCCAGACGATCAGTGACGCCCCCCGGTGCATGTCACCGGCGACGAAGACACCGTCGGCCTCGGTCTGCCAGTCGCCCCGGGACTCGATCGCGCCCCGGGCGTTGCGGGTCACCCCGAACTGGGTCAGCAGCGGCTGCTCCTCGGTGCCCTCGAAGCCGATGGCCAGCAGCACCAGGTCGGCGGGCAACTCCTGTTCGGTCCCGGGGACAGTGGTGACGATGCGCCGGCCGTCCCGCTTCTCGACGGTCACCTCGGCGATCCGCACGGCACGGACCGCGCCGGTGCCGTCGTCGACGAACTCCTGCACGGCGACCGCGAAGACGCGCTCCCCGCCCTCCTCGTGCGCCGCGTACTCGCGCAGGATCCACGGCCAGGTCGGCCACGGGTCGCGCTCCTCGTCGCGGGCCTGTGGAGGGCGCGGGTACAGGTCGAGCTGGTGTACGCCGGCCGCGCCCTGCCGGTGCGCCACCCCGAGGCAGTCGGCCGCGGTGTCGCCGCCGCCGATGATGACGACATGCTTGCCGGCCGCGTCGATCGGCGTACCGTCCGGCAGGGTGGCCAGCGCGGGACGGCCCGCACCGGCGGCGGCGACCACCCGGTTGGCGGCGACCAGGTGCGCCATCGCCTGGTGCACCCCGCGCAACTGCCGGCCCACGGTGTCGGTCTCCCGGCCCTGCAACGCCCCGCAGGCCAGCAGCACCGCGTCGTGCTGGGCCCGGAGCTGCGCGGCGGTCACGTCGACGCCCACGTCCACGCCGCTCCGGAACACCACGCCCTCGGCGGCCAACTGCGCCAGCCGGGCGTCGATGTGCCGCTTCTCCAGCTTGAAGTCGGGGATGCCGTAGCGCAGCAGACCGCCCGGGGTGTCGTCGCGCTCGTACACGGTGACGGCGTGCCCGGCGCGGGCCAGTTGCTGCGCGGCGGCGAGCCCGGCCGGGCCGGAACCGACCACCGCCACCGACCGCCCGGACGGGGTCGGACTCGGGCACGGGGTCAGGCCCCGGGCCGCCGCGGCGTCGGCGATCTCCACCTCGACCTGCTTGATGGTCACCGGGGCACCCCCGCCGATGCCGAGTACGCAGGCCGCCTCGCAGGGTGCCGGGCAGAGCCGGCCGGTGAACTCGGGGAAGTTGTTGGTGGCGTGCAGCGACTCCACCGCGGCGTCCCAGTTGCCGGTGCGGACCAGGTCGTTCCAGTCCGGGATGCGGTTGCCCAGCGGACATCCGGCGGTGTCGCTGTGGCAGAACGGGATGCCGCAGTCCATGCACCGGGTGGCCTGCTCCCGGATCAGCTCCTCACCGGCGGGTGGATAGACCTCCCGCCAGTCGCTGATCCGCACCGGCACCGGGCGGCGCGCCGGCACCCGCCGGGGGTAGCGCAGGAAACCGTTCGGGTCAGGCACGAGCCACCTCCTGGGCGACCGCCCGCGGCGCGGACGGAACCGGCGTCGACGCGGGTGCCGCCTGGGGCGGCTGCGCGGCCGGTGCGAGCGCACTCATCACCGCGTCGTCGACGTTCTGGCCGGCGGCTTCGGCGGCCCGCATGATCTCCATCACCCGGCGGTAGTCCCGGGGTACCACGGCGGTGAACTCCTCCACCGCCTCCGGCCAGCGCTTGAGCAGCGCCTCGGCGACCGCCGAGTCGGTCTCCGCGAAGTGCCGCTGCACCAGCTCGTGCAGCCGGACCCGCTCCTGCTCGCCGGGGGCGGCGAGGTCGACCAGCTCGGTGTTGACCCGCCGCCGGTCGAGGTTCCAGACGAACGCGGTGCCGCCGGACATGCCGGCCGCGAAGTTGCGGCCGGTCGGGCCGAGCACGACCACCGTGCCGCCGGTCATGTACTCGCAGCCGTGGTCGCCGACACCCTCGACGACGGCCGCCGCACCGGAGTTGCGCACCGCGAACCGCTCCCCCACCCGGCCGCGCAGGAACACCTCGCCATCGGTGGCGCCGTACAGGAGGGTGTTGCCGGCGATGATCTGGTCCTCGGCGCGCTGTCCGGACTCGGCGCCGACGCCGACGAAGGGCGCCGACGCGTCCGGCCGGACCACCAGCCGCCCGCCGGAGAGGCCCTTGCCGACGTAGTCGTTGGCGTCGCCGTGCAGCCGCATGGTGACCCCGCGCGGCAGGAAGGCGCCGAACGACTGCCCGGCCGTGCCGCGCAGGGTGAACTCGACGGTGTCGGTGGGCAGCCCGGCGCCACCGTACCGGCGGGTCACCTCGCCGCCGAGCATCGCGCCGACGCTGCGGTGCTCGTTGCGGATCGCCACCTCCGCCCGGACCGGGGCGACCGGCGTCCCGTCGGCGGGCGCGTCCAGCACCGGGGCGGCCAGGGCGATCAGCTCGTTGTCCAGTGCCAGTTCCAGGCCGTGGTCCTGGACCCGGACGCCCCGGCGGGCGGCACCCTCCGGCAGCTCCGGCAGGTGCAGTACGCGTCCGAGGTCGATCCCGCCGGCCTTCCAGTGCGCGACCGCGGGTGCGACGTCGAGCAGCTCGGTCCGACCGATCGCCTCGTCGATGCTGCGCAGACCCAGCTCGGCCAGGTAGCCGCGGATCTCCTCGGCGAGGAAGAGGAAGAAGTTCTCCACGAACTCCGGCTTGCCGTTGAAGCGCTCGCGCAGCACCGGGTTCTGGGTGGCGATGCCGACCGGACAGGTGTCCAGGTGACACACGCGCATCATCACGCAGCCGGCGACGATCAGCGGGGCGGTGGCGAAGCCGAACTCCTCGGCGCCGAGCAGCGCCGCGACCACCACGTCCCGGCCGGTCTTGAGCTGGCCGTCGACCTGCACGGTGACCCGGTCGCGCAGCTTGTTGAGCAGCAGCGTCTGCTGCGCCTCGGCCAGGCCCAGCTCCCAGGGGGTGCCGGCGTGCTTGAGCGAGTTCAGCGGGGAGGCGCCGGTGCCACCGTCGTGACCGGAGATCAGGATGACGTCGGCCTTGAGCTTGGCCACCCCGGCTGCCACCGTGCCGACACCCACCTCGCTGACCAGCTTGACGTGCACCCGGGCGGCCGGGTTGACGCACTTGAGGTCGTGCACGAGCTGGGCGAGGTCCTCGATCGAGTAGATGTCGTGGTGCGGTGGCGGCGAGATCAGGCCGACACCGGGGGTGGCGTGCCGGGTCCGGGCGATCCACGGCCACACCTTGTTGCCGGGGAGCTGACCGCCCTCGCCGGGCTTGGCGCCCTGGGCCATCTTGATCTGGAGGTCGTCGGCGTTGACCAGGTACTCGCTGGTCACGCCGAAGCGGCCACTGGCGATCTGCTTGACCGACGAGCGGCGGGCCGGATCGTAGAGGCGCTCGACGTCCTCACCGCCCTCACCGGTGTTGGACTTGCCGCCGAGGCGGTTCATCGCGATCGCCAGGGTCTCGTGCGACTCCGCCGAGATCGACCCGTACGACATGGCACCGGTGGCGAACCGCTTGACGATCTCGCTGGCCGGCTCGACCTCCTCGATCGGCACCGGCGACCGGTCGCCGGTCCGCAGCCGGAACAGGCCGCGCAGCGACCCGGCCTTCGCGGCCAACTCGTCGACCTTCGCGGTGTACGCGCGGAACACGTCGTACTGCCGGGTCCGGGTGGCGTGCTGGAGCAGGAAGACCGTCTCGGGGTTGAACAGGTGCAGCTCGCCCTCGCGACGCCACTGGTACTCGCCACCGACCGGCAGGCCGGTGGGGGCCTCGGCACCCGGCGGCGGCCAGGCCAGCGCGTGCCGGGCGGCCACCTCGGTGTGGATGCCGTCCAGCCCGACGCCGCTGATCGTGCTCGGCGTGCCCCGGAAGTACCGCTGCACCAGCCGGGTCTCCAGGCCGACCGCCTCGAAGACCTGCGCTCCGCAGTACGACGACACGGTCGAGATGCCCATCTTGGACATGATCTTCAGGACGCCCTTGCCGAGCGCCTTGACGTAGTTGCGGATCGCGGTCCGCGGCTCGACCCCGGCCAGCGACCCGGTGGAGATCATGTCCTCCACCGACTCGAAGGCGAGGTACGGGTTGACCGCCGCCGCGCCGTAGCCGATCAGCACCGCCGCGTGGTGCACCTCGCGGCAGTCCCCGGACTCCACGATCAACGCCACCTGGGTCCGCGTCTGCTCCCGGACCAGGTGCTGGTGCACCGCGGCGGTGAGCAGCAGCGACGGGATCGGCGCGAGGTCGGCGTTGGAGTCCCGATCGGAGAGCACCAGGATGCGGACGCCGTCCTCGATCGCCTCGGACACGTGCCGGCAGATCTCGGTCAGCCGGGCCTTGATGCCGGCCCCGCCGTCCCGGATCCGGTAGAGCCCGGAGACCCGGACCGCCTTGAAGCCGGGCAGGTCGCCGTCCTCGTCGATGGAGAGGACCTTGGCCAGCTCGTCGTTGTCGATCACCGGGTAGGGCAGCACGATCTGCCGACAGCTCGCCGGTCCCGGGTCGAGCAGGTTGCCCTCCGGGCCGATGGTCGTCGCCAGGCTGGTCACCAACTCCTCGCGGATGGCGTCCAGCGGCGGATTGGTGACCTGGGCGAAGAGCTGGTGGAAGTAGTCGTAGAGCAGCCGTGGCCGGGTGGACAGCGGGGCGATCGGGGTGTCCGTGCCCATCGAGCCGATCGGCTCCGCGCCGGTGCGGGCCATCGGGGCGAGCAGGATCTTCAGCTCCTCCTCGGTGTAGCCGAAGGTCTGCTGGCGACGGCGTACCGAGTCGTGGGTGTAGACCTCGTGCTCGCGGAGCGGCAGGTCGTCCATCTCGATCAGCCCGGCGTGCAGCCAGTCCGTGTACGGCTGGGCCGCGGCCAGCTCGGTCTTGATCTCGTCGTCGTGCACGATCCGACCGGCGGTGGTGTCGACCAGGAACATCTTGCCGGGCTGGAGCCGACCCTTGGCGACCACGGTGGCCGGATCGAGGTCGAGCACGCCCGCCTCGCTGCCCAGCACCACGAGCCCGTCGGCGGTCTGCCACCACCGGCCAGGACGCAGCCCGTTGCGGTCGAGCACCGCACCGACGATCTCGCCGTCGGTGAAGGCGACCGAGGCCGGGCCGTCCCACGGCTCCATCAGGCTGGCGTGGAACCGGTAGAAGGCACGCTTGTCGGCGGCCATGTCCGGGTCGTTCTCCCACGCCTCCGGGATCATCATCAGCACCGCGTGCGGCAGGCTGCGCCCGGCCAGGTGCAGCAGCTCCAGGACCTCGTCGAAGTTGGCCGAGTCGGAGGCGGCCGGGGTGCAGATCGGGAAGACCCGGCGGATGTTGCCGGAGAGCTCCGGCGTCCGCAGCAGCGCTTCGCGGGCCTGCATCCAGTTCCGGTTGCCACGGATCGTGTTGATCTCGCCGTTGTGCGCGATGAACCGGTACGGGTGCGCCAGCGGCCACGACGGGAACGTGTTCGTGGAGAAGCGCGAGTGCACCAGCGCGATGGCGCTGTCCACCCGCTCGTCGGTGAGGTCCGGATAGAACGCGGGCAACTGGTCCGGGGTGAGCATCCCCTTGTAGACCATGGTCCGCCCGGACAACGACGGGAAGTACGCCGGCACGCCGCGCTCAGCCGACTCCCGCTCGGCCTGCTTGCGGACGCAGAACGCGACCCGCTCCAGCTCGATGCCGCGCAGCGGAGAGCCGGCCGGTCCGGCGGGGGTGTCGGTCAGCCGGTCCGCGGCGAGGAAGAGCTGCCGCACCCGGGGCATCGCCGCCAGGGCCGTCTCGCCGAGGTCCGAGGCGTCCACCGGGACGTCGCGCCAGCCGAGCAGCTCGGCGCCCTCCACCAGCGCGTACTTCTCGACCACCTGCCGGGCGCGGGCCTCGGCGGCGTCGTCGTCGGGGAAGAAGACCAGGCCGGTGGCGTACTCGCCGGCCGGGGGAAGCGGGAAGTCGACCACCGCGCGCAGGAACGCGTCCGGCACCTGGATCATGATGCCCGCGCCGTCACCGGTGTTCGGTTCGGCACCCCGGGCACCCCGGTGGTCCAACCGACACAGGGCGCCGAGACCGCTGGCAACCACCGTGTGCGAGCGCCGTCCGTGCAGGTCGGCCACGAAGGCCACACCGCACGCGTCGTGCTCGTGGGAGGCGTCGTACAGGCCGGCAGGGGACGCTACCTGGCCGTCGCGCAGCGCCGGCTGGGGGTGGTGTGGGTACGCAAAGGCCACCCGGGCCTCCTGTCGTCACTCAGGCGTGGATCATGGACGGGACGACGTCGGCCCTTTATCGGACTATTGAGTCTACGTTAGGGCGCGGTACGCAAGGCCAGTGCAGATTGATCACACCGTCCAGACTCTGGGACGTGTAGTCTCGCGCGGTGGATACACCGTACGCCGGCCTGCTGGATCGGCTGGAACGTTTCTACGACGCGGTCCCCCGCGACGCGGCCCGCGCGGAAGAACACGGCGGGTGTGTGCTGTTCGTCCGCGAAGGCCCCGGATGGCCGTTCTATGCCCGTCCGCGCCCCGACGCCGACCAACCGCCCTCACTGGCCGACCTGACGGCGGTCCGCCACCGGCAGCGGGAACTCGGTCTGCCCGAGGCCCTGGAATGGGTACACGAGATCAACCCGGACCTGCTCGCGGTGGCCCGCTCGGCCGGACTCGCCGTGCTGGAGGCCCCACTGATGGTCCTCGACCCGGAGGCCGTCGGCGACCCGGCGACGTACACCGACATACCGGTACGGTTGCTGACCGCCTCCGCGCCGGACCTCGCCGCCGACGTGGCCGCCCGCCGGGCCGTCGCGGCCGTCGGCTTCGCGGCACCCGGCACCGGTCGGGGCAGGGGCGGCCCGGCCGAACGCGACGCCGCCATGATCGGCCTCGACGTCGCCGCGTTGGACGAGGAACGGGCCCGCATCGCCGACGGCAGCCGCCTCTCCGCCCTCGCCGTGACCCCCGACGAGGGCGCGCTGGCCAGCGGGATGGCCATGCGGGTCGGTGACGTGGCCGAGATCGCCGGAGTGGCCACCCTGCCCACCGCCCGCCGCCGGGGCCTGGCCGCCGCGGTCACCGCCGCACTGGCCCGCACCCTGCTCGCCAACGGCACCGACGTGGTCTTCCTCTCCGCCGGCAGCGAGGAGATCGCCCGGGTCTACCTGCGAGTCGGCTTCCGCCGCATCGGCACCGCCTGCATAGCCGAACCCGCCACAGTCACCCCCTAAAGCCCCACCCGCCCTCCTGCCCCGCGCGCCGCACCCATCGCCGGGTTGATCAAGAGGTTTGGTCGCTTCCGGCGATCAACTGGCGCCAAAACTCCTTGATCAACGCGGCGGACGGACGGGCGGGCGGGGCGGGCGGGACAGGGTGGGGGCGGGGTTGGGGGCGGGGGTGGGGGTGGGGGTGGGGGAGCCCGGCGGCGCTTCCCTGGTCGCGGCGGGCTCCACCAAGGGTATTACCGTCCGGGGGCGGCCCGGCCCCCCGGCGAAGCTGATGCCGACCATCATGGT
>NZ_JBEYSG010000016.1:140873-158669 GCF_040642635.1 Micromonospora sp. NPDC047793 | reverse complement strand
CCCAGACCGTCCAGGTCTCCGCATTCCCCGACCACTACGCCCAGTGGGAACAACAGGCCGCCGACCTCGTCGCCGCACACTGGAACAGCTGACCCACACCACCACGACGGCCGGCACCCCCAACAGGGTGCCGGCCGTCGACGCACCACCAACGCCCAGCCGGAAGCACCGCACGCCCGGCCGCGACGCATGTTAGGAAGGGCCCCCTGCTATGCACCAGGCGATAGCAGGGGGCCCTTCCTTACATCCAACCCAGGGTCAGGTGGCGCTGATGGTGCCGGTGAGCAGCAGGGCGAACACCAGCGTGCCGACCGCCACCCGGTAGAGCACGAAGACGTACAGGGTGTGGTGGGCGACGAACCGCAGCAGCCAGGCGATGGCCGCGTACCCGACGACGAAGGCGATGAGCGTGGCGACCACCATCTGCGCGACGGTGGGTGCCGAGGTGCCCGGGGCCGCCGGTTCGAAGACGTCCCCGAGGCTGAAGATCCCGGACATCACCACGGCCGGGATGGCCAGCAGGAACGAGTAGCGGGCCGCCGTCTCCCGGGTCAGGTTGAGGAACAGGCCGAAGGTCAACGTCGCACCGGACCGGGACACGCCGGGGATCAGCGCCATCGCCTGGGCGAAGCCCATCACCACACCGTCGCGCATCCGGAAGTCCTTCAACGTCCGGGTCTGCCGACCCCAGTACTCGGCGAAGGCGAGCACGAAGGCGAACACGATCAGGGTGGTGGCCACCACCCACAGGTTCCGGGCGGTCTCCCGGATCTGGTCCTTGAACAGGAAACCGAGCGCCCCGATCGGGATCGAGCCGACGATGACGTACCAGCCCATCCGGTAGTCGAGGCTGGAGCGTACGGACTTGTCCCAGATCCCGACCGTCCAGGTACGGCCGATGCGCCAGATGTCCTTAGCGAAGTAGAGCAGCACGGCCGCTTCGGTGCCGAGCTGGGTGACCGCGGTGAACGACGCCCCCGCGTCACGGTCGAAGAAGATCGCCGAGGTGATCCGCAGGTGCCCCGACGAGCTGACCGGAAGGAACTCGGTCAGGCCCTGGACGATGCCCAGGACGATGGCTTCGATCCAGGTCACTCCCCGACTCCCGAGAGTTCCAGCGCCTCGGCGACGGTACGCAGGGTCTGCACCCCGCTGTCCCGGTCGCCGGCGAACAGGGTGATCGACAGGGTGGTGACGCCGGACTCGGCGTACTGGCGCATCCGCTCGGCGATCCGCTCCTTGGGGCCGAGCAGCGAGGTCCGGTCGATGAACTCCAGCGGCACCGCGGCCGCCGCGTCGCGCTGCCGCTTGGCCAGGTAGAGGTCCTGCACCTCACGGGCGGCGTCGCCGTACCCCATCCGGGTCGCCAACTGGTTGTAGAAGTTCTGCTGGCGGCTGCCCATCCCGCCCACGTAGAGGGCGGCGTACCAGCGCACCAGCTGGGCGCAGGAGTCGACGTCGTCGCCGACCACGACCGGCACGGAGGGCACCACGTCGAAGCCGGCCAGCTCCTTGCCGACCTTGGCCCGGCCAGCGCGTACCGCCGCGAGTTGCTCCTCGGCGAACTCGGGGGCGTAGAAGACGGCCAGCCAGCCGTCGGCGATCTCGCCGGCCAGCTCCAGGTTCTTCGGACCGACGGCGGCGAGGTAGATCGGGATGTGCTCACGCGGCGGATGGAAACCCAGCCGCAGCGCCTTGCCGGGACCGTCGGGCAGCGGGAGCTGGTAGAACTCGCCGTCGTAGGCGACCTCCTTGCGGGCCACCGCCAGCTTCACGATGTCCACGTACTCCCGGGTCCGGGCCAGCGGCTTGCCGAACCGTACGCCGTGCCAGCCCTCGGAGACCTGCGGGCCGGAGACGCCCAGGCCGAGCCGGAAGCGGCCGCCGGAGAGCGCGTCGAGGGTCGCCGCGGTCATCGCGGTCATCGCGGGCGTACGGGCCGGGATCTGCATCACCGCGCTGCCGATGTCGATCCGCTCGGTCTGCCCGGCCATCCAGGAGAGCATGCTCGGCGAGTCGGAGCCGTACGCCTCCGCCGCCCACACCACCGAGTAGCCGAGTCGGTCCGCCTCCTGAGCCATGGCCAGATGATCCGCCGGCGTGCTCCAGGCTGTCTGGTATCCGAGGTTTAGCCCGAGTCGCACAGAGTCCTCCCCCATCCGCAGTCGCATCAGGTTACGCAATGCCGCCGGAAGCGACGATCACCGGCTCACCCGAATCGCCATGCGTCTGGGCAGACTCGACGGGAGCGAGGATATCGGTTCGGCCCTCGTTCGAAATAAGGTTCACCCATGCAACAGCGACCGCTCGGCCGAAGCGGGCTGGCGGTTTCCCGGCTCGCGCTCGGCACCATGACCTGGGGCCGGGACACCGACGCCGACGACGCCGCTGCGCAACTGAAGAGTTACCTCGACGCGGGTGGCAACCTGATCGACACCGCCGACGTGTACGGCGACGGCGACGCCGAGTCGGTGATCGGCTCGCTGCTGGGTGGTCTGGTGCCCCGCGACGAGCTGCTCATCGCCACCAAGGCGGGGTTGCGTCCGGGTGGCCCCCGCCGTCGCGACGGCTCCCGGGGGCACCTGCTGCGTACGCTCGACGCCTCGTTGCGGCGGCTGGGCACCGACCACGTCGACCTGTTCCAGGTGCACGGCTACGACCCGGCCACCCCGCTGGAGGAGACCCTGGCCGCGCTCGACCACGCGGTGGCCAGCGGCCGGGTCCGCTACGTCGGCGTGTCGAACTTCTCCGGCTGGCAGACCGCCCGGGCGGCGGCCTGGCAGACGGCCTGGCCCGGACGTGCCCCGGTGGTCGCCGCGCAGGTGGAGTACTCCCTGCTGGAACGCGGGGTCGAGCGCGAGGTGCTGCCGGCCTGCGAGGCGCTCGGTCTGGGTGTGCTGCCGTGGTCACCCCTGGGTCGTGGGGTGCTCACCGGCAAGTACCGGCACGGCCGGCCGGCGGACTCGCGGGCGGTGTCGCCCCATTTCGAGCGTTTCGTCTCCACCTACCTGGAGCCGCGCTGCTCCAGCATCGTGGAGGCGGTCGCCACCGCCGCCGGTGGCCTCGGGGTCTCCCCGTTGGAGGTGGCGCTGGCCTGGATCCGGGACCGGCCCGGCGTGACCGCGCCGATCCTCGGCGCCCGGACGTCCGGGCAACTGCTCGGCGCCCTCCAGGTGGAGCGGATGACCCTGCCGGAGGAGATCACCACGGCGCTCGACGACGTCTCGGCCCTGGAGGTCGGCTACCCCGAACGCGACGGGTGACCCGCCGAACTGCCCGGAGGGTGGCGCACGGCGGCTCCGAATGGGCAGCATAGGGCCCATGGACTACGAGTACGCGCCGCTGCGCCTACCGCCGAACGTCGACCGGTTGGCCGCCGCCGCGCAACTGGCGATCCAGGCCGAGTTCAGCGGGTGGGAGCTGGCCCGGGTGCAGTTGTACCGCGACGGCACCCGCCAGGTGGTGCTGCGCCGCCGCGTGGCCAACGGCTCCCCGCAGCCCGGCCTCTCCTACTGACCCGTCCCCACCCGGCGGTGGGTAGATCTGTTGCCGCTGCGGCGACAACAGACGTACCCACCACCGCCCGGGTCGACGTCAGTGCACGTGGTCGTGCTCGTCGCCGAGCTCCATGAACGGGTGCTCGTCGAGCCGGCCGACCAGCCGGTCGTCGGCCGCCGGCTGGAACGGGCCCACCGGGTCGTCGTCGTCGAACGACTCCAGGTCGACCGGGGTGCCGACCTCGCTGACCATGACCACGCCGTCGAGCGGCTCCAGCTCCGGCACGTCGAGGGCGCCGAGCGACCCGTCACCGCTCTGCAGCAGCTCCAGCACCGCCTCGCCGACACCCTCCACCGGCGGCACCTGGTCCTCGCCGGGGGCGCCCTCGCGGCGGGCCGCCTCGGCCACCCGGATCAGCGCGGAGACGCTGGGCACACGGTAGTCGCGGCGCTGGCGTACCGAGATCACCTGCGGGTGCGGGTCGGTCGGCTCCACACCTTCGGCGCCACCGAAACGCTGGTCGGCCTCGTTCGGGTCGATCGACTCGACGTCCCACGGGGTCACCTCGCCGAAGGCGTCCATGAGTTGCTCGTCGTAGGCGTACGACGCGTTGTTCAACCCGACGTACGCCTGCCAGACGTCGTCGTCGTCGATCCGGCCCTCGGCGGCGCGGACGGCGGCCAGGTGGTGGCGGGCCGCTTCGATCACGCGCTCGAGTGCGGCTTCCAGCTCACCGTGCTGGTCGGTCATGAGGCGTCCCTCTCACGTTACTAACTGGTGCGCAGGAACCGGTCGAGAACCCGCACGCCGAACTGTAGTCCGTCCACCGGTACCCGCTCGTCGATGCCATGGAACAGCGCGGAGAAGTTCAGGTCGGCCGGCAGTCGCAGCGGCGCGAACCCGAAACACCGGACGCCGATCTGCGCGAACGCCTTCGCGTCCGTACCGCCGGAGAGCATGTACGGCACCGGCCGGGCTCCCGGGTCCTCGGCGCGCAGCGCGGCGGACATCGCCTCGACCAGGTCGCCGTCGAAGGTGGTCTCCAGGGCGGGCTGGCGTTGCACGTACTCGATGGCGATGTCCGGGCCGACCAGCTCGCGCAGCTGCCGTTCCAGCAGCTCGGACTGGCCGGGCAGGCTGCGGCAGTCGATGGTGGCGCTGGCCCGGCCGGGGATGACGTTGTCCTTGTAGCCGGCGGCGAGCCGCGTCGGGTTGGCGGTGTTGCGGATGGTGGCGCCGATGATGTTCGCGATCGGGCCGAGCTTGGCGATGGCGGTCTCCGGGTCGTCCGGGTCCAGCTCGATGCCGAGCACCTCGGAGACCTCCTCCAGGAAGGCCCGCACGGTGTCGGTGACCACCACCGGGAAGCGGTGCCGACCGATCCGGGCCACCGCCTCGGCCAGCGCGGTCACCGCGTTGTCGTCGTGCACCATCGAGCCGTGCCCGGGCCGCCCCTTGGCGTGCAGCCGCAGCCAGTCGATGCCCTTCTGCGCGGTCTCGATCAGATAGAGCCGCTGCGACTCGTCCACCGTGTACGAGAAGCCGCCGACCTCGCCGATACCCTCGGTGCACCCGTCGAACAGCTCCCGGTGCCGGGTGACGAGGTAGTGCGCGCCGTACTCGCTGCCGGCCTCCTCGTCGGCGGTGTACGCGAGCACGATGTCGCGCGGCGGGCGGACGCCGGTGCGCTGCCAGTGGCGGACCACGGCGAGCACCATCGCGTCGAAGTCCTTCATGTCGATGGCGCCCCGGCCCCACAGGTAGCCGTCGCGCAGCTCGCCGGAGAAGGGGTGCACCGACCACTCGTCGGCGTCGGCCGGCACCACGTCCAGGTGGCCGTGCACCAGCAGCGCGCCCCGGCTCGGGTCGGCGCCGGGGATCCGGGCGATCACGTTGGCCCGCCCGGGGGCGGACTCGTGGATCTCGGGGGTGATGCCGACCTCGGCCAGCTTCTCGGCGACGTACTCGGCGGCGAGGCGCTCTCCGATGCTGGTCGCGTTCTCGCCGGTGTTGGTGGTGTCGATGCGCAACAGGTCCCGGCAGAGGTCGACGACCTCGTCGGTCGGCGCGGGGAAGGCGGGGTGCGCGTCGCTCGTCATCGCCCCTTCATACCAGCCTGCGGTTTCCGCCCGGGTGAGTGCGGGTACTGCGCGCGCGTCCGAGTGCCATATCATCGGCGCTCCGCCTGCCCAGCCCGAGGAGGGACCGTGTCCGTCCACCTGCCGCCGCTGCCACCGTCGACCGGCGACGGTTACCAGCCCGCCGGGCAGAGCATCGCCGCCACCATCGCCGACGAACACCAGCAGCTGCTGAGCCTGACCCGGCGACTGGTCGAGCCCGGCCCGGATCCCGCGCACGGCCGGGAGATCCTGGTCGCGGCGCTCTCCCGGCACCTGGCGGCTGAGGAGCAGTGCCTGCTGCCCGCCATCCGGCAGGCGCTGGGCGACGTCAACCAGCCGGTCGCCGACGTCCTGGCCGGTGACGCCGCGCTGCTGATGGCGTTGCGCGGGCTGGACGACGACCGCCTGCCGATGGTGGCCGATCTGCTCGACGCGCACGTGACGGCGGTCGACGCCCTGGTGCAGCGGCTCTGCGCGGCGGCCACCGAGGAGGAGCTGATCCGGCTCGGCAACCGGTTGGAGATCGCCGAGGAGGCCGCGCCGACCCGCCCGCACCCGGGGATCCCGCACACTCCCCCGTGGAACCGCATCGTCGAGCCGGCGGTGGCGCTGGTCGACAAGTTCCGGGACGCGGTCACCGGCCGTCACACCCAACTGAGCGAGGTCGCGGAGCCGCCGCCACGCTGAGTCACCAGCAACATGTTCATGGTCGTTGATCCGTCCGGGCCCTTCCGCCGGATGCTCCGTGGCCCTACCGTCACGCTATGAATCTGGAGTTGCGGCACCTGCGGGTGGTCTGTGCGATCGCCGAGACGGGCAGCGTGACGAAGGCGGCCTCCACGCTCGGGCTGGCGCAGCCGGCGTTGACCGCCCAGCTCCAGCGCATCGAACGGACCCTCGGCGGGCCGCTGTTCGAACGGGACCGGCGCGGCGCCCGACCCACCGCACTCGGTGAGCTGGTGCTCGCCCGGGCGCGGGTGCTGCTGCCGGCGATGAAGGGGCTCCAGGACGAGGCGGCGCGGCTCGCCGGGGCGGTCGACGCCCCGCGCCGCTACCGCTTCGGCGGGGTGAACAGCCCGATCCTGGGCCGGCTGGTGCACCGGCTCGCCGCCGAGCAACCACAGGCCCAGATCACCACGTACGCGTCCTGGTCGGTCGACGAACTGGCGCAACTGGTCGCGGGCGGACGGTTGGACTACGCGTTGACCGGGGTCTGCGGCGACTCCACCCCGTCGGCGGACTACGGACTGAGCTGGCGGGAGGTGGCCGTCGACCCGGTGATGGTGCTGCTGCCGGAGACCCATCCGCTGGCCGGCCGCAGCGAGGTGGCGCTGGCCGAGCTGCGGCACGAGCAGTGGGTGGCCGCACCGGGCGACGGGTGCTTCGGCGACTGTTTCGCCGCCGCCTGCGCCCGGGCCGGCTTCACCCCGCGCAAGCTGTACGAGGCCGACGTCCGCGGCTGCATCGACCTGGTGGACGCAGGGGAGGCGGTGGCGTTGTGCCAGGCCACGTTCCGGCCGGTGGCGGGTCTGGTGACCCGGAGGCTGGTCGGCACTCCGCTGCGCTGGCGACTGATGCTGGGCTGGCATCCGGAGTCCCCCGCCGCCCGGATGGCCGAACTGGTGCTGGAGACGGCGCTGGTGGCGTACACGGACGCGCTGGCGCCGCATCCGGCGTACCTGGCCTGGCTGCTCGGCAATCCGGCCTTCGGGGTGCGCCGGACGGCGGCGACGGCGGACCGGGGACTGCGAAGCGCCTGAGGGCGGGTGCGAACCGGCCGACGGCGGGTAAGCGGCGGGCATGACCGACCTCTATCCCGCCGCCGACGACCGTGAGGTGCTGCGCCGGGCCGCCGCCGCGCACACCGCCGCCGTTCGGGAGGTGGAAGCGTTCCTGCGCCGGGTGCCGGAGGTGCCCGACCCGGCGGACCTGGCCGAGTACGCCAACCTGATCACCCGTGAGGAGCAGACCCGCGCCGAGCGGCAGGCCGCCGGTGAGGCCGTCGGCCTGACCATCGGCAGTCTGGAGAGCGAGTAGCCGTCGGCCGGGCCGGGCGTGACCGTACGGCCCGGCCGGCGGCGTTGCGTGCAAGGAGGGGTCCCCTGCTATACACGAGGCGTTAGCAGGGGACCCCTCCTTGCACCGCAGGCGCCGGTGCGAGCGGGCGCGGTTCAGCGTTCGACGAGCACGTCGTGCCCGAGGTCGAGCAGGGAGTGCCGCCACTCGTCGTCGGCGTTGCCCCGGCGCGGCTTCTCCGCGGTCAGCGACCGGATCCGTTCGACCGCCTCCCGCATCACCCCGACGTCCTCGGGTGTCAGGTCCACCTTGCGTTTGCGCAGCACGGCGAGGATCTGCCGGCCCGGCTCGGGCAGGTTCAGGTCCGGGTCCGGGCCGAACGCCTCCTCGCCGGAGCCCCGGGTCAGCAGCCACTGCCGAAGCTGTTCGGAGGGCACGTTGACCTCGGCGTGGAAGTCCTCCCAGAGCACCTCCACCTCGGGGTCGAGCCGCTGCTCGCGTACCATCACGCCTCCTCTCCGGGCCGCGACCCGGCGTCGTCCGGATGCCCCTCGTCGGTCTGCCCGCCCAGCCCCTCCGCCGGCACCTGCACCCGGCTCGGGTTGGCGGTCGGCGGCGCCAGGATCGGGTCGCTGCTTTCGTCGTCCCGGGCCTCGTCCGGTTCCGTCATCGCCTGCCCCTCTCCGGTCGTCTGCGTCAGCGGGGGTGGGTGGTGGAGGCGGTGGCGTGCCCGCGTGCGCCGGCGGCCACGTCGAAGACGAGCCGGCCGTCCCGGGCGTCCACGGTGACCCGCTGCCCGGGCGAGAGCTGCTGCTCCAGCAGCATCCGGGACAGGTGGTTGTCCACCTCCCGCTGGATCACCCGACGCAGCGGGCGGGCGCCGAACTCCGGCTGGTAGCCGTGCTCGGCCAGCCAGTCCACCCCGGCGGTGGTGAAGTCCACCTCGATGTCCTGGGCGTGTAGCCGCCGCCGGGTCTCCTCCAGCAGCAGTCCGGTGATCTGCCGCAACTGCTCGGCCTCCAACCGGCGGAAGATGATCACCTCGTCGATGCGGTTGAGGAACTCCGGCCGGAAGTTCTCCTGGAGCCGACGCATCAGCCGCTCCCGCAGCTCGTCGCTCTCCTGTTCGCTGCCGGGCGCGCCCGACCCGAAGCCGACCGACCGTTGGCTGCCGGTGATCAGCTCCGAGCCCAGGTTGCTCGTCATGATCAGGACGGTGTTCTTGAAGTTGACCGTGCGCCCCTGGCTGTCGGTGAGCCGTCCGTCGTCCAGCACCTGCAACAGGATGTTGAACACGTCGGGGTGGGCCTTCTCGATCTCGTCCAGCAGCACCACCGCGTACGGGCGGCGGCGCACCGCCTCGGTGAGCTGACCGGCCTCCTCGTACCCGACGTAGCCGGGCGGGGCACCGACCAACCGGCTGACCGTGTGCCGTTCCTGGAACTCGCTCATGTCCACCCGGACCATCCGGTCGGCCTCACCGAACAGCGCCTCGGCCAGGGCCCGCCCCAGTTCGGTCTTGCCCACGCCGGTGGGACCGAGGAACAGGAAACTGCCCATCGGCCGGTTCGGGTCGGCCAGCCCGGTCCGGGAGCGGCGCACCGCCTCGGCGACCGCCCCGACGGCGTCGTCCTGCCCGACGACCTTCTCGTGCAGTTGGCCCTCCAGGCGCAGCAGCCGGTCCCGTTCCTCCTCGGTGAGCTGGCTGGCCGGGATGCCGGTGGCCCGGGAGACCACCTCGGCGATCTCGTCCGGCCCCACCTCGGGCACCTGGTTGTCGGAGCCGTCCTCACCCCGGGCGCGCTGCACCTGCCGTTCCAGGTCGGAGACCCGGTCGCGCAGCGTGGAGGCGCGCTCGTACTGTTCGTCGGCGACGGCCTGCTCCTTGTCCCGGCGTACCTCCTCGAGCTGCTGCTCCAGGTCGCGGACGTCGGCGGCGGGGGTGCGGGTCCGCAACCGGACGCGGGCGCCGGCCTGGTCGATCAGGTCGATCGCCTTGTCCGGCAGGAAGCGGTCGGTGACGTACCGGTCGGACAGCTCGGTGGCGGTGACCAGCGCCTCGTCGGTGAACCGCACCTGGTGGTGGGCCTCGTAGCGGTCCCGCAGCCCGCGCAGGATGGAGACGGTGTCCTCGACGGTGGGCTCCGGCACGAAGACCGGCTGGAACCGTCGGGCCAGCGCGGCGTCCTTCTCGATGCTGCGGCGGTACTCGTCCAGCGTGGTCGCGCCGATCACCCGCAACTCGCCCCGCGCCAGGGCGGGCTTGAGCATGTTGGACGCGTCCATCCCGCCCTCGCTGCCGGCGCCGCCCGCGCCGACCAGGGTGTGGATCTCGTCCAGGAAGATGATCAGCTCGTCGCGGTGCGCCCGGATCTCGTCGATCACCTTCTTCAGGCGTTCCTCGAAGTCGCCCCGATAACGGGTGCCGGCGACCAGCCCGGCCAGGTCGAGCTGGACGACCCGCTTACCGAGCAGGGTCTGCGGCACGTCGCCGTCGCAGATCCGTTCGGCCAGGCCCTCCACGATCGCGGTCTTGCCGACGCCCGCCTCGCCGATCAGGACCGGGTTGTTCTTGGTCCGCCGGGACAGGATCTCCACCGCCTGCTCGATCTCGTCGGCACGCCCGATCACCGGGTCGATCTGGTCGTTGCGGGCCAGGTCGGTGAGGTCCTGGCCGTACTGGTCGAGGGTGGGCGTGCCCCGGTCCGGGCGCGGGTTGGTCATCGGTCCGCGTTCGGCGTTGGCGGCCTGCAACGACTCCGGCTGGATCCGCCCGGCGGCGAGCATCCGGCCGGCCGGCGACTCCGGGTTGAGCGGCAACGCCATCAGGATGTGCTCGGGGCCGATGTAGTTCGCCCCCATCGCCCGGGAGAGCTGGTGGGCGTCGAGCAGCGCCCGCTTCGCCGCCGGGGTGAGCGACAGGTTGGGTGGCACGTCGCCCTGCGGGGCGCCGTCGGCACGTCCACCCAGCGCGTTGAGCAGGGTGTCCGGGTCCGCGCCGGCCCGGCGGACCAGGTCCCGCAGCGGCTCGCGTTGCAACGCCGCCCACAACAGGTGGTCGGTGTCCAGGTCGCTGCTCTGCTTCTGGGCGGCCCGGCGTGCCGCGTCGGCGAGCATCTCCCGGGCGTCGGCGGTCATCAGCCGGGTGATGTCGACCCGGTGCGCGGGGCGTCGCCCGCCCTCGCCCCGACCGAAGTACCGCGCCAGGAACTCGTCCCACGGGTCGGAGCCGAAGTCGCCGGGTCCCATCATCTCTGTCCTCCGCGGTCGGCGCGAGACGGTCGGCACGGGCTACCCGGCCCCAGGCCGGACAAACGCCACCGACGGGCACCGGCCGGGACGGCACCCGGTCGGGCGTGCCGCACCGCAGGGCGGTCGGGTGGATGGCAGGGTGGGCGGATGGAGTCGACCCCGCTGCTGATCGTGGACGCCGCCAACGTCGTCGGGTCCCGCCCGGACGGCTGGTGGCGGGACCGGGCCGGCGCCACCGCCCGACTACGGGACACGCTGGCCCCGGTGGGCGGACGCGGCGTACCGCCGGAGGTGTCCCCACCGGTCGAGGTGGTGCTGGTGGTGGAGGGCGCCGCGCGGGACGTACCCGGCGTCGACGGGGTCCGGGTGGTCGCGGCCGACGGCTCCGGCGACGACGCCGTGGTCGAGCTGGTCGCCGAGGCCGGTCAACGGCGCCGGGTGGTGGTCACCGCCGACCGGGCGCTGCGGGACCGGGTGACCGCGCTCGGCGCGGAGGTGTACGGCCCCCGCTGGCTGCGTGGCTGACCGGGCGGGCGCCGGTCGCCCTGCGTGACCCTCCGACCTCGGGTCCCACGAATCGGACTCGCCGCGCCTGCGGTCGACAACCGGTCAGTAGGGCAGCAACACTGACAGGGTATGTTCGTCCCCCGACCGGCATAGGCTCTAATGGAGTCCTCCCCGCCCCCAGGAGGTTCCGCGTGGCGAGCGTCGCCGAGCTCAAGGCAGCCATCGATGTCGCGCTTCAGCAGATCGGTGACGGCCAGAGCGCCGTGCAGGCCGCCGGCGAGAAGCTGGCCGAGGCGCAACAGACGCTGGCGGGCGCCCTGGAGGGCAGCGGCCACACCACCGTCGAGGCGGCTCAGGCGTCGTTGACGCAGGCCAGCCAGGAGTTGGAGGAGTGCCTCGCCGCGACGCTCGTCGCGGTCGAGCAGGCCCAGCAGTACGTCGCGACGCTGTAGGGGCGGGCGTGTCCATCGTCGAGGACGTCGGCGCACAGGTCCGGGCCGCTGCCGAGGACCTGCCCATGGGACTGCTCGGGCAGGCGCTGGAGAAGTTCGGGCTGGCCACCGAACGGCTGCGCTGGGTGCGGCAGGAGTCGGCCAACCCGTTGGGCGTGCCGGAGCTCTCCGCCGCCACCGAGCACGCCGAGACCGCCGGGTACGCGCTGCGCGTCGCCCAGGAGCAGCTCACCGCGTACCTGGCCGCGATCGGGCTGGCCCCCGACGGGGCCGCACCGCCGCCGCAGGCCGGTGAGCGGGACCGCCGCCCGGCCCACGACGCCCCCGGGGCCGCCGAGCCCACCCAGGACGCGCCGGAGGCCGCCGGTGAGGTGCGGCTGCGCCGCTGGTGGTCGGTGCGGGTGGCGGAGCTGACCGGCGGCCGCGAGGGCCCGGCCGAGGAACCCGACGAGCGCATCGCCGACTCTCAGGAACTGCTGCGCCGGGTGGTTCGCGGGGTCCGCTCCGGCGACCGCGACCGGCTGCACCGTGACCTGCGCGGCGCGCACGCCGACGTCGGCCTGGGGCTGGCCGCGGTGGCCCCGCCGATGCTGCGCGACCTCGCCGCCGAGCTGCTCGGCCATCCGCCGCGCGGCGACGACCTGTCCCGGCTGCGGCGCGAGCTGGACGGCCGGGTCCGGGACCTGCTGCCCGGCCTGCCCGCCCCGGTGCTGGACACGCTGCTGACCCGGGTCTGCCGGATGCCTCCGCCGCGTCGGGGCGAGGACGAGCAGCCGCACGCCGCCGACCCGGCGGTCACCGCCGGGGTGCTCACCGGCGTCCTGCTCGACCGACTCGGCCGCGACCTGCCCGCCGACGGCGATGAAAGGAAGGGCCCCCTGTTAACGCCTCAGGTAGTAAAGGGGTCCCCTCCTCACGCCGGCGACGCACCCCGCACCACCGCGAAGGGCGGTTCGGGCGCGGGCACACCCGGCGCACGGCCGTTCGGCGGGGCGGGTCCGCGCCGACCGGGACACGGTGTCGATGGCTGACCGGCGCAGCCAGCTGGTCGCCCGGGTCCGGGAACTGCTCGCCGAGGCACTCGGCGCGTCCCGCACCCGGTCCGCCACGGCCCAGACGACGCTGGCCGCCGCCCGCGACCGGGCGGTACGCGTCCGGCGCGCGGCGGTCGGCGTACCGGAACGGGTGGGTGCCGAACGGGACAAGCGGCTCGCCGAGATCGACGCCCGGCACGCCTCGCGGCTGGCCGCCCTGGCCCGGCGGGCCGCCGAGGCGGCGACCCGGGAGGCACCGGGTGCCGGGTCGGCGGACTGGCCGGGGTGGCGACCCACCCCCGCCACCCGGGGCGAGCCGCCGGGCGCCACCCGCGTGGGCACCATCCGGCTGCCCGACACCGAGCCGGTGCCGGCGCTGGTGTCGCTGCTCGACGGCGGGCACGTCGCGCTCGACGGCGATCCGGACGGCTGCGCCGCGGTGGTGTCGGCACTGCTGCTGCGCAGCCTCGGCCGGGCCGCGCCCGGCACCGTCCGGGTGGTCGGCTACGACCCGGACCAGCTCGGCGGCGGGCTCGCCGGGTTCGCCCCGCTGGGCACCGCCGGGCTGCTCACCTTCGTCGGCCCGGGTGGCCTGGGCCGGTTGCTGGACGACCTGGTGGAGCAGATCCGCCGGATCAACGAGACGGTGCTCGCCGGTGAGCACGCCTCGCTGCGCGAGCTGGCCGCCGCGACCGGACGACGGCCGGAGCCGTGGCGGGTGGCGGTGTTGCTCGGCGGCGACGAACTGTCCCGGCACGAGCGCGGCCAGCTCGACCGGGTGGTACGCGCCGGGGTGGCCTGCGGCGTCCACCTCATCGTGCGCGGGGTGCCGCTGCCCGACGACGCGGCGCTGACCCGGATCGTGGTCACCGCCGACGGCGCCCGGGTCGGCACCCTGCCCGTACGCCTCGACCCGCCGCCGCCGGCCACCCTGGTCACCGAGACCTGCCGGCAGATCGCCTCGGTGGTCAGCGCCGGCCCGGCACCCACCCCCTTCACCGATCTGTTGCCGGCGCCGGAGCAGATGTGGCGGGAGGACTCGGCGACCGGGTTGACCGCCCCGATCGGCGAGGGACCGCAGGGCAGACCGGTGCTGCTGACCCTCGGCGACTACCCGCCGCACGCGTTGATCGGTGGCCCGTCCGGCACCGGCAAGACCAATCTGATCTTCGCCTGGATCGGCGCGCTCGCCGCCCGCTATTCCCCCGCCGAACTGGAGTTCTATCTCCTGGACTTCAAAGAGGGGGTGTCCTTCGCCCGGTTCGCCAAGGGACGGCGGGACCCGAGCTGGCTGCCGCACATGCGTCTGGTCGGCATCAACGTCAACACCGACCGTGAGTTCGGCCTGGCGTTGCTGCGCTTCCTCGCCGAGGAGCTGCGCCGACGCGCCGACGCGGCGAAGAAGCACGAGGTCACCAAGCTGGCCGAACTCCGCGCGGTGGACCCGACCGGGCACTGGCCCCGGATCGTCGCGGTGGTCGACGAGTTCCAGATGCTGCTGGCGGGCCGGGACGCGGTGGCCCGGGAGGCGGCCGACCTGCTGGAGGACCTGGCCCGCCGGGGCCGCTCGCAGGGCATCCACCTGGTGCTGGCCTCGCAGGACGTACGCGGCATCGAGGCACTGTGGGGCCGTCCGGCGCTGGTCGCCCAGTTCACCCTGCGCATCGCGCTGCCCAAGGCGCTGCGCATCCTCGCCGAACGCAACGACGCCGCGCAGTCACTGCCGAAGTTCCACGCGGTGGTCAACGCCGAGTCGGGGCTGCCGGAGGGCAACGAGGTGGCCCGGATCCCGTCGGCCAGCGAGTGGGAGACCTGGAGCGAGTTGCAGCACCGGCTGTGGCGGATGCGCCCGGCCGAGGCGGCACCGGCCCGTCTCTTCGACGGTGACGCGATCCCCCGACTGGCCGAGGCACCGGACTTCCGGGCGCTGACCCCGCCGGAGGCGGGTACGCCGCGCGGCCCGGTCGCGCTGCTCGGCGAGATCATCGACGTGCAGGCCCGGTCGGCGGCGCTGCGGCTGCCCCGTGCACCGGGACGCAACCTGGCGGTGCTGGGTACCCGGATCGACGAGGCGTGTGCGGTGCTGGACGCGGCGGCCCGCTCGCTGGCCCGGCAGCACCGGCCCGGCACCGCCCGGTTCTCCATCGCCTGCCTGGATCCGGACGCCGACCCGGCGGCCAGGGCGCTCTACGAGGACCTCGCCGACGACGCCGCCTGGTACGACGAGGAGACGGTGGCCGAGCTGATGGCCGAGACCGCCGAGGGGCTCGGTGTGCCGGGCAGCGGGGGCGGGCCGCACTACCTGCTGCTCTTCGCCGTCGACGCGGCCTCGGGCGCGCTCGCCGCGCGGGCCGGCAGATCCACCGGGCTGGAACACCTGCGCCGGATCCTGCACGACGGCCCGGAGCGGCGTACCCACGTGCTGGCCTGGTGGCGGGGGGTGGCGCGGATGAAGGTCGACCTGGGTGGCACCGGCGCCCGCACCGACCAGATCGGTGCCTGGGTTGCCCTGGACACCCACGGCGGGGACCTGAGCGGGCCGTTGTACCCCGGCAGCGGCGGACCGGACTGGTATCCCCGGCCGTGGCGGGGACTCTTCTTCGACCGGGCGGTGCACCGCACCGGGCAGACCATCATCCCCTACGGACCGGCCCGATGAACGAACCGGTGACCAGCGAGACCTACGCCGCCCAGCTGCGGCGGCTCGCCGAGCTGACCGCGCGGGTGCAGGAACAACGCGCCGAGGCGAACGCCTGGTACGCCCAGCAGTGCGCGGCGGCCGACCGGGCGGTGGCCGAGTCCGCCGACGAGGTCAACCGGGCCGAGCGGGAACTGGCCGCGGCCCGCGAGTCCCAGGATCTGGTGGACTCCGAGACGGCGATGCTGTGGCAGGAGCTGAACAGCCGGCTGGGTGGCGGCGGGCGGCGGGCGGGCACACCCCCGGCGCCGACGCAGGACGCCACCGGCGATCCGATGCCGCTGCTGGACGCCGCGCGGGACCTGCTGCGCCGCACCCGCCAGCCGGGAGAGCTGCCGAACAGCGTGAACCCGCTGCTGGCGCTCTGCGGGGTGGTCGGCGGGGTGCTCGCGTACGCGCTGGGGGCGGGTGCCCGCGCGCTGGGCGGGCGGGCCGACGGTGAGCTGTCCGTGGGTCTGCCGGTGCTGGCGCTGGTGGTGACGCTGCTCGGCCCGGTGATCGGGCTGGTGCCGGCCCGCGTGATCGCCGACCGGCGGCACGCGGTGCTGAGCCCACGCCCGGTGATCGTGGTGGTGGCCGCCGGCCTGGTCACCACGCTGCTCCTGCTGATCGTGACCTGAGTCGGCCGACGTCCGCCCGCCGCGCCGTGACCTGGCCCGCTGCCCTCATCGCCGCACCCGGGCCCGGCACGGACCCGACAGGGCAGAGCACGGACCGGACCCGGGACCGCACGGACCGGCCCGGCACCGCGCGGTGCCGGGCCGATGCCGTCGGGTGGGTACGAGTCCGGAGGTCAGGCGGGGACGAGTACGGCCTCACGCAGCAGTCGCCGGGTGAGCGTGAGGCGGTCGGCGTCGTCGTCGAGGCCGGGCAGGTCACCGACCCGGACGACCGGCCCGGCGAGCAGGGCCCGCAGCGCGGCGGCGCACTGCGCGGGCAGCGTGACGGTGCGGTCGAACAGCCGCAGCACCACCTGCTCGCCCCGCTCGTCGAGCTGTCGGTGCAGCCCGGGGCGGACGGTGACCCGACTGTCGGCGTCCAGCGCGGCGATCGCGGCGGCCTGCGCGAGCGGTCGCAGCGGCGCCGGACGCGACGCCGGCCAGGCACGCTGCCGCAGCCGGGCCGCGACCTCGGCCGGGTCGGCCCGCAGCAGCCAGTCGCGCAGCGCCTCCACGGTCTCGGTCAGCTCTGGTTCGATGGCGTCCGGGTCGGCCAGGTCGGTGCCGAACGGCAGCGTGGCCCGCAGCCGACGGTCCTCGGCGGCCAGCGCGAGCAACTCCTCGACCAGGGCGTACCGGGTGAACGCGCGGATGCCGACGGTCAGGTGCAGGGAGCTGGTCTCCTGGGCCTGGGCGCTGTGCAGCCAGCCCCGGGGCAGATAGAGCGCGTCTCCCGGTTCGAGCACCACGTCGAGGGCGGGTGTGCCCTGGGCGGTCGCGGTGACCTCGTCGGCCCGGCCACCCCACTGCTGGCGTTCCAGCGGGTCGGGCAGCACCGGCGGGTGGATGCGCCACTGCTTGCGGCCGTCGACCTGGAGCACGAACACGTCGTGGGTGTCGTAGTGGGTGGCGAAGCCCTGGTTGCCCGCCGGTGTCAGGTAGGCGTTGACCTGCATCGGCTGCCCGACGGCCAGGCTGAGGTCACGGGTGAAGTCGATCAGCGCCGGCCAGGTGCGGTGCAGGCCCTGCAGGACGAGGGTGGCCCCGTCCGCGTACAGCCGCATGACCTTCTCGTCCAGGACCTGGTCGCCGATCTCGGCGCCGGCACCGCCGCCGCCGGTGTAGCGCGCCGCCGGCAGCACCTGGCCGTCCTTGGCCACCCGCAGGAAGGGGGTACGCAGACCGCGCCGACTGAGCAGCTCGTCGGCGTCGGCGGGGCTGAGCAGGTCGGTGAAACCCGCCGGGTTGGGCAGCTCGGCGGCGCGGGACAGCAGCGGGGTCTGCCCCCAGTGTGCGGCGGCGAACTTGGCCGCCTCCACGCTGACGCACCGGGCCAACGCCGCCTCGGCGGTCGACGCCGACCCGCCGGGGGCCGCCGCCTCGACGGCACCGTGCGGGGCTGCCGGCTCGCGGGATGCCGCTTCCGCAGGTACGGACGGGACCGCCGGGCGGCCGTGGCCGCCCGGCGGGTCGAGTCGCGTCATCGCCTAGCGCGCGGCGCCGTCGGCGCCACCGTCGTGCTGGCCCGGGGTCGCGCCGCCGTCGGCCGGACCCTCGGCA
>NZ_JBEYSG010000016.1:0-140773 GCF_040642635.1 Micromonospora sp. NPDC047793 | reverse complement strand
CTGCCGTCCGCGCCACCGTCGTGCTGGCCCGGCGTGGCACCGCCGTCAGCCGGACCCTCGGCACTGCCGTCCGCGCCACCGTCGTGCTGGCCCGGCGTGGCACCGCCGTCAGCCGGACCCTCGGCACTGCCGTCCGCGCCACCGTCGTGCTGGCCCGGGGTCGCGCCGCCGTCGGCCGGACCCTCGAGCCCGCCACCGCTGGTGGTCTGCATGTCATCGTCGTTGAGTGGCATCGTGCTCCCTCGGATCAACCCGCCCCCGCCGTTGGTCGGGTGCGTCGTGCGGCGGGAGTTACCCCGCGCCCGATCTTCTCTAACCACACTGCACCCCACCGTAGACGCCGGAACCGGCCCACACGCGCCGTTCACGGCGGTGGCGGTGGCAGGATGGACGGACCCGACCGGATGGAGGTGCCGATGGACACGCCGCTCACCCCGGTGACCGAGGACTGGCAGCGGGCGCTGGCGATCGTGGCGCACCCCGACGACCTGGAGTTCGGTGCAGCCGCCGCGATCGCCCGCTGGACCGCCCAGGGCAAGCAGGTGGTGTACTGCCTGGTGACCAGCGGCGAGGCGGGCATCGACGGGATGGCGCCGGAGCAGGCCCGCACGGTACGCGAGCAGGAGCAGCGCGCCTCGGCGGAGCTGGTCGGCGTGGACGTCGTCGAGTTCCTCGGCCTGCCCGACGGAATCCTGGAGTACGGCGTACCGCTGCGCCGGGAGCTGGCGGCCGTGGTGCGCCGGCACCGCCCGGAGATCGTCATCACGAACAACTTCCGGGAGACCTGGGACGGCGCGGTCACCCTGAACCAGGCCGACCACATCGCGGTGGGCCGGGCCACGCTGGACGCGGTCCGGGACGCCGGCAACCGGTGGATCTTCCCGGAGCAGCTGACCGACGAGGTCGAGCCGTGGAGCGGGGTACGCCAGGTGTGGGCGGCCTCGTCGCCGCGCGCCGAGCACGGCGTGGACACCACCGAGACGTTCGCGCAGGGGGTGGCGTCGCTGGAGGCACACGAGGCGTACCTGACCGGGTTGGGTGACGGCAGCTTCGATGCCGAGGAGTTCCTGGAGGGCGGCGCGCGGCCGGTGGGGAGCCGGTTGGGCGTGCGCTACGGCACCTCGTTCGAGGTGTTCCACTTCGACCTGTGGTAGCCGACCGGCCCGCTCCACGCGTGGTGGGGCGGGCCGGTGTCGCCAGTGCCCGGGTCAGGGCATGATTCGGGCCAGGTCGTCGGGCATGGTGTCCTTCACCTCGTCCCACTCGCCCTGGGTGATGTGCCGGCGCAGGGTGTCCAGCACGACCTGGACCACCCGTTCCGGGCCGCCCTGCACGTCGTACGGGAAGCCCTGGCGGACCTCGTACAGGAAGTCGTCCCGGTTCAGCTTGATCGGCACGTCGGACGGCTGCCAGCCCTCGAAGTAGATGCCGCGCACCACCATCGGCAGTTGGGCGGAGAACTCCACGCTCTCCTGCACCGGCATCCGGTCGCGCAGCAGGTGCAGCACCGTGCGCAGCGCCGCGTACGACTGGTTGCGCTGCTCCTTCGGCCACCCGTATGCCTGCTCGATGTCCTTGAGGATCAGGATGGTCTTGTCCATCGAGGACTCGACCGCCGACTCGAACCGCTCAGACATCCGTCCACCCCCGTAGGTCGGTCTCCCACCGTCGGTCGTCGTGCCGTCGCGGCGGCCCCGTCGGGCCGCTCCGGGACCGTACCGGGCTGCTCCCGGTTCGTGGCACCCTCCGGACCTGGCCGGACGCGCCGACGACCCGCAGCACCGCGCCCTGTCGTCGCTGCCGCACCACCTGAGCCGTCATCGCCCACCACCCCCCGCGGTGTCGCCGTTCTCCGTCTCCACCCCAGCCTGCCGACCTGCCGGGTGACCCATCCTCACCCCCACCGGATGACCCACCCTCCCGCCGCCGCGCCGGATCTCGACCCCGAGTTCCGGCGACGAGCGCGAGCCGCTCCACGCGATCATGGAGTCGCGGCAGTCACGAATCGGGGTTGGTCACCACGAAACGGCAGCCACAACTCCATGATCGGCGCGGGCTGGCGAGGCGCGGGCCGGTGCGGGTGGGGTGAGTGGGTGGGGTGGGGTGTGCAGTGGGCGGGCTCAGGCGGCCCGGCGCTCGCGGGTCTGCTTGCAGGTCACGCAGGTGGTCGCCGACGGGAAGATCTCCAGGCGTTCCACCGGGATCGGCGAGGTGCAGCCCTCGCAGAAGCCGTACGTGCCCTCGGCGAGACGCGTCAACGCGTGCTCGAACTGGGCGCGCCGGTCGAGGATGGTCCGCAGCAGTGACTGCGCGGTGTCCCGCTCGGCGGTCTTGGTGCCGCTGTCGGCCTGGTCGTCGCCGGCGGTGTCGCCCACCTCGACCAGCCGCAGCACGTGGCTCTGCTGCACCGCCTGCTCGTACTCCGCGGACAGCTCGTCGTGGCGGGCCTGCAGGGAGAGTCGGATCTGGTCGATCTCCGCCTGGGATCGGCCCGTGCCGACCGTGTCGTGGACGAGCATCGCTGCCTGCCTTTCCTGGGCCTCGTCATCATCGCGGGCGGAAGTGTCTCCACCCGGTCATACCGCCCAGTCGAGGACTCCCGGGCGCCGTGAGCCCCGCGATTACCCAGCCCGTCAGCAGGTCAAACCGAGTCGTCGTCGGATTCCACGATCGCGGGACGGCGCGCGTCGTCGGCCCGGACCACCAGGTCGGCGAAGGTGGCGGGGGCGACCTCGTCGGCGTACCGGGCGAAGGCGGGCAGCGTCCAGGCCAGGTCGGGGGCGGTGCGGCGACTCAGCGCGCCGGGCGACAGTTCGAGGTGGACGACGACGTCGAAGGGCAGCCCGCCGCCGAGCAGGAACGTGCCGCTGACCAGCACCACCCCGCCGGGCGGCAGGGCGACGTAGTCGGCGCGGCTGGCCCGGTCGGCCCCGGCGTCCCAGAGCGAGGGCAGCAGGCGGCCGGTACCGTCCGGCCCGGCCGGGTCGAGCACCTCGCGGCGCAGGCCGGCCTCGTCGACCCAGCCCTCGTAGTAGGAGTCCGGGTTGGTCCGTCCGCGCTCCAGGCGTACCGAGGCGGGGCGGAGGAAGTCCTCGGCCCGGACGTGCAGCACCGGGCGGCCGAGGGCGCGCAGCGGGTCGACCAGGGCGGTGGCCAGGTCGTCGGGGCGGGCGGCGGGAGCGCCGTCCACGGCCACCCGCAGCCGTCCTGTCGGTTCGGCGGAGGCGAACCGCTCGGCCAGTTCGGCGACGAGCAACTCGGGTGAGACCGGACGCACACGCATCCGACAATCGTGCCCGGTCACCGTCGGGCGTGACGGGCCACCCGCCCGGCGGGCTCCCGTGCGGTCGAGGGTCCGGGTGGATACGGCGGTGCCGTCGAGGCCGGGGTGGATACGGCGGTGCCGTCGAGGTCCGGGCGGGTCAGGCGGTGCGGTCGAGGGTGACGCGGGCGTCGTCGGCGAGCCGGTAGCCGACACCGTAGACGGTGGTGACCAGGGGTACGTCGACGCCGACCTTGCCGCGCAGCCGGCGTACGTGCACGTCCACGGTGCGGACCCCGGCGTGCTCGTAGCCCCAGACGGCGTTGAGCAGTTGGAGCCGGGTGAACACCCGGCGGGGGTGTGCGACCAGGTGCAGCAGCAGGTCGAATTCCAGCCGGGTCAACGGCAGCGGCTCGCCGTCGCGCAGCACCGAACGGGACGAGGCGAGGATGTGCAGGGTCGGGATGGTCGGGGCGATCTGCCGCGATGGCGCGCGTCCGGCGGGAACGCTCTCGGTACGCCGCTCCGGCACCACCGGCGGGCTGGCCACGATCGTCCCCTCGCCGCGTTCCAGCAGTTCCCGGGCCGCGTCCAGCAGCCGCCGGGCGGCCGGCGTCAACGACTCCTCGCAGACCAGCGGAATGGAGAGGGTGACGGTGAGCACGGGTGTGGTGGAGTTGGCCGGACGTCGCTGACCGCCGGGCGGGCGACCGGGCACCGCGGGCTGGGACGTATGCCATCCGGCGCGCGACGATGCGGGGCTGACCGACATGGTCCTCCTTGGCTGGTCCGGGCTTTCCCCACGGCCCCGGGACGCCGCCTTATCGATGCTTCCCGGCGCCCGTGCGAGGGTCAAGAGGCGGCCGCGTTGCATGAATGTGACAATTGACCGACACATCGGAGCCGACCGCTCGCTCTGCGTACGAGGCCAGTTGATTACAGCAGAGTCGTAAAGTTGACCTGATACGGGGGTGGCTGTCGGGTTTCGCGTTCCCCCGATGGTGTGACGCGGTCCGGCGCGCCCGGCGACGCGCACCGACCACCGTCACGCGCACGGGACAGACCGGTGCGGCGCGTCCCGTCGCAGGACACGCCGTACCGGTCCGTCGGGTTCACCGCTGGACGGCCACCCGGGCGTCGTCGGCGAGGCGGTACCCCACACCGTGGACGGTGGTCAGCAGCGGCGTGTCGACGCCGAGCTTGGCGCGCAACCGGCGGACGTGCACGTCGACGGTACGGGCCACCGCGTGGTCGTAGCCCCACACCGAGTTGAGCAACTGGAGCCGGGTGAACACCCGGCGCGGGCGTTCGGCGAGGAAGAGCAACAGGTCGTACTCGATGCGGGTCAGCGGGACGTCCCGGTCGCCCTGACGCACCCGGCGCGGCCCGGTGAGGATCTGCACGGTCCGGGGGTCCTCCGCCACGGTGGGCCGCTCGACGCCGTCGCCGCCCGACACCCGCCCCTCGCCCGACTCGGCGAGTTCGCCAAGCAGTTCCAGCAGGCGGTTCAGGCGGGGGCTCGCGGCCGCCGAGGCGAGGTCGACGGTGATGGTCAGGGTCGGCCCGGTGCGCTGCCGCACCAGTCGGGCGCGGTTCGTGCGGCCGGGCGGATGCTGGCGCGGGCTGATCGCGACGACGGACATGGTGGCCTCCTGGGACTACCGCCACGCCGGGTGGGCGTGGATGTTCAGCGGGACGCCCGGCCGGCGGTCGCCGGGGACGCGAGGGTGGAAGGTCTGGTGGGTGGAGTGGGTCCGAGCACGGGCAGTCCGGCGATCCGCCAGGCGGCGAACCCGCCCGTCACGTCGGTCGCCCGGTGCAGGCCGATGTCCTGCAGCGCGGCGGCGGCCAGCGACGAGGTGTAGCCCTCCTGGCAGATGACGACCACCGGCACGTCGTACCCGACGGCCTGCGGCAGCCGGGCCGCGCAGCGGGGGTCGAAACGCCACTCCAGCACGTTGCGTTCGACGATCAGCGAACCCGGCACGGTGCCGTGCGCGGCGCGCTGGGCGGCCGGACGGATGTCGACCAGCAGGGCGCCGGTCCGGTGCGCCACGTGGGCCTGTTCCGGGTCGAGCCGGTCGAGTCGGGTGCGGGCGGCGGCCAGGATCTCGTCGATGCCCCGGGAGCCCGGAGGCGGCACCGACGCCGGACAGCGGGCGGCGACGGAACGGTTCTGCGACATCATCGGTTCCTTCCAAGGGGTACGCGGCCGGGCGCACGATCGGGTGGCGACGCGGCGTGGGTGATCACCATGCCACGCCGGCCTCGGCCACCTCGGCGACGAGCAGCCGGCCGTGTGCGAGGCGATAGCGGGTCATCCGGCTCAGGGCCGGGCGGTAGACGTGGACGCTGACCGCGGGGTCGGCGTGCCGGTTGGTCACCACGTGCACGTGCCGGGGCCCGAAGCGTCGGCCGGAACCGGCGGCGAGCAGGTGCGGGCGCAGCCGCCCGCCGCTGACCGTCTCCTCGGTGAGGACACCCGCCGCGACCAGGAAGGCGCCGGAGGAGCCGCCGTGGTCATGCAGGTCGGTGCCCTGCCCGGGCAGCCAGCTCAGCGCCCACACCTCGTGGTGCTCGTCGGCATCGAGTCGGGCGTACCACCGGGTGGTCGGGTCGAAGCGCAGCGGCACGGGCCAGCTCGCGGTGTCGGCGGCCCAGCGCCGGGCGACGGCGAGCAGGTCCGGCTCGGTGACGGGCAGAGCAGACATGGGACCTCACGAACGGTCAGCGGTGCGGATACCGGACCAGTCTAGAATGCATACCCTATAGGTTTAGTAGGTAATCCTACATTCTGGGAAGCAGGCGCGGACCGCGCCGCACGGCGCCGGGACGCCACCACTAACCTGTACCGGTGAGCGAGGAACTCGACGCCGAGACCCTGGAGTTCGCGCACCGGATGTTCGACCTGGCGCGCGACGGCGCGACCACCGAACTCGCCGGTTACGTCGACGCGGGGCTGCCGGTCAACCTGACCAACGAGCGGGGCGACACCCTGCTGATCCTGGCGGCGTACCACGCCCACCCGGAGACCGTCGCCGCCCTGCTGGAGCGCGGCGCCGACCACGCGCGTACCAACGACCGGGGTCAGACCGCCCTCGCCGCGGCGGTGTTCCGCAAGAACGCCACGGCGGTCCGCGCGCTGCTCGGCGCCGGCGCGGACCCGGACGGCGGCAGTCCGTCCGCCGTGGAGACGGCGCAGTTCTTCGACCTGCCGGAGATGCTCACGCTGCTGCGCCCGATTGCCTGAGCCGACAGGTCAGGCCGCCGGGCGGGTCGCCTCGACGAGGAAGCGCCGGGCGTACGCGACGAAGGGGCCCTCAGCCTCGATGCGGGCGTGCAGGCGGGCCAGCGCCGGCCGGTGCGCCGCCACGGTGAAGCCGGGCACCGTCCAGACCACCTTGCGCAGGAACCAGACCACCGCGCCGATGTCGTGGAAGACCGTCCGCAGTGTCGCCTCGCGCAGGTCCACCACGGTCAGACCGGCCGCGCGGGCCTGCGCGACCTCCTGCTCCGGATGCCGGTACGCCGGTGGCGGCAACGGCCCGAGCACGGCCTCGCTGAGTTCGCGTACCGTCCCCGGCCCGATCTGCTGCGACAGGAACGTGCCGCCCGGCCGCAGCACCCGCGCCACCTCCGGCCAGTCCGTCCGCACCGGATGCCGGCTGACCACCAGGTCGAAGCTGCCGTCGGCGAAGGGCAGCGGCGCCTCCGGGGACACCGCCACCACGGTCGCGCCGAGGGGACGCAGATTCTCCCGGGCCACCGGCACGTTCGGCGGCCACGCCTCGGTCGCCACCAGCCGTCGGGGCGGACGCGGCACCTCGGCGAGCACCTCTCCCCCGCCGGTGTCGACGTCCAGTGCCGCGTCGACCGTCGCCATCCGCTCCGCCACCAGGCGGGCGTACCCCCAGGGTGGACGCTCTTCGGTGGCCCGCCCGGCCAGCCAGTCGAACCCCCACCCCTCGACCGGGGCGGACTCGCCCTCGGCGAGTAGTTCCTCGAAGCTCGCTGCCGTGGACACCATGGGGGCCAGCGTCCTCGGGACGCCGCCGGCCCGGCAACCGGATTAGGTGCAAGGAGGGGTCCCCTGCTATGCACCAGGCGTTAGCAGGGGACCCCTCCTTACACATCCGTCCCTACGGGCGGGGCCGGACGACCTCCACGGTGGGGCCGTCCACGCCGCGCAGGCCGTCGAAGCCGGGCGCCGCGGCGCCGGCGGACTCGAAGTGCCGCATCAGCCGCGAGCCGAGGTGCACGCCGACGCCGCCGATCGCCAACGCGACCACCTGGACCACCAGCAGCGCGGGGGCCGCGCCCCGGTTCGCCGCGTCGGCCCGGACCAGGCAGGAGATCAGGAACAGTCCGGCCATGCCGGCGTTGACCAGGTTGAAGGTGATCGCGGTGCGACGGACCCGGTCCGGCGGCACGTCCCACAGGTCGACCATGCCGGCGATCGCGGTCAACGCCGCCGCCACCAGCGCGGCCACCGCCGTCCAGTAGCCGACCTCACCGAGGAAGACCGGACCGCCGACCACGTCGGCGAGGTCGAAGATGGTCGCGCAGACGAAGAGCCCGTACGGGAACGTCACCAGCATCGGTTGGATGGGATGCCCCTGTACCCGCAGCCGGCTCTGCATCGATTCCCCCCTGGGTCGGATCAGCCGTCAGTCCAGGGTGCTACCCGGACGCCGGCCGGGTGAAACGACGCTCAGGTTTCCCGAGGTCGGGAGACCGTGCTGACCAGCCGCTCAGCCACCTCCCGCAACGGGATCGACAGTGACGAGGCCGCGCTGCGCAGCACCTCGAGGGCGTCCTCGGACGGGCAGCCGCGCTGCGCCATGACCACCCCGACGGCGTGGCCGATCACCCCGTCGGCCAGCAGCGCGGCGTCCTCGGCACCGACCACCGCGGCCCGCCGCTCCCGCTCGCGTACGGCGGCCAGCAGCAGACCGGCGTGCTCGGCGAGCAGCATCGCGGTCAACTGGTGACCGGTGGAGAGCACATCGGACTCACCCGCATAGAGGTTGACCGCACCGATCACCTGCTCGTCGATGTCGACCGGTGCGGAGATCACGCCGTGCACACCGAACTCCCGGGCGCGGGGCGTCCAGTCCGGCCAGCGGGGCTCGGCGTCGAGGTTCTCGGCACCGACCATCTCCCGGCGGCGGATCGCCTCCATCGCCGGGGTGTCCGGGCCGAAGCTCACGTCATCCAACCCGGCGAGCGGGGCGTCGGAGGCGGCCACCCCGGCGGGCTCGCCAGCCCGCAGCGCGGTGAAACCGCACCAGCTCACCCCGGGCAGGGCGTCACGGGTGATGCGCACCATCGCGGTGAGCGCCGCGTCGAAGTCGTCCACCGCGATGAGTCCGGCGGTGAGTTCCCGCAGCAGGGCCGCTGTCTCCAGGACGCCGAAGGTATCGGCCGGCGGAGGGCTGGTCTCCAGGTTCACCGGCAGCCCGCCCCGGTCCCCGCGGCCAGCGTCGTCACCTGAATCCTCCTCGGTCTGCGCCTCGACCTGACGGCGGCTCCGGTAGCACGGACCTGCCCTACTACCCACCAGAACATGGGTCGAAACGGCGCAAACCGAAGCCCCTCCCAGGGTACGACGACCGCCGGGAGGGGTGTGGTCGGGTCAGCGGGATCCGGCTCCGGACAGGCGACGGCCGACCGAGGCGATCAGTCGGTCCAACTCGGAGCCGAACGGGTTGTCGTGCACGAGGTAGGTCCAGGTGGCGCTGGGCCGGCTCAGCTCGGACTCGTCCGGCTCCCAGTCCTCGTCGAACTCGGTCTCCTCGAAGGTGGCCAGCGTACGGGCCTCGATCTCGGGCACCAGGTTGGTGAAGGCGGGCACGGCGGCGCGGTGGAACTCGTCCAGCGGGTCGAGGCGGCCCAGGGCACGCAGGTGCACACCCTCGCGTACCTCGGAGAGCTCGGCCAGGTGCGCGGCCCAGAGCCGGTCGAGGTGGTAGAGCGCGATCGACCGGGCGGCCCGGGCGAGCAGGTCCTCGTCCATCTCGCCGGCCTTGTCGGGCATCTTGTCCAGCAGCATCAGCGCCGCGACGTCGCTGGTCAGCAACCGCTCCCGGCGCTCGGCGAGTGCCTTGCGCTGCTGCTCGATGACCACGCTGTAGCGCCAGGTGTTGCGGTGGATCTCGTGGTTGACCCCTTCCGCGACCCGCTGCGCGTGCTCCACGGCGTAGTCCACCTGCGCGTCGGTGACCAGGCCGTCGGCGTTCATGCGGGGTGAGGGCGGCACGGCGTCGCCGGCGTGCCGGACCACCAGGTCGTCCTCCAGGCTGACGAAGAAGACCGACCCGCCCGGGTCACCCTGCCGCCCGGCCCGGCCCCGGAGCTGGTCGTCGACCCGGCGGCTGTCGTGCCGGCCGCTGCCGATCACGTAGAGGCCGCCCAGCTCGGCGACCTGGTCCCGGTCGGCCTGGTCGCTGCCGCCGAGGCGGATGTCCACCCCCCGGCCGGCCATCTGGGTGGAGACGGTCACCGTGCCGTGGGCACCGGCCTCGGCGATGATCGCCGCCTCCTCGTCGTCGTTCTTGGCGTTGAGCACCACGCAGGGCACGCCGGCCGCGTGCAGACCGGCGGCGAGTTGCTCGGACTCCTTGACGTCGAGCGTGCCGACCAGCACCGGACGCCCGTCGGCGTGGCAGCGCTGGATCTCGTCGATCAGCGCCTCCTCCTTCTCGGCCCGGGTGGCGTAGATGCGGTCCGGCTCGTCCACCCGCACGCACGGGGTGTTCGGCGGGATCACCGCGACCTCCAGACCGAAGAACTCCCGGAGCTGGTCGCCGACCAGCACGGCGGTCGCGGTCATGCCGCACACCTTCGGGTAGAGACCGATGTACGCCTGCACGGCGATGGTGCCCAGCACCTCGCCCTCGGCGGTGGCGTCCAGCCCCTCCTTGGCCTCGACCGCGGCCTGGAGCCCGTCGGGCCAGCGTCGCCGCTGGGCGACCCGGCCACGCATCTCGTCGATCAGCTCGACCGTGCCGTCCCGGACGATGTAGTCCACGTCCCGGTGCAGCAGGGCGTGCGCGTGCAGCGCCACGTTCACCGCGGAGAGCTGCTCGACGTTCTCCTCGTCGTACAGGTCGATGCCGAGCTTGGCCTCGACGGCGGCCAGGCCGGCGGAGGTGAAAGCGGCGCTGCGGCCGTCCTCGGCGACGGTGTAGTGCTTGCCCTTGCGCAGGCCGCGCACCAGCCCGGCGGCGGTGTGTACGGGGTCCTGCTCGCCCGGCACCGAGCCGGCGAGCACCATCGGCACCCGGGCCTCGTCGATCAGGATCGAGTCCGCCTCGTCGACGATGGCGGTGCGCAGCGGCGGCTGGACCCGGTCGGCGATGTCGGTGACGAGTTGGTCGCGCAGGAAGTCGAAGCCCGCCTCGCTGACCGAGACGTAGGTCACGTCGCAGGCGTACGCGGCCCGCCGCTCGATCGGGGTGGACGCCTCGTTGACCCAGCCGACGGTGAGCCCGAGGAGCGTGTAGACCGGCTCCATCCACTGGGCGTCCCGGCGGGCCAGGTAGTCGTTGACGGTGAGCACGTGCACCGGACCGTTGCCGAGCCGGACGTGCCCGTACGCGGCGATCGCGGCGGTCAGCGTCTTGCCCTCACCGGTGGCCATCTCGGCGACCTTGCCGGAGAGCAGCGACATCGCGCCGAGCAGCTGCACGTCGTACGGCCGTTGGTCGAGCCCGCGGCGGGCGGCCTCCCGGCCGAGCGCGCAGATCTCCTCGTAGCTCGACGCGGCGTCGGCGGCCTCGGTGAGTTCGGCGTCGTCGAACGCCGAGACCTTCTCCTCGCGGGCCTCGATGGCCGGCAGCAGCTTCTCCAGCGGGGCCAGATCGACCGTGGTCCCCGGGCGCTGGAGGAACCGGCGGAACCTGGTCTTCAACCGTTGCGACACACCCATGAGCCGCAACGGTACGCGACCGGAGGCCGGTTGTGACGGCCCGACCGGCGCGCCGTCGCGCGAGCCGACCCGGCCGTCCGCTCCTCCGACCGGTCGGCGGCGGCTAGTCCGCAGGTCAGCGACGCCTTGCGCTCTGCGAGGTCCCGGCGGCGCCCCTCGTCGGATACCTGCCCGGACCGGACGCAATCAAACGTTCATCCGACGGGAACGTGCCGGGCGCACGGTGGTGATCAAGCTGGGGGATGGATCCGATTAGCGTGCGGGGTGCTGGGAAATCCGACTCCCGGTCTTCCCGCGACGATCAGGGGGTGCCTGTGCGGAACACTGAATCTCTGGTCTCGCCCGTGGTGGAGGCCTGGGCCACGTATCGGACGACCTCGGCGGCCGACTGGCCGACGCGGCGGCTGCTGCGGGCCAAGGGTGACAGCCGGGTCAGCGTGGTGTTGCCGGCGCGCAACGAAGAGGCCACCGTCGGGGCGATCGTGTCGACCATCCGCGAGCACCTGATGGACCGGGTGCCGCTGGTCGACGAGTTGATCGTGGTCGACTCGCGGTCCACCGACCGGACCGCCGAGGTGGCGCGGGCGGCCGGTGCCGAGGTGGTCGGCCAGGACGCGATGACCCAGGGGCTGCCCCGGTTGACCGGCAAGGGCGACGCGCTCTGGGCCGGGCTGGCCGCGGCGGAGGGCGACGTGGTGGCGTTCGTCGACGCCGACCTGCGGGAGTTCCGGCCGCACTTCGTCACCGGGCTGATCGGCCCGCTGCTCACCGACCCGTCGGTCGACTTCGTCAAAGGCTTCTACCACCGGCCCCTGATCAACACCAGCGGGGTGGAGGCCGACGGCGGCGGCCGGGTGACCGAGCTGATGGCCCGGCCGATGCTCAACCTGTTCTGGCCGGAGCTGGCCGGTTTCGTGCAGCCGCTGGCCGGTGAGTACGCCGGCCGCCGCGAGGTGTTGGCCCAGGTGCCGTTCGTCTCCGGTTACGGCGTGGAGACCGCGATGCTGATCGACCTGCTGGAACTCGTCGGGCTGGACGCGCTGGCCCAGGTCGACCTCGGCGAACGCAAGCACCGACACCAGGACACCGCCGCGCTGGGCCGGATGTCCGCGCAGATCATGCTCACCGCCTGGTCGCGGCTGCAGCGCCGGGGCTGGGCCAACCCGGACGTGCTGCCCACCGCGCTACTCACCCAGTTCCGCCGGGGCGGCTCCGACGCCCTGCCGAACCTGGACCGGGAGATCGTGGTCAGCGACGTGTCGGTGGAGGAGCGCCCGCCGCTGGCGGAGCTGCGGCACCGGGTGCCGCGACGGCGGGTGGCGGCCACGTCGTAGCGACGCTCGGGGCGGTAGCGCTCCCACGTCGGCGGCGTACGTGACGGCGGGTCACCGCAGCCCGGCACGGTTTCGCCGGGCCGCCGGTCGGGTAGTTGGCAGGCCGTGCGGCGGGTGGGATCCAGGAGGCCGCAGGGCGGGCGAGAGCGCAGGCGGGCGAGGACGAGTCGAGGGCGGAGATGGCGAGCCGGATCATCTGTGAGGTAGACGACGCAGCAGCGGTCACCGTCGTCCGGCTCGCCGGCACCCTCGACCTGACCACCACCCGGACGGCGTACCGCGTGCTGGACCGGTGTCTGGCCGACCAGCCCGACGCGCTGGTGGTGGACCTGTCCGGGCTGCGGGTGGATCACCCGTTGGCGGTGTCGGTCTTCGTCGCCGCCGCACGCCGCGCCGCCGGCTGGCCGGTGGTGCCGATGGTGCTCTGCGCGCCCGGGCCGGCAGCGGCCCCGCTGACCGAGTCGACGGCCTGCCGGGTGGTGCCGATGCGAGGCTCCTGCGACGAGGCGACCCGGGTGGCCGGCGCGTCGGCCGTGCCCCGGCTGCGGGTCCGGCTGGAGCCGGTGGCGGCGGCCTGCCGACGGGCCCGGGAGCTGGTCGTCGACGCCTGCGCGCGGTGGAACCTGCCGGAGGCGGTCGGCCCGGCCTCGGTGGTGCTCAGCGAGTTGGTCGGCAACGTGGTGCGGCACGCCGGCACGCCGATGCAGGTGACCGTGACGCTGCGGCGGCCGTGGTTGCACCTGGCGGTGGTCGACGGCAGCAGCACGCCGGCCGAGGAGGGCCGGTCCGGCCACCGCGACGAGGGCGGCCGGGGCCTGCTGCTGGTACGCGAGCTGGCCGACCGCTGGGGCAGCGCGCCAGCCGGTGACGGAAAGGCCGTCTGGGCCACGCTAGCGGCCAATTGACCGAAATTCCCCCTCTCGCCTGGTTACATGGTCGACGGGGCGGGTAGCCACGCCCGTCCTTTTGCGTCGTCAGCGGGGTGAGAGCGCATGCCCAAGCGGGTAACCACCGAACCCGGACAGGACCGAGGGCCGGCCATCCTGGCCCCGGCCCGGTTCGGCGGCTATCCGGGCCCGCTGCGCAAGCCGTTGCCCGGCGGGAAGCTGGTCAGGTTCCTGGCCACCACCGACCACAAGCAGATCGGGCTGCTCTACCTGCTCACCTCGTTCGGCTTCTTCGTGCTGGCCGGTATCGAGGCGATGCTGATCCGTGCCGAACTGGCCCGTCCGGGTCTGCAGTTCCTCTCCCCGGAGCAGTACAACCAGTTGTTCACCTCGCACGGCGCGGTGATGCTGCTGCTGTTCGCCACGCCCGCCGCGTTCGGCTTCGGCAACTACATCGTGCCGATCCAGATCGGCGCGCCCGACGTGTCGTTCCCCCGGCTCAACGCGCTGGCGTACTGGTTGTACCTGTTCGGTGGACTGATGGTGATCGGTGGGTTCCTCACCCCGCAGGGCTCGGCCGACTTCGGGTGGACCGCGTACACGCCGTTGAGCACCGTGGAGCACTCCCCCGGCGTCGGCGCGAACATGTGGGTGGTCGGCCTGGTCGTGTCCGGCCTGGGCACCATCCTCGGCGCGGTCAACCTGATCACCACGATCCTGACGCTGCGCGCGCCCGGCATGACCATGTTCCGGCTGCCGATCTTCACCTGGAACATGCTGTTCACCAGCGTACTGGTGATCCTGGTCTTCCCGTTGTTGGCCGCCGCGCTGCTGGCGCTGACCGCCGACCGGCTGCTCGACGCGCAGGTGTTCAACCCGGACACCGGCGGGCCGATGCTGTGGCAGCACCTGTTCTGGTTCTTCGGGCACCCCGAGGTCTACATCATCGCGTTGCCGTTCTTCGGGATCATCACCGAGGTCATCCCGGTCTTCTCCCGTAAGCCGATCTTCGGTTACACCGGCCTGGTGCTGGCCACCATCGCGATCACCGTGCTGTCGATGACGGTGTGGGCGCACCACATGTTCGCCACCGGCCAGGTGCTGCTGCCGTTCTTCAGCATCCTCAGTTATCTGATCGCGGTGCCGACCGGGGTGAAGTTCTTCAACTGGATCGGCACCATGTGGAAGGGGCAGCTCACCTTCGAGACGCCGATGCTGTTCTCCATCGGCTTCCTGGTGACGTTCCTGCTCGGCGGCCTCACCGGCGTCCTGCTGGCCAGCCCGCCGGCCGACTTCCACACCCACGACACCTACTTCGTGGTGGCGCACTTCCACTACGTGGTCTTCGGGACGGTGGTCTTCGCGCTCTTCGCCGGCTTCTACTTCTGGTGGCCCAAGATGACCGGGCGACTGCTCGACGAACGGCTCGGCAAGATCCATTTCTGGACCATGTTCGTCGGCTTCCACGGCACCTTCCTGGTGCACCACTGGCTGGGCAACGAGGGCATGCCCCGGCGGTACGCGGACTACCTGCCGACCGACGGCTTCACCACGCTCAACACGATCTCCAGCGTGTTCTCGTTCGTGCTGGGCGCGTCCACGTTGTTCTTCATCTGGAACGCCTGGAAGTCGTGGCGGTTCGGCGCCCAGGTGACGGTGGACGACCCGTGGGGTTTCGGCAACTCCCTGGAGTGGGCGACCACCTGCCCGCCGCCGCTGCGCAACTTCGACCGGATGCCGCGGATCCGCTCCGAGCGGCCGGCCTTCGACGCCAAGTACGGCGAACTCGTCTCCGACCTGGGTCGCGACCTTCCGCAGCGGACGGTCAAGCCGCCGCAGGACTTCCGCGACGAACTGCACCGCGAGACGCACCCGCCCGAGTCGCCGGCGGCCGGGGGCGCGCACGGTGCGCCGGAGGCCGAGGCGTACCAGCCCGCGCCGCAGTCCGGCGCCCGGCCGGTGCAGGTGCCGACGCCGGAGGAGGTCCGCCGTCCCAGTTTCGCCGACACCGACGAGCCGGAGGACGACCCGCTGGGCGCCGAGCGCCGGGAGCAGAACGACAGGTGGCGGCACCCGCGCGGACGCGGTGACGGCACCGGGAACTGAGCCGGCGGCGTAGTACGGCCGCGGATGTTAGGAGGGGTCCCCTGCTATGCCGGAGGCGTTAGCAGGGGACCCCTCCTTACCGAACCGGCCGGGCCGCCGTCTTCGCCGGCGCGGTCTCGGACTCGGCCGGGCCGTTCTGCCAGGGCGGCGGCGCGTCCGCGAGCATCGCCTGCCGCAACCAGGTCAGGGCTCGCGACAGCAGACGCGAGACGTGCATCTGGGAGATGCCGAAGCGGGCGGCGATCTCGGCCTGGGTCTGGTTGCCGTAGAAGCGCATCGCCAGGATGCGCCGCTCCCGCCAGGGCAGCCGGTGCAGCAGCCCGCTGACCGTCACCCGGTCGTCGACGGACTCCAGCGCGATGTCCGACTCGCCCACCAGGTCACCGAACTCGGCCGAGCTCTCCCCGCCGACCGGCGCGTTGAGCGAGGCCGGGCTGTAGCCGGCCGCCGACTCCAGCGCGGCGAGGATCTCCTCCTCCGGCGTCTCCAGCCGCTTGGACAGTTCGGCCACGGTGGGCGCGCGGGACAGCTCGCTGGTCAGCGCCGCCGTCGCCTGTCCGACCTCCAGGATCAGGTCACGCAACCGGCGGGGCACGTGCACACCCCAGGTGCGATCCCGGAAATGCCGCTTGATCTCACCCACGATGGTGATCGCGGCGTACGCGGTGAACGAGCCGCGTTCCGGGTCGTACCGGTCGACGGCGTTGACCAGCCCCAGACGGGCCACCTGTTCCAGATCCTCCAGCGGTTCCCCGCGTCCCCGGTAGCGGCGGGCCAGCCGGCCCGCGAACGGCAACGCGAAGCGGACCAGGTCGTCCCGCGCCTCGTGGCGGCGCTCGGGCGGCAGCCCGGCGATCCGCGCCGCGTACGCGAGCGCCGCCGCGTCGAGATCCTCCAGCCCCCGGTCCGTCGGTGGTGGTGTGGTCGTGGTGGTCTGTCCGAACATCCGCGCCTCCCTCAGGAAGGACCCCCGCCCGGATACGTGGACACCGGGCACGCGCGTGGACACGCACGGGCCGAGAAGTGGGTTGGTGATTGGGATGCCAGCGGGCGACGCCGCGCCACGGCAAGTGATCAGCCTGTCGCAGCCGGCGGTGTTCCCGCTCCGTAGGTACTCAATCACGGCGGCGCGGGTTCGCGAGGATGTTTCGTCAGCCTCGCCTCAACAGATGAGCAGGCCGTGCGGGGTGCCGCTGGCGCGCAGCGCGGCCAGCGCGTCGGGCACCGCAAGCGGCGGCGGGGCGGGCAGGTCGTACGGCTGGGCGCGGAGCACCTCGGTGGCCCGGCGGGTGGGCACGGAGGTGACCGGGTAGCCCCGCGCGGTGGCGCGGTCCAGGGCCCGGCGGCGTCGGCCGAACCCGGCGACGGCCAGCCACTGCGGCAGTCCGGCCAGCGCCGGTGAGCGTACGCCGGGCGGCTCGGGGAGCACGTCCACCGAGGCGAACGGTTCGCTGCCGGCGAGCCACCACTCGACCTGTTCGACGCTGCGCCGGGTGGCGTTCTCGCACCAGTACGGCACCATCCCCGCCCGCACCACCTGCCACGGGTCGAGCAGTCGGCCGCACTCCACCACCAACCGGTCACCGGTCTTGCCGGCGGCGCGCAGCCAGCGACGGTACAGGTCGGCGACGGCGGCGCTGAGCACCCCCGGTGCCGGGAACAGCAGCCGGCGTACCGGATGCCCGGCGCGGGCGGTCCAGTCCCCGACGGCACGGTCCAGACCGGGCTCCACACCGTGCTCGGCGGCGGCCGGCGGGGCGGAGATCTCCGGCGGATCCCAGTTCACGCCCTCTCCCCCGGCGGAGCGCAACACCTGCCGCAGCGCGGGGCTGTCCGGGTGGAAGTCGACCGGCTCCAGCCCGCTGGCCGGGCAGCCCACCTGGAAGCTGTGCCCGTCGGCGGCGTCGTGCACCGGCCAGGTCCGCGCGTCGCTGAGCACCAGCACCGGCGCGCCCGGCACCAACCGGTCGCTCAGGAACCGCCGGTACGCCGTGGGCAGCGTGCGCCACCGGGCGGTCAACGCGACCGTCACGCCGGCCAGCGAGCCCCGGCTGGCCGGGCAGTGCACCTGGCGTACGTGCAGGTCGGGGTTTCCGGCCAGCAGCCGTCCGGCGAGGGCGGCGCCGTGGTCCAGGGCGGCGCGGGGGCGGTCCACCGCGCCGCGCGGCCAGTGCGCGGTCATCTCGAAACCGGCGGGCAGCCACGGCATCCCGAGCGCGGTCGCCAGGTGGGCGGCGGCGCCGTGCGGCGAGCCCAGCAGCACACCGGGGTACCGGCCGCGCGGGTACTGGTCGACGAACCAGCCGGCGACCCGGGCGGCGTCGACCTCGGCGGTCTGCCCGGCGGTGAGGGCCACCCGTCCGGCGGTACGGGCGGCGGCGGCGCGGCGGATCGGGTCCGGGGTGCCGGCGAACCGGGACACCGGGCCGACGTGACCGAGGTCGGCACAGTCGGTGCCGCGCAACGCACGGGCGACGGCGGCGACGAGGATCCGGGACGTGCTGCCGACCGCGACCACCCGGTCGCCGGTCAGCCCCGCACCCGCTGCCGTGAGTCCCGGTCGCGATCCTCGCGCCGGCCCCACCGTGCCCCGTTCGCTCACGCGGCCCGGCTTCCCGCCCGGATGCGCCTTAAACAGGGCATCCCTCCACCGAGCGGGATCAATCAGGTGATCTTCGACTGTCCACGCCGACGGTACGCAACACCCCGGCGGGGTCCATGCCGGCCGGGCCGACCACCAGTTCCAGCAGGCACGGCCGGTCCGCGCCGAACGCCTCGGCCCCGGCCGCGCCGACCAGTTCCGGCCGGTCGACGCGGATGCCGCGCAGACCGAGCAGGCGGGCCCAGCCCGCGTACGGGACGTCGTCGGTGGGCGGGTGGGGCGACCCGGCGTACCGGGGGTGCCCGGAGCGGGTGTTCAGCACCAGCAGCACCAGGCGCGGATCGGGCCACGCCGCCCGATGTCGGGCGACGGCGACCAGTTCGGCCAGCCCGGAGGCGCGCATCCCCTCGTCGGCGACGACGGCGAGCACCGGACGGGCCGGGTCGGCCAGCTTGGCGGCCAGCGCGTACGGCAGGGCCGTGCCGGGGGCACCGTCGGTGCGCAGCACCTCGACACCGGCGGGTACGCGCAGGTGGCGGGCGTACCCGGCGACGGTGCCGCCGCCGTCCACGGTCACCGCGCCGCCCGGGGGCAGCCGGGTGACCAGGTCGTCGAAAGCCTGCCACGGGTCGACCGCCCGGCCGGGGCCGCCCGGGGCGCGGCGGGCGGACGGGTCGGCGGGCAGCACCAGGCAGACCGGTCCACCGCCGCGCAGGGCGCTGCCCAACGCCTCGTCCACCAACTCCGGCGCCCGGGTCGGGTCGGCGACGTACCGGACGTGCCGGCACGTCCCGGCGAAGCGGGGGCCGTCGTCACGGTGCCCGTCCGGCTGCTGCTCGCCGAGCACCGCCAGCACCGGCAGGCCGGCCCGCCGGGCGGCGTCGAGACCGCCGAGCAGACCCAACGCGTCCGGCCCGCCGTCGGAGAGGCAGACGCCGACCCCACCCGCGAACCGGGCGTGCCCGGCGGCCATCAGCGCGGCACTGTCGGCGTGCCGCACGGGAACGAACTCCGGGTCGCCACCGGCCGCGTGCAACGCCTCGACCAGCGGCGCGGTCGCCGGGCCCGGCGCGCCATACACCCGCGCGACCCGCCAGGCCAGCAACCGTGCGACGACCGCGTCCGCGACGGCGGGGTCAGACACCGCCCCGTCCCGGCGTGACCGGGTCGACGTAGCGCAGCACCGCACCCACGCCCTCCACCAGCTGCGGAGCCTCGTCCGGGCCCAGCACGGTCAGTTCGGCGTCGGTGCCGACCAGCGCCCGCACCAGCGCCGCGTCGGCGCGTACCCGGGCCGGCTCGGCCACGGTGGCGAGCTGACTCGGATCGGTGGCGATGTCGGTGGCCGCCGGGCCGATCCAGAGCTGCCCGTCGGCGGACGGGTCGTCCACCAGCAGCATCGTGTCGACCTGGTTGCGTTGCAGCGCGGCGACCACGGCGTCGAGTCCGGCGCCGACGTCCTCCTGGGTGCCGAAGCGGTCCAGCGCGGCGGTCACCCGCTGGTCGGCCAGATCGGCGATGGTCTGCACGGTCAGGTCGTCGAGCAGGCTCTGGTCGGCCCCCTCGGCGCGGGACCCGGCGTCGGTGCGGACCACCATGTCCTGCCAGCGGGCCGGCATCTGGGCGGCGATCATGCCGGTGGCCCGGATGTCGCCGGCCACCACGACCACCTCGGCACCGACCCGTTCGGCCAGCTCCACGGTGGCCGCGGTGACGTCGCCCGCGTTGTGGTGCCACGCCTCCATGGCGGCGCGCTGGTAACGCGACTGCGACCAGCCGCCGGGCTTGACCCGGCGCAACGGGAAGCTCTCCCGGCCGGTGACGTGAGCTCGTCGGGGCACCCCACCGGCGCTGACCGACATCGCGTCGGCACCGGTCCGGTCGGCCAACACCCGTACCCACGCGACCTGCTCACCCCGTTGGGAGAGCAGCGGCATCACGTGCGGCAACGGCGCGTACGCGGCCAGGTCCCGCCGGGGTGGCGCGGCCAGGTACTCGGAGAGCACCACCCGCCCCTGGGCGCCGAAGACGGCGATCCCGTAGTCCCCGGGCAGTGGGTCGTGCCCGCGGACCACCCGGTCGATGGCGGCGATGGTCGGTTCGTCGGCCCCCTGCTCGGCGAGCTGCCGTTGCAGCCCGCGCCAGCGCAGGTCGAGGGCGGCGTGGGCGTCCTCGGTGTCCATCGAGGCGTCCAGGTAGACCGAGCACCACGGACCCGGGCGCTGATAGAGCGGGCGCAGGAAGGACAGCTGCATGCTCGACCCCTTTCCGGCTCGGCCCACCGCTTACCCGCGCCACCCGGCTTGTCACCTGCCGGCCACCGCGTGACCGATTTTCATTCACGTCGTTCAACCCCGAGGATCGATACGATCTGTGAGCAAAAGCGGACTCTGGGTGGTGGACATGGACACGACGTCGTACTCGCGGCGCAGCCTGCATCCGACCGGTCGGATCCTCACCGCGCAGATCGTGCGGCTGATGGACGGTTACCCCCGGGAGGTACGCGTGGGGCAGCCGGTGCTGATGGTGGTGGTGGCCGCCGCCGGGGTGATCGGCCTGCTCGCCAAACTGGTGCGGGCCGCGCTCAGCGCCGGTTCCGGCACCGGCCGCCGCACGTTCAAGGAGCTGAAGAAGGGACCGGAGTACCTCGTCACGCCGGTCCGTCTGCGCGACTCGAACGGCAAACTGTACGAGGTGGAGCTGCACGGACACCTGCCGCAGAGCGCGCTGCACCCGGCCGACCACGTCCAGCTCACCCTGCGCGACCAGGGCGACCCGGATCTGGCGCCGAAGATCGAACGGATCGTCAACCTGACCACCGGTCAACTGCTACGGCCGCGTACCGCCACCATGTGGTCACACCTCGGCCCACCGCTGCTGCTCCAGGCCACGCTGGGTCTGCTGCTCCTGGCCGGGCTGGCCGCCTGCACCGCCCTCACCTGAGGGTCAGCCGACCGGGGCGGGCTCCCGCTGCGGCGCGGACGTGGTGTCGAGCATGCCGCGTCGGCGGGCCCAACGCTCGAAGACGATGGTGGCGAACGGCGGCACCGCGCAGGCCAGCGCCACCACCGTGGCCGTCAGGCTCCACCGGTTGACTCGGGCCACAGCCAGCACCAGCAGCCCGTACACCACGAAGAGCGCACCGTGGATCGGGCCGAACACCTTGACCCCCAGCTCGTTGTCGGGCGGGCCGTACTTCGCCGCCATCCCGGCCAACAGGCCGGCCCAGGAGATCGCCTCCGCGATCGCCGCCACCACGAACAGCCGGGTCACCTTTTCGCGCACGTCAGCCATGGTATGTGCCGCCGGATCCGTGAAACGCACGTGGTCGGGGCTTCTGCCCGGAGGCATGGACGTGCCACGTCGGGGGTACCAGGGGTGACAGGGTGGTGACCATGGGCGAGGAAGTCGGCGCGCAGACCTTCAGTCGCCAGGATCGGGCTCGCTACCGGGACAAGGTGCGGCGCTGTCTCGACGTCTTCGCCGAGATGCTGCGGGAGTCCCGGTTCGACGTCGACCGGCCGATGACCGGCCTGGAGATCGAGCTGAACCTGGTGGACGAGGACTCCATGCCCACCATGCGCAACACCGACGTGTTGCGTGCGGTGGCCGACCCGAGTTTCCAGACGGAGCTCGGGCAGTTCAACGTCGAGATCAACGTGGCGCCCCGGCGGCTGACCGGCACCGGCCTGGCCGAGTTCGAGCAGAGCGTACGGGCCAGCCTGAACGCCGCCGACCAGCAGGCCCGGACGGTCGACGCCCGGCTGGTGATGATCGGCATCCTGCCGACCGTACGCCCCGAGCACCTGACCGCCGCGACGCTGTCGCCCAATCCCCGCTACGCGTTGCTCAACGAGCAGATCTTCGCCGCCCGGGGCGAGGACCTACAGATCTCGGTCAACGGCGTGGAACGGCTGTCGGTGACCGCCGACACCATCACCCCCGAGGCCGCCTGCACCAGCACCCAGTTCCACCTCCAGGTCTCCTCGGCGCAGTTCGCCGACTACTGGAACGCCGCCCAGGCCATCGCCGGGATCCAGGTGGCGCTCGGCGCGAACTCGCCGCTGTTCTTCGGCCGGGAACTGTGGCGGGAGACCCGCATCCCGCTGTTCCAGCAGGCCACCGACACCCGCCCCGAGGAGATCAAGTCGCAGGGCGTACGGCCCCGGGTGTGGTTCGGGGAACGCTGGATCACCTCGGTCTTCGACCTGTTCGAGGAGAACGTGCGCTACTTCCCGGCCCTGCTCCCGGTCTGCGACGACGAGGACCCGTCCGAGACGCTGGCCGCCGGTGGCGTACCGAACCTGGCCGAGCTGCGGTTGCACAACGGCACGATCTACCGCTGGAACCGACCCGTCTACGACGTGCACCGGGGTCGCCCGCACCTGCGGGTGGAGAACCGGGTGCTGCCGGCCGGGCCGACCGTGCTGGACACCGTCGCCAACGGCGCCTTCTACTTCGGACTCGTCCGGGCACTCGCCGAGGCGGACCGGCCACTGTGGTCGCAGATGTCGTTCAGCGCCGCCGAGGAGAACTTCAACACCTGCGCCCGGCACGGCATCGACGCGCGCGTCTTCTGGCCCGGCCTGGGCTACCTGCCCGTCACCGAGCTGGTGCTGCGTCGCCTGCTCCCGCTGGCCCAGCAGGGCCTGGACCACTGGGGCGTCGACCCGGACGAGCGGGACCGCCTGCTCGGCGTCATCGAGCAGCGCTGCCTCACCGGCCGTAACGGCGCGAGCTGGCAGGTCGCCACGCTGCACCGGCTGGAGTCGACCGACCAGCTCGACCGGCCGGACGCGCTGCGCGAGGTGCTGCGGCACTACGTGGAACTGATGCACAGCAACCGCCCGGTCCACGAGTGGCCGATCCCCTGACAGCCTCCTGACACAGAGAGTGATCAGAAGGGCACGGGCATTACCGTAGGTGCGACGTCCTTCCGCCGGGTCGAGAGGATCCGCCGATGCCTCCGTCACACCGACACTCCGTCACCCGCCTCGTCGTACCCCTCCTCGCGCTCGCCCTCGTCGGCGGCGCCCTCCAGCCCCTGCCCGCCGCCGCCGGCCCGCGCACCGGAACCGCCACCACCGGCGAGCTACGGACCACGATGCGGGACGCCGCCACCGGTGCCGACGCCCGCGGCTGCCTGACACTGGTCCCGGTCGACCGCGACCCGCTCACCGTCGTCGCCATCGGCGAGGAACAGATCGGGCGGCACGCCGGCTGCACCGGGATCGAGGGCGGCGCGGTGGTCGTCACCGCCGTGCCACCCGGCCGCTACCGGCTGCTGGCCATCCCCTACGAACCCCGCCACGGACTCCAGTGGGTCGGCGCGCACGGCGGCACCGGACAGCGGGAGAAGGCAACGGTCGTCACCGTGCGGGCCGGCCGGACGATCACCGCGCCGAAGGTCCGCTTCGACCCACCGGGTGCCGTGACCGGCCAACTGTCCCAGCCGGACGGCACGCCGCTGCTCTACTACGCGAGTGTCTCGGTGATGCCGTTCGTCGCGCACCCCAAATACGGCAGCCCCGGCGCCATCAACGACGAGAACGGTCGATACACGCTGACCGGCCTCGGGCCGTACCACTGGCCGTTGTACTTCACTGCGAACCACATGGCCAGCCAGTGGTCCGGCGGCACCGCCGACTGGCGCGAGGCCCGCACGGTCCGGGTCCGCGCCGGCCGGACCGCCACCCTCGACCAGACGCTCACTCCCGGCACGGTGCTCAGCGGCACCGTCACCGCCCCGGACATCTCCTACTACGCGCAGGTGATCGCGTTCCATTCCCGCACCGGTGACGTCGTGGGCGTGGCGGACGCGGGATCCGAATACACGCTGCGGCTGCTGCCGGGGCAGTCGGTGGTGCTGCGCTGCGACTGCGCGTACACGCCGAGCCGGTGGTATCCGAACGCCGCGCAGATCGGCGGCGCCCAACCCCTGCGGGTACGCGGCACCCCGTTGACCGCGCACTTCGACTTCAGCGGTGCCGCCGTGCCGTGAGCCCGGTTCAGCGCAGGGCAGCCAGGGTCAGCGCGGTCGCCCGAGCGAGAAGGACGTCGTCGGACTCGGCGTCCTTCTCGCCCCGGCCGGAGATCACCGCCACCGTGCGTCCGGTGCTGGTGTCGACCGCGTAAACGCCGAGCCGGCCGCTACCGGAACAGCGTGGCGCGCCCTTCGCGGCTGCCCACCAGCCGACCCCGGATGTCCAGGTCGTTCACCTGGTCGGCGGTACCGAGCCCCCGCGTGAACAGGTCGACGGTGCGACCGGCCCACCACAGCACCGGTCGCTGACCGTACGAGGGGGTCTCGCTGATTCCGAGGACCACGCCCAGGTCGTTCACGTCGGTCGCCCAACTCCTCGGGCCGCCCAGCGTGCCCAGGTCGGTCAGTACCCCGGCGCGCCAGTGGAAGGCCCGGCCACCGCCCGAGCCGACCACGTGGCCCAGGTTGTTGATCGCCATCGCGTGGTGACCGATCTGGGTGAGGACGCCGTCGCGCAGCCGGCCGCCCACGCAGGTGCACGGGTAGTCGTACGGCGGGACGTTGAACGTGCCCACCACGTCGCCCCGGTTGTTGAGCCCGTCGGTCGTCTCGTAGAAGTCCTGCCGCCCCAGGTCGGTGAAGACGCCGTCCTGCCACAGGAAGCGGTGCGGGATGTCGGTGGGCGGGTTGCTCAGCCCGAGCACCTGCCCCCGGTCGTTGACGGCGATCGCCTCGCTGTAGTCGCCGCCGAGGGTGCCCAGGTCGATCGTCTGACCGTCGCTCCAGAGCACCGCCCGGGTGATCCAGTCCGGCCCGGTCGAGGTGCCGACCACGTCGCCGCGTTCGTTGACGTCGACGGCGGTGGACTCCAGGTGCCCCGGTAACACGCCGAGGTCGGTCATCACCCCGCCGCGCCACACGAACGCGTGCCGGGCGCCGCCGGCCGTCAGGCTCCAGCCGACGACCGTGCCCCGGTCGTTGGTCGCGGTGGCGGCGCTGGCGGTGCCACCCAGGGTGCCCAGGTCGACGGCGCGGTAGGTGAGCGGGGTGGCGTAGGCGGCGGAGGCGGGCAGGACGGTCAGCGCGGACGCGACCAGCACGGTCGTGGTCACGGCGGCGGACAGACGGGTCGGCAACCTCAACGGGTCCTCCTCGGGAGAGCGGTGACCGGTCCACGCCATCCACACACCCCGTGGACGATGGGCGACCAGCCGACTACGCACAGTAGAACGGATCCGCGAGGAAGGTCACTTCGGTCGATCGGCCATCGATCGATGACCGCGCGCCGCCCGGGTTCAGCCGCCCGCCTGCCACACCTTCCAGAGGCCGTATACGGCCGAGACACCGAGCGCCACGGTGCCCAGCAGGACCGCCTGGCGGCGCTGCGCACTCGGACGCACCTGGGCGACGACGGTGGCCGCATAGAGCAGCGCCACGATGATCGTCCAGGCCCACGCGGTGGAGATCCGTTCGTCGACCCGGCAACCGGCCGGCGCGGGGTGGACCGCCGGGCACACGTCGACGCGCGGCACGGCCAGATACCAGAAGCCGGCCCAGGCGAGGACCGCGACGGCGCTCGCCACGGCGACCGCCAGCCAGGGTCGGAGCACTGCGGGCACGGCCACCTCCTTCGGGACACCCGGAGGCGTCGGACGTACGGGACACCCGGGGGCGGCCAGCGTACCGGTCGCGGATCCTCGCGCCGGAGACGGCACCGCCCGCCGTCGACGGTGGGTGACCGTCGACGGCGGGCGGATGAGCCTGGTCGGAGCCCCGGCGGTCAGTCGACGCCGAACTCCATGGCGGCACGGTCGAGGGCCGCGTCCTCGGTCGAGGAGACACCCCGGGAGGCGATCGCCTCCGCGCCACCCTCCGGCATCGCCCCGATGAGCCCGGTGGAGGCGGCCTGCGCGGCACCGAGCACCCGCTGCGGCGCGCCGCCGACCATGCCCAGGTTCGCGTACTGCTCCAGCTTGGCCCGGGAGTCGGCGATGTCCAGGTTGCGCATGGTGAGCTGGCCGATGCGGTCCGCCGGACCGAACGCCGAGTCCTCGGTACGCTCCATGGACAGCTTGTCCGGGTGGTAGCTGAAGGCCGGGCCGGTGGTGTCCAGGATCGAGTAGTCCTCGCCCCGCCGCAGTCGCAGCGTCACCTCGCCGCTGACCGCCGTGCCGACCCACCGTTGCAGCGACTCGCGCAACATCAGCGCCTGCGGGTCCAGCCAGCGACCCTCGTACATCAGGCGACCGAGACGACGACCCTCGTTGTGGTAGTTCGCCAGGGTGTCCTCGTTGTGGATGGCGTTGACCAGCCGCTCGTAGGCGGCGTGCAGCAGCGCCATGCCGGGGGCCTCGTAGATGCCCCGGCTCTTGGCCTCGATGATCCGGTTCTCGATCTGGTCGGACATGCCCATGCCGTGCCGGCCGCCGATGGCGTTGGCCTCCAGCACCAGGTCCACCGCGCTGCCGAACTCCTTGCCGTTGATCGTGACCGGGCGGCCCTGGTCGAACCCGATCGTCACGTCCTCGGCGGGGATCTCCACCGTCGGGTCCCAGAACCGCACACCCATGATCGGATTGACCGTCTCGATGCCGGTGTCCAGGTGTTCGAGCGTCTTCGCCTCGTGCGTGGCGCCCCAGATGTTGGCGTCCGTGGAGTACGCCTTCTCGGTGCTGTCCCGGTAGGGCAGGCTGCGCTCCTGCAGCCACTCGGACATCTCCTTGCGGCCGCCCAGCTCGGTGACGAAGCTGCTGTCCAGCCACGGCTTGTAGATCCGCAGCTGCGGGTTGGCCAGCAGGCCGTACCGGTAGAAGCGCTCGATGTCGTTGCCCTTGAAGGTCGACCCGTCGCCCCAGATCTGCACGTCGTCGGCGACCATCGCGCGCACCAGCAGCGTCCCGGTGACCGCGCGCCCCAACGGCGTGGTGTTGAAGTACGCCCGCCCGCCCGAGCGGATGTGGAAGGCGCCGCAGGTCAACGCTGCCAGCCCCTCCTCGACCAGGGCGGCGCGGCAGTCCACCAGGCGGGCCAGCTCGGCGCCGTAGTGGAGCGCGCGACCGGGCACCGAGGCGATGTCGGGCTCGTCGTACTGGCCGATGTCGGCGGTGTAGGCGCAGGGCACCGCGCCCTTGTCGCGCATCCACGCGACCGCGACCGAGGTGTCGAGGCCGCCGGAGAAGGCGATGCCGACACGTTCACCCGTGGGCAGGGAGGTAAGAACCTTGGACACAAGGAAGAGTATGCACCACCCCGCATACCCATGCAAGTTGGCGGTGCAAGGAAGGGCCCCCTGCTAACGCCTCGTGCATAGCAGGGGTCCCCTCCTTACATCCGGGTGCCGGCTGCTTCGCGGAGGGCGGCGATCGTGGTGCGTACGGCGGGAGTGTGTTCGACGGCGTCGTGCACCACCACGTGGATCGAGCGGACCGGTGTCGGGCGGACCACCCGGATCGGAGTCACACCGTCCGGCAGGTGTGCGGCGCCGAGCGCGGGCAGCACCGTGAGGCCGATGCCGGCCGCGACGAAGGCGAGCGCCGTCCGGTAGTCGTGCGCCTCGACCCGGAACGCCGGGCTGAATCCGGCGGCGGTGCAGGCTTCGAGGAGTTTGGCGCGGCACCAGCCTCGGGCGAAGTCGTTGTCGACCCATCGTTCCTCGGCGAGTTCGGCGAGGTCCACCTCGTCGTGGCCGGCGAGGCGGTGCCCGGCGGGCAGCACGGCCACGTACGGGTCGTCGACGATGTGCTGGGCGGTGAAGCCCGCACCGGGATCGAAGCCGGGGTCCGCCACGACCACCTGGACGTCGGCGCGTTCCTCCCGACTGTCCGGGATGTGCTCCCGGAGTTGCAGGTCGATCCGGACGCCGGGCAGGTCGGCGAGGATGCGGCGTACCACCAGCGGCATCCACGCCTCGCCCACCGACGCGAAGTACGCGATGGAGAGCGAGCCGGTGCGACCGGTACGCAGGTCGGCGATCAGCGACTCGGCCGCGCCGACCCGAGCGAGCACCCGGTCCGCCTCGGCGGCGAGGGCATGGCCGGCGGAGGTGGGCCGCAAGCCCCGGCCGGCGCGGGCGAGGAGAGTGAGCCCGGTCTCGCGTTGCAGCGCGGTGAGGTGCTGACTGACGGCGGAGGGGGTGTAGCCGAGGTTGGCGGCGGCAGCCTGGACGGAGCCGGAGGCGACGACGGAACGGAAGACCCGGAGGCGGTGGACGTCGAGCACCTCACAACCGTAAAGCAAAACTTAACTGTCGTGAAGAAAGAGTCGCTGGTGCTGAATCGTCGAGCATTCGAGAATCGGTCCATGACGCTCACCGAAGCTCCCGCCAGGGCCGCCGCCGACGACTCCCGTGGCGCGTCGTACCCCCGGCCTGCGGCACCGCGCCGGTCCTGGCCGATCGTGGTAGCCGCCGGGACCACGGTCGTGCTCTGGGCCTCGGCGTTCGTCGGCATCCGCTTCGCCGGGCACGACTACTCGCCAGGCGCGATGGCGCTGGGCCGCATGGTGGCGGCGTCCGCCGCGCTGACCCTGTTCGTCGCCGTCACCCGGCGGTTCCGGGTCCGGCACACCGAAGCGACGGTCCCCCGCCGGGTCGCCGTCCCCCGGGGCGGCACGCTGGGGCTGATCGCGCTCTGGGGCGTGGCCTGGTTCGGCGGGTACAACGTGGCGCTCAACGCCGCCGAACGACTCGTCGACGCCGGGACAGCCGCGCTGCTGGTGGCGGTCGCGCCCATCCTCGTCGCGATCGCCGCGACACTCGTACTCGGCGAGCGGCTCACCGGCCGCCTCGGCGTCGGGGTGACGATCGCCTTCGCGGGCGTGGCCCTGATCGCGGTCGGCGGCTTCACCGGGCACGCCGACCCGGTGGGCGTCGCGCTGGCGGTGCTCTCCGCCCTGCTGTACGCCTTCGGCGTACTGCTCCAGAAGCGTCTCCTGGCGCGGGTGGACGCGGTGACGATGACCTGGCTCGGCGCGCTGGCAGGGACGGCGGCTCTGCTGCCGTTCGCGCCCACGCTGCTCGCGGAGTTCGCCGCGGCGCCGCTCCCGGCGACCCTGGGCGTGCTGTTCCTCGGCGTGTTCCCGACCGCGATCGGCTTCCTCACCTGGGGTTACGTCCTGTCCCGCTGGACCGCGGGCCGCACCACCGCCGCGACCTACCTGGTCCCGCCGGTGACGGTCCTGCTCTCCTGGACGCTGCTGGGTGAGGTACCCGCGCCGCTCGCCCTGCTGGGCGGCACGCTCTGCCTGGCCGGCGTGGTCTTCGCGACGCGCCGCTGAAAGAACGACGGCACGGCCGCACCGCCAGGCGCGACGCCGGCCGGTGCGGCCCGTCGCCACGCATTCCCGCCAGGAGTACGCGCCGACCACCGACCCGTCCGCCACCGGGTGGCACCCGGCCACGCTCGTGCCTCGCCGCGCCGCACGTGGCCCCGCTCGCGCCTGACGGGCTCGTCGGCGTCCCAGCTCGCGCCCCACGGCAGGTGCGCGCCTCCGCTCGCGCCTCGAAGTGTGCTCCCCGGCCCCTTTCGAGCTGACGGCGCAGACGGATCAGCGGCACCGATCGACCTCGGCGTGGGACCGCACCGTCGACATCCGGGCCGCTACCTTCGGTTCGTGACGTGGACCGAGCCTTCCGTCTGGTACGCCAACCTGCCGACCTTCCACGCCTCGGCCGGTGCCCTGATCACCGACCCGGCCGGCGACGTACTGCTGGTCAAGCCCCGCTACCGCGACCACTGGGCGTTCCCGGGCGGCGGCGTGGAGGCCGACGAGGCGCCGCACCACGCGTGCGCCCGCGAGGTCCACGAGGAGTTGGGCCTCACGCTGCCCGTCGGCGACCTGCTCGTGCTGGACTGGGCACCGCCCGAGGGCCCGCGCCTGCGCTCCCTGGTCCACTTCACCTTCGACTGCGGCACGCTCACCGGCACCGAGCGTCTCGATCTGCCAGCGGACGAACTTACCGAGGCCGCCTTCTTCCCGCCCGACGAAGCCGAGAAGCTCCTCCCCACCACCGTGGCCCACCGAGTCAGCGCCGCCCTCCACGCCCGCTCCCAGCGCAGGCCGATCTACCTTCCAGCGACCCCACCTTTGCAGCGGTCAACCGTGTGACGGCGTGACCTGCGGCCAGTTCACGAACGAGAGCCGACCAGGCACATCACCCTGCGTCTACGCGTCGCGGAGGGCAGCAGGATCCCGATACCGATGCCGGCAGCGACACCGATCACGAGGGTGCGACTACGACTGCCGCTCGAAGACGTCGGCTGCGGCGGAATCGGCAGCGGATCACCATTGACCTTCCACCACTCGCGCGCCACCGCCGACTCGAACAGCCGACTCGCCACGACGTGCAGCGTGTCCTCCCGCATCTCTGCGAGATCCCACACCATCGCCCAGTGGCTGACGAACAGGTTGGCATACACCTTCAGGTGGTTGCCCGGGTCGGAGATCGCGGCGGAGCCGTCGACATAGAGGTACCTGGGATTGTCGAGAGCCAGCTTGACGATGTCGAACTGCCGCTGCCGGATCGAATGGAGCTGGCTGATCCGATTCAAGCTGCTCTGCATAAGCAGGGAGGCCGACACGCTGGCCAGGGCGAGCCCGGAGAGGACCGCCGACGTGCCGCCGTACGCCTGACCCATGTCGGAGAGATGGCTCCACTGCACGGGCAGGTCCACCAGCCACGTCATGGCCAGCAGTGACAACCCGATCAATCCGACGGCCAGGGTCACCATCAGGGGAATCACCATCCTGCGAGCCCACCGCTTCCACGCCGACCACCTGGACGTGCCACTCCCCGATGATCACCCGCCCCGGCTCCCCTACACCTCAGCATGGAGCAGCCGCGCAAGTTCATCGATGGAGCAGACCACACCCGGTCCACAGTGGTCGAATGGGCGCCCGACCACGATTCACCCTTACCTGATCACCTGTCCAAGGCGTCGGCAGCACCGTCGCGAAAGTCGAGAACGAAGGTCCGCCACGCCGGACGGTCGAAGGCGTGAGGCCGACCATGGTTGCCAGGCGCGCCAAGTCCACACCTCAGGTGCCCGATTGCGGCAACTGGGTTCGGCGGCCGTGATCGCGGCAGCGTAGCTGTTCGACACGCCGGGCTGGAAACAGCTGCACTGCCACGGTGATGGTGGACGCCGGTGCGGCATCGGTGAGTGCGGCATCAACAGGGACCCTGGTCGAGCTAAGGGACAGCAGCCGGGACGGGACAGGTCATAGACTCCCCGGGTCGCGCCGCCGCACGGCGCACCGACCCGGGAGGACGTCCGTGGCGAGTGACGCGAACGAACCGGGGAAGCTGCCTCCTGCCTCCGCCGCCGAGATGCCCCGGGTCGACAGGCGCGGCACCCACCGCCGGGCCCTGATCCTGGTGACCGTGACGACCCTGGTCGCGGTGGTGGCGGGCCTGACCGTCTGGGCCACCCGACGGGTTTCGCAGACGGACGACATCTCCCACGGCCTACCCACATCGGTTCCCTTCAGATTCGACCCCGGCCAGCAACTGATCCACCTCACTTTTCTGCCTGGCACCGTCCGCTGGGCGAGATACGAGACCGAGCCCGGAATGCAGAGCATCATGGTGAGCGGGCAGCCGCCCAGCGACTGGAACTGGCAGTCGGGAGACCCCCCAAAGCCCGTCGACCGGAGCTGGCGGGTCGAGGTCAGGATGGCGGCACAGGACGTCGACGCGCACCGTTGGGACCGGGAGTACGACGAAGAGGCCGGATGGACGTTACCGGGCGATGAGATCGCGCCGGTGCGCGGGCGTCCCGCCTTCACCAACGAGGGTCAGGTGCTGTCCTGGGAGTACGTGCGGTATTCATGGATCCGGATAACGGTGCACGGTGTCGACCGGAGCGCTGAGCTCGCGCTCGCTCGTCAGGTCGCCGAGGGCATTCGTTGGGAGACGAGACCGCTCGCCCTGCCGTTCGAGACGGCGGGGTTGCCCGAAGGCGCCGTACTCGGCAGTGCGGTCCTGGAATGGTCCGAAGACGGACCTGTTCGGTCCTCCGCCGGGTACCTGCTGGAGCAGAAGGACCACGGAGGCTTCATCGATCCCGACTTCACGGTGGGTCTCACCACCGAGAGCCTGGACAGCGGCACCGAAGCCGTGACCGTGTCGGGCCGGGCCGCCACCGCAGACGTCTTCAGCAGGAAGAGCAGCGCAGGGACCTACCGGGTGGGTCAACTCCCCGGTGGGTGTGCCCAGTGCGTCGCGGAGCTGGACATACCCAAGCGAAGCGCCGGCGCCACGGCGGTGCGGGACAAGAAGGCCGCACTGCTGCTGGCGGCCTCGATCCGGCTGGTGGAGGGCCACGAGGATCCCGCGAAGTGGCGCACCTGGTAGTCGGAAACTCCAACACCGCGCCGCCGCACCGCGCCGCATCGGGGAGGATGTTCCATGGCGAGCACCAAAGGTCGGGTCCTGATCCTGGTGACCGTGACGGTCGTGGTGGCGGTGGTGGCGAGTCTGAGCGCGTGGGTCACCGGACGGGCGTTGAACACGGACGACATCGTCACGTCGGCACCCGTGCGATTCGACCCGAGTCAGCAGATCATGCGCCTCGGCTATCTGCCCGGCCCCGTGGAAACAGCCGAATACACCACCGGGCCAGAGTTTCATCGCCTCGACATCCACGGATCATTCGACGACGCGCCGAGCACCGAGGAGGAAGACGCTTCCTCATTCGACCCCGACTGGTCGATCGAGCTCCGGATGGCAGCGCGGGGTGTCGATATCCGCAGTGTCGTTCCGTACGACGAGGACTCGGGCGAGGTGCCCGTTCGTGGCGAACGCCTCCAGGTGCACGGACGTCCCGCCTTCCAGGCCACCTTCGACTCCAGCCGGGTGCTGACCTGGGAGTACGCACCGGACGCGTGGATGCACATGATGCTGTACGCGAAGAGCGCGGAGGACCGCCGGGATGAGATCGCGCGTCGGGTGGCCGAGGGCGTTCGCCTGGAAGCCACGCCACGGGTCCTGCCGATCCGGGTGAAGGGCCTGCCCGACGGCGCCGTGCTCGAAAAGACGCGGCTGTACTGGAAGGCGGACGGACACATCTCGTACTCCGCCGACTACCTGGTGGGGCAGGTCGAGGAGGACCAGCCGGATTCGCGGCCTGTGGTTCGGGTCGGGGTCAGCACGGAGAAGCTGGCCCGCGCCAGGCACCTCGACCGAGTCACCGTGGCAGGCCGGTCCGCCACGGTGTCTGAGAGTCGGAGAAAGGCGGGCACCATGGGTATCTACCGGGTGGCGCAACTGCCCGGTCGATGCGCCGACTGCGTGGCGGAGGTGTGGATCGAGCCGTACGCGTCTGCCGTGATGGGGGACCGGGACGACGCGCTGAAGCTGGCGGCCTCGATCCGGCTGGTGGAGGGCCACGAGGATCCCGCCCGGTGGCGCTTCTGGTAGTCGGCGACAGACCCCCGTGGGCGAGGACGACCGGCCGGTCAGAGTGCCACGATCGCTGCCGTCTCCGCCGGTAGCTCGATGCGGTCGCGTTGCACGGTGACGCCCTCCCCGGTGGCCAGCAGTACCCGGCGGGCCACCCCGGGCAGCGTCACGCGCTGCGGCTTGTCCGCGAGGTTCGCGGCCACCAGGCAGCCGCCACGCCGCATCACCAGGAACCGGTCGCCGTGACGGACGTCGATGGCGAACAGGTGCGGGTCGGACAGTTCGGGGCGGGACTTGCGCAGCGCGATCAGTCGGCGGTGGAACTCGTACATCTGGCGGTGTTCGGGTTTGTCCAGCTCGGCCCAGTCCAGCCGGGAGCGGACGAAGGTCTGCCGGTCCTGCGGGTCGGGCACGTCGCCGGGCGGCCAGCCGTGGGCGGCGAACTCGCTGCGGCGGCCGGTCACCACGGCGGTGGCCAGTTCGGGCTCCGGGTGCGACGTGAAGTACTGCCAGGGCGTCGACGCCGCCCACTCCTCCCCCATGAACAGCATCGGCGTGAAGGGTGCGGTCATCAGGAGCGTCGCGCCGACGCGCAGCAGTGCCGGGGAGAGCGTCGCCGAGAGGCGGTCGCCAAGCGCGCGGTTGCCGATCTGGTCGTGGTTCTGGAGGTACGCGACGAAGCGGTGGCCGGGGGTACGCGGGTCGACCGGGCGGCCGTGCTGGCGGTGGCGGAAGGTGGACCAGGTGCCGGTGTGGAAGAAGGCACCGGTGAGCACCTCGGCGAGGCACTCCATGGTGCCGAAGTCGCCGTAGTAGCCCTGCCGTTCGCCGGTGAGCAGGGTGTGCAGGGCGTGGTGGGCGTCGTCGTTCCACTGGGCGTGCAGGCCGTAGCCGCCGGCCTCGCGGGGGCTGATCAGTCGGGGGTCGTTGAGGTCGGACTCGGCGATCAGGGAGAGCGGGCGGCCCAGGTGCACCGAGAGCGACTCGACCTCGACGGCGATCTCCTCCAGCAGGTGCACCGCGCGGGAGTCGGGCATCGCGTGCACGGCGTCCAGACGCAGACCGTCGACGTGGTAGTCGCGCAGCCACATCAGGATGCTGTCGGTGATGAAGCGGCGTACGCCGTCGGAGTGCGGGCCGTCCAGGTTGACCGCCTGGCCCCAGGGGGTGTCCCGCTCGCTGAGGTAGGGCGCGAACATCGGCGCGTAGGCCCCGGAGGGCCCGAAATGGTTGTAGACGACGTCGAGGATCACCCCCAGACCCTTGGCGTGGGCGGCGTCGACGAGCCGTTTCAGGCCGTCGGGGCCGCCGTACGGTTCGTGCGGGGCGAACCAGCAGGCGCCGTCGTACCCCCAGTTGTGTTCGCCGTTGAAGGCGTTGACCGGCAGCAGCTCGATCATGTCGACGCCGAGGTCGACGAGGTGGTCGAGTCGGCCGATCGCGGCGTCGAAGGTGCCTTCCGGGGTGAAGGTGCCGACGTGCAGTTCGTAGAGGACGCTGCCGGGCAGTTGGCGACCGGTCCAGCCACCGTCGGTCCAGTCGAACGCCGCGTGGTCGTAGCGGCGGCTCGGGCCGTGCACGCCGTCGGGCTGCCACCGCGAGCGAGGGTCGGGCAGCGCCTGGTCGTCGTCGTCGAGCAGGAACTGGTAGTCGTCGCCGGCGTCGGGCACCTCGACCCGCCACCAGCCGCCCCGGGAGGCGCGCATCTCGTGGTCGGCGGCGCCGGCCAGGCGCAACCGGACCCGGGACGCCTCCGGTGCCCAGACGGTGAACTCGGTCATGACGCCTTCCCGGAGCCATCGAGGGGGGCGAGCAGCGCGACGGGATAGGTGGCGAGCAGGTCGGCCAGACGGGCCTCACCGTCACTGTAGACCTGCCCGGTGAACTGGCACGACATCTCTTTAACGGGTAATGACAGGGTGGTGTCGCGCCAGCCGCCGCCCGCCGCCAGGCGCAACGGCAGCCGGGTGGCGACGGCGAGCGCACCGCCCCGATCGAAGGCGACCGCGTGCCGGGCGGCCGGGCCGTGCACGACGACCGGCTGGTAGTCGCCGAACAGCTCCGGGCGGTCGCGACGCAGCCGCAGGGTCCGGGACACCACGAGCAGCTTGGCCGCGCCGGTCTCGTCCACCGCCGGCTGCCAGCCGGCATCGAGCCGGGCCAGCAGGTCCCGGCGTACGGCGAAGTCGACCGGGCGGCGGTTGTCGGGGTCGACGAGGGAGTCGTCCCACAGCTCGGTGCCCTGGTAGGTGTCGGGCACGCCGGGCATGGCGAGCTGCACCAGCTTCTGCCCGAGCGAGTTGGACCAGCCGGGCGGGGTGATCTCGGCGGCGAACGCGGCGATCGAGGCGTGCACCGCAGGGTCGTCGTACATGGCGTCGACCAGGGCGTGCATCGCCTGCTCGAAGGCCGGGTCGGGGTCGGTCCAACCGGTCGAGGCGGCGGCCTCCCGGGCGGCCTTCTCGGCGTACGCGTGCATCCGCTCCCGCGCGATCGGCCAGGCGCCGACGACGGTCTGCCAGAGCAGGTGGGCCAGGGCGGCGTCGGGGAGCGGCACGGCGGAGGTCCAGGCGGTGACCTGCTCGGCCCAGCGGCGCGGCAGTTCGGCGAGGACGGCCAGGCGGGCGCGGACGTCCTCGCCGCGTTTGGTGTCGTGGGTCGAGAGCGTGGTCATGCTCGCCGGCCAGCGGTCGTGCCGGGCGGCGGCGAAGCGGTGGAACCGGCCGGGCAGGGTGCCGAAGTGGGCGGGGCTGCCGCCGACCTCGTTGAGCGCGACGAACCGGGTCCACCGGTAGTAGGCGGTGTCCTCGACGCCCTTGGCCATCACCGCGCCGGTGAACTGGGGGAAGCGGCGGGCCAGCTCGTCGTCGGGGTCACGCAGCCGCCGGGTGACCGCGTCCAGTGCGCCGGTCAGGTCGCTGCGACGGCGGCCGGCCTCGGCGCGGGCGTTGGCGAGGTGCCGTGCCCCGTCGGGCGGGTAGCCCCGGTAGACCGGGAACGCGGCGGCCAGTTCGGCCAGGGCGGCGCGGGCCGCGTCCGGCTCCACGTCGGGGGCGAGTGCGGCGAGTCGCGCCAGCTCGGTGGCGAGCAGTCGGGTGGCGGCACCGAGCTTCGTGTCGTGGGTCAGGTCGGCCCAGGAGGTGGCCCGCCCGACCAGCCGGGTGTCCAGGGCGGTGAAGTCGGCCTCGGCGTCGCTGTCGACGAAGAGCCCACCGACGGCGTTGAGGGCGTCGTAGCCGGTGGTGCCCTCCACCGGCCAGGAGGGCAGTTCCTCGCCGTACTCCAGGATCTTCTCCACCACCAGCCACGCGTCGGGGGCGGCCTCGCGCAGCCGGGCCAGGTAGCCGCCGGGGTCGCGCAGCCCGTCGGGGTGGTCGACCCGGATGCCGTCGACCTCACCGGCCGCCACCCAGGCCAGGATCAGCTCGTGGGTGGCGGCGAACACCTCCGGGTCCTCCACCCGCAGCCCGGCCAGGGAGGCGATCGAGAAGAACCGGCGGTACGTCAGCTCGGCGTCCCCGCGTCGCCAGGAGACCAGCTCGTAGTGCTGCCGGTCGTGCACCTCGCGGGGGCTGCCGTCGCCGGTGCCGTCGGCGATCGGGAAGCGGTGCTCGTGGTACCGCAGCTCGCCGTCGGCGATCTTGAGGTCGGCCGGCGCCTCGGGGTCGTCGGCGAGCACCGGCAGCAGCAGCCGGTCGCGCGTCCAGTCGATGTCGAACCACTGGGCGTACGCCGAGTCGCGTCCCCGGCGCAGCACGTCCCACCAGGCCGGGTTGGCGGCCGGTACGGCGACTCCGGCGTGGTTGGGCACGATGTCCACGACCAGGCCGAGACCGGCCGCGCGCAGGGCCCGCAGCAGGCGCTGCCGGGCGGGCTCGCCGCCGAGTTCCGGGTTGACCCTGCGGTGGTCGACGACGTCGTAACCGTGCGCGCTGCCCGGCGCGGCGGCCAGCAGCGGCGCGCTGTAGAGGTGGGTGACGCCGAGGTCGGCGAGATAGTCGGCGAGGCCGGCGGTGGCGTCCAGGTCGAAGCCCGGGCTCACCTGCACCCGGTAGGTCGCCCCGACGGGGGTCACGGTCATGGTCAGTCCACCCTCTCCAGCACCACCAGCGAGCGGTCCGGTACGCAGACCGAATCGCCGGTCTCCACGGTGGTGCCCTTGTCCTGGTCGGGTTCGGCGGTGCTGATCACGAGCTTCCAGCGCTGGCCGAACTCGGCCGGCGGCGGGGTGAAGTCCAGTGGCGCGTCGTGGGCGTTGAAGCAGAGCCAGAACGAGGCGTCGTGGTGGCGCTGGCCGTACTGGCCGCGTTCCCGGATGCCCTCGCCGTTGACGAACAGAGCCACCGAGCGGCCGAAGTCGTTGCCCCAGTCCTCGCCGGTCATCTCCCGCCCGTCCGGGGTGTACCAGGCCAGGTCGGGCAGGGGCTCGTCGACCCCGCGACCGTGCACCGGCAGGCCGGTGAAGAAGCGGCGGCGCTGGAACACCTGGTGCTGGCGCCGGAACTCGACCAGCCGGCGGGTGAAGTCGAGCAGGCCGGTGTCGATCGCGTCCCAGTCGATCCAGGCGATCTCGCTGTCCTGGCAGTAGGCGTTGTTGTTGCCCCGTTGGGTGCGACCCATCTCGTCGCCGTGGCCGATCATCGGTACGCCCTGGGACAGCAGCAGGGTGGCGATGAAGTTGCGCTGCTGCTTGGCGCGCAGGGCGCGTACGCCCGGGTCGTCGGTGTCGCCCTCGACGCCGCAGTTCCAGGAGCGGTTGTGGCTCTCGCCGTCGCGGTTCTCCTCGCCGTTGGCCTCGTTGTGCTTGTCGTTGTAGGAGACCAGGTCGGCCAGGGTGAAGCCGTCGTGGCAGGTGACGAAGTTGATGCTGTGGAAGGGGCGGCGTCCGTCGTCCTGGTAGAGGTCGGCGGAGCCGGAGATCCGGGAGGCGAACTCGGCGAGGGTGGCCGGCTCGCCGCGCCAGAAGTCGCGGACGGTGTCGCGGTACTTGCCGTTCCACTCGGTCCACTGCGGCGGGAAGTTGCCGACCTGGTAGCCGCCGGGGCCGACGTCCCACGGCTCGGCGATCAGCTTGACCCGGCTCACCACCGGGTCCTGCTGCACCACCTCGAAGAAGGTGGAGAGCCGGTCGACCTCGTAGAACTCGCGGGCCAGGGTGGCGGCCAGGTCGAACCGGAAACCGTCCACGTGCATCTCGGTGACCCAGTACCGCAGCGAATCCATGATCAGTTGCAGCGAGTGCGGGCTGCGGACGTTGAGGCTGTTGCCGGTGCCGGTGTAGTCGACGTAGTACTGCCGGTTCTCCTCCGACAGGCGGTAGTAGCTGGGATTGTCGACGCCCTTGAAGCTGAGCGTCGGGCCGAGGTGGTTGCCCTCGGCGGTGTGGTTGTAGACCACGTCGAGGATGACCTCGATGCCGGCCGCGTGCAGGGCCTTGACCATGCCCCGGAACTCCTGCACCTGCTGACCCAGGTGCCCCAGGGCCGAGTACGCGTGGTGCGGGGCGAAGAAGCCGATGGTGTTGTAGCCCCAGTAGTTGCGCAGCCCCAGGTCGGCCAGGCGGTGGTCGTTGACGAACTGGTGCACCGGCATCAGCTCGATGGCGGTGATGCCGAGCCGGGTCAGGTGCTCGATCATCGGCGGCGAGGCGATGCCCGCGTACGTGCCGCGCAACTCCTCGGGGATGCCGGGCAGCCGCATGGTCAGCCCGCGCACGTGCGCCTCGTAGATCACCGAGTGGTGGTACGGGATGCGGGGCGGGGCGTCGTTGCCCCAGTCGAAGTACGGGTTCACCACCACGGACTTGGGCATGAACGGCGCCGAGTCGGTGACGTTCATCCGGTCCGGGTCGCCGTGCTCGTAGTCGTAGACCGCCGGGTCCCACTGCACGTCCCCGTCGATCGCCTTGGCGTACGGGTCGATGAGCAGCTTGTGCGGGTTGCACCGCAGCCCGTTCGCGGGCTCGTACGGGCCGTGCACGCGGTAGCCGTACCGCTGGCCGGGTCCGATCCCCGGGATGTACGCGTGCCAGACGTACGCGTCCACCTCGCGCAGTTCCACCCGACGCTCGTGTCCGACGTCCCACTCGTCGAAGAGGCACAGTTCGATCTTGTCCGCCACCTCGGAGAAGATCGCGAAGTTGGTGCCCATCCCGTCGTACGTGGCCCCGAGGGGATACCGCTCGCCCGGCCAGACCTGCATGTCGCTCCTTCGGCCACGTGTCACGAGCGCGCGCCCGCGCCCGGAAGCGCACCCGTCCGGGGGAGCCGGGCCGGTGCGCGCGGCGGTAATGCCCCGCACGGTCCGCCACCAATCCATCCGATCGGGTGAATGCCCGGTATCCAGCCGACTGATGCGAGATGAACCCTTGCGGTGCCGTCCGTCACTGTGACCGTTCTCAAGGTGCGTTATCGGCCATCATGCCGTTTCCTTGTTACCGGGCAAGTTCTCGCGTGCCCGCACCCCCGACGCTGTTCCCCCGCCGCCACCGACGCCGGCGCGTTCTCTGCTGCACGGACGGAGACTCTTGTGACGACCCTGCGGATCGGCGGGCGTACCGCCACCGCCACGGACCGAATCCACCGGCCCACCCTCACCTCGCGACCCCAGATCCCGGCCCAGCCCGGTCCGGCCACCCCGCCGCGCACCCACCGCATCCTGATGCTGTCGTGGGAGTTCCCGCCGGTGCTCGTGGGCGGTCTGGGCCGGCACGTGCACGCGCTCTCGGTGGCCCTGGTCGCCGCCGGCCACGAGGTCACCGTCGTCACACGTCACTGCGAGGGCGCTCCGCTGGAGGAGTACGTCGACGGCGTCCGGGTCGTCCGCGCCGCCGAGGACCCGGTGGCCTTCCCGCTGGCCACCGAGAGCCTGCTCGCCTGGACGATGGCGTTCAACCACACGCTGACCCGGGCCGCGCTGCGCGCCGCCTCCTCCGGCGGCTACGACGTCATCCACGCGCACGACTGGCTGGTCGCGCACGCCGCGATGACCCTGCGCGACCACCTGGACCTGCCGCTGGTCAGCACCATCCACGCCACCGAGGCGGGCCGGCACCAGGGCTGGCTGCCCGAGGAGATGAACCGCACCATCCACGGCGTCGAGCACTGGCTCAGCACCGAGTCGACCCGGGTGGTGGTCTGCTCCGGATACATGCGCGAGGAGGTCAGCGCCCTGTTCGGGGTGCCGACCGATCGCGTCGACGTGGTGCCGAACGGCGTGGAGCCGCATCGCTGGCGGGTGTCGGCCAGCGCGGTGGCGCAGGCCCGGGCCCGGTTCGCCGGGGACGGCCCGCTGGTCACCTTCGCCGGGCGGCTGGTCTACGAGAAGGGCGTGCAGCACCTGCTCGCCGGGCTGCCCAAGCTGCGCGAGCGGCACCCCGGGCTGCGCGCGGTGATCGTCGGCGACGGGCCGTACCGTGGCGAGTTGGAGGCCGACGTGCACCGGCTCGGTCTGGGCGGCATGGTCAGCCTGCCCGGCTTCCTCGGCGGCACCGACCTGCCGGCCGTGATGGCCGCCTCGGACTGCTTCGCGGTGCCCAGCATCTACGAGCCGTTCGGCATGGTGGCGTTGGAGGGCGCCGCCGCCGGTGCCCCGCTCGCGGTCGCCGAGACCGGTGGACTCGCCGAGATCGTCGAACCGGGCGTCACCGGCATGACGTTCCGGCCGCACGACCCGGACGCGCTGACCGACGCCGTGCACGCGGTGCTCTCCGACCGGGAACGCGCCCGGGCGCTGGCCCGTCGCGCCCGCGCCATGGTGCACGAGCAGTACGGCTGGGCCGCCATCGCCAGCCGCACCGGCTCGGCGTACGCGGCGGCCATCGCCCAGGCCCCGAACGTGGCCGCCGAGCGCGCCGCGCAGCTCATGGCGCACGGCCGGTCGCGCCCGGTGGTCCCGGAGGGCAACCTGCTGGCCGCCGCCGGCCTGCGCTGACCCACACCCCACACCCCACAGCGCTCGCGCCACACGGCGTTGCGCCTCGACGAGCCAGTGTCGACCCACCCGGTCGGCACTGGCTCGTTCGCGTGCCGGGGCGAACGGTGCCGGGACGGTCGCGTACCACCAGCGTGGTGGCGTTGCGTAAGCGTCGCCGAGCGTGACGATGCCCGGCCGCCACCAGTGGTCCACCTCCCCGCCTTTGCTCTGCTTCAACCCACGCAATAGCACCTGAGCTGCACCGATCCGACGACGGTGCCACCACGGCGACGGCGCGTCCACTGCGGAGGGTTACCGATGCGTGGGTTGAAGCAGAGCAAAGGGGCCGCAGGGGAAACGGCGGACACCGGGGTGGGCTACCGACAGTGAGGCCCCGGTGCGGCCTGTCCCGGTGCGGGTCGTGCCGGAGCGGCGTCCGTGGCCCTGCCGTCGGGCGGGCCCGCCGAGGTCGGATCCGAGGCGGCCAGACCCGTTCGGCCAGATGATTCTGTCGTTACGATCTTGTATCTGCACTGGTCACCGCTGCTTCACATCCGACAGACTCGCAAGAATTCGGGAAGGCTGCGGCCTCCGCGAGGTCGAGGAGGGTGTGCGTGCGGGTGCTCCTGGTGGAAGACGACCTCCGCGTGTCGGCGGGCCTCTCCGCAGCGCTGCGGCGCCGGGGGCACGAAGTCGTGCAGGCGCTGACGGCCGCCGAGGCGGTCGAGGCGGAGCCGGTGGACCTCATCCTGCTCGACATGAACCTGCCGGACCGCGACGGCCTGGAGGTGTGCCGGCGGATCCGCCAGCACAACGAGGAGGTCGCCATCATCGCCGTGACGGCGCGCGTCGAGGAGCACGACCGGGTGGCCGGGCTGCGGGCCGGGGCGGACGACTACGTGGTGAAGCCCTTCTCGATGGTCGAGTTGCAGGCCCGGATCGAGGCGGTGATGCGGCGGACGACGCGTACCGCCCGGCCGGCGACCCTGGTGCAGGTCGACACGCTGCGGATCGACGTGGACGCCCGACGGGTCTGGGTCTCCGACCGGGAGGTCGGCCTCTCCCGCAAGGAGTTCGACCTGCTGCTGGCGCTGGCCCGGCAGCCGGGCACCGTGGTGCCCCGGGACCGCTTGCAGTTGGAGGTCTGGCAGACCACCTGGGCGACCCGGCACAACCTCGACGTCCACGTGGCCGCGCTGCGCGCCAAGCTCGACGACGCCGGGCTGGTCGAAACCGTACGCGGGGTCGGTTATCGCCTCCGGTCCGGCTGAGCATCGACTCAGGGCCGAGGCCGGCCGAACCTCAAGGCATCCTCAAGAATCCCTGCTCGCGGCCCCGCAGTCGGCCCGCTGAGGGTGTGCTGTCGGTATCCAGCCCTCCCTCCTGTTTGGAGAACCCCCCTTGAGATACAGACGGACAACGGCCGGTGTCTTCTCCACACTTCTCGTCGCCGTGCTCGCGGCGACCGCCCAGCCCGCCCCGGCCCTCGGCCAGCTGCCCACCGCGCTGGCGCAGGCGGAACCGAACCAGGTCCAGGGCCTGACGGTCGTCCAGGGCGACGGGTACGCCACGCTGGCCTGGACCCACGTCGACGGCGCCACCGACTACCAGATCGAGCGCACCGCCCTCGCGGAGGACGGGACCCCCTCCGGGAACGGTGTGATCGTCGGTGTCTGGCGACCGAACCGTCAGATCAACAACTCCGAGCCCACCTTCGCCGACGCTGGCTTCGTGCCGGGCAACCGGTTCCAGTGGCGGGTACGCGCCCGCCTCGGCACCGAGGCGCAGCCGTACTCGGCGGCCGTCAGCGGCACCACCACGGCGCACTGGGGCGACCCGAACGTCCCCGGCCAGAACCTGCGTACGCAGTGGGAGAACACCCTCGGCGCGCAGTACACCAGCGACGTCAACGAGTACGCCTACACGGCGGCCGTCGACGAGCTGAGCGAGCGGGTCCGCGTCGTGGAGCTCGGCCGCACCATCAACAACCGGCCGATCAACATGTTCGTCATCGGCTACCCCACCCCGCCGGCGACCCCGGAGGCCGTGGCCGCGACGAACCCGCTGCTGCTCAACTGCAACGTGCACGGCAACGAGCCGGGCGACCGTGAGGCGTGCTTCATCATGGCCCGCCAGCTGGCCTTCACCGACGACCCGGCCACCCTCGACCGGCTGTCGAAGACCACCATGCTGATCCTGCCGACGATCAACGGCGACGGTCGGGCCGCCAACAGCCGGGGCAACTCCACCGGCCAGGACCTGAACCGGGACTACTCGCTGATCCGCCAGCCGGAGACGCAGACCTTCGTGGAGATGATCCGCGACTACCGCCCGATCGCCAGCTACGACGGCCACGAGTACGGCAACGCCAACACCGGTGACCTGCCGATGCTGCCGCCGCGGCACGCCAACGTGGCGCAGGGGATCTTCGACGAGTCGCAGAACATGATCGAGGGTCACATGTACACCCAGGGCGCCAAGGACGGCTGGTGGGCCTGCCCGTACGGGTGCACCGGGGCCAACGTCGGCCTGGGTGAGGAGACCATCCTGCGGAACACCCTGGGTCTGAAGAACGTGGTCAACTCCCTGCTGGAGCTGCGCAGCTCCGGCGGCCCGACCCGGCCGGACGAGACCAACACGGCCAACAACCGGCGCCGCAAGACCTACTCGGCGCTGTGGACGTTCACCCAGTTCCTCGCCTACCACCAGGCCAGCGCCACCAACCTCAGCAGCGCCCGGGCCGAGGCGATCAGGTTCCAGTCGGCGAACACCGGCCGGATCGTCTTCCGCGGCTCCCGTCCGATCGAGGCGCACCCCGCCCCGCACCCGGGTGACACCCCGCCGCCGGTCGACGCCCCCACGCCGGCGCGGATCCTGGAGCAGGCGCCGTGCGCGTACAAGCTCACCGAGGCGCAGTACAACGGTGCCCGCACCGACGGTCCCGCCGGTCGACAGACCACCGTGGCCCAGCGGCTCGCCGCACACGGCTGGAAGGTGATCAAGGTCGCCGACGGGTACGTCGTGCCGCTGTCCCAGCCGGAGCGGGGTCTGGTGCCGCTGCTCCTCGACGAGCAGGCCGTGGAGGGCCTGGTCGTGGGCGAGCGGATCGCCGCCACGGTGACCGGTACCCGCAACGGCCCGCTGACCGTCTCCGGGGTGACGTGCCTCGCCGACGCCACCATCCGTGGTCCGATCAAGGTCCAGCCGGGCGCCGCGCTGATCGTCAACGGCAGCTCGATCAACGGGCCGGTGGACGCCAGTGGTGCGGCCGGTTTCGTGCTGACCGCCAGCACCGTGCACGGTCCGGTGAACGCCACCGGCGTCCGGGGCCCGGTGGTCCTGGTCGGCAACCGCACCAACGGCCCGGTCAACGTGGTCAACAACACCGGTGACGCTCCGCTGGTCGCCGGCAACACCGTGAACGGCCCGCTGTCCTGCTCCGGCAACACCGCCGCGCCGGTCAACCTGGAGGTCGTCAACTCGGTGAGCGGTCCGAAGTCCAGCCAGTGCGCACGCCTGTGACCTGCTGAACCTCGACCGACCGACGTACCGGCAGGCCGGATCCGCGCCCGGCCTGCCGGTACCCACCACCCGCCCGACACAAGGGGAGACCACCGTGACCGACACCCTCAGGCCCTCGACGACGGACCCGCGACGGGCCCGACGGCGCGCGGTCCCGGTCGCCGGTGCGGCCCTGGCCACGCTGCTCGCGGTCGCGGGCTGCACCGGCGGCGAGGATCGCGCCACCGACGCGGCGGACACCGGTACGCCGGTCGCCGTCGCGGTGACCGGCCCGCTCTGCGAGCAACTGCCGGCGGGCACCGAACCGGGTAACCCGGGCTCGCTGGTCGGCCAGCCCGCCGACCAGGCCCTCCAGTGGATTCCCGTGCTGACCACCTTCGAGGCGGCGGTCCGGGCCACCGGTCTGGGCGGCGAACTGGCCGGCGTGACCGTGCTGGCCCCCACCGACGACGCCTTCTCGGCGAAGTTCTCCCGCACCAACCTCGACGAGTTGCTGCTGCACGATGTCGACGACCTGCGCACACTGCTGCGCGAGCACGTGGTGACCGGGCCGATGTCGGTCTCCGAACTGGTCACCGCCGGCAGCGTACGCACCCTCGCCGACACCGAACTCACCGTCACCGGACAGGGCGAGGCCGCCCGGTTCGGCGACGAGGCACAGACCGTCTGTGCCGACTACCAGGCCGCCGGCACCCGGATCCACGTCATCAACCGGGTCCTCGGCTCGCTGCCGACCACGGCCGGCGAGGACGACGACGGCCACCCGGCGCACTGACCGTCCGTGGGGCCAACCCCCTCCTCGCGGACGCACGACGGCCGCCGACCCCCGTGAACCGGGGACGGCGGCCGTCGTGTCGCTGTGAGGAAGGGACCCTTGCTCTACACGAGGCGTGAGTAAGGGGCCCTTCCTTGCGGGGTCAGCGCTTCTCGAAGGGGAGGTAGTCCCGCTCGGCGGAACCGGTGTAGACCTGCCGAGGACGGCCGATCTTGGTCTCCGGGTCGTTGATCATCTCGCGCCACTGCGCGATCCAGCCCGGCAGCCGACCCAGGGCGAACAGCACCGTGAACATCTTGGTCGGGAAGCCCATCGCCTTGTAGATGAGCCCGGTGTAGAAGTCCACGTTCGGGTAGAGCCGGCGGTCGACGAAGAAGTCGTCGGCGAGCGCGATCTCCTCCAACTGCATGGCGATGTCCAGCAGCGGGTCCGGCTTGGCCATCCGGCCGAGCACGTCCTGCGCCGCGTTCTTGACGATCGCGGCACGCGGGTCGTAGTTCTTGTAGACCCGGTGGCCGAAGCCCATCAGCTTGACGCCGTCCTGCTTGTCCTTGACCTTGCGGACGAAGGACTGCACGTCACCGCCCTCGACCTGGATCCGCTCCAGCATCTCCAGCACCGCCTGGTTGGCACCGCCGTGCAGCGGGCCGAACAGCGCGTTCACGCCGGCCGAGACCGAGGCGAAGAGGTTGGCGTTGCTGGAGCCGACCAGCCGCACGGTCGACGTGGAGCAGTTCTGCTCGTGGTCGGCGTGCAGGATGAACAGCATGTCCAGCACGCGGGCCATCACCGGGTCGACCTCGTACGGCTCCGCCGGCACGCCGAACGTCATCCGCAGGAAGTTCTCCACGTAGCCCAGCGAGTTGTCCGGGTACAGCAGCGGCTGCCCGATCGACTTCTTGTAGGCGTACGAGGCGATGGTGGGCACCTTCGCCATCAGCCGGACCGTGGACATCTCCACGTGCTCGGCGTCGAACGGGTCCAGACTGTCCTGGTAGAAGGTGGAGATGGCGCTGACGGCCGAGGAGAGCACGGCCATCGGGTGCGCGTCCCGGGGGAACCCGTCGAAGAACCGACGCATCTCCTCGTGCAGCAGCGAGTGCCGCCGGATCCGTTCGGTGAACTCGGTGAGCTGCTCGGTGGAGGGCAGCTCACCGTAGATCAGGAGGTAGGAGACCTCCAGGAAGGAGCTCTTCTCGGCCAACTGCTCGATGGGGTAGCCACGGTAGCGCAGGATGCCTGCATCGCCGTCGATATAGGTGATCGCGGACGAACAGGCGGCGGTATTGACGAAACCGGGATCGTAGGTCGTCATCCCGGTTTCCTTCAGCAGCTTGCCCACGCCGACCCCGCCGGGGCCCTCGACCGCGGAATGCACCGGCATCGACAGCTGCCCGCCGGGGTGATCGAGCTTGACTTCCGTCATGTGGTTCCTCGCTTCGCCGGCAGATCTACGTTGAATTGCCTTCGCTTCTACCGTAATTGCGGTTGCGGCGACACCGCCTGCCGTGGTTCGGCGGTGAGGTATGCGTCACCCGATTCCCGACCAGGGCGCTGGGAAACCCCGACGAGCAGGGGCATACAGGCACAAAGAAACCACGAAGAGTGTCGGTACGCGACGGGTACGTAACTGTCCGAGCGCTCAGTCACGTGCCCCTCGTGGGGTGACGGCGGGCCGCGCGCGGACGTGCCGGCGTCAGGTGACGGCGAGCCGGCGCAGGTCACCGGCGGCGTCGACGAGGTACAGGTCGAGCCGGTTGGCGCCGGGGTGGAACAGCCGGTCGTCGGCGAGCAGCGCGGCGAAGCGGCGACCACCCGGATCCGGGGAGACCACCGGCACCACGGCCCCGACGACACCGTTGACCGCCACCGCCAGCGAGGTACCGTCGGCGACCCGGTCGGGCACCGTGCCCCAGATCATCCCCGGCAGCCGCCCGTCGTCCGGGTCGACGGCGCGGAAGGCGTCCTGCCCGCCGACGACGGCGGTGCCGCCGGGCGGCGCGTCACCCACGGTGGTGCCGACCAGCGGGTGCGGTGGCGGCGACGGCATCGCGGCGGGTACACCGCCCCGGATCGGCATGGGCTGCGACGGCCGGTCGTAGAAGACCTTGCCCGGATCGGTACGCGGCGCCTGCCGGGCCGAGCGGCCCTCGACCCGCCACGGCAGCCGGATGGCCGCCTCGTCGGCGATGGTCGGCAGCAGGTCGACGTGTTCCCAGTTGCGGTCGTCCACCCGCCCGGTGCGCTGCCCCGGCGTCCGGACGAAGGTGGGCACCCAGGCCACCTGCTCGGGGGCGGCCCGGATGGCGTCCTCGCCCCGGCCCTGCACCCCCTCGGTGAAGCTGACGCCGTGGTCGGCGGTGACCACCACCAGCGCCCGGTCCCACAGTCCGCTGGCGCGCAGCGTACGGATGGTCTCGCCGATCAGTCGGTCGGTGTAGCCGAGCTGTGCCAGGTGCCGCTGCCGGGCCAGGTCCACCCAGCCCCGTCCCTCGTACGGAAAGTCCTCGGGCGCCTCGTACCGGGCACCCGAGGGCAGGTACGCCCACGGGCTGTGCGGCATCAGCAGGTGCAGGAAGTGCAGCGTGGGCCGGTTCGACGGGGTCAGGCCGTTCAGGAAGCTGGTGAAGCGGGCCGGCTGGTTGACGTTGAGGCTGTCCCAGCGGAACTTCGGGTCGCTCGGCACCGGCTCGGCGGCGTCGATGCCCGCCTCCTCGGCGGTGCGCTCCCGGTACGAGTCCTCCGGGTCGATCCGGCTCTCGTGCGGCGCGGTGATCTGCCGCGCCAGCCTTCCGGTCTCCCGTACCAGCACCCCGATCCCCTGTTCCGGGGTGACCGGCTGCTCGCAGCGGCTGGGCGGGCAGAGCCGGGTGATGCTCTCCTCGGCCCGGATGTCGTACAGCCCACCGAAGGCGGTGAAGAGGTTGTCCGGGTAGTGCGAGTAGTGCGGCGCGTACGGCTGGGCCGGGTAGCGGCCGGTCAACATGGCCGGCAGCGCGTACGGCGTCCAGCCGCTGACCCCGGTCGAGTTGCGGTACCAGGTGGAGCCGGCGGCCAGTTCGGCGAAGTGCGGGTACCGGGCCGCGTCGATGCCGCCGTCCGCGTCGAGCAGCGAGACCAGGGGCAACTCGTCCAGCACCAGCATGACCACCGGCGGGTGCAGGTCACCGATCGCCGTACCGGCCGCGCCGCCGTCGCCCCGGGGCAGCACCACCGGACCGGTCGGCGAGGCGAACAGGAACAGACCGACGAAGATCAGCGGACCCACGGCGGCCACCCGCAGCACCCGTCCCGGAGCCCGCCACCGCCGGTGCGCGAGCGCCGCCACGGCCCCGGCCACCGCCGCCACCAGCAGCAGCGGTACGCCCCGCAGCGGCGTGACGTGCCGGCCGACCTGCACCGCCAACGCGCCGACCAGCAGGCCGACCAGGAGCGTGTGCGTGGCCGCCCGGGTGAGCCGACCGGCCAGCCCGGACAGCAGGCCGAGCAGCCCGAGCGCGACGGTGGGCACGATCGCGACGAGGGCGACCAGCAGCAGGATCTCGCCCCGGTCGGCCCGGTGGAACAGGAAGAAGTCCGGACTGCGGCCGAGGACGTCCAGCAGCGGCTGGGTGACCGCCAGCCCGACCAGTGCCGTCACCTCCAGCACCCGACCGCCCTCGGCCCGCCACCCGCCCCACGACCGACCGCCCCACCGGCGACCCGCCCTCGCGCCCCCGGCAGCGTCGGCCCCGGCGCCGTCGATCCCGGCAGCCCCGGTCCCCGCTTCGTCGCCGGCACTGTCAGCGCCGGTCGCGGTGGAGTCGGTGGGGCCGGACCCGTCGGCGGGTCGGTCACGCACCCAGGGCCACCCGGTAGAGGGTGCGGGTGCCCGAGGGCAGCTCTAGCCGGTCCTCGACGGTGCCGTGCGCGCCGAGCAGTGCCTCGAAGGCGTCGCGCCGGTAGTCGGGGAAGAGACCGTCGGGCTTGTTCGCCAGCAGCCGGGCGGCCATCGGGTCGTCGGGGTGCACGAACTCCACCACCAGCCGGCCGCCCCGGACGGCGTACCCGGCCAGGCAGGCGACCACCTCGGGCAGCGGCACGTTGCGCCCGATGGCCAGGTGGTGCACCAGGGCCAGGGCGAGCACGGTGTCCGCCTGCGCGCGGTCGGCGAACGAGGCCCGCTCCACGCCACGCCAACCGCCGCCGGGCGACGGGTCGGCGAGATCCATGACCAGCGGCAGGATCCGCGGTTCCCGCTCGTCGCGCAGCGTGCGGTAGAGCCGGTCGAGCACCGCCGGATCCTGCTCGACGGCGACCACGTAGTCGGCGTGCCGGGCGGCGAGGCGGGCGTACCGGCCGTCGTTGGCGCCCAGGTCGAGCACCATGCGCGGCCGGGCGGCGCAGGTCAGCGCGGCGGTGACGAACCGTTCCTTGCCGGCGCGGTCGTCGCCGGAGTAGCCGCAGGTGCGCTGGTAGTCCACCCAGTGCGTGGCGGTGGGCCGGTGGTCGAGACGGCGGACCAGCTTCTCGATGCCCCGGACGGTGGCCAGGGCCAGTTCCCGGGTGTAGCCGGCGGCGCGCAACTGGGCGCGGACGTCCGAGGTGCTGGTGGCGGCGCTGCGCCGCTGCACGCTGCCATGCAGGTGGACGTGGGTCGGTACGCCCGGCAGCAGCCGCCGTACGCCCCGGAACAGCGGGACCATCTGCTCCGGTTCGATGCCGTCGATCCGGGCCCGCAGCCAGGGCCGGAAATCCATCCCCAGGTGGGCGCCGAGCATCAGCGGATAGAGCAACGTCTGGCAGAACTGCCGGTAGCCGGCCCACGGTTCGCCGTCGCGCAGCGGGGTGAACGAGCCGACGTCGATGAAGACCGGTTCGACGCCGCGCCACTGGAGGTTGTACGCCGAACCGTCCTTCGTGGTGAAGCCCGCCGGCAGGGCCGCCCGGAGGATCTCCAGGTGCAGCAGGGCCGCGTCGCGCAGCATGGCGAAGGACCACTCGTACGGGTGGGAGACGAACGGGATGCGCTCGTGCCGCAGCACCGCCGCCCATGCGGGGTCTCCCGTGCCGGTCGGGTCTCCGGAGCCGGCCGGTGCGGCGGAGGGCGGCACCTGCGCGCCGGCCGGGAGTTCCTCGGTGCCGCAGACCTTGCCGGCGGCGAGCAGGGGCGGGAAGAACGTGCTGCCAGCGAGCGCCCGCCAGTGCTGCGTGGCGGTCTCGTCCAGCGCCCGCAGCACGTCGTCACCGGCGTGGAAGACCCGGTTGGCCGGGTCGCGGAAGGACCCGGGTTCGGCCCGCAGCTCGACGCCGGACGAGGTCTGCCGGTCGGCCCGGCCGAGGTCGGGGATCGTCATGCCCGGCGGGTCAGTTCTGGTCGGTGGGCTGGCGGCGGAACCGGTCGACGAGTCTGCGCCAGTACAGTTTGGCCGCCACCGCGACGCCGGCGACACCGCCGACCACCGCCTGCACGATCAGGCTGCCGGATCCCGCGTCCAGGTAGGCCAGGTGGTCCACCGACCGCTCCTTCCCCTCGCCGTCTACGTCGTCGTCTACGGCATACGTTTCACGTTTCGCACGTTTTGCCGGACTCCTGCCACCGTACGCGGATTGCCGCTGCCTGTCGGGCACAACGCCCACTTCCCCGCGTTCGAGTCGGATGTAAGGAGGGGACCCCTGCTATGCACGAGGCGTTAGCAGGGGTCCCCTCCTTACATCCGGGGGAGGTGGACGGTGAAGACGGTGCGGCCGGGGCGGGTGTCCAGCGTGACGCTGCCGTGGTGGGCCTCCACCACGGCGGCGACGATGGACAGGCCGAGTCCGGTGCTGCCGTAGGCGCGGGAGCGGGAGCTGTCGCCCCGGGCGAACCGTTCGAACACCTCCGGCCGCAGCTCCGGCGGCACGCCCGGCCCGTCGTCGGCGACGCGGAGTTCGACGACGCCGTCGGCCAGCCGCAGGCCGGTGGTGACGGTGCTGCCGGGTGGCGTGTGCACCCGCGCGTTGGCCAGCAGGTTCGCCAGCACCTGGTGCAGCCGGGCCGGGTCTCCGGGCACCCGGACGACGGTGTCGGGCAGGTCGAGCTGCCAGTGGTGCTCCGGGCCGGCCACGTGCGCGTCGCTGACCGCGTCCACGACCAGCGCGGTGAGGTCGACCGGTTCGAGGGCCAGCGGTCGGCCGGAGTCGAGCCGGGCCAGCAGCAGCAGGTCGTCCACGAGTCGGGTCATCCGGGTGCTCTCCGACTCGACGCGGCGCAGCGCGTGGGCCACGTCGGGCGGGACCTGGTCGCGACCCCGACGGGCCACCTCCGCGTACCCCCGGATCGCGGCCAACGGGGTGCGCAGCTCGTGGCTGGCGTCGGCGACGAACTGGCGTACCCGGGTCTCGCTGGCCTGTCGGGCGGCGAGCGCGGCGGCGACGTGCCCGAGCATCCGGTTGAGCGCGGACCCGACCTGCCCGACCTCGGTGCGCGGATCGGTGTCGGCGACCGGCACCCGTTCGGAGAGGGCCACCTCGCCCCGGTCCAGCGGCAGTTCGCTGACGTGGGCGGCGGTGGCGGCGACCCGACGCAGCGGACGCAGTGTGGCCCGCACGATCAACGCCCCGGCGGTGCCGGCGACCAGCAGCCCGGCCGCGGTGACGCCGGTCTGCGCGGCCACCATCCACCAGACGGTTTCCCGGACGCCGGACAGCGGCACCGCGAGCACCCGGACGGTGCCGGTGGCCGACGGGCGGGCCACCATCCGGTAGCCGCCCCGCTCGCCCAGGTCGACGCTGCGCGGACGGCCGTCGGTGGGCACCCCGGACAGCGCCGACAGCTCCGTGACCGGCACCTCCTGCTCCTGGCGGTCGACGAGGGTCCACGCCTCGGTGACCCGACCGTCGACGACCCGCGCGCTGATCGTGCCGGACGGGAAGCCGCGCGGGACCCGCACGTCGCCGTTCCACGGCCCACCGCCCGGCACGGGCTCCCACGGCACGCCGGGCCGGCCGCCGGGCATCGACTGCAGCTGCTGGTCCACCCGGGAGATCAGGAACTGCCGCAGCGCCACCGTGGTCAGGCCGCCGATGGCCAGGCTGACCACGGCGAGCAGGGCGACGAGCGTGACCACCAGGCGGGTACGCAGCGACCAGCCGGCCAGCCAGCGCCGCAGCACGCTCACTCCGCCGGCTTGAGCAGGTACCCGGCCCCGCGCAGCGTGTGGATCATCGGCGGGCGACCGGCGTCGATCTTCTTCCGCAGGTACGAGATGTACAGCTCGACCACGTTGGCCTGGCCGCCGAAGTCGTAGTTCCACACCCGGTCGAGGATCTGTGCCTTGCTGAGCACCCGACGCGGGTTGCGCATCAGGTAGCGCAGCAGCTCGAACTCGGTCGCGGTGAGCGTGACCAGTTGCCCGTCCCGGCGTACCTCGTGGCTCTCCTCGTCCAGCGTGAGGCCCCCGACGGTGAGCACCGCGTCGGGGCGGGCGGCGACCGCGAAGCCGGAGCGGCGTAGCAGCGCCCGCAGCCGGGCGATCACCTCCTCCAGGCTGAACGGCTTGGTCACGTAGTCGTCGCCGCCCACGGTCAGCCCGGCGATGCGTTCCTCGACCGCGTCCCGGGCGGTCAGGAACAGCACCGGCAGGGTGGCGGCCTCCTCGCGCAGCCGGCGCAGCACCTGGAAGCCGTCCAGGTCGGGAAGCATCACGTCGAGCACCACCGCGTCGGGCCGGAACTGCCGGGCGGCATGGACCGCCGCCGTTCCGTCCCCGGCGGTGCGGACCTGCCAGCCCTCGTAGCGCAGGGCCATCGACAGCAGGTCGGCCAGGGTCGGTTCGTCGTCGACGACCAGCACCCGGACCGGTTCGCCGTCGGGCCGGCGCAGCTCGACGCGGCCCGGCCCGACCGCTCCCTCGCTCATCATGGTCCCCATCGTGAGCGGACCGACTGGGCTCCGCTTGTGCGGTTCCTGTGTGCCGGCTGTGTGGACTCCCCGCGCGCGGGGTCCGTCACTCGGTCACGCCGACCGGGTCGGTCCGGACGAAACGCATCGTCCAGTCGCCCGTGCCGTCGGGCCGCTGCCGCGCGTAGAGATGGTCGGCGGCGGGATCCGGCGCCGATTCCGGCCGACGCAGCACCCACAGCCGGGGCGGCGCCCCGTCCGGGCCGGCCGGCAACGCCCGGACCAGATCGTCGGCCGGGCCACCGACGAAACGTACGGTCACCTCACTCATCGTGTGCTCCGCCTTCCGTTCGTCCGGTTCGTCGCCGTCCCGGCTCGCACGCTAACGCACCGGCCGCCGCCGGAGGCCGGTTTGCCCTGATCAACGACGGGGTACCGTGCCGGACGCCGCCAAGTCAGGTGAGGCGCGGCACAGCAGCACGAGGACGAGGAGCGGTCCATGCGGACGCTGGACGGGCGATACCGGCTCGAACAGCGCATCGGCGTCGGCGGGATGTCCGAGGTCTGGCGGGCCCACGACTCGGTGCTCGACCGGCCGGTCGCGGTGAAACTGGTGTCGCCGGGTCAGCCGGACGGGGACGCCTCGGTCGAGCGGATCCGCGCCGAGGCCCGGTCGGCGGCCCGCCTGGTGCATCCCAACGTCGCCAGCGTGCACGACTTCGGCACCTGCGCCGGCCTGCCCGGACGCGAGCAGCCGTACATCGTGATGGAGCTGGCCGAGGGGTTGACGCTCGCCGCGCACCTGCGCGCCGGGCCGCTGGACTGGCAGATCGCCGTCCGGGTCTGCGCCGAGGTCAGCGCCGCGCTGGCCGCCGCACACGCCCACGGCATCGTGCACCGTGACGTCAAACCGGCGAACGTGATGCTCACCCCGTCCGGGGTGAAGGTGCTCGACTTCGGCATCGCCACCCCGAACGGCACCGCCGACTACGCCCCCGACGGCGTGGTGGTGGGTACGCCCGCTTACCTCGCCCCCGAGCAACTGCGTCAGGCGCCGGTCACCACGGCGGCCGACATGTACGCCCTCGGCGTGCTGCTCTACTGCTGCCTGGCCGGGCGGTTGCCGTACTCGGCGGACAGCGTCACCCAGTTGCTCGGGCCGCACGGACGGCAGCCACCGCGCCCCCTGCCCGAGGTCCCGGGCCTGCCCGCCGAGGTGGCCGACCTGTGCCGGCGCTGCCTCGCCGACGATCCCGCCCGGCGGCCGACCAGCCTGGTCACCGCCCTGCTGCTGGCCGAGGCGGTGGACGCCCGGGTGTACGTGCCGATGCACCAGCCCTTGCTGCCCCGTCAGCGCCCACCGGTGAGTCCGTGGACCGAGCGGGCGGCGTCCGAGGCCACCGAGGCCGCACCGCGTGTGCAGTGGAGCCGGCATCCCCGGTGAGTTTCACCCGATCGGGGTCGGGTAGCCGGGCGGGGAGCGACGGGAGGAACGTGATGAGTTCCTGGCTGAACGAGGTTGCCACGGCCACCGCCGAGGGCGGCCACATCCACACCGACGACGAGGCGCTCTCCACCGGCCTCGCCTCTCCGTTGGCGGCACACTGCAGCGGGCTCACCCCGTCGCAGCTGCTCGCCGCCGCCTTCGCCTCCTGCCTGCACCACGCGGCGGTCGAGGCGGCCGGGGGGATCACCGACGAGGCGCACACCGTACAGGTACGGGCGGAGGCCAGCCTCGGACGCGACGACGACGGCCGGTACCGGGCCGACGTGCACGCCTCGATCTCGTCGGTGGGCCTGACCCGCCAGCAGCTCACCGAGCTGGTGGAGCAGGCCGACCTGCTCTGGCCGTTCTCCAGCGCCGACGGCAGCCGGCACCGCCTCACGGTCACCCCGGCGGAGAACGGCCGGCACTGACCCCGCCGGGCCCAGCGGCCCGCGTCGCGGCCCCCGGCCCCGCCGATCATGGCGTCGCGGCCCCCGGGTTCGTCGATCATGGCGTCGTGGCACCCGGGTTCGTCGATCATGGTGTTGCGGCACCCGGGTTCGTCGATCATGGCGTTGCGGCACCCGGTTTGTCGAATTATGGGGCGTTATGCCGTCGCCACGAGTCCATGATCGACGGGGCGCACGGGTGCTGGGCGCACGGGCACTCAGGGCGTGGGGCGATGGGGGTGGTGGGGCGGGTGGGGACGAGGGGGGCCGACCGCCCGACCGGTGCGGACGCGATGGGCCCAGGCAGCCCTCCACCGTTCGGGGGAGGCGCGGTCGGGGCTCCATCGACGGCGGCGAGATCCCTTTTTCGTCCTATTCACACCGTAAAATCCGGCATGACGGGCACGACGGATAGACGAGGTGCATCCGCTATCCGGTCAACCGGGCGGTATCGACCGGTGAACAGCGACGAATTGTGACGCACGCCACCAAGTGGGCTGATGGCAACGGGCCGAAGGCTTTCTAGCCTCGGCGGGTGCATCCCGACGACCCCATCGACCAGAAGCTGAACCCCGAGCGACCGGCGAGCCGTACGGCCGACGGAGCATCCTCCGAAAGGACGACCGGACGACACCGCCGCGTGGTGAACCCACGTCGTGGTGTCCGTGCCCGGCTGGCCTCCACCCCGGTCCGGGTGGCCCTCGCCACCGGCGTGACCTGCTGCCTCGGCGCGGCGGCGGTGGCGACGGCGACCCGGAACGACGACGAGCCACCCCGGGCCCGGGTCGCCGATGCGGTGGCCGAGCGCGCCCTGGCCGCCGAGGACGACCCCGCCTCCCGTTCCTTCGACCGCAGCCCCTCTCCCACGCCGCCCAGCCCGAGCCCCAGCGCGTCGCCGAGCGCCTCGCCGACGCCGAAGAAGACGACCTCCCCGAAGCCGAAGAGGACGACGCCCGCCCCGCCGGCGCGACCCAGGCCGGTCGCCGGACTGACCCAGGCGCAGATGGACAACGCCAAGGTGATCGTGGACGTCGGCGTGGACCTCAAGATCCCGCGGCAGGGCCTCGTCGTCGCCGTCGCCACCGCCATGCAGGAGAGCACGCTGCTCAACTACGCCAGCGGCGTGCTGCCCGAGTCGCAGAACTACCCGCACCAGGCGATCGGCTGGGACCACGACTCGGTCGGACTGTTCCAGCAGCGGCCCAGCAGCGGCTGGGGCACCGTACGCGACCTGATGCGGCCCGCGTACGCCTCACGTGCCTTCTACGAGGCGCTGGTGAAGGTGCCGGGCTGGCAGCAGATGAGCATGACGCTGGCCGCCCAGGCGGTGCAGATCTCCGCCTACCCGTACGCGTACGCCCAGCACGAGCAGCGGGCCGAGACGATCGTGGCGGCGCTGACCTGACGCGCCGTCGCCGGTCCGGCCCGTCCCTCGTGTCCGGCGGGGACGTCGGCCGGACCGGCGGAGACGGACCCGACCGCGACGTGACGTGTCAGACGCGCTTGGGCAGCACGACGACCCGGCCGAAGAACTCGTCGATGCGGTGCACGACGTCGTTGAAGTCGTCCAGGTCGATCGGCTTGGTGACGTACGCGTTGGCCTGCAGCGTGTAGCTGCTGATGATGTCGGTGTCGGCGTTCGAGGTGGTCAGCACGACGATCGGGATGGTCCGCAGGTCCTCGTCGTTCTTGACCTCGCCCAGCACCTGACGCCCGTCCATCCGGGGCATGTTCAGGTCGAGCAGGATGACGTCCGGCCGGTGCGCCCCGGTGTGCCGCCCCTCGCGACGCAGGAACTCCATCGCCTCCTGGCCGTCGCTGACCACGTCGATGACCTTGTCGACGGTCGAGGTGGCCAGTGCCTCCTCGATCATGAGCACGTCACCCGGATCGTCGTCGACGACGAGGATGTGTACCGGGTCAAGGGTGCGTGCGCCCATCGTTACCTGCCCTCAGGTCGGCGAGGGCGGGACCTCTCGGCCCCGCGCTGGCGGGAAATCTAGCCCATCCCCGGGCGGTCGGTGGCCGCCGGGTCGACGGCGTCAGCACCGTACCCCAGCACCTCGGCGAGACCCGTCACCGTCAGCACCCGCTGCACCCGGCCGGTGGCGCCGGTGACGCGCAACCAGCCGCCCTCGGCCGCCGCCCGGTTGTCTCCCCGGACGAAGACCGAGATGCCGGTCGAGTCGCAGAACGTGAGGTCTGTCAGGTCGACCAGCAGCCGGCGCTCACCGGCGTCGGCCAGCCGTTCGATGACGGCGGTGAGTTGCCCGGCGCTGCTCATGTCGAGTTCGCCGGCGAGCCGGAGGCGGGTCGGCCCGCCACCGAGACGCTCGGCGTACGTGACGGTGAACGTCACGGTGATCCCTCCCGCCGTCCAGAGACGGATGCTTGCAGTGGCGCAAGTATAGAGCCAGCCTGACAGCCGGCCGGATCCTACGCCTCGGCGGGTGCCGGACGGGCGCAGCGCGCCGCCACCACCGCGCGGCCCGACCGCAGGTATCCGGCGGCGCGGGGGAAGTCCTGCAGGACGCGGGCGTAGTGGCTCAGGACGGTGTCCACGGCGGACTCCGGCACCCCGCGACTGTCCAGCACGGCCGCCATCCACTCGACGAACTCGGTGAACAGCGTGTCGTCGTCGACGTAGAGCGCGGCGGCCAGGAAGTCCAGGACGTGGCCGAGGTCGCTGACCGTCGAGTCGGTCTGGGCCGGGGTGTAGTCCCGGGCGGCCGGATGTCGGTGCGCCAGATCGGCCAGCGCGCTGTCGATCAGCTCACCGCGCCGGGCGACCAGGGCGGCGTACTCGTCGTCGGCGAGGTGCGCCAGGCTGGCCGGTGGCGGCCCCGCCCGCAGCGCCCGCTCGTCGCCGAGCAGGCGTGCCGCGGTGGGTCCGTCGGGCGCCCACAGCACGCCCAGGCGCCGCGCCCAGCGGCCGTCCGTGCCGAAGCCCCGCCCGCCGACCACCACCGGCACGTCCGCGCGCTGGCATGCCTCCACCATGCGGTGGGCGTGCGGCAGCCGCATCGGCAGCGCGCACGCCAGTGCGACCGCGTCCGCGTCGTGGCGGTGCAGGTACGACACCAGGTGCGCGGCGGGTACGCTGGCCCCGAGGAAGGTCACCTGCCAGCCACGCAGCCGCAGCATCTCGGCGACCAGTCGCGCCGGCAGCGCGTGCCACTCGCCGTCCATGCAGGCCACCACGATCCGACCCCGGGTCGGCCGCACCTCGCGATACGCCGCGATCGCCCCCACCACCCGCTCGCTGATGTGGGTGGCGGCATGTTCCTGGGCCACGCTCCACTCGTTGCGGGCCCACCGCTCCCCCACCTCAGCCTGGGCCGGGGCGACCAGTTCGAGCAGCAGCCGTTCGGCCGGTACCCCACCGTCGAGCAGGCCCCGGGCCACCTCGATGGCGGCCGGCTCGTCGGCCTCGGCGAGACAGTGCAGGTAGTCCTCGTACGCGGCGGCGGAGAGGACACCTCTGGTCGCGGTGGTCACGACCCGGTCGTCCCTGCCCCGTCCCCAGGTGGGGTGGGCACCGCGTGCAGGTGCCGGTGCGAGCGCGGGCCGGCGCCGGTGGCGCGCAGCGCGAGCACCGCGATGTCGTCGTGGTCGCGGTGGGCCAGCCAGTCGCAGGTGACCTGCTCGATCCGCTCGGCCAGGGCGGGCGCGGGCATCCGCTGGCAGTCGGTCACCGCCTGCACCAGCCGGTCGGTGCCGAGCTGCTCGTCGCCGCGCCGTCCGCCGCGTGCCTCGGTCACCCCGTCGCTGTAGAGCAGACACGTCTCACCGGGGGCGAGCCGGACGGTGACCTGACCGACCCGCGGGTCCGGCACCACGCCGATGAGCATTCCGCGCAGCGGCAACTGCTCCACCTCGCCGGAGGCCCGCAGCACCAGCGGCGGCAGGTGCCCGCCACCGGCCAGCGTCAGCGACAGGCCGCCGTCGCGGTGCGGCCGGACCACGCCCAGCACCAGCGTGGCGAACCGGCCCTGTCCGTGCGCCAGGGTGGTCTCCAGCAGCGCGTCGTTGAGCAGCTGCAACAGGCGGGCCGGCTGCTGCTCGACCCGGTGCAGCGCGTGCAGGCACTGCCGTAGCTGGCCGGTGAAGACGGCCGCCTCCACACCCTTGCCGGAGACGTCGCCGAGGAAGAACACCGAGCCGCCGTCGGGCAGCCGGTGGGAGCCGTAGAAGTCGCCGCCGATGCGCAGCCCCGCCTGGGCGGGGCGGTAGGCCGTGCCCCACTGCACGCCCGGTGCCTCCACCGGCTCCACCGGCAGCAGGCTGGACTGCAGGGTGTCGGCGACCTCCGCCTGCTCGCGATAGAGCAGCGCGGTGGTCAGGGCCGCACCGGCGCGGGCGGCGAACGCCCCGATCAGGTCGACGTCCTCCTCGGCGTACCAGTCGGTGGCCGCGCGGGCCACCAGCAGCACTCCGGCGGGCGCGTCCCGGCCGGGAAGCTGCACCAGGCGGGCGCAGACGTCGGCGGCGGCCGACCCGGGCAACCAGCCCGCCTCGACGGCCTGTTCGACAAGCCAGTCGACGGTGTGCGGCTGGACTCCCCGGAGGCTGTCGGCGACCGCCTGCGGCAGCTCGGTGACGGAGAGCACGCCCCGCTCCACCACCGGCGCGTCGTCGTCGGCGCGGCTGGCCCGCCACCAACGGGCCCGGCCGGAACGCGGCGCCAGCACCAGCACCGCCACCTCCGCCAGGGTGGGTACGGCGAGCCGGACCACCGCCGCGGCGGCCCGGTCCGGGTGCAGCGGGTTGCCCAGCTTCTCGCCGACCACGGCCAGGAAGGCGGACCTGGACCGCTCGGCCGCCAGCGCGTCGGCGCGGACGACACTCTCGCTGACGTCCTCCACGTACCAGCAGCTTCGACCGGCCGACAGCGGCACCCGGCGGGCCCGGAGTCGCCGGCCGTGGTGGACGAACTCGGTCGGATCGGCACGCAGTCCGTCGATCGTGCCGAGCGTGCCCCCGACGGCGATCTCCGGCAGGAGTCGCTCGGCGACGGGGCTCACGTGCCACACGGTGTCGTCGGGACCGCACACCACGAGTCCCTCACGGAGGTGCTCGACCACCTCGGGCCAGTCGGCTGCGGCGTGGGAGCGCTCCAGGGCGGAGAGGCCAGCGGTCGGGGACGCATCCGGGCGCCATGCCGAGACCCGGGCGACACGCGGCGGGGTAGACCGTCCGTCGCCGGGCTCGAGATCCCTGACGTCGGTACCCGTCACCAGCTCGGCCCTACTCCTGTCGATTTCCGCACCCGCGTTGCGCGGGGTGCACGGCGTTTCCCCACCCACCCTACGCTGCTCCCGCGCTACCGCCACCCGGCAGCGATCACGGCTGAGCGGCCCGCGCGGGACGCGTCGGCGGACGCGAGCGTGCCGGTCGCGCCCGGGAGGCGGTGCAGCTCAGGGATTGTTACGATCCGGGACGCCCCTGCCCGCCCACCCCCGCGGAAGGCTGATCGTTGCTGTCACACGGTCGGAGACCCGAGTCGACGCCCCTGAGCATGTCCGTCGACCGGGCCGATCCCCGAGCACCCGTCATCCGGGTCGGTGGAGACCTGGCCTACACCACGGCGGCCCCGCTCCGGGTGGAGATCGACCGGCTGCTGGGCACCGGGCCCGTCACGCTCGTGCTGGACTTCGCCGACCTCCAGTTCATCGACAGCACCGGGCTCAGCGTGATCGTGCACGCCTGGCGTGAGGGGCAGCAGCACGGCAGCACGGTCGAGCTGCGCGCGGTGCCGCGATTCCTGGAGACGATCCTCGACATGACCGGCGTTACCGGGCTGCTCGCCCGTCCGGTCGGCGGCGGTGGACCGGCGACCGGGTCCGAGGGCCAGCCGACCGTCACCGCGTAAAAGGCCATCACTGCGAAAATGCCGGTCTCCGGGAGAAACGCCGACCCCGCGACTTGCGTCAGACGCAGGGACTGGGAGCATGGAGGCATGTCCTCACCGCTGTTGGCCATCACGGTCAGCCGTCTCGACGCCGAGCGCGCCGAGCTACGGCTCACCGGTGATCTGGACTTCGACAGCGCACCCGACCTGATCGCCGCCGTCACGGAGCTGCACCGCTCCGGCTACCGGCAGCTCGTCATCGACCTCGCCGGGGTCGGCCTCTGCGACTCCTCCGGGCTGAGCGCCTTCGTGATGGCCCACCGCAGCGGCTCCGAGCCGATCCGGCTGGTCAACGTCAACCCGCCGCTACGTCAGCTGCTGGACCGCACCGGCCTGGCCGAGCTGCTGCAACTGCCGCCGGCCGTGGACGGCGACGGCATCACCGCGGTCGGCTGACCGCGCCGGACGCCGCCCGACAGGGGTGGCCCCCGACCCTGGGACCAGGGGCCGGGGGCCGGAACAGGGATCAGGGCGTCGGGACCGTACGGCTGACGGTGCGGTGCGGTGCGACGGCGGTCTCCGCGTCCTCGGGAGGTCCGGCTTCCGGCGGCTGGAACAGATACCGGACGAACTCCCCGTCCGTGCCGTCGTCCTCCGCCCCGGGCCACTGGCCGGCGCAGTCGACCCCGATCACCTCACGGCCGGTGCCGTCCGGCTCCTCCAGCAGCGCCCACAGCGTCACCGGGTAGCACCGGGTGTCCTCGGCGGTCAGCCGCCATCGCGCGTACCAGCCCGGTCGGGCGGGGACGATCTCGACAATCTGCTTCATCGGACCTTCCCTTCCGCGTGCCTCGGAAGTTCGTGCCTCACACCGGGTTGCCCGGCCACCCCGATCGTCCGGCCGGCGCGGGTGAGCGTCCCTCACCCCGGCCGGATGAAGCGCGCCGACCCGATCCGGAGTGGCCGTCTCGGGCGCCGGGCGATCGTTTCGTGCTCGGTGGCAACGGGAAGGCGTCGCGGGAGGCCCGACGAGAACCGACGGAAGCGAGGTGTCACCGTGCGCAAGCAGATGGAGGGCGACAACCAGCGCCGCCGCGCTCTGGCCCGGCAGGCCCGTGAGCGCGGCATGCAGGCCGCCGACACCGGCGCGAGCCTGAGCGCCTCCAAGCAGCTCACGCACCTGGAGCAGAGCAAGCGCGCCGGTCCACCGCCGGCCGGAAAGAGCCACAAACCGGACACGACGCGCGGTGGGCCCGCGCCCCCGCCGGCCGGGGTCGCCGCGAACCCTCGGCCCCGACCCGATCCGGGCACGAACGCCCCGGGAGTCACCAGCATGGGCTACCGCGAACTCGTCGAGGACGTCGTCCGGCGGTCCGGCGTCGACTTCCGTACCGCCAAGGTCGGGGTCGAGTCGACGGTGCTCGTGCTGGCCACGGCCCTGGATGCCGGCGAACGCCAGCGCCTGCTGCGGGCGGTACCGGACTCGCTGCACGACGTCGTGCCCGTCGACGGCATCCGACGCCACCGGGACCTGTCCGGGTTCCTGTCCGAGGTGGGCCGGATCAGCGGACGCACCCCGGAGCAGGCCCGCTACCAGGCCGAGGCCACCCTGGCGGCGCTCGCCGAGCAGGACCGCGACCTGGTCGAGTCGCTGCACGTACCGGACGGGTTGCGCGACCTGCTGGAGCCGCCGGCAGCCGGCGGCGGTGTGGTCGGCACGAACGGCGGCACCCCGCCGCTCACCGACACGGAGCTCCGCGACGCGCTGGGCGGGCTGCCCTACTGGTCCGGTAACAGCGACGCGCTGTCCCGGACGCTGGAGCTGCCTGCGGAGAACCTCGACCGGGTGCTCGACCGGCTCGACCTGCTCCGGGACGAGACCGGACGACGGCCGCGCATCGGCCGCGCCGGCCCCACCACGGCGGTGCTGACCGTCAGCAGCCGCAACGCCGGAGCGGTGACCGCGCTCGACGTCGACCTGGCCCACGCCGTCGACGACGCGATCGACGAGGCGGGCGCCGGAATGGCCGACGGCTGATCCCCGCCGCCGGGCCGGGTGGACGAGTTCCCCGGCCCGGCGGCCGGTCAGCGGGCGTGGCTCGGCAGCTCCGGCGACTCGCTCTCCAGCGGCACCGCGTCGGCGGGGATCAGACCCAGCTGCGCCGCCGAGCGGGGCAACGCGGCGTCGAGCAGCCAGTCCGCGCTGACCCGGGCCCGGTTGCCCGGCATGGCCAACAGGTGGTAGCCACGCGTCACGGCCTTCGCCGGCAGACCCGACAACGGCACCTTGAGCGGGTTCGCCGCCGCCTGCTTGCCGCCGAGGTCGACCACCCACCCGAGGTCGTGGTGCTTGTACGGCCGACGCCGCCCCTTCCCGTAGGAGGCGGCGATGTTGTGCGCGGCGAGTTTGCCCTGCCGCTGGGCGTGCTGGGCGGTCATCGTGCAGATCTCGCCGGGCCGGGTCAGGTCGGGCACGGCGGCGGCGTCACCACAGGCGAACACCTCGGGGAAGCCGGGCACGTTGAGATACTCGTCGACGACCAGCCGCCCCTTCTCGGTCCGCAGGCCCAGTTGCGCCACGAAGGGGTCGGGACGGACGCCGACGCACCAGATCAGCGAGCAGGTCGGCACGTACTCCCCGTCGGTGAGGGTGACCCCGTCGGAGGTGGCGACCGCCACCGAGGTGCCCATCCGCACGTCCACGCCACGTCGGCGCAGCACCCGGTCGGCGGTACGGGACATCCGCCGGTCCAACTCGGGCAGCACCCGGGGCGCGACGTCCAGCAGCATCCACTTCGGGCGGATCGGCAACCGGGGACGCTGGGCGGTCAACTCGTCGGTGAAGAGCTGCCCGTGCGCGGCCACCTCGGTCCCGGTGTAACCGGCGCCGACCACCACGAACGTGGCCCGCGCCCGCTGCTCGGCCGGGTCCTCGGCCTGCTCGGCCAACTCGATCTGACGGACCACGTGGTCGTGCAGGTAGAGCGCCTCGGGCAGGCCCCGGAACCCGTGCGCGTACTCGGTCACCCCGGGGATGGGCAGCAGCTTGTTCACGCTGCCGACGGCGAGGATCAGCCGGTCGTACGCCAGCCGGTTGCGCTCGCCCTCGGGCTGGGTGAAGCCGACCCACCGGTTCTGCAGGTCGACGTGGTCCGCCTCGCCGATGACCACCCGGACCCCGTTCAGCGTGCCGGTCAGCGGCACCGCGATCCGACCCGGCTCCACCACGCCGGCGGCCACCTCGGGCAGCAGCGGCAGATAGAGGAAGTAGTCGGTCGAGTTCAGCAGGACGATCTCGGCCCGGTCGCGGGCCAGCCGGCTCAGCGTCTTCGCCGCGTGGTACCCGGCGAAACCGGCCCCCACGATCACCACACGAGGCTTCGTCATTCCGGGCCCGTTCCCACCCCGCAGGCCGACAAACGTCGCCCCGCCGACCTATCGGCGCAACGTCCGGTCCGGCGGCATCGGGAACTGGAGGAACGTGGCGCCCCGCAGGTCCAGCCAGGCCCGGTCCGGCGCGCGGACCAGCCGCAGCATCACGTCCGCGCAGGCCGGACAGCGGGCCACCAGCCCCGGCGCGTGCGGGTAGACCCGCAGTCCGGCCATCGGGCCGGCGGTGCCGCAGTGGGCACAGCGGCCGGTGGCCGTGCTCAGGTCCACCGCGAACACCTCCCCCAGCGGACCGTCGAGCATGTTCCCGTCCACGTACGGCAGGGCGGTCATCCGCGGCTCCTCTCAGCCGGTCGGGCCGAAACGTTCGGTGCGTACCTGTCGGGCCGGGTGACCCAGGCCGACGAGCAGGTCGGAGACGGTCTCCACGAAGCCGGTCGGTCCGCAGACGTAGACCAGCGGCGTCAGCTCCGGCGGCCACCCGTGCGTGTTGACGTCGGCGAGGCCGAGGCGGTGCGGCTCGCCCGACCAGCCGTCCGGAGCCTCGCGGGTGTAGACGTAGGCGACGTCCAGGCCCGCGTCGTCGCGAACCCGTCGCCGCAGTTCGTCGGCGTAGAACACGTCGGTGGGCGTGCGGACGGAGTAGATCAGCCGGAACGGGGTGCGGCTGCCGGCGGCCCGTCGGGCGCGGATCATCGCCATCAGCGGCACCACACCCGAACCACCGGCGACCAGCAGCACCGGGTCGGTCTGCGTGGGCCGCCAGACGAACCAGCCGCCGACCGGGCCCCGGACCTCGATCGGGTCACCCTCGCGGTAGCCGTCCACCAGGAACGGCGACACCTCGCCGTCGGGCACCCGCTGCACGGTGACCTCGATCCGGTCGCCGTCGGCCGGCGCGGCCAGCGAGTACGACCGGGCGGCCTGGTATCCGTCGGGTGCGGTCAGCCGCAGGTCGACGTGCTGTCCGGGTACGTGGGCGGTCCAGCCCGGCACCTGGAGCACCAGGGTGTGCGCGCTGGGCGTCTCGACCCGGCGGTGCACCAACCGGGCCGGCTGCCACCGCATCCGCCCGCTCAATCGCCCTGGTACCGCTGCTCACGCCACGGATCCCCGTAGTCGTGATAGCCGGCGGTCTCCCAGAAGCCGGGGGTGTCCTCCAGGCCCAGCCGGATGCCGCGCACCCACTTGGCGGACTTCCAGAAGTACAGGTGCGGCACCAGCAGTCGGGCCGGACCGCCGTGCTCGGCGGGCAGCTCGGCGTCGTCGTACGTGTGCACCAGCCAGGCCCGACCGTCCATCAGGTCCTCCAGCGGCAGGTTGGTGCTGTAGCCGCCGTAGGAGTGGGCGAGGGCGTAGTCGGCGGCGGTGTCCACCCCGTCGAGCAGGGTGTCCAGCGAGACGCCCTGCCAGCTGGTGCCGAGCTTCGACCAGCGGGTGACGCAGTGGATGTCGACCGTCGGGGTCTCCTGCGGCAACGCCATCATCTCGGCCCAGGACCAGCGGTACTCCGCGCCGGTCTCGGTGGTGATCACGAATTCCCAGCTCTCGCGCGGCACCTTCGGTGTGGGGCCGGCGGAGAGCACGGGGAAGTCGGGTGTCAGGTACTGACCGGGTGGCAGGTCCGGCGCTTCGGAGCGTGGCCGGCCCTGGAAGCCGGGCGTGACGATACCCACCGCACAGTCGTACCACGCCCGGCTCCGCCATGGGGGCGGGTCACTTCCGTTCGGTGACGACCTCCTTGGAGCCCGGCACCACGTTGCGGGTGGCACGCAGGCTGGTGATCGTCACGACCGTCAGCACACCGATGATGACCAGCAACGACGCCACGGTCGGGATCTCCGGCACACCCTCCCAGATCCCGTGCGCCCAGTGCAGGCCCAGCTTGACGCCGATGAACGCCAGGATGATCGCCAGACCGTAGGTGAGGTGGACCAGGCGGCTGAGCGCGGCGTGCAGCACGAAGTAGAGCGCCCGCAGACCCAGCAGCGCGAAGGCGTTGGTGGCGAAGACGAGGTACGGGTCCTCGGTGATGCCGTAGACCGCCGGGACCGAGTCCACCGCGAAGACCACGTCGGTGGCGAAGACCGCCACCACCACCAGCGCGAGCGGCGTGAGCGCACGCCGTCCGTCGACCCGCACGGTCATCTTGGTGCCGTGGTACTCCTGGACCACCGGCATGAACCGACGCAGCAGCCGCACCGACCGCATGTTGCCGATGTCGACCGACTGCTCGTGCCCGGTGAACGCGTCGCGCAGCAGCTTCGCGGCGGTGAACAACAGGATCAACGCGAAGATCAGGAACGCGAAGTCCAGCGTCTGCAACGCCGCCGCGCCCAACGCGATGAAGATGCCCCGCAGCACCAGCGCGCCGGTGATGCCGAAGAGCAGCACCCGCTGGGCCAACTCGGTCGGCACCGCGAACGCCGCCAGCAGCAGCATGAAGACGAACAGGTTGTCCACCGACAGCGACTTCTCGACCAGGTAACCGGTCAGGTACTCGAAGCCCCGTTCCGAGCCGAACTCGGACCACACCCAGGCACCGAAGGCCAGCGGCAGCGCGATGTAGAAGGTCGACCAACCCAGTGCCTCCCGCAGGGACACCTCGTGGGGCTTGCGGGTCACCACGAAGTCGAGCACCAGCAGGGCCAGCACGCCCGCGATCGTCACCGCCCAGAGAGTGGGCGTACCCACCGACTGCAAACCGGCAGCAGCGTAGGACAATTCGGACATTGGGCCTCCTCGAACACCGTGTCATGTTCGAGGTCTCCTTCACCCACGTTTCGTGGGCAACCACCCGAGGCACACCCGGGGTGCGCCGTACTGACCGGTATGGTTCGTGGGAAGTACTCCCCTCGTACCGCCAAGGTTAGGACAGCCCGATCCGACCCGCCAGACGGGGGCTCCTGTCGGCGTGTACCGCGTCCGACCAGGCCGGAACCCGGAGTGACGATGCCGGTACCGGACCCGGACCCGAGCGCCTATCGTGATGGCGGTGACCGCAGAGCAGGCGGCCGGCCCGCTGGCCGGAGTACGCGTGGTCGAGCTGGCCGGGATCGGCCCCGGCCCCTTCGCCGCGATGATGCTGGCCGATCTCGGCGCGGACGTGATCCGGGTGGACCGGCTCACCGACGTGGACCCCTCGGCCTTCGGCACCGCCCACCCGGACCTGCTCAACCGAGGTCGACGCTCGGTCGGCGTGGACCTCAAGTCCGCCGGCGGACGTGAGGCGGTGCTCGCCCTGGCGCAGAGCGCGGACGCGCTGGTCGAGGGGTTCCGACCCGGGGTGACCGAGCGCCTCGGTCTCGGGCCGGCCGACTGCCACGCGCTCAACCCGAAGCTGGTGTACGGCCGGATGACCGGCTGGGGGCAGGACGGCCCGAGCGCCCCGTACGCCGGACACGACATCGACTACCTCGCGTTGACCGGCGCGCTGCACGGCATCGGGCGGGCGGACGAGCGGCCGGTGCCCCCGCTCAACCTGCTGGGCGACTTCGGCGGCGGCGGGATGATGCTGGCCCTGGGCGTGGTCTCCGCCCTCTACTCGGTACGCGGCGGCGCCACCGGCCAGGTGATCGACGCGGCCATCGTGGACGGCGTGGCGGTGCTCGGCACGCAGATCCACGCGTTGCGGAGGCTCGGCCTCTGGCAGGACCCGCGCGGCGTCAACCTGCTCGACGGCGGCGCGCCGTTCTACGACACCTACGAGTGCGCCGACGGGCGCCACGTGGCGGTCGGCGCCCTGGAGCCGCGCTTCTACGAGGAACTGGTCCGCCGCACCGGGTTCCCGCTGCCGGGCGACGAGGCACCGGACCGGACCGACCCGGCGCACTGGCCGGCGTTGCGCGCCGCCTGGGCGCGGCTGTTCCGGACCCGTACTAGGGACGAGTGGGCGGCCCTGCTCACCGCCTCCGACGCCTGCGTCGCGCCGGTGCTGGACTGGGCCGAGGCGCCGGAGCACCCGCACCTGGTGGCGCGGGACACGTTCGTGGTGCGGGACGGCGTGGTGCAACCGGCACCGGCCCCCCGTTTCTCCGGCACCCCCACCTCGGTACGCCGACCGCCGCCCTGGCCGGGCGAGCACACCGACGAGGTCCTCGCCGAGATCGGCTACGGACCGGAACGGGTGGCCGCCCTGCGGGCCGACGGGGCGGTGGGCTGAGTCAGCGGCGTCGCAGGGTCGCGCCGGGTGCCAGCGCGGGCTCGACCATGTCGCGATAGTCGCGGGGAAGCTGGACCATCAGCGTCTCGAACTCACCGGCCAGCGCCTCGCGCAGTGCGGTGAAGACCGCGCGGACCCCGCCTCGGGCCGCCGACGTCTGCACCCCGAGGCGGAACGCCACCCGGGCGGCGAACTCGTCGGCGTCGAAACGCTGGGCCGCCTCACCGTCGGGGGTCGTCCGCATCGACTGGCGCAGCGGCACCGGCAGTTGCAGAGACAGGTCCAGGGCCTCCCCGCCGGTCAGCCGCTCGGCCAGCGTGGCCAGCGTCGCCCGGGTCAGGTCCACCGCCCGCTCCGGCGTCGTACCGGCCCGCCGGGCGACCTGGTCGACGAACGTGTCGTAGTCCATCGCGTACCCCCTCGGGCGGCGGTTACCCGGCGGAGCGGGTCGGAAACGGCGGCCCGTGGCGGGGCGTGACGGCAGCCGGGGTGGGTAACCGCGGCCGGTCGTGGCCGGATCGAAGCCGGGAGGAGCCGAATCCATGGCGAGTTACGCCGACGTCCTGCAGTACCTGTCCCGCCTGGACTACCCCGCCGACAAGGACGAGGTGGTACGCGAGGCCGAACGCGAGGGGGCACCGCCGGACGTGCTGCAGGCCCTGCGCGCGCTGCCGCCGGTGGACTACGCGAACAGCACCGAGGTGGCGCGTTCCGCCCACATCGACGCGAGCGAGGAGGCCGACGACGCCCAGCGCGGCGCGGCCGGACGGGACAAGCGTCACCAGCGGGTGTCGCAGCACCTGCGCAGCATCTGATCGGTCGGTCGACGGGCGATCGCCCGGACCGCCTGTCGGCGGGTCGGGGTCACGGCACCCGACAGGACTCCGACAGGCGGGCGCCCCGGCCGCGAACCGCGACCGGGGGCGCCGCTACGTAATCGCCTGCCCTGTTAGCACGGCGAACCCGAACCGGGTCGTCATGACCAGACGGCGACAACCACCCGAACCGGGCGGCTGCTACTGCGACTACCTTACCGCACGCCATCAGCCGAACGGACAGGGGGTGCCGGACGAAGGTATTTCATCCGGTTTGTTCGGGAGCCGCCGGTCAGTTCCGGAAGCCGCCGGAGCGGTCGCGGGCCTTGAGCCGGACCGTGGGCAGCGCCGGGGCGGGCAGCGGCGGGTCGGGGTCGTCGGCGACCGTACCGAAGCGCCGACCGGCCATCCAGTCCTCCCGGGCGTCGGCGATCTCCTCGTGGCTGCGGCCGACGAAGTTCCACCACATCACCAGCGGCTCCTCGAACGGCGTCCCGCCGAGCAGCATCAGCCGGGCACCCGGCCCTCCGCGCACGGTCAGGGTGTCCCGCCCGGCGCCGAGCCAGAGCAGTGCCCACGGCTCCAGCGCCACGTCGTCCACCTCGGCGGCGCCGTCGAGCGCCAGCAGCGCGTACTCGAAGTCGCGGCGCAACGGCAGTGCGGCCGGACCCGCACCGCTCAGGTCGAGCTGCGCGCCGAGCAGCGGGGTGTGCACCCGGGCCGGCGAGACCTCGCCGCCGAGGTCACCGACGAGCAGGGTGACGTCCAGGTCGCCGTCGCGCCACCGGGGCAACTCGGCGTGGTGGGCGAAGTCGGCCGCGCCGGCGCGGGCCGGGTCCGGCAGCGCCACCCAGAGCTGCACGCCGTGCATCAGCGGCGGATGGGCGGCCGGGGACCGCTCGGAGTGCGCGATGCCGTGCCCGGAGGTCATCACGTTGAGCTGCCCGGGTCGGATCGGCTGCACGTTGCCGAGGCTGTCGCGGTGCAGGATCTCGCCGTCGAGCAGCCAGGTCACGGTCTGCAGCCCGGTGTGTGGATGCGGCGGCACCTCCATGCCCAGGCGCTGCGCCACGTCGTCCGGACCGAAGTGGTCCACGAAGCACCAGGCGCCGACCATCCGGCGGGTGCGTTGCGGAAGCAGCCGACGCACCGTCGTGTAGCGCCCCAGCGGCACGTCGTGGCCGGGCAACAGGACGCTGCCGGGGTCGACGGTGGCCACACCGGGCGGTCGGGTCTGCGCGGGCATCGACTCGGCACGTTCCACCATCCGACTGTACGCCCGCGCGCCGGACCCGCTCAGCCTCCGCGTACGGTCACCCGGTTCGCGCCCGCCACCAGGTCGAGGAAGATCCGGTCGGCGGCCCGGTCCCAGCCCGGCGACCCGAGCACCGTCTGCGGGGCGACCCCGTCGAGGCGCTCGTCGTACACGGCGATCGCTCCGGCTCCGGCGACCGACCGGACGCGGACCGGAACGCCGCCGACCACGGTGACGTCGAACCGGTTGACCCCGCCGGTGACCCGCACCACGACCAGCCCCTCCACGGCGGGCAACCGCAGCGTGGTCCGGGTCGCGCCACCGGCCAGTTCCAGGCCGCCCAGGCGGGCGGCGGCGAGGTCCAGCCGCCGTTCGGTGCTCCCACCGGTGAGCGCCACCTGCCAGCTCACCCGGGCGTTGAGCAGCACCTCGACCTCGCCCGGACCCGCACCGTCGCGGGTCAGCCGCAGCCGCACCCGGTCGCCGACCAGTTCCGGGAGAAGCCGGGTGACCGACTCGGCCGGGGTGATGATCCGGTACAGCTCCTCCCCCAGGTCCGTCACCCGCAGGTCGAACCGGGTCACGTCGTCGACCAGTTCGAAGGTGGCCCGCCGACGGCCGTCCAGCGGCGCGGTCTCGACCTGCTCGGGGCGCTGCGCCGCCGCCTGCGCCGCGCCACCCAGTCCGCTGGTGCCCTCGGGGGCGGCGGTGACCTCCGGCAGGTCGCCGGAGAAGACCCGACCGAGCCGGTGCGGGTCGGAGAGGATCACCACCACGGCGGTCGCGCCCAGCCCCAGCATCAGCACCGCGGCGGCGGCGAGCAGCCGCGCCCCGGCCGACCATGTCGGTCGTCCGTCCCCGGGCTCGTCCCGGACCTCGGGCTCGTCCTCACCCACGGTCGCGTCGTCACCCACGGTCACGCCGTCCGCGTCTCGCGATTCGTCACCGACAGTTGCCGGTGGTGCCGGCACCGCGTCCTCCGACCCCCGACCCGAGGGTGTCAGGCGGTACGCCTCGTGCTCCGACTCGGCCATGCCACGTCCCCTTCCACGGTCCCCTACCAGCAGGTACGCGCCAGGGAGCGGGTCGGATCAGTCAACTCGGGGACGAACCTCCCCCTCGACCGGTGCGCCCAGCCGACCGGCGACCTTGTCGGCGCACCCGCCGAGGACCTCGCGGGCGTCCAGACCCAGGCTCTCGATGGCGACCAGCGCGGTGAACGCCACGTCGGCCAGCTCCGCCGCCACGTCCGCCCGGGTGTGCGTGACCCCCTTGCGCGGGTTCTGGCCGAGGAACCCGATCCAGGCGCCCGCCACCTCACCCGCCTCCTCGGTGAGCTTGAGCATCCGGCAGGTCAGCTCCGCCTCACCGGTGCCGTTTGTCACGTCCAGCCAGTCACGCGCAGTGCGTACAGTCGTCCAGATCGTCTCGTCCACGCTGCCAGTGAACCGGACAGTGGTCACCATCCGTATCCGGGGGCACCGCGTGACGGGGCGACAAGGCACGGCACCACGCCGTGCCCGGACCGGAAGGACGTGTCGGTGATGCCGGAGACGGTCGAGTCGGTGTTCGCCAGTGTGGTCAACCGCAACCCGGGTGAGCCCGAGTTCCACCAGGCCGTACGGGAGGTGTTGGAGAGCATCGGCCCGGCGCTCGCGCGTCACCCGGAGTACGCCGACGCCCGGATCATCGAACGGATCTGCGAGCCGGAGCGGCAGATCATCTTCCGGGTGCCGTGGGAGGACGACCGGGGTCAGGTCCGGGTGAACCGGGGATTCCGGGTGGAGTTCAACAGCGCCCTCGGCCCGTTCAAGGGCGGCCTGCGCTTCCACCCCTCGGTCTACCTGGGCATCGTCAAGTTCCTCGGCTTCGAGCAGATCTTCAAGAACGCGCTGACCGGGCTGCCGATCGGGGCCGGCAAGGGCGGTGCCGACTTCGACCCCAAGGGATGCTCGGACCGCGAGGTGATGCGGTTCTGCCAGAGCTACATGACCGAGCTGTACCGCCACATCGGCGCGCAGACCGACGTGCCCGCGGGTGACATCGGGGTGGGCGGCCGGGAGATCGGCTACCTGTTCGGCCAGTACAAGCGGATCACCAACCGGTACGAGTCGGGCGTGCTCACCGGTAAGGGCCTGTCGTACGGCGGTGCGCAGGCGCGTACCGAGGCCACCGGGTACGGCGCGGCGTTCTTCGCCGAGGAGATGCTCACCCAGGGCGGGGACAGCATGGACGGCAAGCGGGTGGTGGTCTCCGGCGCCGGTAACGTGGCGATCTACGCGATCCAGAAGGTGCACCAGCTCGGCGGCAGGGTGGTCGCCTGCTCCGACTCGTCCGGGTATGTCCTGGACGAGAAGGGCATCGACCTCGACGTGCTGCGGGACCTGAAGGAACGCCGCCGGGGCCGGCTCGCCGACTACGTACGCGAGGTGCCGCATGCGGTCGCCGTCGCCGGGCGTACTCCCTGGGAGGTGCCTTGTGACCTGGCCCTACCGTGCGCGACGCAGAACGAGATCGGCGGCGCCGAGGCCGCGCAGCTCGTCGCCGGCGGCTGCGTCGCGGTGGTGGAGGGGGCGAACATGCCGACCACCCCGGAGGCGGTCCGCATCCTGGGCCGGGCCGGGGTCCGGTTCGCACCCGGCAAGGCGGCCAACGCCGGTGGGGTGGCGGTCAGCGCCCTGGAGATGCAGCAGAACGCCAGCCGGGAGTCGTGGACGTTCGCCGAGTCGGAGCAGCGGCTGCGCGAGACCATGCGCGACATCCACGCCCGCTGCTGGGCCACCGCCGAGGAGTACGGCCTCCCCGGCGACTACGTGGCCGGCGCCAACATCAACGGCTTCCGCCGAGTAGCCGAAGCCATGCTCGCCCAGGGCCTGATCTAACCCACCCCACTCCACCACCCCACCCGGCCCCGCCCGGCCCCACCCCGCCCGGTTGATCAAGAGGTTTTGGTGCTCGACGCGCGCCCGAGAGCACCAAAACCTCTTGATCAACCGGGCGGTGGGTACCCGCAGCCGCGCCGGTGCGGCTGCCGGCTATCTCGGGTGGATCGGCGTGATCGTGGGAAGGACCGCGACGACGTCGAAACTGTGCCGGGGCGAGGGCAGCTCGTGGTAGTGCTCCTCGTCGCGCTCGGGGTCGTACATCCCGGAGATCACCCGGGTCCGCGCGGGCCGATCGAGAATCGGGGTGATTTCGGTCGGGTGCGGCGAGCGCAGGTCCACCACCCGTACGTCGTCGTCGGCGCCGGTCAGCAGCACCGCCTCCAGCGAGTCCGGGCTGGGCCGGGGAAGGTCCCGCTCGGGAATCCGGCCGTGGCCGAAGGCGAGGTGGACGGCGGCGTACCGGTCGCCGAGAGCCGCCCGGAGATGGCCGCCGGTCATGACCTCGTGTGTGGCGACGCGCGCGCTGCCCTCCCAGAGGACGATGCGGTCACCGGTGCGCCGCTGGTGTGCGAGGAGGCGGTCGGCGGCGGCCCGTTCCTCCCGCGCCAGGTCGTGTCCCACGCCGATGGCGTTGGCGTGATGCGCCACGATCGCGTCGAGCAGCGGCAGCGCTTCGTCACGCTCCGGGCCCGGGTCGAGCCCGGCGACCAGGTCGTGGGCGGTGCGGGCAAGGTCGACGAAGGGCGTGCCGGGGTGGGTGCCGCGCGCACGTCGGACGTGCTCGCCGTCGTCGTGGGCGGTGCGGATGACGTCGAAGAGCTGCGTGACGCGTGTCGCCGTCGTCGCGTCGCGCCGCGCGATCAGCCCCACGACCCGGTCGTAGTCGGCGGGCAGCACGCGCGAACCGCCGATCGCGACGATCCGCACCGGATCGGCCGGGTGCCGCTCGTTGTGCCGGCGCAGCCGGCCGAGCGCCTCGCGCATCTCGGTCGTTCGCCACGGCCCCCACGCCTGACCGAGCGCCGCGTCGAGATCGATCTCCCCGCCCAGGACGAACTGGTCGTACCGCTCACCGATGCGCGGGTTGTCCAGCACCGCGACGACGCGGAATCCGGATTCGACCAACGCGTGGGTGGTCTGCTCGACGAGGCCGAAAAGTTCGTGCGCCTCCCGGGTGGAGGTGCCCAGGCCGACGATCGTGGCGTGGTCGACGAGGGATGAGATGCGGTGCCCAGCCCGCTGAAGGTCGTACGTGCGTCCGCTCATACGACGCACGATCACAGTTCAACAAATGGTGAAGTCAAGTCGCGCCACCGGGCCGTCCGGGTGCTCACCGGACCGGTTCGGCACGCCCGATGTCGCAGAGCCTGGTGCCCGACTCCAGGGCGGCGAGGTGCGTCCGGAGGTCGGCCAGTCGCTCCTCGGCCTCGCTGACCAGCCGGTAGGCGACCTGCCCCCACTCCTCGGGCGTCGGGTTCGCCGACAGGCCGCCGAAGAGAGCGGCGATCTCGCGCACGGTCAGGCCGACCCGCTGGGCGACCCTGGCGACCTCGATGCGGCACACGGCCGACTCCTCGAAACGGCGCTGGTTGCCCGTGGTGCGGACCGCGGTGATCACGCCATGGCTCTCGTAGAACCGCACGGCGGACGGCGCGACGCGACTGCGCACGGCCACGTCGCCGACGGTGAGCGTCATCAGGGAGGCCGGCTTCACAGTCATATCCGCACCGTAGTCACGCCCCGACTTGACTTCAACCAATGTTCAACATGGAACCTCGCTGCCATGACCGCTTCGCACGAACAGCACGACGGCACCCCACCCGCAGGCGTACGCGTGGCCGTGATCTCGGCGAGCGTCCGCAAGGACCGGATGGGGCCGACGATCGCCGACTGGGTCGTCGCCGCGCTGGGGGGTTCCGCCGACGTCGATCTGATCGACCTGGCCGACACGCCCCTGCCCGACGACAGTCTCCTGTATCCCGGCGGTGGTCCGAAGAGCGCCGTGGCCGACCGGATCGACGCGGCCGACGCCTTCGTCTTCGTGATGCCGGAGTACAACCACAGCTACCCGGCCTCACTCAAGCGCCTGATCGACTGGCACTACCGGGAGTGGCGCCTGAAACCCGCGACGATCGTGGCGTACGGCGTCCACGGCGGATACGCCGCGATCGAGCAGCTCCGCGGTGTGCTGGCCGAACTCGGCATGGTGACCACCCGGCGGGTCGTCGGCCTCCCCGCGCCCTGGGACTGCCTGAACGACCAGCAGCGGTACGCGCCGGACGACGGCCTCTGCCGTGGCCTGGCCGGTTGTCTCGACGAGCTGCGGTGGTGGGCCGACGTGCTGGCCGACGCCCGCCGCACCCGCCCTTTCCCGGCGTAGCACCGGCGGCGGCGAGGCACGGGGTGGTACGAAACGGTGCCGGTGCCCGCCGGAGGGATCGGCGGGCACCGGCACCGGTGCTCACTGCGGGACGGACCCGCGGTGTCGGATCAGTTCACGCTGCCGAAGCGGCGGCGGCGCCAGAGCACCGTGCCGAGCAGCATGACCGCGCCCGCGGCGACGAGACCGCCACCGACCTTCATCGGCGTGCTCGTGCTGCTGCCGGTGACCGGCAGGTGCGGCTTCTTCTTGTGCAGCACCCGGAGTTCGGTCGACGCGGTCCGGCCGGACTCCCGGCCGACGGCCGTGAAGGTGAGCAGACCGGTCACCGACGGGGTGTACCGGCGGCTGAACTCGCCCCGCCCGTTGGTCCGGGCCGTGAAGGTCAGCGGCGCGCTGGCCTGGAAGGCGACCGGGGCCATCGCGACGGTGCTGCCGTCGCTGCGGCGGGCGGTGCCGGCGGCGGGTGCCGCCAGCGGCCGGGTGGTGACGGTGATGTCGACCGTCTCGTTCGGCCCGAAGTTGCGGCCGGTCAGGATGACCGTCTCACCGAGGAAGATGGTCGGTCGGTTCACCGTGAGCGAGGCCAGCACCGGCGGGTAGGGCGGTGGCTGGGGCGTTCCACTCACGGATGGCGTCGGCTGCGGCTGCGCCGCCCCCGCCGCGGTCGGCACGGCTACCACGGCCAAACCGACCGTGAGCGCCATGATGATGCGGGATAGCCGCATTGTTGGTTCCCTCCTACTGAGTACAGCTTGGTGCGGTAACAACATGGGTGGTCCATGGGGTGGCGGTGGGCGTGAGCCACAGCTCGGCCGTGCCGCTGCCCGTCTTGCCGGTCAGCAACGAGACCTGCAGCGTCCGGGTGTCACCGGGTCCTGTCTCGACGTTCACCGTGGCCACCTGGCGGCGTCGCTCGGTGCCGTTGCCCACCGACGTCTCGGCACCGTCGAGGTGGGTGTCGAGCACCGCCCCGCCGGCCGGGCTGTAGACCGAGACCAGGGTCCGAACCGTGTACGGGTCTCCTGCCTGGGCCAGCCCGAGCACCGACTCGGTGAGCCCCGAGGCGGGCGCGGTGGATCGCAACGTCACCCGGAGGTGCAGTTCGCGACGGCCGTCGGCGTGGCAGTCGCCGACGGTGAGGTCGGCGGTCTGCCGGAGGTAGTAGCCGAGCTTCGCGCCACTGCCGTCGTTGAGGAACACGCCGACAGTGGGCACGGTGTCCTGTTCCGGAAGCGTCCCGGCCATCCGGCTCTCGCCGAACACCCGCTGTTCCTCCGGACGGGCACTCCAGAACAGTATCCGACGTTCTTGTATAGAGCGGCTAAAAGCGGACAATAGCCCGTTCGGGTGTGTGTTGCGGGCGAAAAGGGTGTCGAACACGGTCGCGGCGGCGGAGGCGAAGAAGGTGTCCTGCTCCTCCGGGGCCATCCGCTGGTAGGTGTCGCTGAGCAGGGTCCGCACCGCGTTCTCCGCGCTGAGCGACACGCCGCCCGGCACCCGGACCGGCCCGGCGGCCTGCAACAGGTACGACAACACCACCGGGTCGACGGCGAGCACCCCGTCCACGGTGTCGCCGCTGTGCCGCCGGTACATCTCCCGGTAGAGCGCGGCGGCGGTCGGGAAGTGCGGGCTGAGGTTGACGTCGGCCGGGTACATGCCGGGCAGTTCGCCCCAGAGGGCCCGCTGCTCGGCCGGGATCTTCAACGGCTTGGCGAACATTCCCAGGCCGCTGCTGGCGCCCTGGTCGCCCATCTCGATGCGGCCCTTGTTCGCCCGGATCACCGCGTACGCGCCGAACATGCCGCCGGTGGCGCGCAACTCCGCCGAGTTCTGCGACACCAGCAGGTACTGTCGCGCGCCGTCCACCCCGAGCAGCGGCGGCAGCAGTCGGGTGGCCTTGCCGGCCGCCGAGGTCATGGTGGCCAGCCGGTCGATCTCGCCGCGCAGTTCCTGGAGCGCCTCGCGTACCTGCCCGACCAGCCGGTCGGCGGGCACGGTGGACAGCTCGGCGCGGATCCGCTGGACGGTCGCGTCCACCTCGACCAGTTCGTCACCGACCCCGTGCAGCCCGGTCAGGTCCAGCCGACCCTCGCGCGGCACCAGACCGCCGAGGTCGACCCGCAGCAGCGCCGGGAACGCCTGGCGGGCCAGGTCGTCGACCGCGATGGAGATCTGCCGGACGGCGGCGAGGTTGGCGCCCGCGTACGGCGTGTGCTGGGCCGTCCACCAGCCGGGGTCGGCGGTGGCCTGACGGGCGGCGCCGGACTGCACCTGCAACGCGGCGAGGGTCCGCTGCGCCCGGTCGGTGTCGCCGCCGACCAGGTGCGCGCTCAGTTCACCGGCCAACCCGGCGGCGTTGACCAGGTGCGCCCGGGCCTGCCAGCCCCGGAACCCCACCCATCCGGTCACGCCCGCCACCAGCGAGCCGACCACCAGCGTGACGAGCAGGGCACGGCGCAGTCGGGCCCGCCGCCGCCGGCGCGACCGGCCACGGGTACGGCGCGGGCTCTCGCTCTCCGTCACACCACTCTCCACTCCGAAATTCGGACAGAAGCCACCATTGTTCCTAACAGGTAACGACTGTGTTGGTGAATTAATGACGCTCTTGGGCCATATGTGAGTTTCGGTCGCGACTCGTGTTCCGGGGCGGGGTGCCGGCCGCCGTCCGCAGCAGCGCCTCGATGCGGTCCACCCCGGCCCGCAACGACATCTCCCGCAGGTACGCCTCCCGGCCGCGTCGCCCCATCTCGGCGCGGGCCGGTGGCGGGATGTGCGCGGCCAGCCAGAACCGGTCCGCCAACGTGGCCCAGTCCTCCGGCGGGCAGGAGAGCCCGGCACGGGTCCGCTCGACAAGGGCGGCCGTGTCCCCACCGGTCGACGCGACCACCGGCGCGCCGCAGGCGAGCGCCGCCTGGAGCTTGTCCGGCACGGCACTGCGCAGCGCCGGCAGGTTCCGGGACATGACCAGTTGGTAGTCGGCGGCGGCGTACATCTCCGGCATGTCCAACGGCGAGCGCCGGTCGACGAACCGGACGTTGTCGGCGCGCAGTTCGTCGGCGAGCCCCCGCACCCGCCGCTCGTCCGCGCCCGAGCCCACCAGGACCAGGTCCATGGTCCGGTCCAGCGCCACCGCCGCCCGTACCGCCGTCTCCAGTCCCTGCCGCGCCCCGATGGTGCCGGCGTGCATCACCACGCACCGGTCGTCGCGGCGCACCAGACGGCGCGCGGCCGGGCCGGCCGTGGCGGGCAGGAAGATCCGCTCGTCGGTCCAGTTCAGCACCACCCGGACCTTGGCCGCGTCGACCCCGACCCCGACGACCGCGTCCCGCAACGACGGCGCGGTCACCGCCACCACCGTGGCCGCCTGGTAGGTCCGGGTCATCGCCGCACGCACCCGGGCCGCCCACCGCCCGTCGCCGCCGTCCGGCAGGTCCTCGGCCCACACGTCCGGCACGTGCAGCACCAGCGGCACCGGGCCGAGCAGGCGCAGCAGGGCCGCCGTGGCGAACGCGGTGGCCGGCGGCTGGTGCACGTAGAGCACGTCGACGCCGGTGAGGAACCGGCGGCCGACCAGCGCCGCGCTGCCGGCGAAGGAGAGCCAGGAGGCCATCCGGCCGCGCGGCGTGAGGTCGCCGGTGCTGTACCGGGGCACCCGCCGCACGGTCAGTCCCCGACTGCGCGTCTCGTGCCGCCAGCGCTGGCGCCACCCCGGGTACACGTGCCCGCCCGGGTAGTCCGGGAAGCCGGTCAGCACCCGCACCTCGTGGCCCCGGGCGGTCAACTCCTCGGCGAGGCTGCCGGGGATGAAGGCCGGTTCCGGCGGGAAGTGGTACGTCAGCAGGCCGATCCGCATCCCGCCACCTCCCCTGCCGGGTGCCGGTCCGGCGCGGCGGCCGGGGACAGCGGCGGCCCGGCTGCGTACCATCGCGGCAACCCCTCACCGGGCGCCCGCCACCGGCGGTCGTCCCCCGTCGCGGCGCTGCCGCCGGCGGCCACGTCGTCGAAGGGGTCACCCATGCTCACCGGGGTGCTGTTCGTCTGCCACGCCAACCTGTGCCGGTCGCCGATGGCCGAGTACACCGCACGTCGCCTGCTCGCCGGGCGTCCGCTGACCGTCGCGAGCGCCGGCACCGACGCCGTCGAGGGCCTGGAGATGCACCCGTACGCTGCCGAGATCGCCGCCGAGACCGGTGCGGAACCGACGGAGTTCCGGAGTCGACGGCTGATCCCCGCCCACCTCACCGAGGCGGTGCTGGTGCTGACCGCCACCCGGCGCCAACGGTCGCTCTGCACCTCGCTGGCGCCGGCGGCGCTGCACCGGACGTTCACGGTGCGCCAGTTCGGCCGGCTCGCCGCAGCGGCGGAACCCGCCACGGACGAGCCGGACGACTCGCTCGCGGCCGCGGTGGCCGCCGCCGCCCTGGCCCGGGGACGGCTGCAACCCGCCCCGGCGGACGCCGACGACCTGCGCGACCCGGTCGCCGGTACGCCCGCCGACTTTCGCGCCTGCGCGGAGGAGATCGAGCGGTCGCTGCGCCCGCTGGCGGCGCTCATCGGGGCAGCCGGGTGAGTTCCTGGGTGTGATCGGGCAGGTCGGCCACCGGCTTGCGTTCGGCGTGCCGACCGGCTCCGGCCCGTTCGCCCGTCGCCGTCGTCGGCGCCGGTGTCTCGGCGACCACCCGGTACGCCTCGTACTGGTAGGCCTCCGCCTTGGGCACCCGGGCCATGTTCAGCACGCAGCCGAGCAGCCGCACCGAGACCGAGTGCAGTGCCCGGGCCGCCGCGGCCACCTGTGCCCGTGAGGTACGCCCCTGCTGGGTGACCAGCAACGCGCCGTCGGCCTGCACCGCGACCACCACACCGTCGGTGACCGCGAGCAGCGGCGCGGTGTCGATGATGACGATGTCGGCGGACTCGCGCAGGGCGGTCAGCAGGTCGGACATGGCCTTGGAGCCGAGCAGTTCGCTCGGGTTCGGCGGGGCCGAGCCGCTGGGCAGCACCAACAGCGACTTGTCGCCCCAGCGCTGGACCACGTCGCCGACCTGCACGTCACCGACGAGCACGTCGGTCAGCCCGACGCCGGAGTCGATGCCCAGGTAGTCGCCGACCTTCGGCCGGCGCAGGTCGGCGTCGACCAGCAGGACCCGCCAGCCCGCCTCGGCCAGCGCGATGGCCAGGTTGCACGACATGGTGGTCTTGCCCTCGCCCTGCAACGCGCTGGTGACGGCGATGACCCGGGCGGGTTCGTGCACGTCGACGAAGCGCAGGTTGGTGCGGAGCTTGCGGACCGCCTCGGCGCGCGCCGAGGTGGCGGCGTCGCCGACGATCAGCGGGGCGGTGCGGGCGCTGGGGTCGATCGGGATCTCGCCGAGCAGCGGGCTGCCGGTCACCCGTTGCAGACCGGCGGCGTCGCGCAGGCGGACGTCGGCCATGCCGCGCAGGATCGCCAGGGCGACACCGGCGAGCAGGCCGATCAGGGTGCCGATCGCGGTGTTGCGCAACGGCTGCGGCGAGACCGGGGTGGGGGTGACCCGGGGGCCGCTGACCACCTCGATCTTGATGGGTCCGGCGGTGCCGTCCGGCCGGGCCTCGACCTTCTGCACGAGTTCGACGAACTTCGCCGAGAGCGCCTCGGTCACCCGCAGCGCGCGGGTCTGGTCGGTGTCGGTCACCGACGCCCGCAGCAACACGGTGCCGGTCTCGGTCGAGGTGCTGACCCGCTGCTGGACCTCCTCGGCGGTGAGCCCGAGTTGGTTGTCCGCGACGGCGGCCTGCGCCAGCCGGTCGCTGGTGAGCAGTTCGGCGTAGGACTTGACGCGCTGTTGCAGGAAGAGACCACCCTGGTAGGCGTCGGTGACGCCCTGGCTCGGGGTGGTGACGAAGAAGGTGACCGAGGCGACGTAGCGAGGCTGCGCCCGAACGGTGACCAGGGCGGTCAGCCCGAGGGCCACCACGAGGGTGACCAGGACGATCCACCAGCGCTGGCGCACGAGACGCAGTTGGCGGTACAGGTCCATCAGGCGCGCCTCCGTACCGGGCCGGTAACGCCAAAGAAACTCACGAAAACCCCCAAGGTCTACTTAAATCTCGTGAACCATTAAAGCCGCTCATAAGCGTTATGTCCGGAGTTAGGGGTTTTCCTCGGCAGAGGACCGCGCCCGCAATGCCCAACCGGACCGACCGTCCGTCGGAATCGCCTCGCCACCGGGAAAAATGCGATTTCCCCGCCGGGCCGTGCTCAGCCCTCGGGGCACTCGGCCGAATCAGCGGCCGGAGGCCCGGCCGATCCGACCGGCCGGGCCTCCCGGTCCGGCGGACCAGCGGAAGTTCTCCGTCAACGCGCTGCTGAGCATCCGCCGCAGCAGCACGATTACGACGGTGGCGGCCAGTTCCCGCCAGGTCTGCTCCCCGGTCAGCCGCAGCAGACCGGCGGCGACGAGCATGTCCAGCAGGATCCGCAGCGCCGTCGACCGGGATCCGGTGGTGACCAGCGCGACCCCGGCGCCGAGTACGCCGAGCGCCGCGACGACCGTGGCCAGCGCCTGGATCACGACGCCCGCCCCGGCCGACCGACCTGCTCCTGCTCGTGCTCGATCTCCCGGCCCAGGACGTGGTTCAGCACGGTCCGGATGGCGGCGATCGCGGCGAGCTGACCGATCTGGGTGAAGGTCGGCGACAGCGCGGTCCGCAGGATGTCCGCCGCCAACTGGAACTCCAGTCCGAGCACCAGGAAGCGGCCGAGCGTCAACCGGATCCGGGTGAACACGGTCGCGTCGCGGTAGCGGACCCCGTCCACCACGAACCGCAGCGCGGCCCAGGCCGCCCCGACGACGATCACCGCCGCGCCGACCAGCTCCACCGCGATCACCAGCCAGTGGTGACCCCGTTCCAGGAGTACGTCGACGTTCACGCGGGCGACTACCCGGCGGGGCCCCGGGTAGTCGGCTCCCGCCGGGTCAGGTCAGTTCCGCGACCGCCTCCACGATCAGCCAGATGCCGCTGATCGCGAACAGCGCGGCGGCACCGTACTTGATGGTCCGCTCCGGCAGCCGGCGACCGAGCAGCCGGCCGACGACGATGGCGAGCGCGTCGGCGGCCACCATGCCGATGGTCGAGCCGACCCAGGTGCCGAACCAGCCGTACTGGGTGGCCAGGGTGATCGTGGCGAGCATGGTCTTGTCACCCAGTTCGGCGAGGAAGAACGCGACACCGACGGCGAAGATCGCCGACTTGCCGCCCTTGGCCGCCTTGCGCTTCTCGTCCTCGGTGAGCGTGTCCCCGCGCAGTGTCCAGAGGCCGAAGCCGATGAAGGCCAGACCCGCCAGGAGCGAGATCCAGCCGGTGGGTAGCGCGGCACCCAGCCCGACACCGATCGCCACCGAGGCCAGGTGCACCACGGCGGTGGCGACGGTGATGCCGATCAGGATCGGCACGGTGCGGTATCTGGTGGCGAATGCCAGAGCCATGAGCTGGGACTTGTCTCCCAGCTCGGCAACGAAGATCACGCCGAAGCTGACTGCCAGCGCGACGAGGAACCCCTCCATGACGTCCTTCCGGATCAGGCCGGGAGGAGGATCTGGGGCGCCCTCGACCCGGCTGTTGAGCCTGGGTCGAAGGTCTCGCCCGCCCCGTGATGAACGAGGCCGCGTGGCCGGATGCGGAACGCACCAGTATGTCGACCACGGCGTTGCGGGCTACTCCCCTTCGCTGCCGCACAGCCTAGCCGATCGCCGACCGGTCGGGCCGCCGGGTGACCCGACACACCTCCGGAGTCGTGCGTCCGCCGGTTCAGTCCGCGCGGGCCAGGGTCACGCCGAACAGGTCGTCGGGGTCGGTCCAGAAGCGCTCGGCCTGGAACCCGGCCGAGGCAAGCTCCGCCGCGATCCCCTCCGGGCGGAACTTCGCCGACACCTCGGTCCGCAGTTCCTCCCCCTCGGCGAAGGCGACGTCCAGGTCGAGCACGCGTACCCGGACCGGCCGCTGCGCCCGCAGCCGCATCTCGATCCACTCCCGCTCCGGGTCCCAGAGCGCGACGTGGGCGAAGGCGGCCGGGTCGAAGTCGGCGTCCAGTTCGCGGTTGAGCACCCGCAGCACGTTGCGGTTGAACTCTGCGGTCACCCCCGCCGCGTCGTCGTACGCGGGCACGATCACCGCCGGGTCCTTCACCAGGTCGGTACCGACCAGCAGCCAGTCCCCCACCTCCAACGCGGCCCGCATCCGGGCGAGGAAGTCGGCCCGCTCGGCCGGCAACAGGTTGCCGACGGTGCCGCCGAGGAAGATCACCAGCCGCCGCCCACCGGCGGGCAGCCGGTCCAGGTGCCGGGTGAAGTCACCGACGATGCCGCGGACCCGCAGCCCCGGGTAGTCGGCGGCGAGCGCGGCGGTGGACGCGGCGAGCGCGCTGGCCGACACGTCCAGGGGTACGAACGTGCCCAGACCGCGCCGCCGGGTGAAGGCGTCCAGCAGCAGCCGGGTCTTCTCCGACGAACCGGAGCCGAGCTCGATGAGCGTCTTCGCGCCGGTCAGCTCCGCGATCTCGGTCGCGTGGGCGGCCAGCACCGCGCGTTCGGCCCGGGTCGGGTAGTACTCGGGCAACCGGGTGATCTCCTCGAAGAGTTCGCTGCCCCGCGCGTCGTAGAACCACTTCGGCGGGAGCCACTTCGGGTCGGCGGTCAGCCCGACCCGGACGTCGTGCCGGAGGCTGCGGCCGATGTCCCGGTCGTCGAGGTGGATCTCCAGTGGCTCGGTGCTCATCCGTCTTGCCTTCCGTCGGGCGGTCGATGGTGGTCGGGCCGGGGCAGCGGGCGCAGGTGCATCCCGGTGGCGGTGGCGGTGACGAGGTGACCGTCCGGCACCTCCCGCCAGGCCGGGTCGTCGTCGTGCGGTTCCGAGGCCAGCAGCACGGAGTCCGGCGTGGTGCGGACGGACAGGGCGTGCCCGGCCACGCTGGCGACCACCGTCCGGCCGTCGGTGAGCAGCAGGTTGAGCCGCGACCCCGGGGCCGCCGCGGCGACCGAGGTGACCGTCTCGGCGACCGCCTGCCCGGGCGGCAGGCCGGCGCGCAGCCGGTGCCGGACCAACGCCCACAGCAACGCCGAGTCGGTGGCGGCGTCCAGCGTGAGCAGGTCGCGTACGGGCAGGGCGGTGGCCAGCGGCACCACCGCGTCCGGCCAGCCGCGCACCACGCCGTTGTGGCTGAACAGCCACCGGCCCTCGGCGAAGGGCGCAGCGGCGGCGTCCACCACCGCCATGCCGACCGTGGCCGAACGGACCGCGGCCAGCACCGCACCGGACGAGGTGACCGCCGCCAGGTCGGCGATGGTCGGGTCGCTCCAGATCGGCTGCGCCCGCCGGTACCGCACCGGGTCACCGCCGGTCGGCGGGTACCAGCCGACCCCGAACCCGTCCGCGTTGATCGTCCCGCCGCCCCGCATGTCGCGGGGCGCCCAGGACTGGCGGACCAGCGCGTGCGGCGGATCGAACAGCAACTCGCGCAGCGTCCGTGGCGGCCCGAGGTAGGCCAGGTGGCGGCACATCAGGCCACCCCGGACACGACCGTCACCGGTCGGCCTCCTCGGGCCGGGCGTCGCGGGCACAGCGGAAACCGCTGAAGATCTGCCGGCGGATCGGGTAGTCCCAGTTGCGGAAGGTGCCCCGGCAGGCCGCCCGGTCGGTGCCGAACGACCCGCCGCGCAGCACCCGGTAGTCGTCGCCGAAGAAGACCTCGGAGTACTCCCGGTAGGGGAAGGCGGCAAAGCCGGGATAGCCCCGCAGCGGCGTCGACACCCACTCCCACACGTCGCCCACGAGCTGGTGCACGCCGAGCGGCGACGCCCCGGCCGGGTACGCGCCGACCGGCGCCGGCCACAGGTGCCGCTGACCCAGGTTGGCGTGCACCGAGGTGGGGTCGCCGTCGCCCCACGGGTAACGGCGGGACCGGCCGGTGGACGGGTCCCAGCGGGCCGCCTTCTCCCACTCCGCCTCGGTGGGCAGCCGCTTGCCGGCCCAGGTGGCGTACGCGTGTGCCTCGTGGAAACAGACGTGCACCACCGGTTCGTCGTCGCGGACCCGGTCCCACCGGCCGAACCGCTGGTAGGCCCAGCCGTCGCCGTCGCGCCGCCAGTGCATCGGCGCGCCCAGGCCGGCCTCCTGCCGGTGCCGCCAGCCCGCCCCGCTCCACCACCGCGGGTCGTCGTACCCGCCGTCGGCGATGAACTCCCGGTACGCCCCGTTGGTCACCGGGGCGGCGTCGATCACGTACGCGGGCAGCTCGACCCGGTGGGCCGGGCGTTCGTTGTCCAGCGCCCACGGGTCCGTGTCGGTGCCCATGGTGAACGGGCCGGCCGGCACCAGCACCTCCCCGGCCACCCGGGCGGTCGGCTCGGGCGGCGGCGGCGCGTGCAGCACCGCGGGGCCGGAGCGCAGTTGGTGGGTGGCGAGCATCGTCTCGTCGTGCTGCTGCTCGTGCTGCACGATCATCCCGAACGCGAAACCGTCGGTGACCAGTCGGCGATCCTCGAAGGAGACGCTGTCGAGCAGGTCGTACACCTTGTCGCGGACCGTCGACACGTACGCCCGCGCCTCGGTCGGCGGCAGCAACGGCAGCGACGGCCGGTCCTTGCGCGGCTGCTTGAAGGCGTCGTAGAGCTCGTCGATGTCGCACCGGACCGGTTCGCGTCCGCCGACGTCCCGGACCAGCCAGAGTTCCTCCTGGTTGCCGATGTGGGCGAAGTCCCAGACCAGCGGGGACATCAGTGGCGAGTGCTGGCGGGCCAGGTCGCCGTCGTCGACCGCCTCGGTCAGCCCGACGGTGCGGGCCCGGGTGCGGTCCAGCTCCGAGGCGATCCGGGCGCGCAGGTCCTCCGCGCCGAGGCCGGTGGTGGTGTCGGTCATCGCTGCCTCCTCTGGGCGGCGTCACGCCGTCGTCGTACTCCCTGGTCGATCTCGTCGTGCAGCGCCGCCGGCAGGTCGAGCCGGGGCAACGCCGTCAGGGCCAGGTCGAGCAGGCCCACGGCGACGGTGGCCAGGCACGGGTCGTGCAGGCCGTGCCGGGCCGCGACGAGCCAGCGGTCGGCCACCGGGGCGGCCAGTGCCAGCGCGGACTCGGTGGTGTCGGTGGTGCCGAGCAGGGCGGCGAGCACCGCCGGCGGCAGCGTCCACCCGCGCCCGGGTTGGGTGTCGAAGTAGCGCAGTTCCAGGTAGCCACGGGGCCGCACCGGCGGGAACAGCGTGCTGACGTGGTATTCCAGGTCGTCGACGGTCGGCGGGCGGGGTAACGCACCGTCGATCCAGTCGGTGAACGTCACGTCCGGCGGCGGGGTCCAGTCGCCGCTGTCGTCCCGTACGCAGAGCAGCGGAGCGGCCAGCGCATACCGGGTCCAGGCGGCGACCGGGTCGACACCGGCCACCTCGGGTGTCCAGACCGGCGCGGTGCGGGCCGGGTCGATCCGCGCCCAGGCGCCCATCCGGGCCGACGCCCACCCGGTGTTCCGGCCGGCGTGCCGGTCGGCGGTGGCGAAGGCGGCCAGCAGCGGTGGCCCGGCCGCGTGCGCCAGCGCCCACCGGGCGGCGACCTGCTCGGGCCGACCCGCGTCGAGGCAGACCTGGAGGCCGGCGGTGCTGTACATCATCGTCCGGCCGTCCGGGCCGTGCCGGTCGAAGACCCGGCGCATGGCCCGGTAGCGGGGTGTGTCGATCACCGGCTGCGGGTGCCGGTACGCGTCGATGCCGGCGCGTCCGAGGCGCAGGCCGGCGGCGTCGAGCAGACGGGTGACCTGGTCGATGTCGGACTGGGTGGCGTCGATCAGCGCGGCGACGGAGGCTTGCGGCGGGGTGGAGATCTCCACCTGCCCGCCGGGCTCGACGGTCACCGTGCCGCCCCGCAGCAGTCGGCGGGCGGGGCTGGTCCGATCAAGTGTGGTGGGGCTGTAGGGCCCCAGTGCCGCTCTCAGCCGGGCGGCGTCGACGGGACGCGTGGGGTCGACGGCCTCGTGGACCGTCCATTCGAGCTCGACACCGGTGTAGGTCGGTGGGCCGGTCTTGAAGCAGATCCGGGCGAGATGTCGGGCGGCTGCGGCGCGGTCCCGCAGCACGGGTATGTGATCGATTTCCGGTGAGGTAACCACGCGATGGCTCCCTTGTCCGATACCGGCTCGGCAAGCGTCACCGTAACGCGTCGCGGTGACATCTTCACGATGTCGACGGATCCGTCGAACCGAATTCACGTTCCCGTCGCAATCGGTGGGCCGGCGGCCGACCCGTGCCACGGGTCCCGCAGCCGCTAGCCGGTGGCGGACGTGTCGTCCGGGTCGGCACCGTGCTTGGCCAGCCAGTCCGGGTCGACCTCGGCCAGCAGAGCCCGGCAGTAGGCCGCGACGTTGTCGGCACCACCGGCCGCGTCCCGCAGGTCGGCGAAGCCGGGACTCTCCATCGCCTTCTCCCGCTGCCGCTCGGACTTCGACAGGTACGACCGGCAGTGGCCGGCGTTGCCGGAGTCCACCGGCCCGACGTACGCCGACGCCTGCGGTGTGCCCGTCTCCGACGGGCTCGGCGAGCCGGTCGGCGACGCGGTCGGCGAGGGCGACGTGGTGGGGGACGTGCTCCCGGTCGGGTCGGCGGTGGTGGGCGGCCGACTCTCGGACGGGGTCGGGCTGGTGGGCGCGGAGGTCTCGACGGGGGCGGAGGTGGCCGGCGGCACCGGTGGCGGCGACGGACGGTCGAGGTTGACCGCGGCGAGGGCGGCCCCGGCGGTGGCGGTGGCCGCGACACCGGCGATCCAGGCCAGCGCACCGACGGTGAGGCGGCGGCGACGCGGCCCGACCGACGGCGAGGCGGCCGGTGCCTCCCCCTGCCGGGCCGCGCGGAACGCGGCGAGAGCGGCCTGTTCCCCGGCGAGTTCGTCGTCACGCGGCGGGGCGGCGGCGGCCCGCAACAGCCCGGCGAGCGGGGCGTCCGACCCGGGTGCCGACGGGGTCGCGGTGGCGTCGAGCAGCCGGTCGTACGCGGCCCGGGAGACGGTCGTGCCCGACCGACGCCACCTCATCCAGTGTGCCCGCATGTCAGCCGTCCACCGGCTCGGCGTGCGGCGTCTGTGCGGGACCGGTGCGCGGACGCGGGACGCCGCCCTGCGCGGCCTGCCGGTCCAGCATCAGCGCCAGCCGGCGCAGCCCCCGGTGCGCGGCGGTCCGGACCGCTCCGGCGCGGCGGCCGAGCACCCGTCCGGCGGTCGCGGCGTCGAGTCCCACGACCGCGCGCAACAGGACCGCCTCGGCCTCACGGGGTGGCAGGCTGGCGATCATGGCGAGGGCGGCCTCCGTGCCGATGGTCTCCCCGGCGCGTTCGGCGGTGTCGGCGTCGCCGGCCAGTTCGCTGAGTTCCTGCACCGGCACCGGGAGTGCCGGGCGACGGCGCTGCCGCCGCAGGTGGTCCATGGCCCGGTTGCGGGCGATGGTGACGACCCAGGCACGGAACTCTCCACCAGTGAAATTGGGCAGGTCGCGGGCGACCTGCAACCACGTCTCCGAGGCCACGTCCTCGGCGTCCGCGCCGACCAACGCGGTCAGGTACCGCAACAGCCCCGGCTGGAGGCTGCGATAGAGGAAGCGGAAGCCGTCCTCGTCCCCGTTCTTGGCCGCCTCGACCGCCTGGCTCAGTTCACCGGTCATGGCCCTGCCGCTTCCGTCCACCGGTTCTCTCGGGGGGCGTGGGTCCGGCGGGCGATCCGGTGCCGGCCAGGTCCACGACCCGGACCTCTTCCCGCACCCCGCCCCCGTGACCTCTTCGCTGACGGACCGCCGTGGCCCGGAAGCGGATTTTTCCCGACAGCGTCGCGATCCACAACCACCAGCGGCACGTTCGCGAGCCCGCCGGATCGGCCTGACGTTAGAGCGTCCGCCGAGGTCGGACAAGCTGCCGGCGGCCGGCGGGCACAGTGACAATTCTCCACCGGGTCGCACGGTGTTTCGCCGTAACGAACCACGTTCCGCCGACGCTACCTCCGACAGGCCCGGCCGTCTGACCTCGAACGGTCCGTGGGCCACCCTCGTGTCGTGACTCACAGTACACGCCACCTCACGACACGCCCCGTGTCGGGCACGGTCGACGGTAAGATGCGTCGCCATGCCGGCGCGCCCTTCGGCCCCCTTGTGGGTACGGTGGTGCCGTGTTGTCTTCGGAGGTCGTACTCAGCGGTCGGTACCGCCTGGACGAACGTGTCGCCACCGGCGGCATGGGTGACGTCTGGCGCGCGTCCGACCTGATCCTCGGCCGGCAGGTCGCGGTGAAGGTGCTGCTGCCCTCGCTGGTCTCCGACCCCGACTTCATCGCCCGTTTCCGCGCCGAGGCCCGGATCATGGCGGCGCTGCGCCACCCGGGCATCGTCCAGGTCTACGACTGCGGCGAGGACGACCTGCCCGACGGCGGCCGGGCCGACTACCTGGTCATGGAGTACGTCACCGGCCAGCCACTGTCCAAGCGGATCGAGGCCGAGGGTCGCCTGGACGTGGGGCTGGCGATGTCGGTGGTGGCGCAGGCGGCACAGGCGCTGCACGCCGCGCACCTCGGCGGCATCGTGCACCGCGACGTGAAGCCGAGCAACCTGCTGGTGCAGGAGGACGGCACGGTCGTCCTGGTCGACTTCGGGGTGGCCCGGTCCGCCAACGTGACGAGCATCACCAGCACCAACGCGGTGCCCGGCACCGCGCTCTACATGGCGCCCGAACAGGCCGCCGGGCGCCCGGTCTCCGGCGCGACCGACCTGTACGCGCTCGGTGCCGTCGCCTTCTGCTGCCTGACCGGCAGCCCGCCCTTCACCGGGGACAACCCGCTCCAGGTCGCCGTCCGGCACCTCGACGACCCGCCGCCGGACCTGCCGCCCGACATCCCGGAGGCGGTCCGGGTGCTGGTCGCCCGCGCGCTCGCCAAGGATCCGGCCGACCGGTTCAGCAGCGGCGCGACGATGGCCGAGGCGGCGCGGGCCGCGGTCTCCGACGGGTCGCTGCCGACCGCGATGGTCCCTGTCGCCGGAGCGGTACGCGAGGCCGGCCCGGACACCCGCACGGACGTCCCGGCGGGCGGGGTCGCCCCGCCCGCTCGGCGGCGGCGCGGCGCGCTCGTCGGCGCGCTCACCGCCGTACTGGTCGGCTTCGTGGCCCTCGGTGCCGCGCTCGGCGCGACCAGCGATGCCAACACCCCGGCGGTGAAGCTGCCGACCAGTTCGCCGAGCCCCGACGCCACCGGGCCCGCCGAGACGTCGGCGAGCACCGAGGAGAGCAGCCCCTCCCGGGTGCCGCCGCTGCGTCCGGCCGGCTCCACGGGCAGCCCGACCGGGTCGCCGTCGGCGCAGCCGAGCAGCCCGACGCCGAGCGAGCCGAGCGGGTCCGCGTCGCCGACGCCCAGCGCGACCAGCCCCGAGCCGACCACGCCCAGCTCCACGCCGTCGCAGACGCCCGGCACCACGCCGACCACCACCACGGCCCCGCCGCCGGTCGACCCGCCGGACAACGGCGAGGCGAGCTGAGTCCCACCCGCCCCTATATCACCGAAACGGACGTACGGGGTCACACTCCGCTCTAAGCTCCTGACCAGCAGGTATTTTCTACCGGTCAGGAGCTCGGGTGAGCCAGGAGAAGTTGGTCGTCATCGGGCAGGGGTACGTCGGTCTGCCGCTGGCCATGCGCGCCGTCGAAGCCGGCCTGGACGTGGTCGGCCTCGACGTCGACACCGACCGGGTCAAGCGGCTCGCCTCGGGTGAGTCGTTCGTGGCGGACATCCCCGCCGACCGGCTCGGCCGGGCCCTGTCCACCGGCCGGTACTGGCCCAGCAGCGAGTACGCCGACGCGCGCGACTTCGACATCTGCGTCATCACGGTGCCCACCCCCCTGCGGGACGGCACGCCGGACCTGAGCTACGTGGAGCAGGCCGGCAGCGGCATCGCACCGTACCTGCGGCCCGGCTGCACGGTGATCCTCGAATCCACCACCTACCCGGGCACCACCGAGGAGCTGCTGCGTCCGCTCCTGGAGTCGGCCAGCGGTCTGCGCAGCCCCGGCGACTACCACCTCGGGTACAGCCCGGAGCGGATCGACCCGGGCAACCCGAGCTGGCGGCTGGAGAACACCCCGAAGGTGGTCTCCGGAGTCGACGAGGTCTCCCTGGCCCGGGTGGACGAGTTCTACCGGCGGCTGGTGGAGCGTACGGTCCCGGTCGCCTCGACCCGGGTGGCCGAGTTGACGAAGCTGATCGAGAACACCTTCCGCCAGGTCAACATCGCCCTGGTCAACGAGCTGACGATGCTGTCGCACCAGCTCGACATCGACGTCTGGCAGGCCATCGACGCGGCCGAGACCAAGCCGTTCGGCTTCATGCCGTTCCGGCCCGGCCCCGGCGTCGGCGGGCACTGCCTGCCGATCGACCCGTGCTATCTGTCCTGGCAGGTCAAGCGACGCCTGGGCCGGCAGTTCCGGTTCATCGAGCTGGCCAACGACATCAACCACGAGATGCCCGAGCACGTGGCACAGCGGGTGATGGCCGGGCTGAACCGCTCCGGCCGGGCGGTCAGCGGCGCGCGGTTGCTGCTGCTCGGGCTGGCGTACAAGCGCAACACCGGCGACATGCGCGACTCCCCGGCGGTGGACGTGGCCCGGCGGCTGCGGGACCTCGGTGCCGAGGTCCGCGCGGTGGAGCCGTACGCCGAGGCGCACCACCTGCCGGACGGGGTGCTGATCGTGGACCTGACCGAACGCGAGCTGCGCGAGGCCGACGGCGTGGTGGTGGTGACCGACCACGACGCGTTCGACTACGACCTGGTGGCCCGGGAGTCCCGGTACGTCTTCGACACCCGCGACCGCTGCACCGGCCCCACCGTCGAACGCCTCTGACCGCCGGACATCATCGTGTCGGTGTAGCTGTTCCCGCGTCGGCGTGTCGAGCAGCCACGCTGCCACGATCAGCAGTCGGCGAGCGCCTCGACGACCGGCCGGGACAGTGCGCGCCGCGCCGGCAGCACCGATGCCAGCAGCGCGGCCAGAATCGCGACGGCGAATACCCCGGCGAGCCGGGCCCAGGGCACGACCAGGGTGAACTCCCCGGCAAGCCGGGCCAGCAACGCCATCGCCCCGGCGGTGACGCCGGTGCCGAGCGCGACGCCGAGCACGGCACCGACCAGCGCGGTGAGGACCGCCTCGACGGCCAGCATGGCGCGCATCCGGCCGCCGGTCAGCCCGACGGCACGCAGCACCGCGTTCTCCCGGGTCCGTTCCACCACCGACAGGCTGAGCGTGTTGGCCACCCCGACCAGGGCGATCACCACGGCCAGCCCGAGCAACGCGACCACGAACGCGAGCAGCATGTCCACCGTGGAGGTGAGCATCCGCTTGTACGCCGCCTGGTCCAGCAGGTTGACCGTCGGGTAGTCGACGAGTACCTCCTCGATGGCGGCACGCGCCACCTCCACCGGCACGCCCGGAGCCGGGTCGATCTCGGTCTGGACGCCGCGCTCGTCGGGGAAGAGCCGGGCGTGGTCGACGTCGACCAGGCCCACCGCGTGCCCGGGCGGCACCGCCGACCCGGTGCCGCCGGAGGCGAGCCCGTCGACCACCGCCGCCACCTCGAACGGCTGCGACCGCAGGGTGATCCGGTCCCCCGCCGACCAGCCGCGTCGCTGGGCCAGCTCGCGGTCCACCAGGACCCGCCCGGGTCCGAGCCGGTCGAGCTGCCCGGTGGTCACCGGCGCGATCCGGTCGGCGACCAGCGCCGGATGGACCGCGCGGTACTCGACGTCGTCGACGCTGCGGGTCCGTGCCTCGTGCACCACGCCCAGCTCGGGCCGGGCGGCCAGCGCACCGGTCAGCCCGACGGGCAGGTCCACACCGATGCCGGTGACCAGGAAGTCCACCCCCACCTCGGCGTCGACGGTGCGTTCGATGGCCACCTTGGTGCTCTGCGCGCCGACCAGGAACGAGGAGACCAGACCGATGCCGATCACCAGCGCGGTGGCGGTCGCGGCCACCCGCCGGGGGTTGCGCACCGCGTTGGCCACGGCGAGCGTGCCGGTGACGCCGAGGATCCGCCGGACCGGTGCCCCGAAGAGGCGGACCAGCGCCGGCACCAGCACCGGACCGAAGAGCACGATGCCGAGGAAGCTCAGCACCCCGCCCAGGGCGACGAGCATGATCTGCCCGGCGGAGGCCGCGCCGGCCAGCGCGGCGACCCCGGCGGCGAGGACCACTGCGCCGCCGGCCAGCCGGAATCGGCCGGCGGGGCGGGTGACCTGCACGGCGGCATCGGTGAGGGCGGTCACCGGCGCGACCCGGGTGCCCTGCCAGGCCGGTACGCACGCGGCGGCGACGGTGAGGGCGGTGCCGACGGCCAGGCTGCCCAGCACGGTGCCGGCGGTGACGGTCAGCTCACCGCTCAGCGGCATGTCCAGCCGTGACACCAGGGCGGTCAGCGCGGCGGCGAGTCCGGCCCCGGCCAGTACGCCGAGCGCCGAGGCGGCCAGGCCCACCACCGCCGACTCCAGCACGGCGGCCCGGAACACCTGTCCCCGGGTGGCCCCGACCAGGCGCAGCAGCGCGGTCCGACGGGTGCGCTGGGCCAGCACGATGGTGAAGGTGTTGGCGATGACGAAGGCCGCGACCATCACCGCCACCCCGGCGAAGGTGAGCAGCACCAGGTGGAACTGGTCCACGTCGCGGACCGCGTCGGCGACGGCGGCCTCCAGGATCTCCGCGCGGGTCCGCACGGTGGTGCCCGCCCCGGCGACGTCGGCGAGCCGGGCGGCCAGCTCGGTCCCGGTGATCCCGGGCTCGGCCGCGACCATGATCCGTCCGTACCCGGACAGGCCGGTCACGGCGAGCGCGTCGGCACCGACCATCCCGACGAACGGCCCGCCGATGTCGCGCGGGGTGTCGGCCACGTCGACCACACCGACCAGGGTGTACGGCTGGGCCGCCCCGGCGGCACCGCCGACGCGTACCGTGCCGCCGAGGCGGAACGACTGGTCGTCGACGGTCCGCCGGTCGAGCACCACCTCGCCGGCACGGGCGGGCAGTCGTCCGGTCACCACGTCGTAGGAGTGGAGCGCCGGATCGGTCGGCACGGCGGCGAGGACACCGAAGCCGAGCACCGGTCGCCCGTCCGCGCCGACCACTCCGGCGGTGTCGGTCAGTTCGCCCTCGGCGGCGCGGACCCCGTCGACCGCGCGGACCCGGTCGACCAGCGCCGGGTCGATCGGCTCCCGGTCGGCGTAGATCCCGGCGTCGGTGTGCCGGTCGAAGGTGCCGGCCCGGTCGTACGCGCCGGCCCGCATCCCGTCGACGAAGATCAGCGTGCCGGCGATGAAGGCCACGCCGAGCACCACGGCGAGGGTGGACATCACCATCCGGGCCGCCTCGGCACGCAGCGAACGCCACGTCAGCCGCAGCATGGTCACCGCCCCCGCGTCGACGCGGCGGCGGACGGGTCCAGGTGGGCGAGCACGTCGAGGACCAGCTCGGCGGTGGGCTCGGTCAACTCCCGGACCGGACGCCCGTCGGCGAGGAACACCACCCGGTCGGCGTACCCGGCGGCCACCGGGTCGTGGGTCACCATCACCACCGTCTGGCCGAGGCTGTCGACCGCCTCCCGCAGCAGCCGCAGCACCTCGGCCCCGGCCCGGGAGTCCAGGTTGCCGGTCGGTTCGTCGGCGAAGATCACCCAGGGTTTGGTGATCAGTGCCCGGGCCACCGCGACGCGCTGCTGCTGGCCGCCGGAGAGTTCGGCCGGACGGTGCCGGACCCGGTCGGTCAGCCCGACGGCGGCGACCACCTGACGCAGCCAGGCCGGGTCGGCCCGACGACCGGCGATGTCCAGCGGCAGCGTGATGTTCTCCGCCGCGCTGAGCGAGGGCAGCAGGTTGAACTTCTGGAACACGAAGCCGACCCGGTCCCGGCGCAGCAGGGTGAGCCGCCGGTCGTCCAGGCCGCCCAGTTCGGCGTCACCGACGTGCACCGTGCCCGCGGTGGGCCGGTCCAGACCGGCCAGGCAGTGCAGAAGCGTCGACTTGCCGGAACCGGAGGGTCCCATGACGGCGGTGAACCGGCCGGCGGCGACGTCGAGGTCGACCCGGTCGAGCGCGACGACGGCGGCCGGACCGGTGCCGTACCGCTTGGACAGGCCACGGGCGGTGACGGCGACACCGGCGACGGCGTGGACGGGTGGGGCGAGGGACACGTACGACTCCCCGTGCGGAGGACGGACCAGGACTCCTCCGACGCTAGGGAGTCCACCGCCCGGTCGAGATCAACCCGTGCGCTCGACCTCGGTACGCCGCAGGTCGTCCCGGACCGGGCGGACCCGTACGCCTCAGGTCGTACGCCGGTTCTCCACGCCCGGGGTGACCAGCCCACTCTCGTACGCCACCACCACGGCCTGCACCCGGTCGCGCACGTCGAGCTTGGCCAGGATCCGCCCCACGTGGGTCTTCACGGTCGCCTCGGCGACGTGCACCCGGGTGGCGATCTCGGCGTTGGCCAGGCCCTCCGCGACCAGCAGCAGGATCTCCCGTTCCCGCTCGGTCAGCCGGGCCAGCCGGGGGTCCTCGCTGGGGCCGGCGCCGAGTTGTCCGGCGAACCGGTCGAGCAGACGTCGGGTGATCGACGGGGCCACCACCGAGTCGCCCTGGGCGACCACCCGGATCGCGGCGAGCAACTCCTCGGGCGGCACGTTCTTGAGCAGGAATCCGCTGGCACCCGCCCGCAACGCGGCGAAGGCGTCGGCCTCGGTGTCGAACGTGGTCAGCACCAGCACCCGGGGACCACCGGAGGGCTGGTCGGCGCAGAGCCGTCGGGTGGCCTCCACCCCGTCCATGGTGGGCATCCGGACGTCCATCACCACCACGTCGGCCTCGACGCGGGCGAGCAGCCGCAGGGCGTCGGCACCGTCGATCGCCTCACCGACCACCTCCAGGTCGGGCTGCGAGTCGAGCACCATCCGGAAACCGGCCCGGACCAGGGCCTGGTCGTCCACGATCACCACCCGGACCGTCATGCCGTGACCACCTCCGTCCCGGAGGACGAGGGTAACGGCAGCCGCGCCCGCAGCAGCCATCCCCCGGTCGGGCGGGGGCCGGCGGTGAGGCTGCCGTCGTACACGGAGACCCGCTCGCGCATGCCGACGAGTCCGTGACCGCCGGGCGGCGCGGGGGTGGCCGGGACGCGGCCCCGTCCGTCGTCGAGGACCTCGAGCACGACGGCGTCGGCGCGGTGCGCCAGGCTGACCTCGGCGGTGGCGCCGACCCCGGCGTGCTTGAGCGTGTTGGTCAACGCCTCCTGCACCAGCCGGTAGACGGTCAGGTCCAGAGCCGGCGGCAGTGGCGCGGAGTCGCCGGTGACGGTGTGGCTCACCTGGAGTCCGGCGGCGCGGAACCGCTCCAGCAGGGCGGGCAGTTCGGCGACGGAGGGACGCCGGTGGGTCGGCTCGGCGGGCTCCGGCACCCGGTCGGGTCCGGCCGACGGGTCCGGTGCCGCGTCGGGTCCGGCCGATGATCCCGGTGCCGGTTCGGGTCCGGTCGCCGGGTCCGGTCGGCTCGGTTCCCGCAGGACATCCACCAGCCGCCGCATGTCGGCCAACGCCTGTCGGCCGGTGTCCGCGACGATCCGGACCGCCTCGCGGGCCGCCTGCGGGTCCTTGTCGATGACGTACCGGGCGCCGTCCGCCTGCACGATCATGACCGCCATGCCGTGCGCCACCACGTCGTGCAGTTCACGCGCGATCCGGGTGCGTTCCTCGGCCACCGCCGCCCGCGACTGCGCCTCGCGCTCCCGTTCCAGGGTGGCTGCCCGGTCCTCCAGGCTGAGCACGTACAACCGGCGGGTCCGCACGTTCAGCGCGGCCAGCCAGACCGCGCCGACGACCAGACCGTAGAAGACGGCGGTGAACGCCCAGGCGACCTGGGACGGCGTCCGCGCCGCGGCGAACACCACCCCGAGCGCGGCGACGACCCCGGCCAGCACGCCGTCGCGCAGCCGGTCGGCGTACTTGACCAGGCTGTAGAGGGCGATCAGCACCGCCACGTCGTACGGCAGGGGCGCCCAGTCGAGGGCGACCTGGACGTACGCCAGCACCGCCACGACCACCGTGACGCCGACCGGTCGCACCCGCCGCCACAGCAGCGCCACCGCCATGCCCAGCCCGAGCATGGTGCCGGGCCAACCGGCGTCGCTACCGGCGGTGGACGCCAACGCGAGCAGCGCCACGGCACCGGAGACCGCCACGTCGAAGGCGACCCCGCGCAGCGGGCGACCGAGGACCGTCGCTCTCATCGTCACCCAGCGTACGGGTGCCTCCGGGCCCGGCGGTCGGTCAGGGAGCGAGGTCGCGCATCCGGACGATCTCCACGCCCTGCTCGGTGGCGACCGAGGTGGCGAACTCCGACATCCGTTGGTCGAGGCCGACCTTGAGCAGGTCGGTCGCCATCACCACGGCACCCTCGTGGTGTTCGGTCATCATCCGCAGGAAGAGGCGGTCGAAGTCGACGCCCCGGGCGGCGGCGAGCCGACCCATCGCCTCGGGCGACTGCATGCCCTTCATCGTGGCGTGGTCGTGCCCGGACACCTCGCCGGAGAGGTGGCGCTCGGCGAGCCAGGCCCGCAGCACGCCGATCTCCGGTCGCTGGCCGGCCCGGATCCGGTCGGCCAGGGCGCGTACCCGGGGGTCGGCGGCCCGGTCCGGAGCGAGCGCCGCCATCTCCAGCGCCTGCTCGTGGTGCGGGATCATCATCCGCGCGAACCAGGCGTCGAGGGTGTTGAACCGCGGCGGCGAGTCGTCGCGCACCTCGGCGCCGGGGCGTTCGACGGCCGGTTCGCCGGGACGGCCGGGCACGATCACCAGCGGCGCGTCGGGATCCGCCGGCGACGGATCGACCGGGGGCGACGGATCGGCGGTGGCGGCGGCCGGTGCCGGCGCGGGGGGCACGGGCCGGTCGCCGTCGCGCAACGCGAAGGCCGACACCGCCAGCGCCACCACGACCGATGTGACGACAGCCAGCAGGCGTCCACGTCGGGCGGTCATGCGACACCCCCTCAGGGTCGAGGTCGCAGCGATCGTATCCATTTACGATATTCACTTGATGTGAGCCAGGTCACATCGATGAGTGTCGTCGCGGAGTTATGGTACGGCCCATCGCCACTCGCCTCTCGAAGGGCATCGCCGATGGTCGGATCGACCCCGCCGCGGGGGCGGCAGCTACGCGTCGTCAGCGTGGCCGCCACCGGGCTCCTCCTCGCCAGCATCGCCGTCGCCTCACCCGGCAACGCGCAGACGGTCACGCGGACGGCCACCGAGTCCGCCGCCGTCGAGGCACCACTCGGTGTCGACGAGATCTCCCACAGCCCCAACCTCACGCAGATCGCCAACCTGCCCAAGCAGGCCCCGTTCGACACCACGTCGGCGCTCGGCACCGACATCGCCTTCCAGGGCAAGTACGCCTTCGTCGGCAACTACGACGGCTTCGTCATCTACGACGTCGCGAAGCCGAGCAAGCCGAAGCTCGTGTCGCAGGTGCTCTGCCCGGGCGCACAGAACGACATCTCCATCTACGGTGACCTGCTCTTCCTGTCGACCGACTCGTCCCGCAGCGACGACTCGTGCAGCAGCGTCTCCCAGCCCGCCACGATCAAGGAGTCGTGGGAGGGCATCAAGATCTTCGACGTCAAGGACAAGAAGAAGCCGCGCTACCTCAAGGCCGTCGAGACCGCCTGCGGCTCGCACACCCACACGCTGGTGCCGGCGAAGGACAAGAAGTCGGTCTACCTGTACGTCTCCTCGTACAGCCCGCAGGCCACCTTCCCCGACTGCCAGCCTCCCCACGACTCGATCAGCATCGTCAAGGTCCCGCTGAAGAAGCCGACCGACGCGGCCGTGGTCGCCACGCCGAACCTCTTCCCGGACGGCGGCTACGAGGGGCGGACGGGCGGGTCGGCGACCACCGGCTGCCACGACATCACCGCCTACCCGGAGAAGGACCTCGCCGCCGGGGCGTGCATGGGTGACGGGGTGCTGCTGGACATCAGCAAGCGGGAGGCGCCGCGCGTGCTGCACACCGTGCGCGACACCGTCAACTTCGCGTTCTGGCACTCGGCCACCTTCAACAACCGCGGCACGAAGGTCGTCTTCACCGACGAGCTCGGCGGCGGTGGCGGGGCCACCTGCAACGAGGAGATCGGCCCGAACCGGGGCGCCAACGCGATCTACGACCTCACCGGCCGGGGCGACAACCGGAAGCTGGAGTTCCGCAGCTACTACAAGATCCCGCGCACCAACGGCGACACCGAGAACTGCGTGGCGCACAACGGCTCGCTGATCCCGGTGCTCGGCAAGGACATCATGGTCCAGGCGTGGTATCAGGGCGGCATCTCGGTGTGGGACTTCACCGACTCCCGCAAGCCCAAGGAGATCGGCTTCTGGGAGCGGGGCCCGCTCTCGGACACCCAGCTCGTCGTCGGCGGCTCCTGGTCGGCCTACTACTACAACGGGCACATCTACTCCTCGGACATCCAGAAGGGGCTGGACGTGCTCGAACTCGACGACTGGCGGACGTGGTCGGCCAAGCTGGTCCACTACCGCGAGTTCAACGTCCAGACCCAGCCCAGCTACCTGAGCTGGTAGCACCACCCGCGCCTGCGGGCCCGGTCCCCCTCTCCGGGGGACCGGGCCCGCATCACGTGTACGCCACGTCGTGTTTTGCCCCGCCGGTCCCGGGTACCTCGTCCGGCACATTCCGTCACGCAGGAAAAGAGGCGCGGCAATGGCGCGAAACGAGTACCACGTGGTGCCGGACGGCGACGGCTGGAAGGTCGAGCAGGGCGGGACCGTCGTCGGCACGTACGACACGAAGCAGGACGCGGTCGACGCGGGGCGCAAGGTGGCGCACGGCAACGAACCGAGCCAGCTCGTGGTGCACACCGCGGACGGCCAGATCGAGACCGAGTACACCTACCAGGACGACCCGTACCCGCCCGCCGGCTGACCGGCATCCCCCCGGCGGTACCGGTCGTCACCTCGCCCGACACCCGAGCGGATCAGGCCGCCCGGCCGTGCGAAGATGCGCCGTGACCTCCCCAGACGCCGTTCCGGCCGCACCCGGTCGACGCCGGCCGCACCCGCTGGACGTGATCGCGGTCGGGCTGGCCGTCCTGGGTGCGGTGTGCGTGGCGACGGGCCTGCTGCCCCGCGCCGACGCCGCCGACACCCTCACCCGGGTCCTGCCGCTGCTGGTCTTCCTCGGCACCGTGGTGGTCCTCGCCGAACTGACCGCCGCCGCCGGTGTCTTCGACGTCCTCGCCACCCGGCTGGCGGTCGCCGCCCGGGGTCGCTGGCCGGTCCTCTTCGCGCTCTGCGTCGGCTTCGCCGCGCTCACCACCGTCGTGCTCAACCTGGACACCACGGCGGTGCTGCTCACGCCGGTGATGCTCGCGCTGGCGGTCACCCTGCGCACGGCGGTGGCCCCGCTGGCGGTCACCACGGTCTGGCTGGCGAACACGGCCAGCCTCCTGCTGCCGGTCTCCAACCTGACCAACCTGCTGGCCGCCGACCGGATCGGCCTCGACCCGCTGGCGTACGCGAGCGTCATGTGGCTGCCCCAACTGGCGGCGCTCGCGGTCACCACGATCCTGCTCTGGTACTTCTGGTGGCGGCGCGACCGCCCCGTCGACGGCCGGTTCGCGCCGCCGTCGGTGCACCGGCCGACCGACCCGGTGCTCTACCGCACCGCACTCGTCGCCTGCCTGCTCTTCGTCGGCGCGATCGTGGCCGGCGCCCCCGTCGGCCTGGCCTCGGCGGTCGCCGCCGGCCTGCTGCTGCTCGTCTTCGCGTTCCGCTCCCCCGGCACGCTGCGCCCCGCCCTGCTGCCCTGGCGGCTGCTGCTCTTCGTCACCGGCCTGTTCCTGGTGATCCAGACCATCGGCGCGTTCGGCCTGAACGACCTCGTCGCCCGGCTCGCCGGTGACGAGGGCGGCGTGCCCGGACTGCTGCGCGCGGGCGGCACCGGTGCGCTACTGTCCAACCTCGTCAACAACCTGCCCGCCTACCTGGCCGGCGAGGCGGTGCTGCCGGCCGGTGACCGGCAACGCCTGCTGGCCCTGCTGATCGGCACCAACATCGGCCCGCTGGCGCTGCCGTGGGCGTCCCTGGCCACCCTGCTCTGGCTGGAGCGCTGCCGGGCCGCCCGGGTACGCGTGCCGCTGGCCCGTTTCCTCGCCACCAGCGCCGCCGTCGCGACCCTCGGCACCCTCGCCGCCGTCAGCGCCCTCCTGCTCACCACCTGACCCGCCCGCGACCCCGCCTGGTGGGCGACTCAGCCGGGTAGGGGTGCGCCGTCGCCCCGGGTGCGTCGTGGGGTGACCAGGCGGCGCACCATCGGGGCGGCGTTCCAGCGGGCCGCGCCCACCAGGTCGCGGGCGTGCTCCAGGACGGTGTAGTCCGGTCGGGCCCGGCCGGCGGCCATCGCCGCGTCCAGGTCGTTGCCGCAGCGCGTCAACACGCTGTCGAAGTCGCGCCGGACCGGTTCCAGCAGGTCGTAGCCGAAGGAGCGGTGCAGGCGGGCGAAGAGCGGCTTGTACAGCCGGGCCCGCTCGTGCAGGCCCGAGGAGTACGACATCGGGTTCTTGGGGCGGCGACGGATGTAGTCCGGCAGCAGGTCGGCGAAGGCCCGGCGGACGATCCACTTCTCCTGGCCGTCGCGCATCTTGAGGTCGAGCGGCAACCGCATGGCCAGCTCGACGAGGGCCAGGTCCAGGAAGGGCACCCGGGCCTCGACGCCGAAGCCCATGCTGGTCCGATCGACCCGCTGCAACTCGGTACGACACAGGTTGCGGATCTTGTGCAGGAACAGTCGGCGGGACGCCGCCGGGCCGACCTCGTGGTACATCGGGTAACCGCCGAACAGTTCGTCGGAGCCGTCACCGGTGAGCACCACCTTCACGCCCAACTCGCGCAGCCGACGGAAGATCGGCACCGAGACCACCGCGTTGATGATGTCGCCGTACTCGGTCAGCTCGGAGATGCGGATGGCCTCGCGGACGTCGGCGAGGCGGATGTCGCGCGGACGCAACTCGACCACCTCGTGCGGCACCCCCAGCTCCTGGGCCAGCCGCCGGGCGTACGCCAGGTCGGGGCTGCCCGGCGCGCCGACGGTGACCGCGACGCAGTCCGGGTGCGACTGTGCCGTGTGCAGCAGCGCCAGCGAGCTGTCCAGCCCGCCGGAGAGCACCACGCCCACCGTGAGGTCGGTGTCCAGGCGTACCCGGATGCTGTCGGTGAGGGTGTCCCGGACGAGCAGGGCGGCCTCGTCCGGGTCCGTCACCGGCGGCCGGTCCGCGCCGAGGGAGAGCAGGTCCACGTACGGGCGGAGGCGGACCCGGTGGTCCCCGTCGACCCAGCCGTGGTGCCCCGGCGGCACCTCGGTCACCGGCGTCCGTGCCGGGACCAGCGCCTTGACCTCGCTGGCCACGTGCAGACACCCCGGTGTGCGGGACCAGTACAGCGGTTTCACACCGAGCGGGTCCCGCGCCAGGTACACCCGGCCGGTGGCCCGTTCCGCGATGGCGAGGGCGTACTCGCCGCGCAGCCGGGTCACCATCTCCTCGCCCCAGCGTTCGAAGGCGGCGAGCACCACCTCGGTGTCGCTGGTGCTGGTGAACCGGTGCCCGAGGGCGGTCAGTTCGGCGCGCAACTCGTGGTGGTTGAAGACCTCGCCGTTGTAGCAGAGTAGCCACCGCTCGTCGGCGGAGAGCCAGGGCTGGACCGCGCGGTCCCGGTCCACCACGCGCAGCCGCCGGGTGCCGGCGAGCAGCCCGCTCTCGTACCGCGTCTCGGTGACCTCACCACGCGGGACCAGCGTGGCGAGCATCCGTCGGAAGATCGCCGGGTCGGCCTCCGGACCGACGCTCAGCACGATGCCGCACATCGTCAGATCCCCATCTCCGCCTCGTACGCACGACGCAGCCGCCGCGTCGCCGAGGGCGCGAGGCAGATGTGCCAGGCCTGCCCCTCGTCGATCACGTTGAGTTCGCCGGCACGCTGCCGGTCCAGCAGGATCCCGGCCAGCGTGTCCCGCGCCCCGAAGCGCTCGTACCAGGACATCTCCACGTCCACCGCCCACCCCAGGCAGTGCCCGCTCGGCACCATCGCGGCGTACCCGAGTCGGCGCAGCCGGTACTGGTGCTCGGCGCTGCGGACCAGGCTGGTCACCCAGAGCGGCGGAGTGCCGACCGTGGTGGCCGCGGTGAACTCCCGGCCGATGTCGTTGAGCAGCGCGACCACCTCCCGCCGGGCCCGGCGGAACAGCAACCCGGCGGTACGCGGAGTGGCGTCCGGCAGCACCCGGCGACGCACCGCGCGTACGCCCCGGCCGAGCACCGTGCGGGGCTGTTCGGTGTAGCGGAACCGCAGCAGTCCCCGGCGGCGCAGCCACTCCAGGTCGACCAGGTGGGTGCTGTGGTGCACCTCCTCGTCGGTGACGAAGGTGGACGCGTCGCGCCACCACATCACGTCGATGCGGGACAGCAGATAGATCCGGACCAGCGCGGCCAGGTCCCCGGCGGAGCTGCGCGCGTTGGGCTGGTACCGGGCCATCTCCAGCAGCAGGGTCTCCCGCGCGCCGATCAACCCCTGTGGGGTGTCGTCGAGCACCGCGGCGATGGCCGGCTCCCGCAGCCGCTGGTCGATCAGCACCTGGCGGGCCTTCGTGCTGCTCGCCGCCGCGAGCGCGCCCACCTCGACCAGCAGCTCCCCCACGGCCTCCCGATACGCGTCCAGGTCCGGCCCGTCCGCCGGACGGGGGCTCGCCGGGACACGGGGACGCCGACGGGTCGGCCAGGGAGGACCGGACTGGTGCCCCGGGCTTCGGCTCGGCACTCGCATGGTGGGTCCCCTCTCCCGACGTGCGGTGATCGCCTGTGGCAGACGGTAATCACGCCGATCGGGATGGGTCCGAACAATCCTCCGTGCTCCCCCGAAGGGGACCAGGCAGGGCGAGACCGCGCGGATCGGCGGCACTGCCACCGGTCTCGGACGAAGCGGTCACAGCCAGCCGTTGTCCCGCGCAATCCGTCGGGCCTCCGCCCGGCCGTCGGCACCGAGCTTCTGCACCGCGAGGGCGAGGTAGTTGCGCACCGTGCCCGGCGAGAGCCGGGCTCGGCGGGCGATGGCGGCGACGGAGGCGTCCTCCTCGGCCAGCCGCAGCGTCTCCAGTTCGCGCGGGGTCAGCGGGCACGGCGGGATGCTCAGCGCGTCGGCCGCCAGCGCCGGGTCGACGTACCGGCCACCGGCGTGCACCCGGCGGATCACGTCGGCGAGGGCCCCGCCCGGCGCGCCCTTGGGCAGGAAGCCGCGCGCTCCCGCGGAGAGCGCGCGGGCCAGGTGTGGCGGGCGTCCCTGCCCGGTGAGGATGACCACCGCGCACTCCGGCAGCACCCGGGCCAGCTCGGCCGCGACTGCGAAGCCGTCCTGTCCGGGCATGGCCAGGTCGACCACGGCCACGTCGGGTCGGTGGGCCAGGGCGGCGATGACCGCCGCCGGCCCGTCGGCAGCCTGCGCGACGACCGTCAGGTCCGCCTCCAGCTCCAGCAGCGCGGCCAGGGCGGTACGGATCAGTTCCTCGTCGTCGGCGAGCAGGACCCGGATCATGCGGCGGCCGGTACGGTCGCCTCGACGGTGAACACGTCGTCGGCCCGGTCGACGCGGAGCCGTCCACCGGCAGCGGCGAGCCGGTCGGCCAGTCCGCGCAGGCCGTGACTGTGCCGGTCCGCCGTCCCCGTCTCGGTCGCCCCGTCGTTCGTCACGGTCATCCGCACCTCGTCCTCCCGCTGGGTGATCTCGATCCGGCACCAGGCGGCCCGGCTGTGTCGCAGCACGTTGGTGCCGGCCTCGCGGAGCACCGCCGCGAGCTGGGTGGCCGTCTCCGGCGGCAGCTCACCGTCGGGCGGCACGACGGTGCACCGTACGCCGGACGAGCGCAGCACCTGCGCGACCGCCGTCACCTGCTCGCCGAGGTCGACCCGGCGGTAGCCGTGCACCGTCCGGCGTAGTTCGGTGAGGGCGGTGGCCGCGAGCCGCTGCGCCTCGCCCGCCTCCCGGGCCGCCCGCGACGGGTCGGCGGCGGCCAGCCGGGCGGCCAGCTCGGCCTTCAGCGTGATCACGGTCAGGTGGTGTCCGAGCAGGTCGTGCACGTCCGCCGCGAAACGCAACCGCTCCTGGGCGGCGGCCAGCCGGGCCTGGGCCGCCCGACCGCGCTCCGCCTGCACCAGCAGCCGCCAGAACCAGACCTGGAAGCCGTTCACCACCGCGACGCCGGGACCGGCGGTGCCGACGACCAGCAGCGCCTGCCCGATCGACGCGCCGGTCACCTGCGCCACCGCTCCGGCGACCACCATCGCCGCCACGGTGGCCGGAAGGGTCGCCCGCAGCGGGGCCAGCAACGGCACCCCGCCGACCGTCGCCGCGCCGAGCCAGGCCCAGGTGGGCCAGTCGCCGACGGCGACCGGTGCGGCCAGCGGCACACCGAGCACCGCGACGGCGGCGTACCCGATCCGCAGCCGTCGGCGCCGCGCGGCGGACCACCCGGTGGTCAGTGTCGCGCCCACCGCGCCCGCCAGGACCAGCGCGAACGCGCCGATGGCGAGGACGCCGGAGGCCACCCGCCACGGGTCCGGCTCCCGTGCGAGGCCGACCGCCGGCAGGAACAAGGTGGCGGCCATGCCGGCGGCGAGGGAGACCATCGTCGCCGTCCGGGCACGGCGTAGGGTCCGCTCGCCGCCCGGCACCGTCCCGTCCGTCCCCACGCCGGTCAGGGTAGAACCCGCCACCCCACCGGCGGAGCCCCCGTTCCGCCCGGTCCGACCGGGCATCGTGCCCGGCCGACCGGGGACGGAACGCGGATTGTCGCCGACGTCGTTCGCCACGACGATCGACGTCATGACCGACGCCCTCGCCGCACCCGGCGGACCGACCCCGTCCACCCCGACGATCCACGGGCCAACGGCCGCGCCGGTTCGCCACTCGCGCCTGTCGCCGCTGGCCCGGCACCTGATGGAGATGGCGCTGGCCATGGTGGCCGGCATGCTGGCGCTCGGTGCCGCCCGCGCCGCCCTGGGCGGGCTGCTCGGGCTGGCTCCGGCCACGCCCGGCGTCGCGTCGCTGCTGATGGCCACCGACATGAGCATCGGCATGGCGGTCTGGATGTGGTACCGAGGGCATTCCGGCCCGGCCGTCGGCGAGATGGTCCTGGCCATGTACGTGCCCGTGCTGGTGCTGCTGGTGCCGTACCGGGCCGGGTTGCTCGACGGCGACGCCCTGATGATGGGCACGCACGTGCTGATGGTGCCGGCGATGGTGGCGGCGGTGCTGCGGCGTCGGGCCGAGTACGCCGTGCACCACCCGAACCGCGCCGCGCCGCGACACCCGTGGGCACGGGCCGTGGCGCAGCGCTGGCCGGCCGGGCTGGCGCTGCTGATGACCGCCGACAACTGGAGCTCACCCGTACCGCTGGCCGCGTACACGCTGCTGGTCCTGCCGGCCGGATACCTGATCATCGGCACCGTGCGCCGGCAGTGGGGCGTACCGGGTGCCCTCCGCCTCCAGCTCGCCGGCCTGGCCGGCTGGTCGGGCCTGGCCCTGCTCGCCCTTCTCCTCGGTGGCCCGGCCGGACAGTGGCTGGTGGCGTTCGGATGGTTGGCCCACGCGGGCTGGGACGTGATCCATCACCGCACCGGCAAGGTGGTGCCCCGCGCCTACGCCCAGTGGTGCGGCGTGATCGACGCGGTCCTCGGAATCACCATCATCCTGGCGCTGGTCACCACCTGACCGACCGGCTGCGCCACGGCCCGCCGCCACCCCGCGGCGGGCCGTGGCCGCGTGTTACCGGTGGTCGCCGCAGCGGCCGGGAGGGCGTGATGAAAAACTTGACCCATGAGTTCCACGCCCGTACCGCCCGACGCGACCATGGATCCGCCCGCCTTCACCGATCTCGGCCTGCGACCCGAACTGCTCGCCGCGCTCGCCGCGCTCGGCTACGAGGAGCCGACGCCGATCCAGCGGGAGGCGATCCCCACCCTGCTGACCGGCCGTGACCTGCTCGGGCAGGCAGCCACGGGTACGGGCAAGACGGCCGCGTTCGCGCTGCCACTGTTGCAACGAATGCCGGACGACCGGCCCGGCGGTGATCCCCTGGCGTTGGTGCTGGTGCCCACCCGGGAACTCGCGGTGCAGGTGTCCGAGGCGTTCCACCGGTACGGCAAGGACCTCGGGGCCCGAGTGCTGCCGATCTACGGCGGGCAGCCGATCGGCCGCCAACTGCGGGCGCTGGACCTCGGCGTGGACGTGGTCGTGGCCACCCCCGGACGGGCGCTGGACCACATCGCCCGGGGCACGCTACGGCTCGGCAACCTGATCACCGTCGTCCTCGACGAGGCCGACGAGATGCTGGACATGGGCTTCGCCGAGGACATCGAGGCGATCCTGGAGCACGCGCCCGCGCAACGCCAGACGGTCCTCTTCTCGGCGACCATGCCGTCGCGCATCGAGGGCATGGCCCAGGCGCACCTCACCGACCCGGTCCGCATCCTCATCGCCCGCGAGCAGCCGGTGGCCGGCGCGGCACCCCGGGTACGCCAGAGCGCGTACCTGGTGGCGCGGGCGCACAAGCCGGCGGCGCTGGGCCGGGTGCTGGACGTCGAGTCGCCCACCGCGGCGATCGTCTTCTGCCGCAGCCGGGAGGAGGTCGACCGGCTCACCGAGACGATGAACGGACGCGGCTACCGGGCCGAGGCCCTGCACGGCGGGATGAGCCAGGAGCAGCGGGACCGGGTGATGGGTCGGCTGCGCTCCGGCACCGCGGACCTGCTGGTCGCCACCGACGTCGCCGCGCGGGGACTCGACGTCGAACAGCTCAGCCACGTGGTCAACTACGACGTGCCGTCGGCTCCCGAGTCGTACGTGCACCGCATCGGCCGGGTCGGTCGCGCCGGCCGGGAGGGCGTGGCGATCACCCTGGCCGAGCCCCGGGAACACCGGATGCTCAAGACCATAGAGCGGGTCACCGGCCAACGGATCACGATCGACAAGATCCCGACCGTCGCCGACCTGCGTACCCGCCGGCTGGAGCTGACCCAGGCGGCGCTGCGGGAGAGCCTGCTGGAGGACGACCTGGAGCCGTTCCGGGTCATCGTGGAGACGCTCAGCGACGAGTTCGACCTGATGGAGGTGGCGCTCGCCGCGGTGAAGCTGTCCCACGAGGCGACGCTGCCCGGCTCCGACGAGGCCGAGGAGGAGATCCCGCAGGTGGCGGTCCGTCCCACCCGGGACGCCCGGCCCGGCCAGGACAACCGGGGCGACCGCCGACCGGCACGGCCCCGCACCGGCGGCACCACCCAGGTCTTCATCGGGCTGGGCCGGCGCGCCGGAGTCCGGCCGCAGGACCTGGTCGGCGCGATCACCGGAGAGACCGGCATCCGTGGCCGGGACATCGGCTCGATCGAAATCGCCGACCGGTTCTCGCTTGTCGAGGTGCCCAACGGGGTGGCCGACGAGGTGATCGCCGGGCTGCGCGGCAGCACCATCAAGGGCCGTAAGGCCACCGTACGCCGAGACCGCGACGACAGCCGCTGACGTGTAAGGAAGGGCCCCCTGTTAACGCCTGCGGTATAGCAGGGAGCCCTTCTCACCACGGCACGCCCCGACATGCAGCGACTGGCGCCACCCCGCACGGGATGACGCCAGTCGATGGTGCCTCGGGTTAACAGGGGACCCCTGCTCTACCTCAGGCGTTAATAAGGTGCCCTTCCTTGCATCCGTCAGGCGGCGGTGAGGCTCTGGCCGCCCAGCGAGGCCGGGTCGATCTCGGCCGGGCGCAGCGCCAGGGCGAGCACGTCGGCGACATCGGCGAGCGGGTGTACGGTCAGCGCCTCGCGGACCTCGGTGGGCAGGTCGTCGAGGTCCGGCTCGTTCCGGGCCGGAATGATCACCTCGGTCAGACCGGCCCGGTGCGCGGCCAGCAGCTTCTGCTTCACCCCGCCGATGGGCAGCACCCGGCCGGAGAGTGTCACCTCGCCGGTCATCCCGAACTCGGGGCGTACCGGCCGGCCGCTGGCCAGCGACGCCAGCGCGGTGACCATGGTGATGCCGGCGCTGGGGCCGTCCTTGGGCACCGCACCCGCCGGGACGTGCAGGTGGATCCGCCGTCCGGCGAGGGCGTTCGGGTCCAGGCCGAGCCGGCGGCCGTTGGCGCGCAGGTAGGAGAGGGCGATGTGCGCCGACTCCTTCATCACGTCGCCGAGTTGGCCGGTCAGGGTCAGGCCCGGCTCACCCTCCATGCTGGTGGCCTCGATGAACAGCACGTCGCCGCCGGCACCGGTGACCGCCAGGCCGGTGGCCACGCCGGGCACCGCCGTCCGCTCCGCCGACTCCGGCGTGTGCTTGGGCCGGCCGAGGTAGCGGGTCAGGTCGTCGGCGCCGACGCGGACCGGCGTCGGGTCGTCGGTGAGGGCCACCGCGACCTTCCGCATGACCTTCGCCAGGGCCCGCTCCAGTTGCCGTACGCCGGCCTCCCGGGTGTACTCCCCCGCGATGCGGGCCAGTGCCGGGGCGTCGAGGTCGACCTCGTCGGCGGTCAGCCCGGCCCGTTCCCGCTGCCGGGGCAGCAGGTGGTCCCGGGCGATGGCCACCTTCTCCTCCTCGGTGTAGCCGTCCAGGGTGACCAGTTCCATCCGGTCCAGCAGCGGGCCGGGGATGGCCTCCACCACGTTGGCCGTGGCGAGGAAGAGCACGTCGGACAGGTCGAGGTCGACTTCCAGGTAGTGGTCCCGGAAGGTGTGGTTCTGGGCCGGGTCGAGCACCTCCAGCAGGGCGGCGGCCGGGTCACCGGCGTACCCGACGGAGAGTTTGTCGACCTCGTCGAGCAGCACCACCGGGTTCATCGAGCCGGCCTCGCGCAGAGCCCGCACGATCCGGCCGGGCAGCGCGCCGACGTAGGTGCGCCGGTGGCCCCGGATCTCGGCCTCGTCGCGTACGCCGCCGAGGGAGACCCGGACGAATCTGCGCCCGAGCGCCCGGGCGACGGACTCGCCGAGGCTGGTCTTGCCGACGCCGGGCGGGCCCGTCAGGGCCAGCACCGCGCCGGAGCCGCGCCCGCCGACCACACCGAGGTTGCGGTCGGCCCGGCGGTTGCGCACCGCCAGGTACTCCAGGATGCGGTCCTTGACGTCGGCCAGGCCGGCGTGGTCGGCGTCGAGCACGGCCCGCGCCGCGGCCAGGTCGGTGTTGTCCTCGGTACGCGTGCTCCACGGCATCTCCAGCACCGTGTCGAGCCAGGTACGGATCCAGCCCGCCTCCGGGGAGGCGTCACTGGCCCGCTCCAGCTTGCCGACCTCGCGCAGTGCCGCCTCGCGTACCTTCTCGGGCAGGTCGGCGGCCTCGACACGGGACCGGTAGTCGGCGGAGCCGTCCGGGGCGTCCTCGCCGAGTTCCTTGCGGATCGCGGCGAGCTGCTGGCGCAGCAGGAACTCCCGCTGCGACTTCTCCAGCCCTTCGCGGACGTCGGAGTTGATCTGCTCGGTGACCTCCTGCTCGGCGAGGTGCTCCTTGACCCAGCCGACGAGCAGTTCCAGCCGGGCGGTGACGTCCGGCGCGGCGAGCAGTTCGGTCTTCTGCGCCAGGGTGAGCCAGGGCGCGTAGCCGGCCGAGTCGGCCAGTTCGGAGAGGTCGGTCATCCGCTCCATCGCGTCGATGACCTGCCATGCGCCGCGCTGCTGGAGCACGGAGGTCACCAGGGCGCGGTACTCGCGGGCCAGTTCCCGTGCCTTGCCGGCGGGGGTGGGTTCGTCGATCTCGGTCGCCTCGACCCAGAGCGCCGCGCCGGGTCCGGGCACCCCGGAGCCGATGCGGGCGCGGGCGAGGCCGCGGACGACGGCGGCAGGCTCACCGCTGGGCAGCCGACCCACCTTCTCGATGGTGGCGATCGCGCCGACGGAGCCGTACTCGCCGTCGAGGCGGGGCACGGCGAGCAGCCTGCGGTCGCCGGTGGCGCGGGCCGCGTCGACCGCGGCCTGGGTGGTCGGGTCGAGGGTCACCGGGATGACCATGCCGGGCAGCAGTACCGCGTCGGTCAGTGGAAGTACCGGAAGAGTTGCCATCGAACACCTGCTATCGCATTGAGTTGAGCGTGTCTGACTCAAGTCGACGCGGGTCGGCGTTGTTCCACGGTGTGACCCAGCACACGAACCGACCTCGATCGGGTGCGGCACCGACACATCCGTACCGACGACGGGAACACCGGGTAATCGGGATTTACGCGCGGCGCAAAACGCGAGACGCGGCGGACAGGGGCTTTTGTTGCGCAATTGCGGGGCGATGAGTCAAACTTTGACCACACCCCGCCAGACACAGGGAGTAATCGACGATGGCGAGAAAAGTAATCACGGTGCTGACTGACGACCTCGACGGCGGAAAGGCCGATCGCACGGTCGAGTTCAGCCTGGATGGCGTGAGCTACACCATCGACGTCTCCGACGAGAACGCGGGAGTCCTGCGTAAGGCGCTGGATCCGTTTATCAATGCGGGCCGACGGCTCGGACGCGGCAGCGCCGACACCGGTCGCGGACCGCGTCGCGTCACCGCGGCGGCACCCGGAATGAACCGCGAGCAGAACCGCGCGATCCGGGAATGGGCGGTCGGCAACGGCTACAAGATTTCCGAGCGGGGTCGTATCCCGGTCGAGGTCGTCGAGGCGTACAAGAACCGCTGAACAGCGGCGTCGCCCCACAACGACGCGGGCCGTCCGGAACCTGGTTCCGGACGGCCCGCGTGTTGTTCCGGGTCAGTTGACCTGGATCCGCACCGCGTCGAAGGCGGGGGTCTGGTTGGCCCGCTCCGACATCGGGATACGGTGCGAGCCGTCGCCGGCCCAGACCGCGCACTGTGCGGTACCGGACTCCGGCAGGCCCGGGATCTGGATGACCACGCTGTCCGGCTGGCTACCGCCGCCGCCGTCCTCGGTGGCCACGAAGAAGGCCGGTACCGGATCCGCCGCCGGCGCCTCGTTCGTGTTGTTCAGCATCCGGCAGGCGGTGTGGAAGTGGCCACGGGTCAGGCCCTCACCGTTGAGCAGCGAGCTCTCCAGGTAGTAGCCACCCTGACCAGCCGGGAGGAAGCGGTCCCGGACCAGGTTGCGGGTGCTGACCCGCAGGGCGAAGCCCTCGTTGCGGTTGATCTGCTGCGGGAACTCGGTGATCAGCAGCGACGGGTTGTTCGCGGCGGAGCCGACCTCACCGAAGGCGGTGCTGATGCAGCGGTTGCCGTTCTGGAAGCCGTCGTGCGGCTGGAGCTGGCTGTTGTTGCAGTTGTTGGCCAGCACGTCGAGGCCGTTGTTGCCTCCGCCGTTGTTGCCGCCGTTGTTGTTGCCCCCGCCGTTGTTCCCACCGTTGTTGGGGTTGTTGCCGCCGTTGTTCCCACCGTTGTTGTTGTTCACCGGCTGCACCTGGCAGGCGGCCAGACCGGCGAGGCCACGCGGCCGGGGGCCGAAGCGGTCGATGGAGATGGTGATCCGGTCGAGCGTGGCCCGCCGCTTGCTGGCCAGCGGGTCGAGGATCGCGTTGCGGATGAACGCCTGGCCCTTGTTGCCCTCGGCGGCCAGGCGCTGGTCGGCCTCGGTGATCTGGGTCTGGAGCAGGGCCAGGTTGCGGTCCACCTCGGCGCGGGCCCGGTCGGGCACCTGCGGCAGGCGGCTCACCACGTCGGGACAAGCCACGGCGAAGGAACCGGCGGGGGTCGCGCCACCGTTGCCGCTGCGGGTCTCCTGGCACTCCTCCACGGACTGCTGCCCGTCACCCCAGTGGTTGGTCACCCACCGGCCGTTCTGGAAGGTACGGGTGGTGGTGGCGCCACGGGCGGTCGGCGCGGTCGCACCCGGGCTGGGCTCCACACACTCGGCCGAGATCGGGCGGGTCTGCTGCTTGTTCGGCCGTCGGTCACCGGCCGACGAGATCTGGGTAACGGCAACGACGCCACCGAAGACGGCGAGCGTGGCACCAACGGCCAGAAGTCGTTTGGTCCGCGTGTTACCTGAGGGTCTGCGTGACCGGGTGGACCTGCGCATCGAATTGCTCTCCTTCTCGATCCGGTACCTGACGCGTGACTCGACGGACCGAACGGAATCGTGGTGGCGCGTTCGACGGAGGCCGTTCGAACGCACCGGTGGTACGTCGACAGACGACGATGCCCTTTCCGCACCGCCTCCCGCGCCCCCGGCGCGGGTTGGGAGATCCTGTCCATTCCCGGTGAGGTACGGCCCCGCCGTGGCGGGAGTTCAAAAGAAGGTGGACTTTTTTTCGACGACCCGGGCCGTACGGCTCCTGGGCAGGTCAGACCTGGTGCAGATGGTCGTAGGCGAAACCGTCCACGAGTTCGTCGCGGCGCTGCCCGAGTCGCCGGATGTCGTCGAGCAGATCGGTGCGATCCACCACGGCGGGACTTTCGTTCTCCAGGGTGCGCAGACGCTCACCGACAGCGAGCGCGGACAGATCCTCGGCCAGTCGTGCGGGATCGACACCACAGGAGAATCGGTGCGTCCGCAGAATGACTCGCTCCACCAGGAACGCGCCGGGCCGCACCTCGACCCAACTCCACCCCTCGACCGGGCCGTCGGCCCAGCGCACGTGCAACCCGCGCAGGATCGGATCCGCCAGTCGCCGCGACACGTACGCCTCGACCGCCTCGGCCCGGGCGAGCGCGCCGAGGTCGTTGACCGCGCCGGTGCGCCCGTCCGGCAGCCGGCCGACGATGTCGCGGAACCCGACGGCGGGTACGTCCGACCCGGCGGCGCCGTCGGCGTACCGGCGGGCGTCGATCACGTAGCCGACGATGCCCGGACCGTGGTCGACGGCGCGCAGGGTGACCGAGCCGATCCGCAGCAGCGGCAGGCCGACGCTGGCGGTGACCGCCTCGACGATCCGGTCCACCCGCCGGGCGGCGGCGTCCGGCGCGGGCTCCCGGAACTCGACGGCGAACTGCGGCAGGCCGGTGTCGTCCGCGCAGACCACGTGGTCGAGCACCACCCGCGCGGCGGTGTTCCACTGGCTGCCGGTGAGCCCCGGCGGCCGGCGCCGGATCACGTCACCCAGACGCGGGGCGGCGTGCACCCGTTGTCCCGCGCGGGCCAGCACAGGCGTACGCCCACCGGCCGGAACCGTCGACAGCCACGCGTCGCCACCGGTCATCGTCGTATCCACCCAATCCTGCCGCCGACCGACCGAGTCTAGGATGACGATCATGCCGGGCGGCTCCCCCGGTGGGCCCGCGATGACCGCCACGACGGTGACCGACCGCGCCCGAGCCGAGGAGGTGGACGGATGCGGGTGGTGTCCCTGGTGCCCTCGCTGACCGAGGCGGTGGCGGTGACCCTGCCGGGTCTGCTGGTCGGAGCCACCGACTGGTGCACCGCTCCGGCCGATCTGGACGTGCCCCGGGTGGGCGGCAGCAAGTACCCCGACCTGGACCGGGTGCGCGCGTTGCGGCCGGACCTGGTGCTGCTCAACGTCGAGGAGAACCGGCGCGAGGACGCCGAGGCGCTGTCCGCCGCCGGGGTGCCGGTCCGGGTCACCTACCCACGCACCGTGGACGCCGCCCTGACCGAGCTCGCCGACCTGCTGCGTGACCTGGGCGCGTCGGGGGAACCCGAGTGGTTGACGGCGGCGCGACGGGCCTGGGCCGACCTTCCGACTCCGTCGGTGCGGCACCGTGCGGTGGTGCCGGTCTGGCGGCGCCCCTGGGTGGTGCTCGGCGCCGACACCTTCGCCGGTGACGTGCTCCGCCGGCTGGGCGTGACCAACCTCTACGCCGGACAGCCGGAACGGTATCCGCGACCGTCCCTGGACGAACTGCGCGCCACCGGACCCGACCTGGTGGTGCTGCCGGACGAGCCGTACCGGTTCACCGCCGACGACGGGCCGGAGGCATTTCCGGGCGTACCGTGTGCTCTGCTCTCCGGTCGGCACCTGACCTGGTACGGCCCGTCGCTGGCCGAGGCCCCGTCGGTGCTGGCCGCTCAACTGGCGGACCCGGTCCGACGGCCCGGGCCGGAAGGGGTCGAAGGTCCCGTCCGGTCCGGGCCCGGTCGGCCCTGACCGCACCCGATCCCACCGGCGTCCAATGGAGGTGTCACCGGGACAGCGGTGCGAAGCAGAGAAGGGACGTGGACATCATGACCGCGATGACCGAGCGGAACACCGCCGCCAGGACCCCGGGCGCCGAGACCGTTCGGGAGCAGGTCGACCGGAGGCGGGTCACCCGCCACCTGCTCGCCGGGCTGCGGCTGGCACTCGGCTGGATCTTCCTCTGGGCGTTCGTGGACAAGCTGTTCGGCCTGGGGTTCGCCACCGAGGGCGAGAACGCCTGGATCAACGGCGGCAGCCCCACCAAGGGCTTCCTCAGCTTCGGCGTCACCGGTCCGTTCGAGGGCTTCTACCAGAGCATGGCCGGGGCGGTCTGGGCCGACTGGCTGTTCATGATCGGTCTGGCCGCGATCGGCACCGCCCTGATCCTCGGCATCGGGGTGCGCGTCGCCGCCGTCGCCGGTGGCCTGCTACTGGTGATGATGTGGACTGCGGCCCTGCTGCCCGCGAACAACCCCTTCATGGACGACCACCTGGTCTACGCCGGGGTGCTGGCGCTGCTCGCGGTGACCAACGCCGGTGACACCTGGGGCCTCGGCCGCACCTGGGCCCGGCTGCCGATCGTCCAGCGCTTCGCCTGGCTCCGCTGACCTGTCCCCTCCCTCCCCACACGGCGGGCGTCACCCCTGCGGGTGCCGCCCGCCGCCACGACGGCCCGGGTGCTCCCGGGCCGTCGTGGCGCGTGCCACGGGCACCGCTGGCGTAGCATCCGGCAGGATTGTGCTGACCAGAACCGACGTCACAGGAGAATCCGCATGAACCAGGCAGCGAGCAAGCCCGAGATCGGTCCGATCGAGGGTGCCCCGCCCGCCGACCTCGTGATCGAGGACATCACCGTGGGCGACGGCCCCGAGGCCCAGCCCGGCCAGCGTGCCCGCGTCCACTACGTCGGGGTCTCGCACTCCACCGGCGCCGAGTTCGACGCCTCCTGGAACCGGGGGGACGCCTTCGAGTTCCCGCTCGGCGGTGGCCGGGTCATCGCCGGCTGGGACCAGGGCGTGGTCGGGATGCGGGTCGGTGGGCGGCGCAAGCTGACCATCCCGCCGCACCTGGGCTACGGCAGCCAGGGCGCCGGTGGCGCCATCAAGCCCAACGAGACCCTGGTCTTCGTGGTCGACCTGCTCGGCGTCCGCTGAGCGCCGCGTCCGGCGCCGGCCCCCGTACCCGGCGCCGGACGCGCGGTCGGCGTCGCACGCCGACCACCGCACGCCCCGGCGGGCGAACCCGCCGTCGCGGCGTCACACGCCGGCCAGCACCCGCTCGGAGCACGAACCGACGACCGGGATGACCCGGCGCAGGCCGGTGGCACGCAGCACCCGCTCCACCACCGGCGGCGGGTCCGTCAGCACCAGTTGGCCGCCCTGGGCGCGCACCCAGAGCCGGGCCGCGATCAGCGTGCGCACCCCGGCGGCGGAGAGCACCCGCACCTCGGAGAGATCCACCCGCAGCTCCGGCCGGGCCGGTGCAGCCCAGAGGGCCGCGCGGAACGCCGCGACGGTGGCGATGTCGACGGCACCGACCACGCGGACGCACACCGCGTCGTCGAAGACCGTGGTCTCCACGTGGAACCGCTCCTCGCGCTCTGGCATGAGAAGAACCTATCCCCCACCACCGACACTCACACCCTGCGTAAAGGCGGTTCCGGGTAAGCCCAGGGCATGACCCGCAGGCCCGGTGCATCCACCCTAGGGACGATCCCGGGCACCACCCTCCGCCCGCCCACGACGGGAACACCGGGCCGGTGACGACCCGGCGCCCGACGTCGGTGTGTCACCCGCCGCTCGCCGAGGGCTGCGGCTCCGGCGAGCCACCGCCGGCCACCGCGCCCGGGTCCGCCGACGCGGTCGGTGCCGGCTTCAGCCCGGCGGGTACGGGCAGCGCACTGCCCTCGGCGAACCGGTCCCAGTCGACGTTCCACGCCGTCCAGCCGTTGCCCTCGCCGAGTTCGACCTCGGTGCCCTTGACGGTGACCAGGTCACCGACCTGGGTGACGCCCATCAGCCAGTCGGCGTTGGCCGCGGAGAGGTTGGTGCACCCGTGCGACACGTTGGTGTACCCCTGATCCCCTTCCGACCAGGGCGCACCGTGGATGAACTCGCCGCCCCAGGTCAGCCGCTGCGCGTCCTCGACGTCGACGACGTACGGGTCGGCCGAGCCCGTGGTGTCGAACGTGGTGAAGTCGTGCTTCTCCATGATCACCATTTTGCCGCTGGAGGTCGGGGTGCTCGGCTTGCCGAGGCTGACCGGGAGCTTGCGCAGCAGCTTCCCGTCCCGGATCACCGACATCTGCTTGGTCGCGTTGTCGATCTCCAACGCCGTCTGCCGGCCGATCTTCGACGTGGCCCGCCGGTCGGCGTCGCCGACGTTCTCCTTGCCGATCGGCAGACCCTCCAGCGCGGCACGAACGTTGATGGACGTGCCGGGTCGCCAGAAATCGGGCGCCCGATAATAGACCTGACTCCCGTCGGACACCCAGGACCAGGTGCCCGGCTGCGGCGGATCGGTCTTCACGAACAAACGACGTTGCACATCCGCCCTGGCTTCTTTCGGAATGGGCGGGTCGAACGCGACGGTTACCGGCATGGCCGTGCCGTACGTCCGATTACCGGCGAAATAGAGCGTACTGGTGATCGCCGGTTTGGACGATTTCGGTTGCGTCGTGAAGGTCGTCTTCCGAGTGACCGTCTGCCCCTTCTCGCCGGTCACCGTGACCTCGGCGGTGTAGGTCCGCTTGGGCTGCAACACCTCGGCCGGCACCCACCCGGTGCCGTCCTCGCGCGGCTCGGCCTCGACCTTTCCGCCCTTGTCGTCGGTGATCCGCACATCGGTGACCCGCCCGTGCTTGACCGCGGTGCCGATCTCCCCGCTGATCGGCACGTCCCGCGCGCCCTCGGCGGGCGTCACGGCGAGTTCCGGAGCCGCCTGCCGACCCTCACCGGGTCCGGCGGTCCTCCGATCACCCGTGCACGCGCCCAGCGCCAGCGGCGCCGCTGCGACGGCCACCGTCAACAGCGCCAATCGCCCCCTCAGGTTCATGATGCGTCCCCCCGTTTATTTCTCGCCCTCCGCCACATTCTCGCCGTCTACCCACCAGCGACTCAGCAATTCTGCGAAACCGCACGCCAATACCGGGTGGACATTTTTGCGCTATTGCGCCGGACCAGGCAGGGAAAGGCCCGACCGTGATATCCCGACCGTTAGTCGGCGACCTGCGTCCATTGTCCGCACACCCACCGGTCCACGACGGTTCGCCCGGTCTCGGGCGTACGGCCACCCGTGCGCCCAACGTCCTCTCGAACGCCGAGGCCCCCACCCCACGGTCGCCTCCCCCACCCCCACCCACGCGCCCACCCACCGCCCGCCCCCGCCCGCCGCACGTCGATCAAGGAGTTGTGGTGGGCGTTTCGCTCAGTTATGGACGGTTATGTCCTCTGCACGACTCCATGATCGACGCTTGCCGGGGGCGTGCGGAGGGGGCGCGCGGAGGGGGCGGACGCGCGGGTGGGTGGGTGGGCGTCAGACGGCGGCGATCAGCAGGGCGGGCTGCTCGACGCAGTCGGCGACGTGCCGCAGGAAGCCACCGGCGACTCCCCCGTCGCAGACCCGGTGGTCGAAGGTGAGGCTGAGCTGCGTCACCTTGCGCACCGCCAGCTCTCCCTCCACCACCCAGGGCTTGTCCACGATGCGGCCCACTCCGAGCAGCGCCGCCTCCGGGTGGTTGATGATCGGGGTGGAACCGTCGACACCGAACACCCCGTAGTTGTTGAGCGTGAACGTGCCCCCGGTGAGCCGGGCCGGCGGCAGCTCACCCGCCCGCGCCGCGGTGGTGGTCGCGGCCAGCTCGGCGGCCAGCTCGGCGGTGGTGAGCCGGTCGGCGTCGCGCAGCACCGGCACCAGCAGGCCACGATCGGTCTGGGCGGCGATGCCCAGGTGCACGGCGGCGGACTGGACGATCCGCTGCCCCTCGGTGTCCACCCGGGCGTTGAGCTGCGGGTACCGGCGTAGCCCGGACAGGCAGATCCGGGCCAGCAGCGCCAGGATGCTCACCGGCTGGTCCGGTCGGGCGGCGTTGATCGCGGCCCGGGTACCCAGCAGCCCGGTGGCGTCCACGTCGACCCAGATGGTCACCTCCGGGATCTCCCGCCGGCTGCGGGAGAGCTTGTCGGCGATCACCCGGCGGATGCCGGTCAACGGGATCACCCGGTCCCGTGGGTCGGCCGGAGCGAGTCCGACATGCGCCGGGGTCCCGGCCGGCAGGTCCGGCGTCGCGGGGCCGGTCGCGGGCGGAAGGCCCGGCGTCGCAAGGCCCGGCGCGGGCGTACCCGTGACCGAACGGTCCGTCGCGTACGCGTCGGCCGCCGCCTCCACGTCGGCGCGGCGGACCACTCCGCCGGGGCCGGTGCCCCGCAGGGTGGCCAGGTCGACGCCGTGCGCACGGGCCAGCCGCCGCACGATCGGCGAGATGACCAGTGCCGGCGTCGCGGCCGGATCCGCGCCGACCGCCGACGCGTTCGTCGCGGCCGGAGCAAGGCTCGGCGCGGTGACCTGCGCGGTCGGGGCGAGGCGGGGACGCCGACGGCGGCGGGTGGCACCGTGCCCGGTGCCGTACCCGATCAGCACGTTGCCCGAGCCGGCCCGCTCCTCCTCGCGGTAGACCGCGTGCCCGGCGGGCTCGGTCGCGCCGGCGGCACCGTCGGTGACCGGCGCGGCCACCGTGATCAACGGCTGGCCGACCGGACGCACCTCGCCCTCCGCGCCGTGCAGGGCCACCACCCGGCCGGCGTACGGGCAGGGCACGTCCACGACCGCCTTGGCGGTCTCCACCTCGACCACGGTCTGGTCCACGGTGACCACGTCACCCACCGCGACCCGCCACTGCACGATCTCCGCCTCGGCGAGCCCCTCACCGAGGTCAGGAAGGAAGAAGACTTGCTCGCTCATGCCGGCACTCCGCTCCGCTGCGTGCCGCCACGAGACTCCACCGCACCGCACCCGATGACTCGCTCGCTCCGCTCGCTCATGCCGGCACCTCGGCGAGCCAGCGGGAGTCCGGCTGGTCGTCCCACTGGAGGCGGGCCACCGCGTCCAGCACCCGGTCGACCGAGGGCAGGTGCGTGTGCTCCAGCATCGGCGCCGGGTACGGGATGTCCAGCCCGGAGACCCGCAGCACCGGCGCGTGCAGCGCGTGGAAGCAGCGTTCCTGCACCCGGGCGGCGATCTCCGCGCCGACTCCGGCGAAACCCTGTGCCTCCTGCACCACCACGCAGCGGCCGGTACGCCGGACCGAGTCGGCGATCGTGGCGTCGTCGAACGGCACGATGGTGCGTACGTCGACGACCTCCAGGTCCCAGCCCTCCTCGCGGGCGGCCTCGGCGGCCTCCAGCGCGACCGGCACCGCCGGCCCGTACGCGACCAGGGTGGCGTCCCGGCCGGGCCGACGGACCACCGCCCGGCCGAACGGAGCGGTCCGCGTCGGCAGGTACGCCTCGGCGCTGGTGAAGTAGAGCTTCTTCGGCTCCATGAACACCACCGGGTCGGGGTCGTCGATCGCCTCCCGCAGCAGCGAGTACGCGTCGTCGACGGTCGCCGGGGTGACCACCTTCAGGCCCGGGGTGTGCGCGTAGTACGCCTCCGACGAGTCGCAGTGGTGCTCCACGCCGCCGATGCCACCCGCGTACGGCACACGGATCACCATCGGCACGCTCAGCGCGCCCCGGGTGCGGTTGCGCAGCTTCGCCACGTGCGAGGCGATCTGCTCGAACGCCGGGTACGCGAACGCGTCGAACTGCATCTCCACCACCGGACGCAGCCCGGACATCGCCAGTCCGACCGCGAAGCCGACGATGCCGGCCTCGGCCAGCGGGGTGTCGAAGCAGCGCTTGTCGCCGAAGCGGGCCTGTAGTCCGTCGGTGATCCGGAAGACGCCACCGAGTTGCCCGACGTCCTCGCCGAAGACGACGACCCGATCGTCCTCCAGCAGCGCGTCGGCGAGCGCCGCGTTGAGCGCCTTCGCCATGGTCATGGTGGCCATCAGGCGTCCTCCTCCTGCGCGGCGAGCTCGGCGCGGACCTGGTCGCGCTGTTCGACGAGCTGCGGGGTGGGCTGCGCGTAGACGTGGTCGAAGAGGGTGAGCGGGTCGACGGTGGGTTCGGCGTTCATCCGCTCGCGCAGCCCCGCCGCGTACTCCTCGGCCTCCTGCGCGACGGCGGCGACGGCGTCGTCGTCGAGGGCCTCACGGGAGCGCAGGTACGCCTCCAGCCGGGCCACCGGGTCGCGGTCCCGCCACGCCTCCACCTCGTCGGCGTCGCGGTAGCGCGTCGCGTCGTCGGCGTTGGTGTGCGGCTCCATCCGGTAGGTGTGCGCCTCGACCAGGAACGGCCCCTTGCCGGCGCGGGCGTGCGCCACCGCCTTCTCCAGCACGGCGAGCACGGCCACCGGGTCGTTGCCGTCGACCTGCTCGCTCGGCACGCCGTACCCGACGCCCTTGTAGGCCAGTGACGGGGCGGCGGTCTGGCGGGACAGCGGCACGCTGATCGCGTACCGGTTGTTCTGCACGAAGTAGACCACCGGGGCCTTGAACACGGCGGCGAAGTTGACCCCCTCGTGGAAGTCGCCCTCGCTGGTCGCGCCGTCACCGACGTAGACCAGTGCCACCGTGTCCCGCCCCTGGTAGGTCTCGCCGTAGGCCAGGCCGGCGGCGTGCACGCACTGGGTGGCGAGCGGGGTGCACTGCGGCGCGGTGCGGCGCACGGCCGGGTCGTACCCGCAGTGCCAGTCGCCGCGCAGCAGGGTGAGGACCTCGACCGGGTCGATGCCCCGCGCGGTCAGCGCCATCGACTCGCGGTAGGTCGGGAAGACCCAGTCGTCCTCGCGCAGCGCGAGGACCCCGCCGACCTGGCACGCCTCCTGCCCTCGCGAGGACGGGTAGACCGCGAGGCGGCCCTGCTTGGTCAGTGCGGTGGCCTGCGCGTCGAACCGGCGGCCGACGACCATCCGGCGGTACATCTCGCGCAGTGTCGCCACGGGTGGCTCGGGATAGTCGGCCCGGGACGGCAGCAGGGTGCCGTCCGGATTGAGCAGCCGGACCGGATCGGCCTGGGGAAGCAGGGCAGCGGCCGGGTCGGGCGCGGTCGGGGTGGCCGACCGGCGCTTCCGCGGGGTTGCCCTGCGGGCCGCCTGAGGGGTGGTCGTCACGGCGGAACCTCCTGGACGTGTGGTGGACCTATGCTCCTTTGGTCGGATGATTGACTCAAGATGGCCGGTGAAGGCGGGATGTATGGCACTGATGGGAGGCTCGGGTGAGCCAGGAGACCGCTGACACAGTGCCCCTGCGGGGTGGCACGGGACGAACGGCACCAGGGTTGGACGAGGTGGACCGGCGGATCCTGGACGAACTGACCCGGGACGGGCGGATCTCCGTCCGGACGCTCGCCGAGCGGGTGCACGTGTCCCGCACCAACGCGTACGCGCGCATGGAGCGACTGCTGCGCGACGGGGTGGTCACCGGGTTCGCCGCCCGGGTCGCGCCGGAGCCGGCCGGGTTGGGCACCTCGGCGTACATCGCCCTGACCATCCAGCAGAACACCTGGCGGGAGGTGTCGGCGGAGCTGGCCCGGGTGCGCTACGTCGAGCACGTGGCGCTGCTCAGCGGCGAACACGACGTACTCGCCCTGGTCCGGGCACCGGACAACGCCACCCTGCGGGACGTGGTACTGGACCGGGTCCAGCGCATCTCCGGGGTGCTGTCCACCCGGAGCTGGCTGGTCTTCGAGGAGTACGACGGCGTCCGCAGCCCGTGGGCCTGACCGCCGCTCAGCGTTCCGGCGGCGCGGCCAGCCCCTCCCGGTCGGCCAGCTCCAGCAGCGGGTCCAGCGAGAACCGTGGCCCGTCCAGACCGGCGTGCGGGTCGCCCCGCTCCGCGAACCGGGCGGGCATGGTGGTCACGTCGAAGTCCTCCGGCCGTACGTCGTCCAGCTCGGCCCAGTCCAGCGGGGCGGAGACCAGCGCCGCAGGCGTCGGCCGGATCGAGTACGCCGAGGTCATCGTGTGGTCCCGGGCCATCTGGTTGTAGTCGACGAAGACCGGTCGGTCCCGCTGGTCCCGCCACCAGGTGGTGGTGACCAGGTCCGGCCGGCGCCGCCGCATCTCGCCGCCGAGCGCCAGCACCGCCCGGCGGCAGTCGCCGAAGCTCCACCGGGGCTCGATCGGGACGTACACGTGCAGGCCGCGCCCGCCGGTGGTCTTCGGAAACCCGGCCAGGCCCAGCTCGTCGAGGAAGCCACGCACCTCGTGCGCCACCGGGACGACCTGGTCGAACCCCACCCCGGGCAGCGGGTCCAGGTCGATCCGGAGCTGGTCCGGCCGCTCGACGTCGGCCCGGTTCACCGGCCACGGGTGGAACCGCAGTGTGCCCAGGTTGACCGCCCAGATCACCACCGCCAGTTCCCCCGGCGCGACCTCGTCGGCGCTGCGCCCGCTGGGGAACGTGATGTGGGCGGTGCCCACCCAGTCGGGCGCGCCCGCCGGCACGCGCTTCTGATAGAAGGCGTCGCCCCGGTTGTCCTGCCGGGTGGCGATCGTCGCCCCCTCGAACACGCCGCGCGGCCAGCGTTCGAGCATGGTCGGCCGGTCCTTGAGCGCGCGCAGGATGCCGTCGCCGACGGCGAGGAAGTAGCGCACCACGTCGAGCTTGGTCAGCCCGCGCTCCGGGAAGTACGGCTTGTCCGGGCTGGAGACGCGCACCGTCCGCCGCCCCACCTGGATCTCCTCGGCCGAGGTCGCCATCTGCCGAGCGTACGACGCGTACGGCCGGCGCGGTGGCGACCTCGCGGGGCCGGTCGGGGCGGGTCCGACCCGGTGTGCGCGGGGCCGGAGAGCCCACCCGCTAGGATCGGCGGGGGCCGTGACTGGCGCGTCGAGATGGAGCACCATCGGGAAGCGGCCCCGTCATGAGGACGCACGCCGAGCGCCTGGGCCTTCCGCACGTCACCAGGAGGTCGCATGCCGCCGAACGCCGAATCCGCCGCTTTCCGCAGCGCGCTGGAGGTCATCCGCGCCGTCGAGCCCCGGGTGGCCGACGCCATCGGGGCGGAACTGGTCGACCAGCGCGAGTCGCTCAAGCTGATCGCCAGCGAGAACTACGCCTCGCCGGCCACCCTGCTGGCGATGGGCAACTGGTTCAGCGACAAGTACGCCGAGGGCACGGTGGGGCGCCGGTTCTACGCCGGCTGCCAGAACGTCGACACGGTCGAGGCGCTCGCCGCCGAGCACGCCCGGGAGCTGTTCGGCGCGTCGCACGCGTACGTGCAGCCACACTCGGGCATCGACGCCAACCTGGTGGCGTTCTGGGCGATCCTGGCCGACCGGGTGGAGTCCCCCGCGCTCAAGCGGGCGCAGGCCCGCCACGTCAACGACCTCACCGAGCAGGACTGGTTCGCGCTCCGCCGGGAGCTGGGCGACCAGCGGATGCTCGGCATGTCGCTGGACGCCGGCGGCCACCTCACCCACGGCTTCCGGCCGAACATCTCCGGCAAGATGTTCGACCAGCGCAGCTACGGCACCGACCCGGCCACCGGGCTGGTCGACTACGACAGGGTCGCCGAGGCGGCCCGCGAGTTCCGGCCGCTGGTGCTGGTCGCCGGCTACTCGGCGTACCCGCGCAAGGTGAACTTCCGGATCATGCGGGAGATCGCCGACTCGGTCGGCGCCACCTTCATGGTGGACATGGCCCACTTCGCCGGTCTGGTCGCCGGCAAGGTCTTCACCGGCGACTTCGACCCGGTGCCGCACGCGCACATCGTCACCACCACCACGCACAAGTCACTGCGCGGCCCGCGCGGCGGCATGGTGCTCTGCGGCCCGGAGCTGGCCGACCAGGTGGACCGGGGCTGCCCGATGGTGCTCGGCGGGCCGCTGCCGCACGTGATGGCGGCCAAGGCGGTCGCGCTGGCCGAGGCGCGCCGCCCCGACTTCGCCGACTACGCCCAGCGGATCGTCGACAACGCCCAGGCGCTGGCCGACGGGCTGCTGCGTCGGGGCGCCACGCTGGTCACCGGCGGCACCGACAACCACCTGGTGCTCATCGACGTCACCGGCTACGGGCTGACCGGCCGGCAGGCCGAGCAGGCGCTGCTGGACTCGGGCATCGTGACCAACCGCAACGCGGTGCCGCAGGACGCCAACGGCGCCTGGTACACCTCCGGCATCCGGATCGGCACGCCCGCGTTGACCACGCGCGGGCTGGGTACGGCCGAGATGGACGGCACCGCCGAGCTGATCCACACGGTGCTCAGCCAGACCAGCGCCGGGGCGAACCCGGACGGCACCGCCTCCAAGGCCAAGTACGTGCTGGACCCGGCGCTGGCGGACAAGGTCAGCCGGCAGGCCGGCGAGTTGCTGGCCGGATTCCCGCTGTACCCGAACGTCGACCTGGGCTGACGACGCAGGCGCGTCGGGCCGGTGCACCGGCCCGACGCGCACCGGGACGATCAGGAGTAGTCGAACGTCCAGAGGAACCACTGGGCGCTCTGCGGGGCGTAGCTCTGCTCGCAGTACCACCAGTCCCATCGTCCCTCGGCGGCGCCGGTGAAGCCGTACGAGCGGCAGAAGTCGTAGCTGTAGTACACCCCGCGCAGCGTGCCGCCGGGCGGATCAGCCTGAGCCGGTGCCGCACCGACCACCAGAGCCGCGCCCACCGTGGCGAGCGCCGCCAGCGGCGCCAGGATCCTGCGTTTGCGCATGGTTACCCCCTGCAACAGACCGGCCGACGCGCATGCATCGACATCTGTCGACAAGCGTGACGACGCCCGGGACGCGCCGTCAACGCGTTCCCGGGCGGTGGTCGACCGACGGTGGAGTGGGCTCAGTTCAGTGGACGCTTGAGGTGGTATCGGTGCACCTCGGTGCTGCCCTGGACGTTGTTGACGTCCTCGGCGGCGGTGACCAGTTCCCAGCCTTCCCGGCCGTACCGGTTGAGGTGCGCCACGGCGGTGTCGCCGTACGCGGTGACGTCCTTACGCGATCCGTCCGGGCCGTACCAGACGAACGACACATGGAAATTGCGGCCCTGTCCCTGGTAACGGCGGACCAGCAGGGCGTACTCCCAGGCAACCATGCCGCCCATTATGACCGTCCACGCAGGAGCACGATACGGCGAAGGTCACCGTTCGCTTTCCGACGAACGCGGTGTGTCGCTGCCGAGAAGGACCCGGGCAAGGGCCCCGACACGCCGGGCGCGACCGGCGCGTGCCCACCGTCGATCCCGGCCGGGGCGTATGGTCGGGCGGTGGCGAGTTGGGATGACGTGCGTCGGATCGCGTTGAGCCTGCCGGAGACCGGTGAGCGCCCCTCCTACGACGGTCTGCCCGCCTGGACCGTACGGGACAAGTCGTTCGTGTGGGAGCGCCCGCTGCGCCGAGCCGACCTCGACGCGCTCGGACCGTCCGCGCCGACCGGCCCGATCCTCGGCGTACGGGTCGCCGACCTCGGCGTCAAGGAGGCACTGCTCGCGGACGACCCGGCCGTCTACCTGACGACGCCGCACCTCGACGGCTACCCGGCGGTGCTGGTGCGGCTGGACCGGATCGACGGGGCCGAACTGACCGAGATCATCACGGAGGCGTGGTTCGCCCGCGCGCCGAAGCGCCTCGCCGCCGCCCACCGCGCCACGACGGCACCGCCCGACGCCTGACTCCGCCCCCGCCGGCCCCCGCCCGCCCCGCCCGTCCCCGCCCGCCCGCCCCCGCCGATCATGGAGTTGTGGTAGGCGAAATGCCACGATTAGCGGCTTAAGTCAAGGCCACAACTCCATGATCGGCGAGGTCGCAGACCGACATCACCGGTGGTGAGTCTGGAGTGTGCCGGTCGGCGGCCTGGCGCTATCGCTTCTCGCAGGCGACGCCGTCCTTGTCACGGTCGAGTTTCGTGTTCGCCTTGTAGATCGCCGTCGAAACCTTGAAGTTCGTGACCGGCTTCGTCCTGCCGCGAACCTTGTCCCGTGCGCCCTTCTTGCCGACGCCATGCCGGTACTTCTTGTTCAGGGCGGTGCAGTTCTTGAACTTCGTTGGGGCAGCCTGCGCGGGTGACACCACGGCCACGGCACCCCCGGCCAGTGCCAAGGTGACGACGAGTGCCATCCGGACCAGTCTGGAAACCAATCCGTCCTCCATATCGGATAGTGGGTGGAGAAGGCACGCTACCGTCACATGAATCGGCACAGCGCCCTCCATCCGACTCGTCCGGCAGGGGCTTACGGCGGCACTTCGATCACCGTCCAGGCAGCACCTTCGACACAACGCCACCCAAGGTCTGACAGCTCGGATGACACCGAGCTGGTCACCGGCACAGATCTCCCACCGGCAGCCGGAGAAGCGCCCGCCTACCGAAGATCACGCTCGATCCCGGATCGAGTGGTATCCGAACGCGACGATGACCACTCGATCCCGGATCGAGCGTGATCTTGCGGTGGAGGCGGGAGCATGGGCCTGCTGAGGGCCCGGATGGGGCCCAGGTGAAGCGGGTGGGCCCGGGCTACCGTCGCATCACCCAGACCGGGATCGGGTCGGTCAGCGTGTCGACCAACTCCCAGCCGGCACGCCGGTAGATATCCACGTTGACCGGGTTGCCGGTCTCCAGCACGGCGGGGAGCCCCGCATCGGCGGCCCGCCGCAGCCCGGCACTCATCGCGGCACGCCCCAACCGGCGGCCCGCATAGGCCGGGTGGGTGCCGAGGATGCCCAGGTACCAGTGCGGATGGTGGGGCAGGACGGCACGCAGCGCTTGGTCGTAGGCGTGCACCCGGCGCAGCACGTCGTCGGGCAGGGCCGGGCGGCGGCCGTCGTCGAGGACGGCCGTGCCGGCCACCGGCGGCTCCCAGATGGCGGTCGCGGCACCCTGCTCGACCGTCCAGACGGTGCCCTTGACGACCTGCTTGTCGAAGAGGTGTCCGAAGAGGACGGAGGCCGACCGAGGGTAGGTCTCGTCGTCGGGGAAGAAGAAGCGCACCACGGGATCCGTGCGGAACGCGGCCACCAGGGCGTCGACCACCGGCGTCCGGTCCGCCGGGCTCGCGACGCTCACCTCGGGAGGATGCACGAGGTCGGACTCTAGCCGCCCGGGACCCGCCGCGCTGACCGGTCGACGGCGTGGCCCGGGGTACCGGGTCACGCCGTCGACCGGTGTCCGGCGGCGGAGCGGGACGCGTTCCACCGGGTGGGCCGACTCAGTCGGCGGGCAGCCAGTCCTGCCAGACGTCCGGGTTGGCGTCGAGCCACTTCTTGGCCGCCTCGTCGTGGGACAACTCGTCGACCGTGAGGTAGCGGGCCACCTCGTTCTGGTGGGCGTTGGTCCACTGGAAGTTCTTGACCAGGTCGGCGGCCGGGTTGCCGGACTCGGCGAACTCCCGGTTGGCGATCTTGTCGAGGTCGTAGGGCTGGTAGTCGCAGGCCACCTTCTCCGGGTCCACGTCACAGCCCGGCGTGTAGGGCGGCAGCTTGACGTGCACCAGGTCGACCTCGGCGAGGAACCACTGCGGCGCGTAGAAGTAGCCGATCGCCGGCCGACGGTCGCGCTCCGCCTCCCGGAACGCCTCGATGAGCTTGTCCTCGCTGCCCACGGTGGTGACCGTGTAGTTAAGCTTCAGGTTGCGGATCAACGCCCGGTCGTTGGTCTCGTACGACGGGTCGCCGTTGAGCAGGACACCCCGACCGCCGGAGGTGGGCGTCCGGAACAGGTAGGCGTAGTCGTTGAGGTTCCGCCAATTGGTGATGTTCGGGTGCTGCTCGACCAGCCACGGCGTCACGTACCAGCCGACGACGCCCTGGTTGCCGGTCATGCCGTGCTCGACGGCCTTGCGTTCCTCGTCGATGTACTTCTTCTTCAGGCCCTCGCGGCCCCAGTTCTCCAGGATGACGTCGGTGCTGCCGGCGGCGACCTCCTCCCAGGCCTCCTCCGCCGTGAGGTCCTTGACCACCACCGTGCAGTTGAGCCGGTTCTTGGCCAGGTAGCCGATCACCGCGAGGTTCGCCTCGTACCCGATCCACGGCAGGTTGGCCAGCGTCAGCGTGCCGCACTCGGTCCGCTCCGGCGGCCCCGGCGGCGCGATCCGGGGCTGGATGTCGGCCGCGCAGCCGGTCAGTGCCAGTGCGGCCACGCAGGCGAGGGCCACCGCCCTGGTCCACCCTGATCTCTGCATCGCTGCCTCTTCTCCTCTTCGTCGTTGCGCCCGGCCGAGGTGCCGGAGGGGCTGCGGTGCCGCCGGGGTGCCGTGCCGCAGGGGTGCTGCCGTCCGCTGGTCAGCGACCGACGCCGGCCCGCGCGAGGCGTTGCGCCAGCACCACCTCGGTGAGCGCGACGAGCACCTGCTTGACCGACTCCCGCTGACGCGCGTCGCACTCCACCAGCACCACGTCGTCCGCGACGCCGAGCGCCTCCCGCACCTCGGCCAGCGCGAAGCGGCGGGTCGCCTCGAACGTGTTGACGGCCAGCAGGAACGGGATGTGGTGGTCCTCGAAGTAGTCGATGGCCGGGAAGCAGTCCTCGATCCGCCGGGTGTCGATCAGCACGACCGCGCCCAGCGCTCCGTCCACCAGGTCGTCCCAGAGGAAGGCGAACCGGTCCTGTCCGGGCGTGCCGAACAGGTACATCAGCAGGGACTCGTCGAGACTGATCCGGCCGAAGTCCAGGGCCACGGTGGTGGTGGTCTTGCCGGCCACCACCGAGGTGTCGTCGACCCCCACCGAGACCTCGGTCAGGTCGGCCTCGGTGACGAGCGGCTCGATCTCCGACACCGCACCGACGAAGGTGGTCTTGCCGACGCCGAACCCCCCGCTCACCACGATCTTGACCGCGGTGGGTGTGGGCGGCTGGCTAGAGAGCGCGGACACGGTCCCTGATCCTCTCGATCATGGCGACGGAGAGCTCGCCCTGTTCCTCACGGCGCAGGTAGCCCTCGCTGAGCAGGTCTGCCACCAGCACCCGGGTGACGCCGAGCGGCACCCGCAGCGCCACCGCCAGGTCGGCTACGGTGATCGGCCGCTGGCACAACTCGACGATCCGACGGGCCTCGAAACGCAGCGGCGCGGAGAGTGCCGCCGGTTGGGCGGAGAGCAGCGTCTCCACCCGCAGCCCGTCCTGGACCGGGCGGGTACGTCCGCCGGTGAGCAGGAACGGGCGTACCGCCTCCGCGTCGGACGACTCCGGAGCGGGCAGCGGCGGCTCGGGAGCCGGGCCGACCGGTGCCGGTGCCGCGCTCCAGTACGGGATCATCCGCGGGTCGGGCAACCGCGGTCCGGCACCGCTCACCGGGGCAGCACTCGTCTCGACTCGGAGATCAACGCCGGTGTCAGCATGGTGCCGAACCGGTCGGCCAGCAGCGAGATCTCGTAGCCGACCAGGCCCAGGTCGCAGTCGCCGTCGGCGAGCACCCCCAGGCAGCTGCCGTCGCTGATCGCCGACACCAGCAGGAAGCCGCGCCTCATCTCGATCATGATGAGTTTGAGGCCGTCGAAGTCGTACTTGCGGGAGGCGGTCCGGGCCAGACTGGCCATGCTGGACACGATCGCGGCGAGCTGGTCGCCGGCACCCCGGTTGAGTCCGGTGGAGACGGCGATGAGCAACCCGTCGGACGAGACGGCGACCGCGTCGCGCACCCCGTCCGTCTGCCGGACGAAGTTCGCCAGCAGCCAGTTCAACTGGTGTGGATCGCTCTGGATGTCAACCTTCACGGGCCCCCCAAGGCTCGGTCGTGGTGTCGTCGCTGGACCGGGTCGGTGGTGTCGGCCGGTCGCCCTGGCTGCGGAGCGTCCCGGCCCGCAGCGCGGTCAACCGGTTCCGGATCTCCATCGGCGAGTCGTCCATGGCGGCCGGACGCGGTGCGGACGCGACCGGGTCGGCGGCCGGTGCGGGCGCCGTGACGCGCCGCTCACGGGGCAGGCGTTTGCGCAGCCCGTTGGTGGTGCGCTCCTCCACCGGGCCGACGGCGGACACCTCACCGGCGATGGTGGGCGGCCGACCGGCGACGGGCCGGTCGTGCCCGCGCGGCACGGCGGGGGCGACGTGGGAGGTGGACGGCGGCGCGTCGATGGCGGTCCGCGGGTTGACCCCGGCGATACCGACGGCCGGCGTCGGACGCGCGACGGGCACCGACGGCAGGACCGGCGGCGCGGCCGGTTCGGCGGCGGACCGGGAGGTGCTGGAGGTGACCGTGATGGCCGCCTGCGTGGTGCCGACCCCGTCCGCCCCGTCGTCCGGGGCGATCGCGTTCCGGTTGGTCAACACGGTGGCCGGCAGCATCACCCGGGCGGTCACCCCGGTCACCGGGGAGGGCGCGAGCTGGACGTCGATGCCCAGGTCGCGGGCGAGTTGACCGACCACGTGGTGGCCGAGGTAGCGGGTCGGGGCCGAGACGTAGTCGACCTCACCGCGCAGGCGGGCGTTGGCCTCGGCCATGTCCTCGGGCGTCATGCCGATGCCCTGGTCGGTGATGGCCACGAGGTAGCCCTGCCCGCTGCGCCGGCCCTGGATCTCCACGTCGGAGTCCGGCGGCGAGAAGGTCAGCCCGTTCTCGACCAGCTCGGCGAGCATGTGGGCGACCGCGCTGACGTTGGCGCCGACCACCCAGGCGTCGTCGATGCGGCGGATCTGCACCCGCCGGTACTCCTCGACCTCGGAGATGGCGGCCCGGATCACGTCGGCGATCGCGAGTGGGCGGGTCCACTGGCGGGGACCGCCGGCCCCCACCAGGACCAGCAGGCTCTCCGCGTTCCGGCGCATGCGGGTGGCGAGGTGGTCCAGTTCGAAGAGGTTGGCCAGCCCGGCCGGGTCGGTCTCCTCCCGTTCGAGCTTGGTGATGAAGCTGAGCTGACGGCGGAGCAGGTTCTGGTTGCGTCGGCCCAGGTTGGCCAGCGACTCGGTGGTGCTGCGACGCAGCACCGCCTGCTCGGTGGCGAGGCGGAAGGCCACCGCCTGGACCTGGTCGAGGGCACCGGCCACCGAGCGGACCTCGGTGCTGGAGCGGGCCGGCACCTGGACCGGGTCCGGTGCCCGGGGTTCGCTCTCCTCGGTGCCGTCCTGGAGCTGCCGCACGGCGACGGGCAGCCGGTTGGCCGCGAGGTCACGCGCCTCGGCGGCCAGCTTCGCCAACGGCCTGGTGATCGACCGGGAGGCGAGCACCAGCAGACCCACCGCACCGGCGAGGAAGAACGTCACCAACGCGCCGAGCACGAAGAGACGCTGGGTCGACTCGCCCTGCCGTTCCGCGGCCCGCGCCTCGATCTCCGCGCCGACGTACTCCTGCATGTGGCGCATGCCGTCCAGCACGGTGGTCAGGGCCGACCACCACGCCTGCGGGTTGACCTGCACCCGACGGCCGTCGGCGGAGTCGAGCGCGACCTGCTCGAAGAAGCCGGCCACCCGGGCGGCGCCGGTGTCCAGCACCCAGTCGTTGGCGGCCCGCTGGCTCGGGGTGGCCCGCTCCTCGAAGTCGGCCAGCGCCGTGTCGCGGGCCGCGCGCATCTCGGCGAACTGGAGGAACTCGCCGTCGGCGAAACCACCGGCGGAGAAGACCCCGTTGAGGAACGCGCGCTGCTGGGCGGTGCTCTCCTTGATCCGGCTCAACGCGGTCAGGGTCGCCACGTGCCGTTGCAGTTGCGGGTCCTCGGCCTGGTCCAGGTCGTAGTCGAGGCGGTTCAGGGCGGCGATGCGTTCGGTGAAGAAGTCGAAGGTCGCGGCCCGGCCGGCGCTGCCGCTGTCGGTGGCGGACCGCACCACGTCGAGTCCGTCGAGTTCCCGCAGTGCGGCGCCGACCCGGTCGGCCACCGGTCCGTCGGAGATCGCCTCCTCGACCGCCCGGCGACGCTCGTCCACCCGCTCGCGGGCCGGGGCGACCTCGTTGCGGAAGCCCTCGTTGCCACCGAGCAGCGCGGCGCTGATGCCACGCTCGACCTGCAACTCCTGGGTCAGGTCCTGCACCTGGAGGGCGAGCGAGACCGACTCGCTGGCCTTGCGGACGGCCTGGTACGACGACACCTCGACGACCGTCACGTAGCCGAGCAGGAGCAGCACGGCCGCCACCGGCAGGGCGATGATGGCGGCGAGCCGACTGCGGATGCTGCCGCCTGTCACCACAGACTCCTCGGCGCCCGCGCCGGCCTGTGGTCGCACGCCGGCAGGGCGCATCGGTCGGGAACCTGTGTGGACACGCGGTCTCCAATCACCGACAAGGCCACGCAGGCCGGTGTGAGGCATCAGGGGGATTGATCACAGCAATATCCCGGCATACCCGGCCGCCCACAACCCTCCGGCGGATTCGTCACGGCCGGAGAGCTTGGGTTCTGCCCTTTCGGGCAGCGTCGGCGGACCAAACGACCGACCCCGGTTTCGGGCATTGTGAAGTGTGCGGAGACCGAACGAGTCCCGGATCGTCGGCATCGGAGGAACCACCCTCGCCGACCCGGCCGGGTACGCCGTAATCCGTTACGTCACCACTGCCGGAGCCGGTGAAGCGCTCCCACGGCGGTGGCACGCGAACGTCGACGAGCCGATGTGGACGGTCGCCGGCGTGAGGTGGTCGTCGGCGGGATCTCTCGCCAGGCGGGCCTCACTCGCCGGCCGGGACCGCTCCCACCGCCGGACCGATGGGCGGCGAGGTCGACTCCCCGCCCGCGCCCTCGGCACGGCCACCGCGAACCCGCTCCGGTCGCCACTCGCCGACGGGACGTCCGAACGGGTCGGCGGGTACGGGCCGACTCGACTCGGCCGGGAGGTACAGCGGGCCCGTCATGTGAATCGCCACCGTCCTGTGTCGACGCGAGGACAACGTGTCTCGCCAGTGCTGCGGGAACCGTACGGCAGCCGGAACGCGCATTGCCAGATGCAAATGGCTCAAGGAGAAAGGGCGACTGGCGGGATTGTCGACGCCCCCTTCAGCGGGCAGGATCAGGTCCGTGTGCCCACTCCCGGTACACACCAGGTGACCGAACGTACGATCCGGGGTGTCCGCTCAGGCCGGGACCGGAGTCTGTGCGTACACCTGGAACCGCAACGAGCGGGCGTCGGTGAAGCACTCCCGCATCGGCCGGACCAGGTCACGGTGCTCGGGGCTGCGCTCCCACGCCTCGAAGTCGGCCAGACTGACCCACTCGCTGGTGATCAGCCACTGCTCCGGATCGGTCGCCGAGCGGCACACCTGGTCGACCAGATGCCCCGGCACCCCGTCGGCGACCAGATGGCGCACCGCCTCGTACGCCCGCAGGAAGTCCTCGGTGCGGTCGGCGGGGACCCGGACCAGGAACACCACCCGGCCTCGCGGCGGGCCCGTCCCGTCCCCGCGCTCTCCTGACGTCATCACTACTCCGTTCCGCTCGGTGGCGCGCCGCGCAGCACCAGCGCGCTGTTGAATCCGTCGAACCCTCGGGCGCAGACCAGCGCCAACCGGCTGCGCGGACGCCGGGCCGCCCGCAGGAAGCCCAGGTCACAGCCGGGAGCCACGGTGTCCGGGCCGGCCGACGCGGGCAGCGTGTCGTGCGCGAAGGCGAGCAGCGCGGTGGCCACGTCCAGCGCCGAACCGCCCTGGTGCGCCCGCCCCGTCAGCGACTTGTGGGTGGTCACCGGCGGGGCGAGTCCGCCGAAGACCGACCGCAGCGCCTCGGCCTCGGCCCGGTCGTAGCGGGGCACCCCGAGCGCGTCGGGGATCACCACGTCCACCTCGGCCGGTTCCACCCCGGCCCGCCCCAGGGCCAGCCGCATGGCACGGGCGTACTGCCCCGGGTCCCCGGCGGACTCGGCGGTGGTGTGCGCGGCGTCGTGGGTCGCGCCCCACCCGGTCACCTCGCCGTAGATCCGGGCACCCCGGGCCACCGCGTGACCCCACTCCTCCACCACGAAGACCGCCCCGCCCTCGGCCGGCAGATAGCCGCTGGCTCCGGCGTCGAACGGCCGGTAGGCCCGCTCCGGGTCGGTCTCGCCGCTGAGCAGGCCGGACCGGAGCTGACAGGCCAGCGCGTACGGGCTCAGCGGGCACTCGGTCGCCCCGGCGAGCACCACGGAGGCACCCCGTCGTACGGTGCGGACCGCGTGGGCGAGGCTGTCCAGGCCACCGGCCGACTCGGCCACCAGCACGCCGCACGGACCCTTGGCCTGGTGCCGGATGGAGAGCTGCCCGACGCTGGCCGCATAGAACCAGGCGATCGACTGGTACGCCCCGACGGTGCGGCTCGGCGACGACCAGAGCCGTTGCAGCTCCCGCTGGCCGAACAGGTTGCCGCCGGAGGAACTGGCCAACGTGACCGCCCACGCGTACGGGTCGGGGGCCTGCTCGGGCAGCCCGGCGTCGGCCAGCGCCAGTCCGGTGGCGGCGAACCCGAGGTGGGTCCACCGGTCGGTCTGCACCAGGGCGCGGTTGTCGGCGTACCGGGACGGGTCGAAGTCGGCCACCTCGCCACCGAGGCGGGTCGGGTAGCCGGCGGCGTCGAAGAGGGTGATCGGCCCGGTGCGGCGCCGACCGGCGAGCACGGTCCGCCAGTGCGCGTCGGCACCCACCCCGCTGGGCGCGACCACACCGATGCCGGTCACCACCGCGCGGGCCACCGTGCCGTCGCCGTACGGTCGGCCGGTCGTCGTGCCGCCGTACGCGGGGGCGGTCACCGGGCCACCTCCCGACCGAGCCGACGGAACAGCATGGCCGACTGGAACCCGCCGAAGCCGCTGCCCACCGAGAGCGCCACGTCCACCGGCACCTCCCGTGCCTCGTTGGGCACGTAGTCCAGGTCGCACTCCGGGTCGCGGGTGGTCCAGTTGGCGGTCGGCGGCACCACCCCGAACTCGATGGCCAGCGCGCACGCCGCCATCTCGATCGAGCCGATCGCGCCCAGCGAGTGCCCGACCATCGACTTGATCGAGCTGATCGGCACCCGGTACGCGGCCGGTCCGAGCGCCCGCTTGAACGCGGCGGTCTCGTGCCGGTCGTTCTGCCGCGTGCCCGAGCCGTGCGCGCTGATGTAGGAGACGTCCTCCGGCGCGAGCCGCGCCTGCCGCAGCGCGTCGGTGATGGCCAGGCCCATCTCCACACCGTCCGGACGCAGCCCGGTCATGTGGTAGCCGTTGCTGCGGCTGGCGTAGCCGGCCACCTCGCAGTAGACGTGCGCGCCGCGCCGCTGGGCGTGCGTGGCCTCCTCCAGCACCAGCACCGCCGCCCCCTCGGCGAGCACGAAGCCGTGCCGGTCGGCGTCGAAGGGGCGCGAGGCGTGTGCCGGGTCGTCGTTGTCCGGGCTGGTGGCCTTGATGGCGTCGAAGGAGGCCACGGTGACCGGGGAGATCGGCGAGTCGGCGGCGCCGGCCAGCACGATGTCCGCCTCGCCGTCGGCGATGAGCTGGTGGGCGTACCCGATGGCGTCGATGCCGGAGGTGCAGCCGGTGGAGACGACCTGCGCCGGGCCGTGCAGGCCGTGGTGGCAGGCCACGTCGGCGGCCAGGCTGCTGGGCACCAGGGCCGGATAGAGGTACGGGCCACCGAGCGCCGCGTCGACCAGCCACCGCCGTCCGCTGTCGCTGACCGTGACGTACTCCTGTTCCAGGGCCATGGTGCCGCCGACGGCGGTGCCGAGCACCACGCCGGTCCGGTCCCGCTCGGCGTCGGTGAACTCCAGCCCGCTGTCGACGACCGCCTCGGCGGCGCAGGCGAGCGCGAACTGCACGTACCGGTCGGCGCGCTGCCGTTGCGCCGGGGTCAGCCCGGCGGCGTCCGGGTCGAAGTCGCACTCGGCGGCGATCTGCGAGCGGAACGGCGACGGGTCGAAGAAGCTGATCCGCCGGGTCGCGGTCCGTCCCTCGGTGATGCCCTTCCAGAACCGGTCCCGGGTCACGCCACCGGGAGCGACCACGCCGACCCCGGTCACCACCGTGCGCCGCCCGGTCACGACCCGTTCCGCTCGTCGGCCACCTCGGTGTCGACGTGGCCCAGTTCCGGGCGGGGGGCCAGCGGACCGAGGTGGAACACCACCTCGGCGGGCTCGTCGCCGGTGTTGCGCAGCCGGTGCCGGACGTTGCGGGCCACGAAGAGCGCCTCACCGGCGGTCAGCAGCACCGGCTCGTCGTCCAGGTCGACGGTGATCGTGCCGCGGGCGACGTAGAGGAACTCCTCGCTGTACGGGTGGTAGTGCTCGGCGATCCGCTCCCCCGGGCCCATGGTGGCCACGCCCATGAACCCCGAGGTGCTGCCGACGGTCCGTGGGCCGAGCAGGACGCGCAGCTCACCGCCGCGACGGCGGTCGGCGGGTACGTCCCGGGCGGCCACCAGTGCCAGATCACTCATCGTCGCCTCCGGTTGTCGACGCGGTCGCCACCGTGGCGGCCCGCTCCCGTGCCAGCCGCTCGATCCGGTCCTTGATCACGGCGAGCTGCACCACGCTGTTGGTGTTGATCCGCTCGGTCATCCCGGCGTTGTCCACCGGGGCGGTCGGCTTCATCGCGAAGTCCTGCACCCAGGTCATCCGGACGCCCTCGGGCTCCTCGGTGTAGGTCCAGTGGATCCGCATGTACTCGAAGGGTCCGGTCTCCACCCGCCGCGCCCGCACCTGCCGGGTCGCCGGGTCGGGCGTGCGTTCGCTGATCCAACTCCAGGCCACCCCGTTCTCGTCGGGGTGCATGGTGAGCCGGAACCGTACGGTGTCGCCGTCCAGGCCGAGGATCTCGGCTCTGGCGTACTCGGTGAACAGCTCGGGCCAGCCGGCGACGTCGTTGGTGACCGACCAGACCAGGTCCAGCGGCGCGGCGATGACGATGCTGTTCTCGGTGTGCCCGGGCGGGTCGGCGGCCGGGGCCGGTGGGTCGGTCTGCTGGGCGACCAACTCGGCGACGGCCGGGATGGTGAGCTGGGCGGCCTGCTCCGGGATGCTCACCCGCCACCGGTCGGCGACCACGGCGGAGAGTTCGAGCAGCGCGAGCGAGTCCATCCCCAGTTCCTCCAGGGAGGCCGCCGGGGCACGGGCGGCCGCGTCGGGATCGAGCCCGCAGTTGGTCACCAGGATGTGGGTGATCTCCGCGGTCAGCGAGCGGCCATCGGTGACGGTCATCGGTTCCTCCTCGGATGGGCGGGGGTGGGTCCGGCGGTCATCCGGTCGACCAGGCCGGTGGAGTAGCTCCCCTTGCGGAAGTCGGCGTCGTCGAGGACGCGCCGGACGAAGGGGATGGTGGTCCGCACACCGGGACCGGTGATCTCGAACTCGCGCAGGGCCCGGTCCAGCCGGCTCAGGGCCAGGTCGCGGTCGGGGGCCCAGACGGCCACTTTGGCCAGTAACGAGTCGTAGTGCGGGCCGACCAGGTAACCGGTGTGCCCGTGGGTGTCGACCCGGGTGAACGGACCGCCGGGCGGCACGAAACGCTCCAGCCGGCCGGGGGTCGGGACGAACCCGCGATCCGGGTCCTCCACGTTGACCCGGCACTCGACGGCCACCCCGGTGAACCGCACGTCCTCCTGCCGCCACCGCAGCGGCGTCCCGGCCGCGACGTGGAACTGCTCGTGCACCAGGTCGATTCCGGTGATCATCTCGGTCACCGGGTGCTCCACCTGGATCCGGCAGTTGATCTCCAGGAAGTGGAACCGGCCCTCTCCGTCCACCAGGAACTCCACCGTCCCGGCCCCGGTGAAGCCGACCTCGAGCGCGCCGCGCAGGGCGGTGCGTGCCAGGGCGTCCAGGATCGTCGGGGCCAGCGCCGGTGCGGGTGCCTCCTCGACCAGCTTCTGGTGTCGGCGCTGCACCGAGCAGTCCCGGGTGCCCAGGTGCACTCCGTTGCCGTGGGAGTCGCAGAGCACCTGCACCTCGACGTGCCGGGCGTCGGTCAGGTACCGCTCGACGTACACCCGGTCGTCGCCGAAGGCGACCTGCGCGGCGGCCCGGGTGCGGGCGTACGCGCGGGGCAGGTCGGCCGGGGCGCGGACCACCGTCATCCCCCGCCCACCCCCGCCGGCCGCCGCCTTGACGATCACCGGATAGCCCACCTCGGCGGCGACCGCCGCCGCCTCGCCCACGGTCGGCACCGGTTGCACGGCGCCCGGCGGCAGCGGCAGCCCGGCGCGGCGCATCAGCGCCCGGGCCGAGGACTTGTCCGCCAGCGCGGCCATCACCTGCGGTGACGGGCCGACGAAGGTGAGCCCGTTGTCCGCGCAGATCTCGGCGAAGTCGGCGTCCTCGGAGAGGAAGCCGTAGCCGGGATGCACCGCCTGCGCACCGACCTTGCGGGCCGCCTCCACCACGGCGGCGGCGTTGAGGACCAGCCACTCCACGATGTCGACGAACTCGCCCCGGAGCCGGTCCATGAGTCCCATCGC
>NZ_JBEYSG010000015.1:0-163487 GCF_040642635.1 Micromonospora sp. NPDC047793 | reverse complement strand
CCTTCGTCGGCCCGTCACCGCAGGTGATGGCCGCGCTGGCGGACAAGTCCTCGGCCCGGGCGCTGATGCGCCGCGCCGGGCTGCCGCTGCCGCCGAGTCGGCGTCCGCCGTGGAATAGACCACGGCGGTACGGATGCCCAGTTCACGGCAGGCCCGCAGGATGCGCAGCGCGATCTCGCCCCGGTTGGCGATGAGCACCTTCTCGAACACGGTCCACCACCTCAGGCCGGGTCCAGGGCGACCAGCGGCTGGTCGTACTCCACCGGCTGGCCGTCGGCGACCAGCACCTCGGTCACCCGGCCGGCCCGGTCGGCGGTGATCTCGTTCATCAGCTTCATCGCCTCGACGATGCCGACCACCTGACCGGGCCGGACCAGGTCACCGACGGCCACGAAGGGCGCGGTGCCGGGCTCCGGCGCGCGATAGAAGGTGCCGACCATCGGCGAGCGCACCGCGCTCCGAGAGACCGGCGCAGCGGCTCCGACCGGCTCGGGCGGCCCGGTGGGTGCGGACGACGCGAGGGGTACGGCCGGAGCGGCGGATGCGGTTCGCGGGGCGGGCACCGGGGCGAGCGGATTGGATCCGGCCTCGTGCCGCCACTCCACCTCCAACTCGGCCCCGCCGGCGCACACCCGCAGCCGGCGTAGCGGACCGGGCAGTTCGGCGACGAGCCCGACGACGTGACGCCGCAGGTCGGTGAGCGCCGCCTCGGTGACCACCCCGTTCCGCGTCTCCGGTCCATCCGGGACCGTCGCACCCGCGTCCGGCCGGTCCGGATCCGTCGCGCCGTACGCGTGCGTCGCGGGTGGTGGGCAGGTGGGCGCCGGGACACGGTCCGTCGGGGTGGGCGCCGGCGGTGGCCCGACCGGTGCCGCGACACCGGGCGACGGCACACCCGGCACCGGCGGCCGTACGGTCGGGGCACGGGCGACGGTGGGCGCGGTGCCGCCCGTGGCGCTCACCGGGCACCCGCCCGCAGGCTGCTCCGGGCGGCGCCGAACCGGCGGAACCGGCGTCGGCGGCGCTGCACCAGCGTGGCGACCGGCACCTCCAGCAGCGGCAGCAGGCTCGCCAGCACCGCCTCGCGGACCGCGTGGGCCGTCGCCTCCGGGTCGTCAGCGGCCGAGCCGGATGGTTCCGGCACCACCTCGTCGACGATGCCGAGCCGGACCAGGTCCGGGGCGGTCAGCTTCAGCGCCCGGGCCGCCTGCGGCGCGGCGGTCCGGCCCGGCCAGAGGATCGCCGCGCAGCCCTCCGGACTGATCACCGAGTAGACCGCGTGCTGGAGCATCAGCACCCGGTCGGCGACCGCGAGGGCGAGCGCGCCACCGCTGCCGCCCTCGCCGGTGACCACCGTGACGACCGGGGTGGGCAGCACGCTCATCGTCAGGATGTTCTCCGCGATGGCGGCGGCCTGGCCGTGCTCCTCGGCGGCGACACCGGGATCGGCGCCCGGGGTGTCCACCAGGGTCACCACCGGCAGACCGAGCCGCGCGGCGAGCCGCATCAGCCGCAGCGCCTTGCGGTGCCCGGCCGGGCTGGCCATGCCGAAGTTGCGGGCCACCAGCTCGGCGCTGGTGTGTCCCTTCTGGTGCCCGATCACCATCAGGTGCCGGCCGTCGAGCCGGGCCAGTCCGCCGACCACCGCCGGGCAGTCGCCGCCGAGCCGGTCGCCGTGCAGTTCGGTGAAGCCGTCGAAGGCGCTCTCCAGGTAGTCGAGCGTGGTCGGGCGGGCGGGGTGCCGGGCCAGCCGGACCGTCGCCCAGGCGTCCCGGGTCACCGGCTCCGGGTCCGGCCCCGGATCGGCGGGGCGCGACGACGGGGACGCCACGCCCGGTCGACGACCGCCGGCCGCGGCGGCGAGCAACGTCGTCAGCCGGGCGCGCAGCGCGTGCCGGGGCACCACCATGTCGACCTGGCCGTGCCGCAGCAGGAACTCGGCGGTCTGGAAGCCCTCCGGCAGATCCCGTCCGGTGACCTGCCGGATCACCCGGGGGCCGGCGAAGCCCATCCGGGCGCCGCTCTCGGCGATCACCAGGTCCGTGCAGGTGGCGAACGAGGCGGCCACTCCCCCGTACGTCGGGTCGGTGAGCACGCTGACGGTGAGCAGCCCGGCCTCCCGCAGCGCGGCGATCGCCTGGCTGACGGTGGCCATCTGCATCAGGGACAGGGCGCCCTCCTGCATCCGGGCGCCTCCGGAGGCGGTGACCAGGACCAGCGGGACGCCGGCCGCCAACGCCTCCTCGGCGGTCCGGGTGATCAGTTCGCCGACCGCGCAGCCGAGGCTGCCGCCGAGGAAGCGGAAGTCCATCACGGCGAGCGCGCAGCGGTACCGGCCGACGGTGGCGGTGCCGCAGAGCACGGCCTCGGGAAGCCCGGTGTCGGCGCGGGCGGCGGTGAGCCGGTGCGGGTACGGCAGCACGTCGACGAACCCGATCGGGTCCACCTCGGCCGCGCGGTCCGACAGCGGCTGGAAGGACGCCGGGTCGACCAGTTGGCCTACCCGCTCGGGCGCGGCGAGCCGCGCGTGCCGACCGCACTCGGGGCAGACGTCGAGGTTGCGCCGCAGCCGCTTGCGGTAGAGCAGGGTGGCGCAGCCGCCGCAGCGCGACCAGAGCGTGCCGTCGGCCGGCGCGGTGGCGGTCACGACCGTGGCCCGTCGAAGTGGTAGAAGCAGCGGGCCATCGCGTCGCGCGGGGACCGCCAGGTCGGCAGGTACGGCGAGACGTACGGGCTCAGCCGGGCGCTGACCCGCTGGAACTCGGGGTGGTCCCGGACGGCGGCGACCGCCTCGTCGCCGGGCGACTCGGTCTCCAGCAGGTGCACGTACAGGTCACCGAGCCGGTACAGCGACCGGTGCCGGACACCGACCAGCCGGGGCAGCTCGGTGGTGTCGGACTCGGCGAAGATCTCGGCGACGGTGGCCTCGGCGGTCGGGTCCACCTTCGCGACGATCAGCGTGCGGTCCATGCTGGACCTCCCCCCATGGGCCGGTGGTGACACCACCGGGTGCCCGGACGACTGCGGCCACGATGCGCCGCCACGCGTCACCCGAGCGTCACCGGAACCCCCGCCCCCGAGGACGGTTGGTGACGTTCCGTTGACGCATGCTGTGCCCCACCTGTGTGCCGGCGAACGCCATGATCATCACATGTTCGCAGTTCAGAGCCAGGTTCATGAAGGGGCTTAAGTTACTAAGCCGACATCAGCGTTGACTCAGAGTAACCGCTATTGATAATCTTCACGACGGAACCGACCCGTCCCGCAGGGGGTACCGCCGTGGCCGCCGAACCACCCGCGCCGACCACCGGCGAACACCGGACCGCCGAGGTACGCCTGCACCTGCTGGGCGGTTTCCGGCTCACCCACGACACCGCTCCGGTGGTGGTGCCCCGGGGACTGCAACGGATCATCGCGCTGATCGGGCTGCGACCCGACGCGACCCGCGCCCACCTGGCCGGTCTGCTCTGGCCGGAGGCCGGCGAGGACCGCGCGCTCTCCTCACTGCGCACCGCGCTGTGGCGACTGCGGCAGGACCCGTACTGCCCGTTGACCACCACCGCCGACACCATCCGCCTCGACCCGACGGTCGCCGTGGACGTCGACCGGCTGGTCGAGACCGCCGCCCGGGTACGCGAAGGCCAGGCGCCCGAGGACGCCACCGAGGCGCTCGCCGCCGGGCGGCACGACCTGCTGCCCGGCTGGTACGAGGACTGGGTGCTGACCGACCGGGAACGGCTGCGCCAGCTCCGGCTGCACATGCTGGAACAGGTCGCCGCCCAGCACCTCGCCGCCGGGCGGCACGGCGAGGCGCTGGAGGCGGCGCTGGAGGCGATGGCCGCCGAACCGCTACGCGAGACGCCGCACCGGCTGGTGGTCCGCATCCACCTCGCCGAGGGCAACGCCTTCGAGGCGGTACACGCCTTCTACGTCTACCGCGACCTGCTGCTGCGGGAGCTGCGCCTGGAACCGTCCCCGGCGATGAGCGCGCTGCTCGACGAGACACTGGAACCGATCCGCCGGGCCACCCGGGTACCCGCCGAAACCAGCCACCCCGGCGGCCGTGCCCGGTTCCGGACCCGCTGATCCGCCGGACCGCGCGGGTCGCGTCACCGGCCCGACCGGTCGCGTTGACGGGCAGGTGACAGTCCACCGGAGAGGGTGACATCGGACAGCCGTCCGTGGCCCGGCGCGAGACGTCCGGGCGGGAACACCGGTGAGAGGGGTCCGATGAGCCGTCTAGTGATCGTGAACAGGATCATCCCGGGCGCGGAGGGACGGGTGGCGCAGATATTCGCCGAGTCCGACGCGACCGAACTGCCCAGCCTGACCGGGGTACGCCACCGGTCCCTGTACTGCCTGCACGACCTGTGCGTACACCTGATGGAGACCGACGACGTCGGCACGGACGCCCTCGCAGCGGCCCGCAACCACCCGCTGTACCGCGAGGTCAACGAGCGACTCTCCGCGCACACCTCGCCGTACCTGCCGACCTGGCGCTCCCCCCGTGACGCGATCGCCAGCTGCTTCTACCGCTGGGACGCCGCCGACGTCCCGGCACCCCGCGTGGCCGGCTGACCGGCGGTCGGCTGATGTCCACCCGCACACCGCACGTCCTGGTCATCGGCGCGGGCACCGGCGGTCTCTGTCTGGCGCACGGGCTGCGCCGGGCCGGGATCAGCGTCGCCGTGTACGAGCGGCACCGGACCCGGGCCGACGGGCTGCTCGGCTACCGGGTGGGCATCGGGCCCACCGGCAGCCGGGCGTTGCGCGACTGCCTGCCGCCGGAGCTGTTCCGGATCTACCTGGCCACCTGTGCCCGCTCACCCCGCTACTTCAACGTGCTCACCCAGCGGATGCGGCACACCGCGTCGTTCCCGTTGCGGCCGGACACCGACCCGGTGGACACCGAACGCTCGGTGGCCCGGATGACACTGCGTCAGGTGCTGTTGACCGGGATGGAGGACGTGGTGCACTTCGACCGCACCTTCACCCACTACGACCAGCACGACGACGGCACGGTCACCGCGTACTTCGCCGACGGCACCAGCGCCGTCGGCGACCTGCTGGTGGCGACGGACGGCACGCACTCCGCGGTCCGCCGGCAGTACCTGCCGCACGCCACCGTCCGGGACGCCGGCACCGTGAACATCGCCACCCGGATCCCGCTCACCGCACACACCCGGGGACTGCTGCCGGAGACCGTCCGGCGCGGCATCTCGCTGATCTTCGGGACCGGTGGGGTGATGGGCGTCCTGCACGTGATGGAGTTCAAGTGGGACGGCGACGGGCGACTCAAGCCGGACGTCCCACCCGCCGACGCGGCCCTGCTGGCCGACTGGCCGGGGCTGCGGCACGACCCGACCCGCGACAACATCAACCTGGTGGTGTGGAGCACTGCGCGGCGCTTCCCGGCGGACGTCCTGCGCCGCCGGGGCGGGGAACTGATCCAGGTGGCGCTGGAGTTGACCGCCAACTGGCACCCGACGCTGCGGGAACTGCTGAGTCGCGCCGACCCGGAGAGCGCGCTGCCGATCCGGGTGTCCACGTCGGAGCCGGTGCCGCCCTGGAAGAGCAGCACGGTGACGCTACTCGGTGACGCGATCCACACCATGACGCCGGGCCGGGGCGTCGGCGCCAACACCGCGTTGCGCGACGCCAACCTGCTGCGGCGACACCTGGTCAGCGCCGTGGCCGGCGAGAAGACGCTGGTCCAGGCGGTGGCCGACTACGAGGCGACGATGCTGCCGTACGGCTTCGCCCGGGTCGCCGACTCGTTGAACCGCAGCGGCACCAGCGGGGACGACCGGATGTACAAGCCGGTGTTCGGCCGACTCGCACTGCTCGGCGCGCGCGGGTACTTCCGGGTCACCAGCCGGGTACCGCCGCTGCGGCGCAAGTTCGTCGACGACTTCTACACCTATCGCGGCGAGGAGGACTGATCCGTCCCGACCCGACCCCGGCACGGCCGACCCCGTGCCGGGGTCGCGGTGTACCCACCGTGTCCACACCGTCCGTTCCGCGCCGGACACCTGCGGTGAACCCCGTCCCGCGAGTACGGACTGTTACATGGCCTGCCTGTTGCCCCGGCCCCACGTGTGCGAAGCTGCGGCGAGCTTTTTTCGCGACGATTCGGACGTAGGACTTCAGGGAGGTTTACCGTGGGCGACTCCTTCGGGAGCTGGCTGATACTGCTCGTGGCGCTGCTGGCGGGTCTGGCGGTGGGCTGGGTGCTGCTGCGCGGCCGACGGGGCGAACCTCCCGCGTCGACCACCGCGAGCGCCACCACCAGCGAGCCGAGCCCGGCCGCCACCGTCAGCGAGCCGATCCCGGCCGCCGTCGAGACCGAGCCGACCCCCGCCGCCGTCGAGACCGCACCGCCCCCCGCCGCCACCATCGCGGAACCGGCCCCGACCGCCGTCGAGACCGAGACGGTCCCGACCGCCGCCGACACCTCCGCCGCCGAGACCTCCGCCGTCGAGACCGAGCCGACCCCGGCGCTGGCCGAGACCGCGCCCGCCGCCGAGACCACCGCCGCTACCGAACCCACCGCCGCTGCGGATACCAGCACCGTTGGCGAGCCCTCCGCCGCCGTCCAGGCCGAGCCGACCCCGGCGCTGGTCGAGACCGCGCCTGCGGTGGACGCCGAGCCGGTCGCCGCACAGCCGGCAGTCGACGCTCCGGTCACCACCGAGCCGGTCACCCCGGACCCGGTCGTCGCGCCCGCCGACAGCACTGCGCCGGAGCCGGTGTCCGCCCTCGACGGACCTGCCGAGACCGACTCCGCCGAACGGCCCACCGTCGCCACCCCGCCGGTACGGCCCACCCCGGCCGCCGACCCCACGGCGGCCACCACCACCGCACCGGTCACCACCGAGGCCACCGCGTCGCCGGACGCCACCGCGCCCGCCACCGAGCCGGCCCCTGCCGAGCCGGTGACCGCCGAGCCGGTCGCTACGGAGGCAGTCGCCACCGAGCCGGTCACTGCCGGGCCCGCTGCCGAGCCGGTGACCGCCGCGTCCGTAGTGGCCGCACCCGCTGCCGCCGGGGCTGCCGACGACTTCCGGCGCATCCAGGGGGTCGGGCCGAAGATGGCCGCCGCGCTGCAGGGTGCGGGCATCGTCACGTACCGGCAGTTGGCCGAGCTGGACGAGGCCGCGCTGCGGGAGGTCATCAAGGGTGCCGGACTGCGCGCCACCGCGAGCCTGGTCACCTGGCCGCAGCAGGCGAAGGTGCTGGCGGCCGGCGGCACCGACTGACCGATCGCCCCCACGGGCCGCCGACGCGGACGGGTCTTCGGACCGTCCCGGGTCGGCGGCCCGTCTCGTTGTCGTCACGGCGGGTACACCCCGTGGCCCTGCTGCGGGTCGGAGTCGCCGTCGCTCTGCTCGTCGTCGGGGCCACGCCGACCTCCGTTTGACCGTTCGGTCCGACTGGGTACAAGGCCCGGCACCGTGCAACCCACCGGACCGTGGAGGAAGCCATGCGTGGCACGTCGATATTCGGAGTCCTGGTCGTGATCTGGCTCATCATCGGCGCGGTCGCCGCCGGCCAGCGCGGCTACTACGACAACGAGGAGACCAACTGTGCCGAGTTGGGCACCATACTGGTGACCATCGTCGCCGGGCCGCTGAACTACGTCGGCGCCAACCCGCAGGTCGAGTGCGAACTGCCGCAGCCCTCGCAGTGACGCTTCCCGGGTCGGCGGCGGATGGCGCTGAGCGCCGCGTCGACGCTCACCCGGCGCCACCCGACATCACCTGTCGGTGTAATGCGGAAGCCACTCGATCCGGGATCGAGTGGCTTCCGTCGTGCCACGAGGCCACTCGATCCCGGATCGAGCGTGATCTTGGGGATAGGGCGACGGTCCCGGGACGGAGGTGCCCGGCGCCCAGGACGGTCCAGGACGGATCCGGCCCTCCGCCGTGGTCTCGAGGACCGGGTGGCGGAGGGCCGGACGTACGGGTGGATCAGCGGAAGCAGTGCGCCACCGGCGGACGGCTCCCCTCGCAGTTGGTGGGGCTGTTCTCGATCACGACGGTGTCGTCGTCGATCTTGAGCTGAGCCCGCTCGACCTGTGCGCCACCGGCCTTCACGGTCGCCCGGTTGCCGGTCACCTGGCTGCGGTATAGCGAGGCGGTGCCGGCGGTGACGAACAGCCCGGCACCCCGGGACCGTGGTCCGACCGCCGCGTTGTCCTGCACGTCGCTGCCGCGCACCAGCAGGTTGGACTTCTCGGCGTAGATGCCACCACCGTTGCCCCGGGTGGTGTTGTCCTGGATCACGCTGTCGTCCAGCGGCAGCAGGCCCTGGACGGTGGAGATGCCGCCACCGGCCACGGCGGCCAGGTTGTCCCGGATCGTCATCTGGCGCAGGATCAGCACCGCGTCCGAGTTGGCCAGGCCGCCGCCGGTCTGGGCGCTGTTGCCGATCACCGCGCTGTCGAACACCTTGGTACGCGCGGAGAAGCTGGCCATTCCACCGCCCTGCCCGGCGTTGTTCTGCACGAAGGTGGAGGAGTACACGTCACCGGCGGCCCGGAAGTTGGCCAGGCCACCGCCGTAGCTGACCGCGCTGTTGTGTCGGAACTCGGTGCGGTGCATGGTCATCACACCACCGTTGAGCAGGCCCCCGCCCTTGCCCTGGGCACCGGCGGCACGGTTGCCGATCAGTCGGCTGTCGCTGATCTGGAGGTTGCCGTCGTTGAAGATGCCCCCGCCGCCACCCTCGGCGGACAGCGAGGTGCTGTTCACCACGGTCACGCCCTCGACCACCGCGGTAGCGCCGTGCACGACGAAGAGGCTGCCGCCCTCCACCTTCGACCGGCCGTTGCGCAGGGTCACGTCCCGCAGGGTCAGCTCACCGCCGTCCCGCACGGTGAAGAACCGGAACTCCTCGGCGTCGGCGGCGCGCACGATGGAGGCGCCGGAGCCCTCGATGGTGATCCCGTGATAGATGACCGGCAGTCCGGCCGTGTCGTCCGCCGGGTTGCGCGGCGGCGCCTCGGCGTCGCCCGGGGTCTCGGCGGCGTCCGCGGCATCCCGCGCGTCGCGGATGCCGCCGTCGTACTCGTCGACCTGCACGAAGGCGTGGGTCAGCGTGTAGGTGCACTTCTCGGCCAGGTGCAGTGTCGCGCCGCCCTCGGCGTTGGCGCGGACCAGCGCCGCGACGAGTCGGGCGGAGTCGCACGGCACCCGGATCGCCTCGCCCTGCGGCGGGCGACCGTTGCGGGTCGGCAGCCGGTCGGCGGACGCGTCGTCGCCGCGTCCGGAGGCCGAGCCGTCGCGGTGGCCGCCCCGCGTGCCGTCCGCGTCGCCGCCGTCGTGCCGCCACTCCGGGCGCTGGCGGTCCGGGCCCTGCTGATCCGGCCGCTGCCGGTTCGCACCGGGACTGGCGTCCGGGACACCGGGAACGTCGGAGTACATCGCGGCGGCCCGACCCGTGCTCGGGGCCGGTGTCCGGCTCTCGGTGGCCGAGGCGACGGCGGTCACGCCCGCCGCCCCGACCACCAAAGTTCCCGCCATCAGGCCGCCGGCCAACAGCCAACGGGACCGCCGTCCGGGTCGACCCGACCCAGGGCTGCCTCGGTAGGTGGACATCAAGGTTCCTGCCTCTCGTGCATGCGAAGACACGGCCGCGCCGAAGCGGGCGCGGGGTGGCGGACGTCGCCTCCGCCACCAGAGGTCACCGTACGAGGATCAAGAACCCAAATCCGGCATACGTGAATAAGTAAGCCACTCGCGTTCATATTGCATCAGAGGGGACTCGGCTCGTCAGCCGACGTGGATGCCCGGCCGCCGGGCCGGGTCCGGCTCGGACTTGCGCAGGATCTCCCGGACCACCGGGGGTGTGTCGCCCCGCCCCAGGATCAGGTACCGCAGCAGGTGCGCGATCGGGTTGCCCTCGGACCACTCGAAGTGCGCGTGCGGGCGTACGCCGGTGGCGTCGCGCAGCGCCAGCAGGATCGCCGCGATGGCATTGGGCGCGGCCGGGCTGCTGGCCCGCAGCACCCGGTACCCGCCCACCTCGACGCCGCAGACCCGCAGCACGTGGCGGAACCCGGACGGGTCCACCACGTCGATCTCCAGGAACAGCACGTCGGTGGCGCCCGGCACCGGATTCAGCCCCCGCTGGGCGCGCTCCTTGATGGTGTACTCCTTGACCGCGCCACTGCGCCGCTTGTGGGCGATCACGTGCAACCGGCCGTCGTGCGCCACCGAATCGGCCACGAACCGCCGCGCCACCTCGTCGAACTCGACCCGCTCCGCCCGCAGCTCGGTGGTCCGGCTGACCCGGGAGACCAGCGACACGGCGATGATGCCGAGGATGAACAGGCCGGAGATGGCGATCCCGTCCGGCTTCTCGATCACGTTCTCCACCAGGGCGTACACCAGCACCAGGGTGAGCGCGGTGAAGCCGACGGAGGCGGCGCGCTGGCGCCGGGCGATTGCGGCGATGGTCACCGCCACCGACGCCGAGACCATCATCGCCAGGATCCCGGTCGCGTACGCGCCGGCCTGCGCGTCGACGTCGGCGCGGAAGACGACGGTCAGCACGATGCAGACCAACGTGTAGACGATCACCACGGGTCGCACCGCACGGGCCCACTCCGGCGCCATGCCGTACGACGGCAGGTAGCGCGGCACGATGTTGATCAACCCGGCCATCGCCGAGGCACCGGCGAACCAGAGGATGAGCACGCTGCTCAGGTCGTAGACGGTGCCGAACGCCTCACCGACGTGCTCGTGCGCGAGGTAGGCCAGCGCCCGACCGTTGGCCGCACCGCCCGGCGCGAACTGCTCGGGCGGGATGAGCAGCGTGGTGACGAACGTGGTGGAGAGCAGGTAGACCGACATGATCAACGCGGCGGCGGTGAGCAGTCGCCGGGTGTTGCGGATGCGCGCGGCGAGCCGGGCCTCGGCGTCCCGGCCCTCCCCGGCGACCAGCGGCATCATGCTCACCCCGGTCTCGAAGCCGGAGAGCCCCAGCACCAGCAGCGGGAACGCCAGCGCCGCGGTCAGCGCCACGCCACCCGGGCCGCCGCCGTCCGTGGTCAGTGCCGCCGTCCAGTCCGCCAGCGGAGCGGGATCCGCGGCCAGGTCGGTCAGCGACACCACCACGATCACCGCGTTCAACACCAGGAAGACGGCGACCAGCGGCACCGCCACCGCCACCGCCTCCCGGAAGCCGAGCAGGAACACCCCGCCGAGGATCAGCAGCAGCACCACGGTGACCGTGACCGCCACCGCGGTCCCGCCGAACGCGTCCGGCAGGTACGGGTTCTGCAACATGTGCACCGTGGCGTCGGCGGAGGAGAGCGTGATCGTCACGATCCACGAGGTGGCGACGAATCCGAGCAGCACCAGTACGAAGACCTTGCCCCGCCAGAACGGCAGCAACCGTTCCAGCATCGCCACCGACCCCTGGCCGTGCGGGCTCTCCCCGGCCACCCGGCGGTACATCGGCAGCATGCCGAACAGGGTCAGCGCCACGATCAGCAGAGTCGCCAGCGGCGAGAGCGCCCCGGCGGCCAGCGCGGCGATGCCCGGCAGGTACGACAGGGTGGAGAAGTAGTCGACACCGGTCAGGCACATCACCCGCCACCAGGCGTGTGCTTTCGTCTGCCCCTCGGCCGTCTCCGGGCCGACCGGCTGCACCTGGTGCACGAAGAGCCACCGGCGCAGCCGGCTCTCCGGCCGGGCCGGTCCGGCCGGTACCGCGACCCGGTCGGGCACGGTGACCCGTCGGCCGGCCCGTTCGCCGGGGCGGGTCGGGTCCCGCGCCGCCCGCAGCGACGGCTCCGGTGTCCCGGACGCCGGGCGGCGCCGGTCCCGGCCCCGTCGCGCTCTGGTCCCGTCCCCCATCGCGGTCAGCCGCCGGGCGGTACGGCCAGTGCGCGGGCCAGTGCGGCGGGGTCGTCGACGGTCACCGTCAGCCCGGGATGGCGCGGACGGCCGCCCGGCAGCAGCGCCGGCACCGGTCGCGCGAAGCGGACGCAGAGCCCGGTGGCGGTGGAGCTGCCGAAGGTGACTCCGAGGTCGGCGGCGGACAGGCGCGGGCCGACCACCCGCCACCAGCGGTACGGGCCGGTGGTCTGGGTGTCCACGACGTTCGCCCGTTCGGTGCGCAGCCGCCAGGGGCCGAACCGCACCGTCAGTGTGTCGCCGTCGACCCGTACCCAGGCGGTGGCGGGCCGTACCCCGAGCAGGGCCAGGAGCGGGCGCAGCACCGGGTCGAACCGGAACGGGAAGAGGTGCGTGGTCATCCCCGGACCCGTCGGCCGACCCGGTCCCCCGGCCGACTCGGACGAGGCGGTGCGGCGGGACGCGGGCGGGGCCGTGCGGCGGGACGCCGGAAGGCAGCGGTCATGGGCGCCGCGTACCCCGCGAAGGCCGGCCGACACCCCCCAGGCCGGCCGGCCTCCTGTTTCCCCCCGTGCTCACCACCGGGCGACGGCGCCCGGGCGGGTCGGATGCCCCCGTGCCTCGCCGTCGGGCGAGGCGCGGGGACCCCCCGTCCCGGCTACTGCAGGAATGCCCCGAGAGGCGACAGCAGCAACCGACCGAGCGCGGCGGCCGTCTGGTCCAGCCGCGCGCGCTCGCGCTCGTGTCGATGCGGGTCGTGCCGGCATCGCCAGATTCGTTGTGCGTTGCGCCAGGCGACATCACGGGTGTACTCGACCAGCTCACCCTGGTACCAGTCGTCGATGTCGCCGTTGACCATGTCGATGAGCAGTTGCCACTGCTCCAGGTAGCCCCGACGCAGACCGGGGATCTTGTCGGCGAAGATCTTGTTGATCTCCAGGTAGTCGCGGTGCTGGTCGCTGCCCTCGACCGGCTCCGACTCCAGGTAGTCGAACGTGGTGACCAGCGCAAACGGCAGGTCGAAGTTGATGTGCGCATTGACGCCGGCAGCCGCCGACGGCAACGGCCGGGCGTCCGGGCCGCGCATCCGGTCGAAGAGGCAGGCCCACGCCTTGGGCGTATTGGGGCTGGAGTCGCTCCACATCCGCAGCGCGTCGAAGTAGCGGGCGGCGAACTCGACGTCCAGCCGGGACAGGAAGACCGGGTCGACGAACCGGTCGGCGTAGAGGCCGTCCAACACGCTCGTGGTGATGGTGAGGTAGAGCTTGTTGAAGTCGGCCAGCGGGCAGCTGTCCAGCAGCGGTGGCAGCCGGACCAGCATGTCCTGGAGCTTGGTCAGGTGGTCGACGACGGCGGGCACGTCGGCCGGGTGATCGGCGAGCAGGTCCACGATGTCCCGGTGCACTGGCCCCCAGACCGGTTCACTCACGCTGCCCCCTCGCTGCTCCCGGCCCCGGTCTCCCCGACGCCGGGCACAGCCTTTCAGGCGGGGACACCGCCGACATCAGTAGAACTACGTATCCGACACCGACACCCGACTACGCAGGAAGATGGCGCTCGCCTGGACCCGGGTGCGGACGTGGAGCTTGTCGAAGATGTGCGAGACGTGCACGCCGATGGTCCGCTCGCTGATGAACAGGCGCTGGCCGATCTCCTTGTTGGTCAGCCCCTCGGCCACCGCGGCGAGCACCTCGCGCTCGCGCGCGGTCAGCGCGGCCAGCTCGTCACCGGCACCCGGTGGCGGCTCGACCCGCCCGGAGGGGCGTTCCTCCAACTCCACCCGCGCCCGACCGGCGAGGGTACGGATCTCCTCGGTGAACGGCACCGCACCGAGTCCCTGCGCCATCTGGTACGCCTCCCGGAGCAGCCGACCGGCGGTCGCCGTACGGCGACGGCGGGCCAGCAGCGCCTCGGCCTGACGCAGCCGCGCGTAGGCCGCCGGGTAGGGGTGGTTGCGGCGGTCCCACTCGGCCGCCGCGCGGCCCCACAGATCCGGGTCGCTGTCGTCGAGGCGGCTCACCTCGGCGGCACAGAGCGCCAGATATCCGTCGACGACGTCGCGTACCGGCCGGGCCGCGGGCACGCTGCGCCCGGCCACCCGGTCGGCGATCTCGCGCAACCGGCGTACCGCGTTCTGGTCCACCGCGACGGTGCGGCTGGCGTGCGCCTCGGCCTCCGCGCGCAGCCCGTGCCAGACCAGCACGGCGAGGATCACCAGATCGTCGGAGCGGCTCTCGGTCAGGCCGCGCTGCACCGCGTGCCGGGCCACGTCGTGCCGCCCCTGCCACATCGCCAGGCCGGCGCGCAGGGTGAGCAGCGGGATGACGTGCCGGGCACCGCCACCGGCCAGCATGGTGGCCGCCGCGTCCAGGTCCCGGTCGGCGGCCTCGACGTCGCCGTACCCGACCGAGAGCCGGCAGCGGGCCAGCAGCATCTCCACCGCGTCCGCGCCGGACGGGCGGTGCCGCAGCGCCGCCGCGACGACCTTCTCCGCCTCGGCCCACTGCCCCACCCGGAACAGCCCGTTGGTCGCGACGGCCAGCAGCCGGGTCGCGTAGGCACGACCCAATCCCAGCTCGGCCACCCGCTCGGCACCCCGACGGGCCACCACCACCCCCTCTTCGAGGATGTTCAGCGGCCCGGTGAGCAGCTCCGCCAGGTGCAGGTAGGCCCGCGCCACGTCCTCCGGACGGCCGGCCCGCTCGGCGGTGTCCAACGCCCGCCGCAGCACCGCCAGCCCGGCGTCCGGATCCTCCAGGTACGCCTCGGAGAAGCCCAACGCCGCGCTGGCCAGCACCACCTCGGTGGTGGCGCCCTCGACCTGCTCCGCGAGGGCCAGCGCCTCCCGCGCCCGCCGGCCCGCGTCGGCGTACCGGCCGAGGTGCACCAGCAGCTCCGCCAGGTGCGCGGCGGCGGCGGCCCGCTGCCGGGGCGTGCAGTCGGCGGCGTCCAGCGCCTGCTGGTACTCCACCTCGGCCAACGCCGACCGTCCGGCGGCGGCCAGATATCGTGCCCGCCGGATGTGCAGCTCGCAGGCGGGCGGGCCGGTGTCGGTGGCGGCCAACTCCTCCAGCAGCGTCAGCGCCCGCGCGTACTCGCCGCTCTTGTGTGCGGCCTCGGCGGCCTGGCCCAGCAGCACCGCTCGGTCGACCCCGGCCCGGCCCTGGCTCAGATCCACCGCCACCGACCAGTGGCGGTGTGCCTCGGCGTAGCCGTACAGCCGCTCGGCCTCCTCGGCGGCGGCCACCGCCGCCGGCAACGCCCGATCCGGCTCACCGGCCAACCGCCAGTGGTGCGCCAGCCGGGCCTGGTGCAGCTCACCCGGCGCCGAGGTCAGCGCCTCGGCGTAACGCCGGTGCAGCAGGGCGCGTTCGGCGGGCAGCAGCTCGTCCTCCAGCACCTCGGCGACGAGCCGGTGCCGCAGCCGGTAACCGTCCTCGGAGCCGACCAGCAGCCGGTGCGCGACGGCGGCCTTGACGGCGGTGAGCAGGTCCTGCTCGGGCAGCCCGACCACCTCGGTGAGCAGCCGGTGCTCGACCGGTTCCACCCCGGCGGCGACCGCGTGCACGGCCTGGTGCGCCGGCTGCGGCAACGCGTCCACCCGGGCCAGGAACACCTCGCGCAACGTGTCGGACAGGTCGTCGCGGCCGTCGCGCAGGTCCCGGGACAACTCCTCCACCACGAACGGGTTGCCCCCGCTGCGTTGCCACAGCCGGTCGGCCGCCTCGGGCGCGACCGGGGCCCGGACGATCGCGGCGGCGAGTTCCTCGGTGGCGGCGCGGTCCAGCGGCGCCAGGTCCAGCACCCGCACCGACCGCAGCCGGCGCAACTCGGTCAACACGCGACGCAGCGGGTGCGCGCCCTGCAACGACTCGGACCGCACCGCCGCCAGCACCGACAGTTGCAGGTCGCCCAGACCGGCGAGCAGATAGAGCAGCAACTGTCGGGTGGTCCGGTCGACCCACTGGAGGTCGTCCAGCACCAGCACCAGCGGACGGCCACCGGCGATGACGCCCAGTCCCCGGGACACCCGCTCCAGCAGCGCCCCCGCGCCGTCCGGCCCGGTGGCGTCCTCGGCGAACACCCCGAGCAACGCGCGCACCGACGCGGTCGCGGCCGGCGGGAGGTCCGCGTCGAGACGCCGCAACGCCTGCCGCAACGGGTGCAGCGGTGAGGCGTCGCCGATGTCCAGACAGGAACCGGTGAGCACCAGCGCACCGCCCGCGCTCAACTGCCCGCCCACCTCGTGCAGCAGCCGGGTCTTGCCCACGCCGCTCTCGCCGGTGAGGAAGACCCCGGCCGTGTTTCCCGGCGCCACGTCGTCGAGCAACGCGGCGCGTACCGTCGCCACCAGGTCGGCCCGACCGACGAGCGGTGTGGTGTCCACGTCGCTGGCCATGGCTCGCAGCCTAGTCACAGCCGCCGCCCCCGTTCTACCGCCGCCGCGCCGCCCCTCCCCCACTCGCGTCGACATTGCGACCGAAGGTTGCGCTCGGCCGACATACGTCGTTCGGCAGATCCGCCGTCGGACCGGGGATGACAGTCTCCGGGACATCGTTGGCACGCACGGGGGGAGAGGCGGGTGCGATCTCGATGCCCATGTCGGTTGTCGCAGGTCAGCCGGCTCAGCGGGGGCGCTGGCCGGTAGCTGAGGAACGACGGACGTTGACTGTCCTCTTCGTCGACATCGTCGGGTCGACACGTCTGGTCGACCGGCTCGACCCGGAGGACGTCCGCACACTGCAACGGGTCTACTTCCGCACGGTCGCCCGGGTGCTGCGGCGCTGGGACGGCGTGGTGGAGAAGTACGTCGGCGACGCGGTGATGGCGTTGTTCGGCGCGCGGGCCGGGGACGGCTTCGAGGCGTACCGGGCGGTGCGGGCCGGGCTGGAGGTCCAGCGTGCCCTGGACCGCCGGCCACTAGAGACCGCGCCCGGGCTGCGGGTCCGCGTCGGGGTGGCCACCGGCGAGGCCGTGGTGGACCTGGCCGCCGGGCGCGACGGCGGGCACGGCATGGCCAGCGGCGCGGTGATCACGCTCGCCGCCCGCCTGCAGGAACACGCGCCGCACGGCGGTGTCGCGGTCTGCGAGACCACGCACCGGGCCGTCGCCGGCCTGATCGCGCTGCGCCCGGTGCCGGCGGTGACGGTCAGCGGCAAGACGCTGCCGGTCGGCGTCTGGCACGCCGTGGGCACGCTGCCGCCCCGGCCTCCGCGTCACGACACGCCGCTGGTCGGCCGGCACCGGGAGCTGGCCGCCGTCCGGGAACAGCTCGCCGAGGCGGTACGCGGACGCGGCGTCCGGCGGCTGGTGCTGACCGGTCCGTCGGGCAGCGGGCGGAGCCGGTTGCTGCGCGAGCTGGCCCGCAGCACGCCGACCGTGGACGGGATGCCGGTGCGGTGGTGCCTGACCGCCTGCCCGCCGTACCCGGACGGGCCGCTGGCGCCCGTCGTGGGTCTGGTGCGGACGCTGGCCGGCAGCCGTACCCCCGCCGCAAGCGCCGGTGTGCTCCGCGACCGGCTGGCCGCCGCACTCGGCGGGTCGGTGTCGGGCGACCACCTGGCGGCGGCGCTGGACACAGTGGACGATCTGGTGGCCGGCGTCGGTGGCGCCGCCGGGGCCCGGGCGGCGGTGCGCTGGCGGGACGTCCTGCTCGGGCTGGCCCGTCGTCAGCCGGTGGTGGTGGCCGTGGACGACCTGGACCGGGCCGCCCCGGCACTGCGCCGTCACCTGGACGCGCTGGTCGACCTGGCCACCGCGGACGGCCTGCCGCTGGTGCTGGTCGGCACCGGGGCGGGTGTCGACTCCGCCCGGCCGACGGCCCGGGTCCGGCTGCGTCCACTCGACGCGGTGACCGTCGGCCGGCTGCTGCGCCGGCTGCTGCGCCGGGCCGGTCAGCCGGGCGGTATGGTGGGTCGGCTGATCCCGCTGGTCGGCGGCAACCCCGGACGCGCGGTGGCGTACGTGCGGTCGCTCGCCGGGGCCGACCCGGCGCGGCTGCCGGTGCCGGAGAGCATCCGGCGGGCCGCCGAAGCCCGGCTGGACCGGCTCGACGGCACCCGGCGAGCGGCCCTGATGGCGGTCGCCGCCCTGCCGCCCGGCTGCCCGGTCGCCAACCTGGCCCGGGCACTCGGCTGGGCGGCGGCGCAGGTGGAGGCGGCCCTGCGTGCCCTGACCGGGGCGGGCCTGCTCGTCCGGCTGCCCACCGGCGGGCACGCTTTCGTCGATCCGGCGCTACGGGAGGTCGCCGTCGCCCGGCTCCCCCGGGCGACGCTGGCCACCTTCACCCGCCGGGCCGGTGTCCCGACCTCCGACGCCGACGCCGAGCCGGCACCGGCGGAAGGCTCGACGCGGCCGGCATCGGCGGCGCGACCGGCGGCAGGCACGGCGGCGCCGGGATCGGGGTGGTCGGGATCGGCGTGGTCGGGGTCAGCGATCGGCCAGGAAGGCCAGCGCGCGCTCCCAGGCGAGCGCGGCGGCGGCCGGGCCGTGGTCGGACACGGCCGGATCGGTGAACAGGTGGCCCGCCCCCGGGTAGCCGTAGACGGTGACGTCGGCGCCGACGGCGGTCATCTCCTGCCGCCACTGGTCGACCTCGCCCGGCGGGTCGTAGGGGTCCGGATCGGCCAGGTGCAACTCGACGGCCAGCCCGGCTCGGACGTCGGCGGGGGCGCCACCGGTGCCGTGCCACAGCAGCAGGCCGCCGCTGTCGGGGCGTTCGGCCAGCATCGCGCCGGCCACCCCGGCGCCCATCGAGAACCCGGCGAGCACGGTGTCGGGCGGCAGCCCGTCGAGCGAGGCCCGGGCGCGGTCCAGCACCGTCTCCTGCCCGATCCGGCTCAGCAGGGCGAACCCCTCCTCGACGGTGTCCACGGCAGGCACCTCGTACAGGTCGGGCGCGTGCACCTGGTGTCCGGCGGCGCGCAGCCGGTCGGCCGCGTCCCGCACCGCGGGCCGCAGCCCGTACACAGAGTGGAAGAGTGCGACATGTGCCATCCGCTCATCGTGCCGGACGGCACCGACACCGTCGGACCGCCGCGCGCGGGTGGCGCGGTCAGTCTCGGTCGACCCCGGCCCGTCCGCCGTCCGGTGACGCCGACTCCGGTGCGCCGTCCGGCCGCGCCGGAGCCGCTACGCCGTCCCCGGCACCGGCGTCCGGCCGGAGGACCCGGCTGTGACCCCGGAACTCGGCGATTACCTGTCCGTCCGCGCGGCTCACCGTGACGTCGTAGATTCCGCTGCGGCCGTACCGGGTCCGTTCCGTGGCCCGGGCGGACAGCACGTCCCCCTCGCGGGCCGGGCGGACGAAGGTGATCTCGCCGCCGGCCGCGACGGTGGCCGGGCCGTGACTGTTGCACGCCAGCGCGAAGGCGGTGTCGGCGAGCAGGAAGACGAAGCCGCCGTGGGCGATGCGGTGGCCGTTGACCATGCTGTCGGTGACCCGCATCCGGGCCACTGCGGCGCCGCCCGCGGCGCTGACCAACTCGATGCCGAGTCGGTTCGACGCGACGTCGGCCTCGAACATCTCGTGCGCGGCGGTGCGCGGGTCCACCTGGCTCCCGGCGTGGTCGGCGGGGCCCTGCGCCCCGGGGACCGCCATCATGCCACCGCCGCCCGGTGCGCCCGGCGCGGCGGGTCCCGTGACGACGACCGGGCCGGATCGGTGTCCCCGATCCGGCCCGGCACTGATCATCGCCCCGCCATTGTCTCGCAGTTGCACATTGTTGGCAACAAGACTGGACACCGACCCGCCGATGTAACTAGCCTGCTCGCCATGAGTCCTTACATGACCGATGCCGCCGCGTGGCAGGAGAGCTGGGACCGGCAACAGGAGGCGTACCTGCCGGACCGGGAGCACCGCTTCACCACCATGCTCGACGCGGTCGACGCGGTCCGCGACACCACCGCTGCGCCACGACTGCTGGACCTGGCCGGCGGCACCGGCACCATCTCGCTGCGCGCGCTGCGCCGCTTCCCCGACGCCGAGGTGACCCTGGTCGACCTCGATCCGGCCCTGCTCGCCCTCGCCACCGCCTCGCTCGGCGACCGGGCCACCATCGTCACCGCCGACCTCAACCGGCCGGACTGGGTGGACGCCCTGCCGCACCGTGACTACGACGCGGTGCTCACCGCCACCGCGCTGCACTGGCTGCCCGCCGACCGGCTGACCGGGCTCTACGCCGAGGTCCGCGAGGTGCTGCGCCCCGGCGGCCTGCTGGTCAACGCCGACCACATGCCCGACGACACCCTGCCCGAGCTGACCACACGCCTGCTCGCCCGGGCCGAGGCGCGCCGGGCGGCGCGCTACGCGGCGGGCGCGGTGCCCAACTGGGCGCAGTGGTGGGAGCACGCCGCGCAGGACCCGGAGCTGCGCCCACTCGTCGAACGGCGGCACGCCATCTATCCGACGGGACACAGCCAGGAGTGGAGCCCACCGGTCTCCTGGCATCTCGGCGCGCTCTCCGAGGCCGGCTTCACCGAAGTCGGCACGCTCTGGCGCGGCGGCGCGGACGCGGCGGTCGTCGCCGTCCGGTGACCGCCCGCGCGGCGGCCACCGGACGGACCCGTCAGCGGGCCCGGCGTTCCGGGTGCGCCCGGTTCCAGGCCCGCATCCGTTCCGGGTACCCGACCTTGGTCGCCTCGTACAGCGGGATGGCGTGCTTGCGGGCCATCTTCCCGGCGGCCCGGGGCGTCCCGGTACGCCGCCGGATCCACTCACCGTCGTGCGCGATGGCGACCACGGTGGTGTCGGTGGCGGTGGTCTCCGGTTCGAGATAGAACTCCACCCCCTGCCGGCTGGTCGCGAACTCCTCCAGGGAGGCGAGGTCCTCCGGGGTCGCCTCGCGGTCCAGTTTCGTCGGGGTGCCCTCTGCGGCCCGGGGCCGCCGGCTGAACCAGCCCATTGCCCGGCTCCTCTCCTCGGCGCGCCTCCCAGTGCAGCACCCGGACCTGGCAGTTCCCTGGACGGCCGATGTACGGGCCCTGGTCGCTACGCCTCCGGACGGGGAGAACCCGTCCGCTCCGGCTCCGGGGCGCCCGCCCGCTCCGGCTCCCCCGTGGCGCCGGAGACGGGCGGACGGGTGACCCGCACCAGCAGCAGGGTCGGCAGCAGCAGCAACGGCACCACCAGCAACGCGTGCAGCGTGCCGATCCGGTCACCGAGCAGCCCCAGCAACGGCGGTCCGGCCAGGAACGCGGTGTACCCGATCACCGCGACCACGCTGACCCGGACGTGGGCGTGCTCCTCCTCGTCGGCGGCGGCGCTCATCCCGACCGGGAAACCGAGCGAGGCGCCGATCCCCCACAGCACCACGCCGACCACCGCGACCGGGCCGGAGCCGGCCAGGATCGCCACACCGGCGCCGACGATGGCGAGCAGGATGGTCACGGTCAGCACCGGCACCCGCCCCCACCGGTCCAGGGCCACCGTGCCGAGCGTCCGGCCCACGGTCATGCCGGTCACGAAGACGGCGAAGACCGCCGCGCCGGCTGCCTCGCTGAAGCCGTACCCGTCGATGAAGGCGACCGCGATCCAGTCGTTGGCGCTGCCCTCGGCGAACGCCGCCGCCAGGACCACCAGACCGATGAGCAGGGTGCGCGGCTCCCGCCAGGCGGCGAGCAGGGACTTTCGACCGCCACCGGCGCCCTCGCTCTCCGCACCGGGTGCGGCGGGCAGGAACGCGCGGGCGCCCAGCAGCGTGCCGACGAGCACCACCGCCGCAAGGACCCCGAGGTGGACGGCGACCGGCAGGCCGAGCCGGGCGGCCCCGGCGCCCAGACCGGCACCGGCCACCGAACCGAGACTCCACGCCGCGTGGAACCGGGGCATCACCGTCCAGCCCAGGCGGCGTTCGACGATCGCGCCCTCGATGTTCATCGCCACGTCGCAACTGCCGGAGCCGTACCCGAGCGCGAACAGGCCCACCGCCACCCCGGGCAACGAGCCGGCCACCGCCGACACCCCGGCCACGGTGAGGCCGAGGGCGACCACGGTGGTGGAGAACACCACCGCGCGGGCCGCGCCGAGACGCTGGGTGAGCAGACCGGCGGTGGGCATCGCGACGATCGCGCCGATGGACATGGCGAGCAGGAGCAGGCCGAGACGACCGGGGCTGAGTTCCAGCCCGTCGCGGACCGCCGGCACCCGGGAGAACCAGGTCGCGACGGCCAACCCGTTGAGCGCGAACACCACCGCCACGCCGTTGCGGGCGGCCAGCACCGCCCGGGGCGGACCCGAGGTGACCGGTGGTGTCGCGGGCGTGCTGATGACGGGATCCATGGAACTTCCCGGTCCTCTCGACGGCGGTGGGAGCGCAGGCAACGATCACACACCTGGGAGCGCTACCACCACAATCCATCTCCGGTCCTTACCCCCGGGCGTCCGGCGAGGCATGATGCGGGTGGGAGCCCGCGTACCAGGCGGGCCGAGGGCAACAGGGAGACACCAATGACCACGGCACGCCGGCCGGCAACCCTGGACGACGTCGCCCGAGCCGCCGGAGTCTCCCGCTCCACGGCGTCACGGGTCATCGCGGGCAACGGGTTCGCGTCACCGACCGCGCGGGAGCGGGTACGCACCGCGGTGGACGAGCTCGGCTACGTACCCAACCCGGCCGCCCGGGCGCTGGTGCACGGCACCGGCGTACGGCTGCTGGTGGCGGTTGCCGGCACCGACCCGGCCGTGCTCGACGACAGCTACGTCGACCAGGTGCTCGGCGCCACCGCGCGGGTCTGCGCACCACACGGCCTGGGCGTCACCGTCGACTGGGTGCCGTTGCACGCCCCGGAGCGGCTGGTCCGGCTGACCGACGACCGGGGCGTGACCGGGTTGATCCTGGTCAACACGACCCCGGCTCTGCTGGAACTGGTGCCGCGCCGGCTGCGGGGGCGAGCGGTGTCGATCGGGGTCGGTTCGGCCACCGTGCCGTCGGTGGACATCGACAACGGCGGCGCCACCGAGGCCATCGTCCGTCACCTCTACTCCGGCGGTCGCCGTCGGATCGCGATGGTCACCGGCCCCCCGTGGTTGACCTGCGCGAACCGCTCGGTGGACGCGTACCGGGGGTTGCTGCGCGACGCGGGCCTGCCGACGCGCGAGGTGGTCGGCGACTTCTCCGTGGAGCGGGGCCGCTCCGCCGCCCGCGAGGTGCTGCGCCGCTGGCCGGACACGGACGCGATCGTCGGGATCAGCGACGCGACCGCGCTGGGCGTGATCGGTCGGCTCCGCGCCGACGGCGTACAGGTGCCCGGCGACGTCGCGGTGACCGGCTTCGACGACATCCCGCTGGCCGCCGTGACGGCTCCGGCCCTGACCACCGCCAGTCACCCGGTACGCCAGATCGCCAGCGCCGCCGCCACCATGGTGCTGGAGCACCGGCACGCCCCGATGCGCACCCGCTTCCCGTCCGCACTGGTGCGCCGCGACAGCGCCTGACCACAATCTTTCAGGATATCCAATTCAGCGGTACGGGGACTCGGCCGAATGTGACCGGAAATCGGTAAGATCGGCGACTGCCATCTGACTGATCGCTGACTGATGGCTCGGGCGGCGAACGCACAGACTGAGCCCATGAAATCGGGGCCCGGGCGCACCAGGATACTCCGCGGCGCGGCGTGTCTCGTCCTTCTGGCGGTTCTTTCCGGCTGTATGCAACTGAACGCCGGGCTGACCGTCAACGCCGACGACACGGTCAGCGGACAACTCCTGCTGACCGCCGAACGCACCGTGCTGACCACCAACAACAAGACGGTCGAGGCCGGCTTCGCCGAGCTTCGGCAGAACATCCCGGCCCTGCCCGAAGGCACCGAGAGCCGGTACGAGGACGCCACCCACTACGGCTCTCAGATCAACTACCGGAATGTCCCGCTCGATCAATTCGACAGCGAAAGTCTGAGCATCGTCCGACAGGGCGACGACCGGTACGTGTTCACTCTTCCGCTCGATCCGAAGAAGTACGGCGGAAAAGTGGCCGAACAGAATCCGGCCAATCAGGCGCACTTCATGACGCTGATGTCGTTCGAGATCTCGGTGACGTTTCCCGGACGCGTGCTGGACGTCGGCGCGGGCGGTCAGGTCAACGACCGGACGGTCACCTGGCGGGTCGCCCGCAACCAGCCGAAGCCACCGGAGCTGCGGGCCGTCGCCGAGGCACCACCCCGACCGTCCGCCCCGGCGGACGAGGAGAGCGGCGGGAGTTTCCCGTGGCTGCTGGTCGGTGCCGGTGCGGTGATCCTGCTGCTGGTCGCGGCGCTCGTCGTACTGCTGCTGCGTCGGCCCGGCACGGGCCCGGCGGACGGCGGCGCACCGACGCCCGGCGGACCGGGCACCTCCGGTGGTCCGGGCACCATCGGTCCGGCACCGCACACCACGACCGGCGGCGTGCCGGGCTCCGGCTGACGCAGGTCAGCCGGCACCGTCGCCCGCCCGGCGGGCGGCACCAAATCCCACCTCGCACCACGCGAAACCGAAGGGAGATCGGCGATGAACGATCTCTTCACCTGGGCGGCGCTGGGCAGTCTGACCGGCGCGAGCGCCGCGACGCTGCTGGCCACGAACGTCATCGGCGGGCTGATCGGCCCGAGTGCCGACACGGCACGCAAATGGATCGCGCTGGGTATCGCCCTGCTGCTGTCGTACCTCACCGCGGCCTTCGCCACCGACGCGGGCGCCGAGAAGTGGATCATCGCCTTCTTCAACGGCCTGGTCATCTTCTCCGCCGCCCTCGGCGTCAACCAACTGCCTCCCGGCAACCGGCAGGCGACTCCGACCCGGCTGGCGCAGGGCAACGAGCCCCGCTTCATCCGCTCCTGGGCCTAGAGGGGAACCGTCATGGCCGTCTTCGGAGTCATCAGCGCCGCCGTCCACGTCGCGGCGGGCACGGTCCTCGGCGGGCTGCTGGGCGGACCCGTCGGGCTGCTCGTCGGGGCGGGCGTCGGTCTGGTCGTCGGCATCGTCTTCGGATGGTCGATCACCTCGGCCCGGGTCTACGGGGCCGACGCCCGAGGGATCTTCCTGTTCGTCGTCGACCACACGTGGAGCCTGCTGAACACGGTGGTGGGCGCGACCTACCTCGCGGTGCACCTGGTCTTCGGCCACTCGCTGGACCGGGCCACCTCGCAGCACAGCTGCCGGGTCAACGTGGTGGAGGGCGTCTCGCCGCGCTACGCCACCACGCTGGGCACGGTCTGCGCCGGCTCCGGGCCGGGCATCCAGCGCCACGAGGACGTGCACATCTTCCAGGCCCGACTGCTCGGACCGCTCTACATCCCGCTGGTCCTGGCCAACTACGTGCTGTTCACCATCGCGCCGGTGTGGCTGCTCTACCACGACCACACCGGCGCCCCGATCAACCGCTTCACCCGGTACTTCGAGATCGGCGTCTACCCGCACGTGTGGAACGAGGCGATCGCGTACCGCATCCAGGGGACGCCGCCGCGATGACCGGAGGCGGCCCGATAGAGACGGCCACCGCCGAGCTGGCGGAGTGGCTGGCCGGGGCGGCGGGAGACGCCGTCCCGGTCGGTCCGCCCGGGTCCGGTCCGGCGGCGGGCGGGCTGACACTGTGGCCGCTGGAGTTGCGCCCGGCCCGGCAGACCCGGGGCAGCGGCGGCCCCGAGCCGTACCGGCTCGTCGCCCGCTACCTGCTCGCCGCAGACGGGCCGGAGGCGCTGGCGACGTTGGACCGGGTGCTCGTCGCGGCGACCGGAGGAAGCGGACACACGCTCGTGCTGGAGGCCGGTGACCCGGCGCTGTGGGTGGCCCTCGGCGTCCCGCCCCGGCCGGCCCTGCTGATCGACGTACCGGTGCAGGTCACCCACCCGCACGAGCCGGCACCGCCGGTGCTGCGTCCGCTGCGGCTGCGGCAACTGGAGATGCTCACCTTCGACGGCCGCGTCGTCGGTCCCGCCGACCAGCCGCTCGCCGCGATGCGGGTGGAGGTCGTCGGTCAGCCGTACGCGACCCGGACCGATCCGGCGGGACGGTTCCGGGTCGTCGGCGTGCCGCACGACCCGCAGCAGCCCGGAACGGTACGGCTCCGGCTCACCGGTCGGGGTCAGGTGCTCACCGCCGAGGTGGACCCGACCGACACCGACATCGTCATCGTCTGCGCGCCACCGACCCGCTGACCCGACCCGTACGGGAGGACCGATGCCCAGCTACTTCTCACCCGGGATCTATGTCGAGGAGGTGCCTGCCGGTGCCCGGCCGATCGGACCGGTCGGCACCAGCACGGCAGCCTTCGTCGGCGTGGCTCCGGACCGCACGGCCCGTCTCGGCGAGGCCCTCGCCGTGAACAACTGGACCGAGTTCCTCCGCCTCTACGCCGACGGTGACGAGTTCGAGAGCACCCCGTTGGCCCGCGCGGTCTTCGGTTTCCTCGACAACGGGGGCACCCGCTGCTGGGTGGTCAACGTCGGCGAGGGCGGCGCGCTCACCGGCAGCGGACGCCAGCGCGGCGGACTGGACCTGCTGGAGGCTATCGACGAGATCTCCATCGTGGCCGCGCCCGGCTTCCACGACGCGGTCGCGCACGAGGCGCTGCTGAGCCTGGCCGAGCGCACCCGCACGATGGTCGCCATCTGCGATCCCGCTCCCGACATCGACGACATCTCGACCTTGACCCGGGTGGCCACGGCCGGCTCCGGTCGGGCGGCGAAGCCCACCGAGGGCGGCGACAGCCCCGCCAGCTCGGGTGGCTCCGGCGGCGCGGGCGGGGGTACGACCGGGTCGAGCGGCGGCCCGCAGGCGCACCGGCCCCGGCAGTCCGACTTCGGCGCGCTGTACTTCCCCTGGCTCCGGGTCCGCGACCCGCTCAGCGGCGACCTGGTGCTCACCCCGCCGAGCGGGCACCTGGCCGGCATCTGGGCCCGCACGGATGCCCTGCGCGGCGTGCACAAGGCTCCCGCCAACGAGCCGGTACGCGGTGCCGTCGACCTGGGTCATCTGGTCACCCGATCCGAGCACGACGTGCTCAACCCCAAGGGCGTCAACGTGATCCGGTACTTCCCCGGCGAGGGCATCCGCGTCTGGGGCGCGCGGACACTCGCCGCCGAGGCCAGCGAGTGGCGGTACCTCAACGTCCGGCGGCTCTCCATCGCCATCGAGCAGGCCATCGCCAACGGCACCCGGTGGATGGTGTTCGAGCCGAACGACTACACGCTGTGGCGCTCCATCCGCCGGGACATCGGCGCCTTCCTGACCCGGGTGTGGCGCGACGGCGCGCTGCTGGGGCGTACGCCCGAGGAGGCGTTCTTCGTCAAGTGTGACGAGGAGACCAACCCGGCCGACGTCCGGGACGCCGGGATGGTGGTCGCGCACATCGGCATCGCGGTGGTCAAGCCCGCCGAGTTCGTGGTGTTCAAGCTGAGCCAGTGGGCCGGCGGCACCGAGACCGAGACGATTGGAGGCTGACATGCCGACCACGGCCACTCCGCAGCCGGGCGCCCCGGTCGACCCGTACCGGGCGTACAACTTCAAGCTGCTGGTCAACGGGGTCACCAACGGCCACTTCACCGAGGTCAGCGGCCTGGACGTGAACATCCCCGCCCAGCCGTACCGGGAGCAGGGCAACGACCGGATCCGGATGATCCCCGGACAGGTCGAGTACGGCCCGGTCACGCTGCACTTCGGCCTGACCGCGTCCCGGGAGCTGTGGGACTGGGTGCACACGATCGCCCGGGGCACCAGCGACCGCCGCAACGTCTCGGTGGTGCTGCTCGACTCCGTCGGCACGGCCGAGGTGCTGCGCTGGAACCTGCTCAACGCCTGGCCCACCCGATGGCGCGGCGCACACCTCAACACGCTCGGCCAGGAGATCGCCATCGCGGCGCTGACGCTGCGCTACGAGAGCCTGGAACTGGAGACCGGCGGTGCCGCGCCCACGCCCGCGTAGCTGGGTCGCCGGTCGGCTCCGGTCCGCCGCGCGTGCCGTGGACCGGTTCGCCGGTCTGGTCGACACCACCGACGACGAGAGGGACGACGACCTGCGTGGTGGCATCCGCGCCAGCGCGACCGGGGGCCCGCGTGGCGACGCGGTCGGCGACGCGGACCACGGGACTGACGCCGCAGCGCCGTCGGACGTGTGGGAGGCGGTCGCGTACCGGCATCCGGACCGCCCCCCGGAGCACTGGCTGCGGCTGATCGCCGCCCATGCCCCGGGGCTGCTCCGCGACCTCGCGGCCGAGCTGCCGCCTGGTGCTCTGCCGCCTGGTGATCTGCCGCCTGGTGCGGCGGAGGGACCGGTGGACGTGACCGATCCGTGGGCCGGGCGACGGCCGCCCGGCGGCGGCTGGGGCGACGGGGTCTCGTCGGCTCACGTCGCGTCACCGGGGAGGGACAGGTCCTCCCCCGGCCCCTTTGCTCTGCTTCAACCGACGCAACGCCCGGGATACCGCACGACGGCCGTTGCGTGGAGTGAAGCAGAGCAAAGGGGCAGAGCAGGGACAGGTGCCGGCCCCACGACCAGCCCTACGTCCGGCGCGACGACCGGACCGGCGACCGGACCGGCGACCGGCGCGACGACCGGCGCGACGACGGGACCGGCGACCGGTCCGGCGGCGGTACGCCCGGCGTCGAGTGACCACGGCGTACCGGGAGGTCGACGTACGGGAAGCGGAGCCGATACAGGAGCCGGGATGGAGGGTGCGCCGCGGCCGTCCACGGGCGGCACGCCCTCGGTGAGTGGTGTGGGCACGGCGGAAGCAGCCCCAGGCGTCAGCGGGGCACGCGCACCGGGAGCAGCGGCGGGCGTCGGCGGACCCAACACACCGAAGATCAGCGGACCGAACACACCGAAGGCAGGTGAGGGCGTCAGCGGGGTGGCGTCCGGTGGGGAGGGTGTGGGTCCGGCGGTGGGCGACGCGACGATGCCGTGGGCGGGCGGACGCGGGCGTCGCGCGGATCCGCCCCGCGAGGGGACGGACCCGGCGACCAGCGTGACCGGCACCGGTGTGGCGGACGTGTCGGGCCGACCACGGCGGGGCTCGGGTGCCGACCGACAGACCGACGTTCCGGTGGCGTCCGCCGGATCGTCGTCCGGCTCCGGGTCGACGGCGGGGCACTCACGGTCGGTGACGGATCCGCCCGAAGCACCGCGATCGGTGCCGGGCCGGAATCGGGCGGTGCTACGCCTGGTCAGCTCCGACCCGGACATCTCGCCGTCACAGGTATCGGGGCGGGAGTCCGACGGGGAGCGGCGTCCGGCGCGATCACCCGGCAGCGGACGCGACGGGGATCGGCATCCGGCGTGGTCGGGTGGGGACGGGCCCGACGGGACGCGGTACCCGGAGCGGTGGGGAGCGGCGGGTGGGGACGGTCCGTCCGGGAGGGGCGGCGAGGTCGGGTGGCGGCGCGCGGACGGTGCGTACGGGGACGGGCTCTGGCCCGGTGCGGGGCTGCCGGCCGGCACCGGTCAGCGGCCGGCACCGGCGCGCGGGCCCTGGCCGGAACTGGGCCCGGACGGGGCCACCGACGTCCGGAAGGGTGGCGGGCGGGACGGGTCCGACCCGTGGCCCGCCCTGCCCGACGACCGGGCACTCTGGGCGATCCCCGAGCCGGAGGACGCCGCCGCGGCCCACCTGCGTCGACTGGACCGGGAACAGGCGGGCGGCTGATGGAACGGGTCGCCTTCCTCGTCGACGCCACCGGCGAGCGGGTGGACTGCCTGCTCAACCCGGAGACCGTGCAGGTCAGTCGGCTGGCCGGAGTACGCCGACGGGGCAGCACCGGCAGTCAGCTCACCGGCGCCGGGCTCGCCGACGACCCGCTGGTGTTCACCGGTGGTGGGCGTACCGAACTCGTTCTCGACCTGCTCTTCGACACCGACTTCGCGGAGGGCCAGGTCCGACCGACTGACGTGCGTGCGCTGACCCGTCCGCTCTGGATGCTGGCGGAGAACTCCGCGGTCGAGCACGGCTGGGTCCGGCCGCCGCTGGTGCGGCTGGTCTGGGGCAAGACCTGGAACGTGCCGGGGGTGATCGTGGCGGTGGCGGAACGGTTCGACGCGTTCACCGCCACGGGGTCGCCGCGCCGGTCCTGGCTGCGACTCAAGCTGGTGCGGGTCGCCGAGGACACCACCCGGGCCGAGGAGGGTTTCGCCGAGGAACTGGCCGAGGCACAGACGCCGGCCGTCGCGCCGGGCACGGCCCTGGTCGCCGCCGGGGACGGCACCGCCACGGCCGATTCCACCGGCGTACGTTTCGACCTGCTCGCCCACGACGCGCTCGGCTCGCCGCTGCGCTGGCGGCTGCTTGCCGAACACAACCGGATCACCGACCCGCTCGCCGTGCCCGCCGGCACCGCGCTGGCCGTACCGCCGCTGCCGGGCACCGTCGCCGCGACGGGTGACGGGACATGAGCGGCGGCGCGCCCCGGGCGCTGACGGTGCTGCTCGACGGCGGCCCGTTGGCCGGCCGGGGCACCGGACGGGTGCTCTCGGTGCGGGTGGCCGCCCGGCTGAACCGACCGACGCAGTGCGAGGTGGCGTTGACCACCGGGCCGGGCGACGCGCCGCCGGTCGCCACGGCGCGGGTCGGCGCGCGCCTGGAGGTCCGCCTCGACGGGTACCCGGCGGCGCTCTTCGGCGGCGAGGTCACCGCCGTCGAGGTCGAGTACGCCGCCGACGGCGCGGCGATCCTGCGGATCCGGGCGTACGACGCGCTGCACCGGTTGCGCAAGCGGCAGCGGTTGCGGGTGTTCGAGTCGGTGACCGCCGCCGAGCTGGCCGCCGACCTCTGCGCCGACCTGGGACTGCGGGTCGACGCCGAGGTCGACGGGCCACGGCTGGACCGGCTGCCGCACCACCGCCCGAGCGACCTCGACCTGCTGGTGGAGGTGACCGGCCGGGCCGGGCTGCACCTGAGTGTCGACGACGACGTGCTGCGTCTGCTGACGCTCGACGGGTACGGCGCGCCGATCCCGCTCGCGCTCGGCCGCGACGTGCACGGCCTGCGGCTGGCGGTCAACGCGGACGCCGCCGTGGGCGAGAGCGCCGCGCTCGGCTGGCACCCGCAGCGGGCCGAAGCGTTCACCTCGCAGGCCGCCGTGCCCCGGTGCGGGCGGGACACCCCGGTGGACCCGGATCCCGCCGACGTGGGCGCGGACGGCACCCGGACCGCGCTGGACCAGCCGGGCCGCAGCGACGACGAGATCGCCGCGCTGGCTCAGGCCCGGCTGGACGTACGCGCTGCGGCGCTGGTCACCGCCGAGGGCACCGCCGAGGGCGATCCCGCGTTGCGTCCCGGTCGGCGGATCCGGTTGACCGGGGTCGCCGAGTCGATGGCCGGCACGTACGTGCTGACCGAGGTGGTGCACACCGTCGACGCCGACGGGTACCTGAGTCGGTTCTCCACCGTGCCGCCTCCGGCGCCGCCGGCCGGGTCACCCGCTCCGGCGGTGGTCACCCTGGGCACCGTCACCGACGTGGCGGACCCGGACGGGCTGGGGCGGGTGCGGGTGGAACTGCCCGCGTACGGCGGGGCGGACGCGGGTTGGCTGGCGGTGCTCTGCCCGGGTGCCGGCCGGGGCAAGGGACTGGTGGCGCTGCCCGATCCGCAGGACACCGTGCTGGTGGCGCTGCCCGGTGGGGAACCCGCCTCGGGTGTGGTGCTCGGTGCGCTGTTCGGCGCCGTCACGCCGTACGACACCGGGGTGGACGACGGGCGGGCCCGGCGCTGGTCGCTGCGGACCTCGGGCGGGCAGCAGGTGGTGGTCGACGACGTGGCCCGCAGCCTGCGGTTGAGCACCGACACAGGTAGCTGGCTGGAGCTGACCCCGGACCTGGTCACCCTGCACGCCGCCGCCGACCTGGTGCTCTCCGCCCCGGGCCGGGCGATGGTGGTGCGCGCCCGCAGCGTCGACTTCCTGCACGCCGAGGCGAGCGAGGACCCGGGCACCGCCGCCGAGCGGGCCCGCAGCCTGGCCCGCACCCATCACGGAGGAGGTGGCTGATGCGCTGGATCCATCGCGACTCGGTGATCAGGTGTGACCACGACGGCCGGATCCGCAACGAGGAGTCGCAGGAGTGGGTGCGGGTGGTCGGCGTACCGGTGCTGGTGGCCGACGACCCGAAGGGCCGGAAGATCGTCGCCTGCCCGAACTACGGCGCGACGGTCAAGCCGTGTACGAAGACCGAGCCGGTGCGCGTCGGTTACAGCGACTTCGTCCGCGTGGACGGTCACCGGGTGGTGCTGTCGCACCTGGAGGGCTTCACCGACGGCAGCCCGCCGGGCCAGTTCCGGTACCGGGTACGCGATCCCCGGCAGGCGTTCCTGGGGGCCGACCGGTGAGGGCGATCCGGTTCCTCGGCGCGGGTTTCGACGCCGGGCGCGGTGGGGGGCTCGGACTGACCGCGGCCGGCGGGCTGGCCATGACCGACGGCGACGAGACCGTACGCCAGGCGCTGTTCCTGCTGCTGTCCACCACGCCGGGCGAGCGGCTGATGCGCCCCGGGTACGGCTCCCGGCTGCACCGGTTGGTCTTCGCCCCGAACGACGACACCACCGCCGGGCTGGCCATCCACTACGTCCGCGCGGCGGTCACCCGCTGGGAGCCCCGCATCGACGTGCTCGACGTGGACGCCGGTCCGGACCCGGACGACCCGTGGCGGCTGGTGATCCGGCTGGACTACCGGATCCGGGCCAGCCTCACCCCCGGGCAACTGGTCTTCTCCGTGGACCTGCTGCCCACCGACGACGACCCGTCGGGGCCGACCCTCGACCCCGACGCTGAGGAGGGGCGATGACCCTGCCCGTGCCGCACCTGGACGACCGGACCTTCCTCGACCTGGTGACCGAGGCCCGGGAGCGGATCCGGCAGTCCTGCCCCGGCTGGACCGACCTGTCCGCGCACGATCCGGGCATCGCCCTGTTGGAGGCGTTCGCGCACCTCACCGAGGTGATGATCTATCGACTGAACCAGTTGCCGGAGAAGGCGTACGTCTCCTTCCTCAACCTGCTCGGTGTGACCCGGCACGCCCCCTCGGCGGCCTGGGCGGAGGTGCGGTTCACCCGGACCGGCGCCGACGACGAGGCGCTGCGGATCCCGGCCGGTACCCGGGTCGCGGCGGCGCGTGGCGCGGACCCGCGACCGGTCGTCTTCGTCACCTGCGAGCCGGCGCTGCTCGCCGCCGGCCAGCGTGAGGTGACCGTCCGGATGCACCACTGCGAGCCGGTCGAGGCGGAACTGCTCGGCGTCGGCACCGGCGCGCCGGGGCAGGTGCTGCGGGCCGGGCGGGCCCCGCTGGCCCGGACCGCCGAACCGTTGGACCTGCTGCTCGGCGTCGAGGTGCCGACCGGCTCGGTGGAGTTGGGCGCGGCGGCCCGCGAGCACGAGGGGCGGACCTTCGAGATCTGGCGGGCGGTGGACAGCTTCGCCGGCCTCGGAGCGCAGGACAAGGCGTACCTGGTGGACCGCTGCTCGGGCACGGTGACCTTCGCCCCGGCGCTGGACCTGCGCGGGTCGGACTCCGCCGGTGACGACGCCCCGGTCGCGGCCGTACCGCCGGCCGGACGGCAGGTGCGGCTCTGGTACCGCGCCGGTGGCGGCACCGCCGGCAACGTGGCGGCCGGGACGTTGACCAGCCTGCGGGACCCGCTGCCCGGGGTGAAGGTGGTCAACCCGGCACCGGCGGCCGGCGGCCGGGAGATGGAGGCGATGGAGTCGGTGCTGCTGCGCGGCCCGTACGCCTTCTTCGCCCAGCAGCGCGCGGTGACCGCCCGCGACTTCGAGGTGCTGGCCACCGGTTCCGGCGGGGTGAGCCGGGCCCGCGCCTTCACCCGGGCCGCCGTCTACAGCTTCGCCCGACCCGGCGAGGTGGAGGTGGTGCTGGTGCCGTACGTGCCGGACGACGCCCGGCCCGGCGGCCGGCTGCCGGTGGAGGTGCTGCGCGGGCACGAGGTGGAGGAGGCGCGGCTGCGGGTCGAGGCGGACCTGGAACGTCGCCGGTCGCTCGGCACCACCTGCCGGGCGAGCTGGGCGCGGTACAAGGCGGTGTCGATCCGGGCCCGGGTGGTGGTGCGCCGGGAGGAGGACGCGGAGGCGGTCCGGCGGCGCATCCACGACCGGCTGCACCAGACGCTGAGTCCGCTGCCCACCCCGCTGAACCCGGCCGGTTGGGCGTTCGGTGAGCCGCTGCGCGCGTCCAACGTGTACCGGTTGCTGGAGCACGCCGAGCCCGGGGTGCGCTACGTCGAGTCGGTGCGGTTCGTCGTCGACGAGGCCCCCGACCAGCAGGTCCGCACGCTCGCCGCGGACCAGTACCAACCCCGCACCTGGTACGCGGGCAGCGGCCCGGTGCTGTTCCGCTCCACCAACGCCGGTGCCGGATGGGAGCCGGCGGGCCGGTTCGACGGGGAGACCGTGCAGCGGGTGGCGCCCGCACCCGCCCCGGTGCGGCCCGGCATCGTGCCCCGGCCCGGGTCGGTGGCGGTGGCCACGGTCCGGTCCGGCGGCGGATCCCGGGTGCACCTGAGCGCCGACCTGGGCGAGACCTGGTCGCTGCTGGCCGATCTGGACTCGCGGATCAGTGACCTGGCCTGGATCGACCGGGACGGCGCGGGCGCGTTGCTGGTCGCCACCGACACCGGCCTGTACGAGGTGTCGCTGCTGCCCGGTGCGGTGCCGTTGCAGATCCTGGTCGACCCGGCCGACGCCGACCGGGGCTTCTACGCGGTGCGGGCGTTCGTCTCCGAGCGCGGCGTACCCGGGGTGGCGGTGGCCGCGCAGGCCGGATTCGGGGTCTACCTCTCCGGTAACGCGGGCCGACCCGGCAGCTTCTCCCACGTCGGGTTGGCCAACGTGGACAACCGGCTGCTCGCCGTGCAGTACGACGGCCCGGCCACGCTGCTGTGGAGCGGTGCCGGCGAGCCGGACCCGAAGCGGCCCGGGCAGGGGTGCTTCCGGGCCCGGCTGTTCGAGTCCGACGTGAAGTGGCAGGCGATGCAGTCCGGCTGGATTGGCGGCACCTGCCGGGACCTGACCTTCAGCGGCACCCAGGCGCTGGCCGCCACGCAGAGCGGCGGGGTGTTGCGGCTGGACACGGTCGCGGCACAGCCGCAGTGGTCGTCGGTGTCGGTCAACTGCGGGCTGCCGCTGCGCGACCGCACCCGGTTCGTGCCGGTGGACGCGATCGCCGCCACCGCCGGGACGGACCGGCTGGTGCTGGCCGGTGGGGAACGCGGCGTGCACCGCAGCGGCGACGCGGTCGACTGGTCGGCCAGCGCCAACCAGGCCACCGCCGACGTGGTCACCGTCCCGGACACCTGGCTGCTCTGCTCCGGCGAGCACGACATCGAGGTGGTGCGGCAGGATGCGTCGACCGGCCATTGAGCGGCTGCTGCCCGCCGCCTACCAGCGCGCCTGCGTGCCGGGCAGCGTGCTGTGGGCGCTGCTGGACGTGATGGAGGCGCTGCACGCGCCGGACGAGGCGGTGCTGGCCGACGTCGACGCGCTGTTCGCGCCGTACCGGGCACCGGGCGGGATGGTGGCGTACCTGGCCGGGTGGGTGGCGATGGACCATGTGGTCGCCGCGCCCCGGCGGGACGCCCCACTGCCGTTGCCGCTGAGCCGGCTGCGTGACCTGGTCGCGCACGGGGCGGCGCTGGCGACCTGGCGGGGCACCCCGGACGGGCTGCGGACCGCCCTGGAACTGGCCACCGGCGTCACCGGTTTCGTCCTCGACGAGCCGGCCGACCGGCCGTTCCACCTGGTCGTCCGGGTGCCGCCGACCGCCGCCGACCAGCTCGACCTGGTCAGCCGGATCGTCGCGGCGGAGAAGCCGGCCGCCGTGACCGCCGAGATCACCGTCGTGGCGGGCGCACCGGCGGTCGGCCGGGCCAGTGTGCCGTCGCCCTCCCCCGTTCCCACCCCGCCCGATCCCGCTCCGGAGGAGCCGTCATGACCACCGAATGGACCGTCGTCGCCGCAGCCGAGCAGTTCACCCTGGACGTCCGGAACGCCGGGGAGCTGACCTTCACCGTCTCCAACCCGGGGCTCGCGCCGGACACGGTGGTGTTCGACGTGGCGCCCGGCGAGGGTACGCAGCGTTCCTGGTTCACCGTCACCGAACCGCAGCGGGTGGTGCCCGGGCAGGGCTCGGTGTCGTTCCTGGTCCGGCTGGCCGTGCCGGCGGGGACGCCGCCGCGTCGCTACGACATGACCGGCTTCGCGTACTCGGCGAACACCGCGCCGGAGGAGAGTTCCCGCTCCAGTGGCCGGGTCACCTACGAGGTGCGGGCCGTGGCGCCGCCGAAGCGTACGCCCTGGCCGTGGATCGCCGCCGCGGCGGCGCTGGTGCTGGTGGTCTCGGCGGTGGTGGTGTTCCTGGTGGCGCGCGAGGACGATCCGCCGCCGCAGGCCCGGGTGGTGACCGTCGAGGCGGAGACGTTGGTGACCGGTGCCCGGGTCGAGTCGCCGACCGGCTCGGCGGCGGCCGTGGCGGTGCAGCCGAACTGTTGCGAGGTGACCTGGTCGCAGGAGAACCAGCTGTTCTTCCTGGGCCGGGCGATCAACGACCGGGTGACCGTGACGGTGGAGGTGCCGGCCCAGGCCGTCTGGCAGTTCTCCACCGTGCGGACCACGGCTCCCGACTACGCCAACACGGTGTTCCTGATCGACGGCCGGCAGGTCGGTGACCCCTTCATCGGCTTCTCCCCCACGGTGCGGGTCACCGACTGGGTCGACGTGGCCCGGGTGCCGCTGGCGGCGGGCCCGCACCAGATCACCCTGGTGGCGATCGGCAAGACGCAGAGCACCGACCGCTACTTCGCCGGGGTGGACGCGATCCGCTTCACCGAACTCCCCCCCACCCCCTGACCCCCCTGACCCCCCTGACCCCGGTTGATCAAGAGGTTTGCGTCGGCTCAGCACCTCTTCCCGACGCAAACCTCTTGATCAACGCGACGAGACGACGTGCGACGAGAGCGAGGTGCAGTGGTGACGGGACGGCAGAAGGTGTTGTTGGGGGCGCTCGGGGTGCTGCTGGTGGTGTTGTTCGTGGTGGCGGTGGGAGTGGGGGGCGGGGGGCGGGGGGATCCGTCGGCGCGCAGTGGGTTGGTCGACCTGCTGGGGCGGGCCGGCGGGACGTCGGCGGTGGACCCGGCCACCGTCGACGCGGACTGTGCCGAGGCGCCCGGGGTGCTGGCCGTCACCGGCGACTGTGCGCTGCGGGTGGCCGACCCGGGTGGGTTGCGCACGCTGATCCTGCGCAGCCCGGAGGCGTTCACCGTCGAGGCGCCGGCCCCGGGGGACGCCGAGTTCACCGTCGAGGACGACGTCACGCCGGCCGACGACGGCACCGGCGCGGTGGCCCGGATCGCCGTGGACCGGGCCACCACGGTACGGGTGAGCTGCTCCGGCGGCTGTCCGGTCACGATCGCGCGGGACTGAGGCGGGAGGCCGGGATGGGCGCGCTGCGCAAGCCGTTCCTGCTGTTGGCGATGCTGGCGCTGGTGCTGGCGGTGGGCGTCGAGCTGGGTGCCGGGCTGCTGCTGGGCGGCGGCGACGCCGGTGCGGCGCTGACCGACAGCGCCGGTGACCTCGGGGTCGAGGTCGGTGACGTGAGCGGGGTCGGCGAGCCGTCCGGCCGGGGCACCGGCTATCTGGTGCTCGTCGACGCGGCGGCGCTCTGGACCACCGGGCTGTTCTGTCTGGGGTTGGTGCTGCCCGAACGGATCCACGGTCGGGTGCAGGGCGTCGCCACCCTGATCTTCTCGATCGTCCTGGTCATCGTGGCGTTCGTGGCGCTGATCGTCGCCTTCGTCGAGCTGATGGTCATGGTGTCGTTGTTCCTGGCTCCGCCGTTCGGCACGCTGGCGTACCTGGCGTTGTGGGGATTCTTCCCGGTCGGCGACGCGGCCGTGCTGCTCGGCCTGGTGCTGCTGCTCAAGCTCGCCTGGGCCGGTCTGCTGGTGCTGGCCCAGCCGAAGTTCCTCCAGAACAAGGGCCTGGTGCTGCTGATCCTGACCAGCCTGCTCTGCACGGTGCTGCTGGAGTTCCTGCACAATCTGGTGCCGGTGATCCTGGTGAGCATCCTGGACGACCTGGGCGCGCTGCTCTTCGCGATCATCGGGATCGTCTGGGCGCTGGTGCTGCTGATCGGCGCGATCCCGGCGATCGTGAAGGCGCTACGGGCCACCGCCGCCCTGCGCGCCGAGCCCGATCCCGACCGCTAGGTGTTCTGCTTTCCGAGGGCGGCCGATTCTGATGACGCAGACCTGGGTGCGCGGGGCGGATATGGTGGTGCCGTGATCGGGCTCGGCATGATCTGGTACCTCGTCGGCGTACTCGCCGACGTGGGTGCTTCCAGCATGCTGTCCGGCACGGCCGCGGCGACCGGTGTGCTGCTCGCCGCCGTGCTCGCCGCCGCGAACCTGGTCCATCGGGTGGTCACCGTCCCCGACCTGCGGATCACCCGACGGTTGCTCCGGGAACGGGCCGGGCGCACGGGCGTGCCCCGGCACCGCGATCCGGACGCCGCCGGCCGGGCCCGCCCCCGGGCACCGACCGCGACCCTCGCGGTCGTCTGAGCGCTCACCGTCGCTCGCTCCACCTGCCGCTCCTCGCCGACCGCTGCTGACTCGTTCCGCCCGTCACCAGTCGTCGTCGTGTTCCGAGGGGTACCCGCATGTCCGATTCATCCGTTTTCCGTTCACCGTACGCTGCCGGAGCCCTCCGGTGAGCGCCCTGTTCAGCCCGATGATGGCCGTCGTCTACGGTGCCATCTCGGGCATCCTGCTCTTCTGGCACGGCGCCTGGCAGATGCTCTTCGGCGACGCCGCCGCGCTCGGCACCGACTGGGCCTGGGTGCTGGGCATCGTCTTCCTGGTGCTGACCGTCCGGGGTGTGCTGTTCCCGGTCTACGTCCGGCAGATCAAGTCGCAGCGCGCGATGCAGGCGCTCCAGCCGCGCGTCAAGGAGATCCAGGAGAGGCACAAGGACGACCGCGAGACCATGCAGAAGGAGCTGCTGGAGCTCTATCGCACGGAGAAGGCCAACCCGCTGACGGCCTTCCTCCCGATGCTGGTGCAGATCCCGGTCTTCCTGGGCCTGTTCCACGTGCTGCGTCATCTCAAGCCGACCATGCCGGAGCACATGAAGACGCTGTACGGCTGGACGGTAACCCAGTTCGACAGCGCCTCGTCGGCGACGTTGTTCGGCGCGCCGATCGCGGCCAGCCTCCGGTCCGGTGCGCAGGAGCTGTCGCTGCTCGGCGCGGACGGCACGACCGTCCGGATCGTCGCCGCGATCCTGATCGTCACGATGATCGCCACGACCTATCTGAGCAGCCGGCAGATGATCCTGCGGACCGGCTGGGCCGAGGACCCGCAGCAGCGGATGGTGCAGCGGCTGATGCTCTACGGCATCCCGTTCTCGCTGCTCGTCTCGGGTCTGATCTTCCCGATCGGAGTGATCATCTACTGGGTGACCACGAACCTGTTCTCCCTCGCCCAGCAGACCTGGGTCCTCCGGAAGTACCCGCCGCCGACCAGCGGCACGCCGAAGGCGGGAGCCACGGCCACCCCGGCCCGCGCCACACCCCCGGCCCGGTCGCTCGCACCCCGGCCGGGCGCGAAGCCGACCACCGCCCGCCGGGGCGCGACACGCGGCCGATAGACGCCGAGATCCCGGTACGCCCCCTTGCCGGGCGGCGTACCGGGATCACCGGTGACAGACGTCAGCGCACGTCGGTGGTGGTCCAGCGCGGCGACGCGTTGGTCACCACGGCGGTGTCACCGACGAGCGTGGTACGCCCCTCGGCGTCCCGGCGCACACTGCTGCCCACCCAGAGGTCGACGTCGCCGGGCTCCACCACGCGGGTGAGGCTGCGGTCGGAGAAGGCCAGGCGGGTGGTGGGCACCGTCAACTCGACCGTGACCGACTGGCCCGGCTCCAGGTGCACCCGGCGGTAGCCGAGCAACTGGGCCACCGGCCGCGTCACCGAGCCGACCAGGTCACGACCGTAGAGCTGGACCACCTCGTCGCCGGCCACCGCACCGGTGTTGGTGAGCCGGACGGTCACCGGCAGCGCCCCGTCGGTCGGCACGGTGGCGGGGACGGTCAGGTCGGCGTACTCGAAGGTGGTGTAGGACAGGCCGTGACCGAACGAGGCCACCGGGGTCGCCGGCAGGTTGGTCACCTCGCTGCCCTCGCCGAGGGTGGGGTGCAGGTACGAGAACGGCTGCGCCCCGGCCGATCCGGGCAGGCTGACCGGCAGCCGCCCCGACGGGTTGACCCGGCCGGAGAGCACCCCGACGATCGCGCCCGCCCCCTCCTCACCGGGGAAGAACGCCTGCACCACGGCCGCGCAGCGGTCCATCGCCCAGCCGAGCACGTACGGCCGACCGGTGAGCAGCACCAGCACCACCGGCGTACCGGTCGCCAGCACCGCCTCGGCCAGCTCCCGCTGGACACCCGGCAGCTCCAGGTCCTCCCGGTCGCACCCCTCGCCGACGGTGCCACGCCCGAACAGTCCCGCGTGGTCGCCGACCACCAGGACCGCCACGTCCGCCGCGGCGGCGGTGGCCACCGCCTCGTCGAAGCCGGACCGGTCCTCGGAGTCCACGTCGCAGCCCCGCGCCCAGCTCACCAGGTCGGTGCCGAACTCGGCCCGGGCCGCCGCGAGGACAGTCGGCACCTCGATGCCCGTCTCCACGTCGGGGTGCTGGACCAGCACGTGGTTGAGGAAGGAATAGCAGCCGAACAGCGCACCCTCCCGGTCCGCGTTCGGCCCGACCACCGCCACCCGCCGCCCGGCCGGCAGCGGGAGTACGCCCTGGTTGGCGACGAGGACGACGGACTTCTCGGCGAGCCGGCGGGCGATGGACCGGTGCTCCGGCGAGTCGAGGTCGACCGGCTGCGGCTCGTCGTCGAAGGTGGCGTCGAGCAGCCCGAGCGCCTCCTTCTGGCGCAGGACCCGCAGCACCGCCCGGTCCACGACCGCCTCGTCGAGCCGGCCCGACCGCACCGACTCGGCCACCGTCAGGTAGGCGTCGCCGGTCGGCAGTTCGATGTCGACGCCGGCGGTCAGCGCCTGCACCGCCGCGTCGGCGTTGTCGGCCGCGACGTGGTGCAGCAGGTTCAGGAAGGCCACGCCGAAGTAGTCGGCGACCACCGTCCCGTCGAAGCCCCACCGGTCCCGCAGGATCCCGGTCAGCATGGTCGGGTCGGCCGCCACCGGTACGCCGTCGATCTCCGCGTACGAGTGCATGACCGACCGCGCGTCGCCGTCCAGGATCGCCATCTCGAACGGCGGCAGCAGCACGTCGGCGAGCTCCCGGGGACCGGCGTGCACCGGGGCGAAGTTGCGCCCGGCGCGGGAGGCCGAGTAGCCGGCGAAGTGCTTGAGCGTGGCCAGCACCCCCTGCGCCTGGAGTCCCCGCACGTACGACGTGCCGATCGTGCCGACGAGGTAGGGGTCCTCGGCGATGCACTCGTCGACCCGCCCCCAGCGGGGGTCACGGATCACGTCGAGCACCGGGGAGAGCCCCTGGTGGATGCCGAGCGCCCGCATGGACGCCCCGATCGCCTCGGCCATCTCGGTGACGAGTTCCGGATCGCAGGCGGCGCCCCACGCCAGCGGGGTGGGGTAGGTCGCCGCCTTCCACGCGGAGAGCCCGGTGAGGCACTCCTCGTGGACGATCGCCGGGATGCCGAGCCGGGTGCCGGTCACCAGGTCGGACTGGAACTTCCACAACCAGGACGCGCGGGCCTCGGCGTCGACCGGCCGGGTGCCGTACGCCCGGGTGAGGTGCCCGAGCCCGTGCCGGGAGAAGGTCTCCAGCTTGCCGACGTCGGCGAACTCGCCCTGCAAGGGCGCGACCGTCTCGCCGTCCTCCTTCTCCCAGAAGCCGACGAGCTGGGCGACCTTCTCCTCGATGGTCATCCGCCCGAGCAGCTCACGGACCCGTGCCTCGCCGTCCGGCCGGTCGGACCGGTCGTGCCGGTCGTGGCCCGGACCCGGTTGTGCCGGGACCGGTGCGCCGACCACGCCGTGGACCTCAGTCATGCTGTGCTTTCCCCTTTGTGTTGTGCTGGCGTCGCGTCGGCTCTCGTCCGGCCGCGCCGCTCAGCCCTTGACCGCGCCCTGCAGGCCACCGACGATCTGCTTTTCGGCGAACGTGAAGAAAAGTAGTGCCGGCAGCATTGCCAGCGAGGTGAAGGCGAGGATTCCGGCCGTGTCCGAGGTGTACTGGCTGGAGAAGTTCTGCACGCCCAACGGCAGGGTGTGCAGGCTGGCGTCACCGAGGACGAGCAGCGGCAGGAGGAAGGCGTTCCAGCTCGCCACGAACGCGAGGATCCCGACGGTGACGAGGGCGGGCCGCGACAGCGGGAGCATGATGCGCCAGAGGAACCCGAGCCGGCCGGTGCCGTCGATCGCGGCGGCGTCCTCCAGTTCGCGCGGGATCGCGGAGAGGAAGGGCCGCAGGATCACGATCGTCAACGGTAGCGCGAAGGCGATCTGCGGCAGCATCACCGCGAAGTAGGAGTTGATCAGGTTCATGTCCCGCAGCATGAGGTAGAGCGGCAGGATCGCCGCGCCGGCCGGGAAGAGCAGGCCGAGCGTGAAGAAGGTGTAGAGCACCTCACGGCCACGGAAGGTGTAGCGGGCCAGCACGAACGCGGCGCAGACCCCGAGCAGGACGACGCCGAGCGTGGTGCCCAGCGCGATCACGGCGCTGTTGAACGCCTGCGTCCAGAAGCCGCTCTGGGTCAGCACCCGGGCGTAGTTGTCGAAGACCCACGGGTCGGGCAGACCGGCCGGGTTCGCGACGATCTGCGGGGTGGTGCGGAAGCCTCCGATGATGACGTACAGCACCGGGACGATCGACACCGCCGCGACCGCGAGGGCCAGCCCGTAGGTGAGGGGATTGCCCCACGACACCGGGCGACGCCGGCGGGACGGGGACAGGGTGGCGTTGGCGGTCACGTCAGTTCGCCCTTCCGGTCGTGGCACCCTGGATGTCACGGCGCAGCAGGAACCGCTGGAACAGCAGTGCCGCGACGAACGAGATGACGAAGAGGATCACCGCCACCGCGTTGCCGTACCCCCACAGCCGGGCGAAGAACCCGTTGTCCACCATGTAGGTGGCCATGGTGGCGGAGGCCCCGAGCGAGCGGACGGCGGGCACCGAGGTCACCCAGATCACGTCGAAGACCTGCAACGAGCCGATCATCGACAGGAACATCCAGATCCGGATGGTGGGGCCGAGCAGCGGCAGGGTGACGTGCCGTTGGATCTGCCACCAGCTCGCGCCGTCGATGGCGGCGGCCTCGTTCAACTCCTGCGGCACGTTGGACAGGCCGGCGAGCAGCAGGATGATGGCGAAGCCGACGTACTTCCAGGTAAGCACGAACAGCAGCGTCCAGATGACGATGTCCAGGTCGGCCAGCCATGCCTGCACCAGGCCGCCCAGCCCGATCGACTGGAGCAGCGCGTCCAGGCTGCCGTTCGGGGTCAGGATCAGCTTCCACATGATGCCGACCGTGACCTCGGCCAGCACGTACGGCACGAAGGCCAGCAGGCGGAACAGGGTGCGGCCCCGGAAGTGCCGGTTGAGCAGCAGGGCCACGCCGAGGGCGACCGGGCCCTGCAACAGCAGCGAGCCGAAGACGATGATGGCGTTGTTGCGCAACGCGTCGAGGAAGATCGGGTCCTGGAACGCCATGACGTAGTTGTCGAACCCGATGTACTCGGTGGGCGGTCCGACTCCACGCCAGCGGAAGAGGCTGTAGTAGAGCGCGAAGCCCATCGGTACGAGGACGAACGTCACGTAGACGACGATCGCCGGGGTGGTGAGACCGATGATCTCGTACCACTTGCGTCGGGTCTCGGCGGCCCGGTCCTTCGAGGGGCGCCGGACGGGCCGGAGCCCCGCCGGCGGCGCGGAGGCACCGCCGGCAGGGTCCAGTGTGGTGGGGTTGGTGGCGGTCACTTGCGCGCGGCCGCCTTCATCGCCTCGACGACCTGCTCGGGAGTCCCGTTGCCGGCGAAGATGGCGACGATCGCGTCGTTCATCGCGTTACCGACGGTGCTGCCGAACGCGGTGTCCAGCCAGAGCTGCACGTAGGTCGCACCGGTGGTCGCCTCCAGGATGGAGCGCAGGGCCGGGTCCTGGACGCCGTCCTCGGCACCCTTGGCGACGGGCAGGCCGGTGCCGGTCTGCGCGTAGCCCTTCTGCACCTCGGGGCTGACGATGTACTTGAGGAACTCGACGCACTCGCCCGGGGCGTTCTTGGCGCAGGCGAAACCGTCGCCACCGCCGAGCGCCGCCTTCGGGTCACCGGCGGAGCCGGAGATCGCCGGCACCGGGAACCAACCGATGAACTTGTCGAGCGCCTCCTTGTCGTTGGTCACCGTCTCCAGCGAGCCCTTGTTCCAGTCGCCCATCAGCTCCATGGCGGCCTTGCCGTTGGCGAGCAGACCGTTGGCGCTGGTCGGGTCGTTCTGACCCGGGGTGGCGATGAAGTTGTCCTGGAACGGCTTGGTGTCGATGAAGGCCTTGAGGTCCTGGCCGGCCTTCACGAAGCACGGGTCGTCGAAGACCGTCTCGGCGCTGGCCTTCTTCAGCGTGTCCACCGAGCAGGCGCGCAGGGCGAAGTTGTACCACCAGTGCGCGGCGGGCCACTTGTCACCGGCGCCCAGCGCGATCGGGATCACGTTGATCGCCTTGAGCTTGGTGACCGCGTCGTTGAGCTCCTCGAACGTGGTCGGCGGGGCGGCGATGCCGGCCCGCTCGAACATGTCCTTGTTGTACCAGACGCCCTCGATGCCCATCCGGTACGGCAGACCGTACTGCTTGCCGTCCACCTGCCAGATCTCGGCGGCGCTACCGATGTTGTCGACCTCGGACTTCGCCTGCTCGGTGATGTCCTTGAGGTAGTCGGCCTCGACCTGCTCGCGGATCTCGCCGCCGCCCCACGCCTGGAAGATGTCCGGCGGGTCGTTGCTCAGCAGCGCGGCGGGCAGCCGGGTGCGTTGGAGCTGGTTGGTCTCGATCCCCTCGATCTCGATCGTGACCGTGGGGTGGAGCGCGGTGAAGTCGGCGGCGACCTTCTCCCAGTAGGTCTTGCCGGGCCCGTCCTGGGAGGCGTTGTGCCACCAGGTCAGGGTCACCGGGTTCTTGAACAGCTCACTCTCCGGAGCTTCGGACTCACCCCCGCCGCCACATCCGGCGGCAAGCAGTGCGGTGGTGATGGACAGCGCTATGGCGGTGGTTACGCGGCGCTTCAAAGCCATCGGTATCTCCTCGACGTATCAGTCGCGGTGCTCGGCCTGCCGGCGAGTTTTACAGCCGTGTAACTCAGTGTCAATCGGTGTCGATAACGTTTTCGACTCGCCGTCGGCAGCGCTCGTCGAGCCCTCTATCATCGTCGGCGTGGCGTTCCCGCAGCGTGTCAACATGTCGGACGTGGCCCGAGCGGCCGGCGTCTCGGTCGCGACTGTATCCAAGGTGGTGAATGGCCGGTACGGCGTGGCGCAGGCGACCGTGGAGCGGGTTCAGCAGGTCATCCACCAACTCGGCTACGAGGCCAGCCTCGGCGCGCAGAGCCTGCGCAGCCACCGTACGAACGTGCTGGGGATTCTGGTGGCCGAGTTCGAACCGTTCTCCACCGAGTTGCTCAAGGGCGCCTCGTCGGAGGTCACCGGCACCGGTTACCAGTTGCTGGCGTACTCCAGCGGCGACGTGGCCGGTGCCGCCGTCGGCTGGGAACGACGCTCCCTGGCCCGGCTCTCCGGGACGCTCATCGACGGCGCCGTGATCGTCACCCCCACGGTGGTGGAGACCAAGCAGGGCTTCCACGTGGTGGCCGTCGACCCGCACACCGGGCCGTCCGGGCTGCCCACCGTCGACTCCGACAACTTCGCCGGTGCCGTGCTCGCCACCAACTACCTGCTCTCGCTCGGCCACCGCCGCATCGGGCACATCTCCGGCCGCGCCGACCTGGAGTCGTCCCGCCTGCGCGAGGCGGGCTTCCGGCAGGCCATGGCCGACGCGGGCGTGACCGTGGACGAACGGCTCGTCCGCGTCGGTGGGTTCCGGATCGAGAGCGCCGCCGGCACCGCCGCCGAACTGCTCGCCCTCCCCGACCGGCCGACCGCCGTCTTCGCCGGCAACGACCTCTCCGCCATCTCGACCATCGACGTGGCGCAGAGCATGGGCCTGTCGGTGCCCGACGACGTCTCCGTGATCGGCTTCGACAACGTCCCGGAGTCGGCGCTGACCAACCCGCCCCTGACCACCATCATGCAACCGATCCAGCGGATGGGCGCCGAGGCGCTGCGGCTGCTCGTCGACCTGATCGCCGGTGTGGAGCGCGACTCCCACATCCGGCTCCCCACCGAACTCGTGGTCCGCGCCTCCTGCCGCCCGTTCCCCGCCTGACGCCGCCCGGCGGGGCATTCGCCCGTCCTCGCACCATCTGACGACAGGTATCACCGGCCCGGTTACCGGCTCCTGAAGAACGTCATCGCGCCGAAACGGTACGGACACCCACCGTGACCGGCGCACGCTCCTTCGATAGGAGAACCTGTCATGAGCAGTGCAGGAAGACGGGTCCGCCGCGCCGCGGTGGTCGGGCTCACCGCCGCGATGCTGACCGGTCTGCTGGCCGTCACCGCCGCCGCCGCGGTGCCGGTCGAGGCGGTCCCGGCCGCCGCCGCAGCCGCCCGGACCGACGTCTACATCAAGGACACCACCGCCGACGTCGGAGTCGAGCCGCACGCGCTGAACCCGCTCTGGGCCAGCCCCGACATCAAGGTCTGCCCCACCGCGATCGAGTGCGCCGTCAGCCAGAACCCGATCGTCGGCGTCACCAACTACCTCTTCATCAAGCTGCGCAACCCCGGCCCGTACGGCTCGGGCGCCAGCAACGGCGTGCTTCGCGTCTATCGGACCACGCCGGGCGGCGGCGCGGTCTGGCCGACCCACTGGACCCAGATCGGCGCGGCCAACGTGGTCTCCTTCGCCGGGGTCACCACGGTCACCATCCCCTGGACCGGAGTCCCCGGGCCGGGGCACTTCTGCCTGCTCGCCCGCTGGGTGTCCGCGACCGACCCGATGACCTTCGAGGGCCCGGACATCAGCACGAACACCCGGCACAACAACAACATCGCGTGGCGCAACGTCGACTCGGTCCAGCTCGCCGTGGGCGGATCGCCGGCCGTCCGGCCGTTCGCCATCGGCAACTCGCTGACCGTACCGTCCAGGAACGAGGTCGTCTTCGCGGCGGCCGAGCCGCTCCAGGCGATCGGCGGTCGGGTCGTCGTCGATCTCGGCCCGGACCTCTTCGAGCGCTGGCGGGCCGGGGGCGCGGTCGGCACGGGTGTCCGCGCCGTCGGCCGGACGCAGGTGGAGATCGTCGAGCCCACCAGGGCCAGCCTGGGCAACCTGGCGCTGAACCCCGGTGAGCGCGCGGAGTTCTCGCTGCTCTTCTCGGCCACGGCCGACAGCCAGCGGGAGATCTCCTTCACCGTCACCCAGTTCGGCCCGGACAGCAGCGGCGCCCGGTCGACCGACCTCGGTGGTGTGCAGTATCTGATCAGCACTGTCAAGCGGTAGCTCGCACCGCAGCGAGGGTCGTGGGTCGGAGGGGGCTCACGACCCTCGTGGCGTCAGCGCAGGCAGACCCAGTCGGTCGCCACCACGTGGTCGCCGGTGTACGCACGCAGCTGCACCGGCCCGGTCGGCGGCACCCCGAGCGAGAAGAGACCCACCGCGTCGACCGTCGCCTCGTCGTAGACTCCGCCCACGGTCCGGGCGCTGACCCGACCACGACCGGCCGGCGAGACCTGACCGACGATGCCGGCGTCGCTGACCTCGATCTCCAGCACGATCCCGTCGCCCCGGAAGCACAGGCTGCGCGCCGAACCGGAGGAGCGGGTGAGCCCGGCCGACTCCGGCTCGAGCACCGAGTCGAAGGTCAGCTCGGCCAGGGTCACCTCGGCGTCCGTCCGCCGCCGGGCGAACGCCGCCCGCGCCGCCGTCAGATGCTCCTCGGGCACTCCCTCGGAGTCCCAGAGCGCGGCGACCAGTTCCGCCGCCAACCTGCCGTCATCGACCGGCGGCCACGGCTCCATCGCGGTCACCCCCCTGCCGTCCGGTGTCCGGCCGCAGTCCCAGGTACGGGGCCAGCACCGCGCAGTCGCGCAGTCGCCGCAGGCAGCGGGCCTGGGTCGGTCCGATGCTGCCGACCGGTACGCCCAACCGCTCGGAGACCTGCCGGTAGCTCGGCGGCGGCTCGGCCATCAGCAGCGAGAGCAGTTCCTGGCACCGGGAGGGCAGTTGGGCGAAACCCTCCCGCAGCGCCTGCCGCCGTTCCGCCCGTAACAGGTCCTCCTCCGGCGGCGCGACGTCGGCCCACGTCCCGTGGTAGGCGTCGAGCGAACCGTCGGAGGGGTCGACGGGTTGGGTCCGCCGGACGAGACGCGACATCCGGTAGCACTCCCGTCGGGTCGTGACGGCCAACCAGGCCGCCAGCGCCTGCGGCTCGCGTACCTGCTCCAGGTGCTCCACCAGGCGCAGCCACACGGTCTGGTTGACATCGGCCGCGTCGGCGCCGCTCAGGTCGTGCGACCGGATCACCGAGTACACCAGCGGGGTGTACCGGCGCACCAGCTCGGTCCAGGCCGACTCGTCCCCGTCTGCCGCGGCGGACACCAGGGCCCGCACGCTCCGATCGGTCACCACGCCGCCCTGCCGCTCATCCGACGAGCACGCCGTAGTCGGGGTGCCAACGCGGCGCCGCGAGCAGGGCCAGCCGGGCGGCGTCGGCGCTCAGTCCCGCCCCGGTCATCAGGGCGGCGAGTCGACCCGAGACATGTGCCGTGGCGAACGACGTACCGGCCCAGGTGGCGTACCTGTGGAACAGCCGGGTCGGTCGTCCGGGCAGCGGCAGCCGCCCCTCGACGTACGTGCTGTCCCGCCGGCCGAGGGCGCAGGCGTCGACCCACGCCCCCCGGCCGCTGTAGTCCGCCGGGACGACCACACCCGCGGTGTCCGTCTCGACGGCCCCGACCGCCAGGACCCGGTCCAGCGCGGCCGGCCACACCGGACGGGCGACACCGGCGTTGCCCGCCGCCGCCACCACCGCCGTCGTCGGGGGCATCGCGGCCACCGCGTTGGCCAGCGGCAGCGAGGGTTGGTCGTCGAGGGTGAAGCCGCCCAGCGAGAGGTTCACCACCGACACCTCGCCCGAGAGCCGGCTCAGGGCGGCCACCAGCATCGACTCGTCCCCGACTCCGGTGGGCGCCAGCGCCGCCTCGGGATCGAGGCGTACGCCCGGTGCGGCCTGCCGCACCACCCCGGCGACGAACGTGCCGTGCCCGCCCTGCGGGGCGAGCACGTCGGTGTGCACGTAGAGCGGGTCCTCGTCGTCGACCTCCGGGAGGTACGCGCCGCCCAGCCACTGCGGGTGCCGGTTGCCGGCCTGCCGGCAGATGCCGGTGTCGCAGATGCCGACCGTCACCCCCGCCCCCTCGGCCTGCCTCCCCGGATCCGGCGGTGGCAGTGCGGCGAGAGCGCGGGGCGGCCCGCCCGGATTACCCATGATGTTGCCGAGGCCGAGCAGCACGTGGTGCGGTTGGACCAGCGGCACCGGCGCTCCGGGCCACTGTCGGGGGTCGCGCAGCTTCGTCACGAGCGCGGGGATGTCGGCCTCCGCGGCGAAGACCAGCCGGGCGACACCGCCGAAGCCGACGCCGAACGTCACCGGGTTGCCGCTGGCCCTGAGCCAGGCGGCGACGCGCTGGGCGTCGGCCGGGGCGGTGAGCACCTGCCGGGGTCGGTACAGCACCTCCCGGCCGGGTGCGGCGTGGCGCCGCACGGTGCGGTCGGCGTCGAGCATCGCGGTGAACGCGAGCTGGTAGGCCTTGTCGTCGGCGACGGTGTCGTCGCCGAGGGCCGGCGCCGGCCGTACGGTGGACGCCAGTGGCACCGCCACCGTGGCCAGTGCGGACACCGCCAGGAGGCGCCGTCGGGAGAGCCGGGTGGTGACGGGTGGCGCGGTGGGACGGTCGGGCAGCACGGGTCCTCCCCAGGCGACTCGGGAGGCGGCACGTCACTGGTGGTCCGGTGCGGCGGGTTCCCGGTCTCCGGTCAATTCTTCCAAGCGATCGGCGCATGTCAATGCCAAAGACATACTCACCGTCACACGTCGACCACTCGGGGAGATATCGACGATACTCAGCGGGTGGTGACCTCTCTGCCCGTGCCGGACCGCACCGCTGACGGCGCCGGGACCGCTCAGGCGGCACTCGACACCGTCCAGCGCTCCCCCAGCCAGGCGATCACCATCGCCGAGCGGGTGCTCGCCGCCCGGTCCGACGCCGACGAGCGCTCGACCGCCGACCGCGCCATCGGTCTGGCACTGCGCGAACTCAACGACCTCTCCGGCGCCCGGCGCCACCTCCGTCGGGCCGTGCGGACCGCCGGCACGGCCCGGACCCGGGCGCTGGCCCGGATGAGCCTCGGGTACGTCCTGGCCAGCTCGGGGCACACCGCGGCGGCGCTGCGGGCGGTGACCGCCGCGCTGCCGGAACTGACCGGGGCCGACGCCGGTCGGGGCCGGATGCAGCGGGGCGTGGTGCTGCACTACCGCGGCCGGTACGACGAGGCGGTGCGGGACTACGGCCTCGCCATCGACATCGCCCAGCGCGAGGGCGACCTCCTGCTGGAGGCCCGGGCCCGCAACAACCGGGGCCTGCTCAACGCCCACCGGGGCACCACCGGCGGCGCCGACGACCTGTCCCGGGCGGCAGCCGTCTTCGAGGGGCTCGGCCTGGACCTCGCGGCGGCCGACGCCCGGTGGAACAGCGGGATCGCGGCCGGTCGACGGGGCGACATCGCGGCGGCGCTGCGCTGTTTCGCCGCCGTCGGCGAGGAGTACCGGCGTCTCGGCGTCCCCCGGCCCGCGCTGCTGCTGGACCGCTTCGAGTTGCTGCTGTCGGTGCCCCTGGTGGACGAGGCGGTGGAGATCGCCGCCGTCGCGATCCGGGAGTTGCGCCGCCGTGGCATGGCCTCCGACCTGGCCGAGGCGCTGCTGGCGCAGGCGCGGGCCGCCCTGCTCGCCGGGGACCTGGCCACCGCCACCGAGGCCGCCGCCGCCGCCCGGACCCGGTTCCGACGGCAGGGCCGCCGCACCTGGGCCGCGTTCGCCCGGCACGTCGAACTGCGTGCCGAGGCCCGCCGGGGGACCCGGACCACGGCCCTGCTCACGGCGATGACGCGGACCGCCGACCAGCTCGACGGCACGGGCTGGTCCGATCCCGCGCTGAGTACCCGCATCGACGCCGGCCTGCTGGCCACCGCGACGGGTCGCCCCGACCGCGCCCGGGCCCTGTTCACCGTCGCCGCCCGCGCGCGGGCCCGGGGCACCGCCCCGCGACGTGCCCAGGGCTGGTACGCCCTCGCCCTGTCCCGGCGGCTGGGCGGTGACGAGGCGGGTGCGGCCCGCGCGCTCCGTCGCGGGCTGGGTGTGCTCGACCGGCACCGGACGTCGCTCGGCGCCACCGAACTGCGGGCCAGCAGCGGGGCGTACGGGCAGGAACTGGCGGCCGAGGGTCTGGACATCGCGATCCGGGCCGGGGCGCCGGCGCAGGTCCTCGCGTGGGCCGAACGGTGGCGGGCCAACGCGCTGCGGATGCGGCCGGCGCTGCCACCCGACGATCCGGACCTGGTCGCGGCGCTCGCCGAACTCCGGCTCGTCAGCGGCCTCCTGGAGGACGCGGTCCTGGCCGGACGTCCGGTACGCGCCCTGCGCGGCCGGCAGACCCGACTCGAACAGCGGATCCGGGACCTCGCCCGGCGGGTACCCGGCGGAGTCGGGGTGACCGCCCCGCCCGGTGTCCGTCGGCTGGCCGACCGGCTCGGCACCCGGGTACTCGTCGAACTCGTGGCGCACGGCGACCGGCTCGGGGCGGTGCTGGTCCGCGACGGCCGGGCCAGCCTGCACGACCTCGGCTCGCTCGCCGAGGCGGCGAGACTGGCCCGATGGCACCGGTTCGGGCTGCGGCGACTGATCGTCGGCGGCGATCCCTCCGCCGCACGGGCCGGCGCCGCACACGCGGCGGCGGCACTCGACAGCCAACTCTTCGACCCGTTGCGGCGACACCTCGCCGACCGGCCCCTGGTGATCGTCCCGGTCGGGGTCCTGCACTCGGTGGGATGGGCCGGGTTGCCCACCTGCGCCGGCCGGGCCGTCACGGTCGCCCCCTCGGCGACGGTCTGGCTCGAGGCGGACCGGCGTACCACCTGGGCGGGTCCGCCCGTGCTGGCCAGCGGTCCGCGCCTGGCAGCCGGGCGGGCCGAGGTGCGACGGCTCGCCGAGGTGCTGCCGGGAGCCCGGTCGCTCGTCGGGCCGGACGCCACCGCCGGTGCGCTGACCGCCGCGCTGGACGGTGCCGGCATGGTGCACATCGCGGCGCACGGCACCTTCCGCGCCGACAATCCCCAGTTCTCCACTCTGGAGCTGGCCGACGGGCCGCTGTTCGCCTACGAGTGGGAGCGCGTCGCCCGGCCACCCGGCTGCGTGGTGCTCTCCGCCTGCGAATCGGGGCTGACCGACGTGCGTCCCGGCGACGAGATCATGGGTTTCGCCGCGGTGCTGCTGGCGCTGGGCACCCGATGCCTGGTCGCCACCGTCCTGCCGGTGCCCGCCGAACCCACCACCGCGCTCATGGTGGACCTGCACCGGCGGATGTGGGCGGGCGCCCGCCCGGCGTCGGCTCTCGCCGACGCCCAGCAGGCGTTCGTCGCCTCCGGCGACAGCGCCGCCCGCGCCACCGCAGCCGCGTTCGTCTGCCTGGGCGCCGGATGACCGGGCGTCCCTAGGACGCGCCGCCGACCAGCGCGGCAGCGGTGGCGCGATCCAGCGCACCGTCGGCGACGACGACCCGATAGCGGCCGTGCCGGCTGGAGCCGGCCGGGATCGTCACGGTCTCCTCGAACGCGAACGCCACGCAGACCCCCGGGTACATCGAGGTCCGCACGAACCACCGGTCGCCGGGCCCGAGGCCGCTGAAGACCAGGGTGTACGCCGCCCCGCCCGGCGCCCGAGCCCGCATCGCCACCCACGGTTCGTCGCCGCCGTTGACCTGTTCCTCGCCGGTCGACGAGTCGCTGAAGACCTCGGGCTGCCCGTCCGCCACGGCACGCCAGAAGAAGCCGCCGTAGCCGGCCCCGCCGGGGCGGCCGTTGGTCGCCGGGCTGCCCAGTGTCACGTCCCGGTCGGCGGGGGCGGTGAGGGTGCTGGTCACCTCCAGCCGCCAGGCACCCTCGGGGCCCGTGTCGGACATCCCGTCCGCGGGGGCGGGCAGCGCCAAGGCGGTGAGGGTACGCCGCTCGGTGAGCAGCACCGCACCGGACGGGTCACCCCAGTGCAGCCGATGGTCGAGGCGGTCGTCCGCCCGGTGTTCCCAGCCGGCGTGCACGATCCGGCCGTGGTCGCCCCGCCAGGTGTAGCCGACGTCGCGGACGTAGGTGCGTCCACCCCAGAGGTTGGTGCCGTCGACGTCCTGCACGGCCAGCGAGGCGCCGAGGTGCCAGACGTGGTCGGCCGGGAGCGCGTCGGTGACCGGGGTGCCGGCCAGGGTGCGTACCGGGTGCAGGTAGGGCCGGGGGCCGTGGGTGACGTCGAGGTCGGGCGCGAGCACGTACCGGGCGACCGGTGTGCCGGCGACGACCAGGTGCGGATCGTCGTCGGCGGTGGGCGTACCGGCGACCGGGTCGGCGGTGGTCACGACAGCTCCGCCTCGACGACCGACCGGCGGCGGGCCACGGCGTGCACGGCGGCCAGCGCGTACCCGGCGAGGATCGGCACCGCGACCGGGGTGACCAGCACGCCGAGCAGCGCGGCGACCACGCTGGTGCCGGCCAGCGCGGCCCAGTGCGCGGGGTGGTCGAGGCAGGCCCGGGCGGCCCGGCTGGCGGCCGACCGCCAGCCGGTGCCGCCGGTGCGGCCCACCTCGACCACGACCGCGGCGGTGTACCCGAGCAGGCCCGCCGCGACGACGGTGGTGACGCTCAACGCCAGCGCCCCGCCGGGCACCCGGCCGGTGGCCAGCGCCACCAGGTCGGCGGCGAGCAGGCCCACGGCGACGAGCCCGAGGAGCGCCACCGGCAGGCCCGGCAGCAGGCCCCGGCCGAACCGGGACAGCGTCTGCCGGGCCGTCGGCCAACTGCCGGTGGCGAGCCAGTCGTGCACGGCGGCGCTGGCGGTGCCGACCGAGGCGCCGGCGGTCAGCACCGGCAGCGCGGTGAGCACCGTCAGGATGCCGACCAGCGCCAGGTCGGCGGCGTCGCGGACGGTGTCCCGCCAGTCACGGCGCGGCGGGCGCCGATGGTCGTCGTCAGCCCTTGAGTCCACTGGTGTTGATCCCCTCGACGAGCATCCGTTGGAAGGCCACGAAGAACACGAAGACCGGCAGCAGGGACAGCACCGACATGGCGAACATCGGCCCCACCGCGCTCTGGCTGGTCGAGTCGATGAACAGGGTCAGCGCCACCGGCACCGTGTAGTCGCTCAGGCTGGACAGGAAGACCAGTTGCCGGAAGAAGTCGTTCCAGGTCCAGATGAACGAGAAGATCGCGGTGGTGACCAGCGCGGGCCGGCTCAGCGGCAGGATGACGTGCCGGAAGATGCCGAACGCGTTGGCGCCGTCGATCCGGGCGGCCTCGTCCAGTTCGCGCGGGATGCTCCGCATGAACTGCACCATCAGGAAGACGAAGAACGCCTCGGTGGCCAGGAACTGCGGGATCAGCAGGGGTAGGTACGGCCAGTCGCCGCCGACCAGGCCGAGGCTGCGGAACAGGATGTACTGCGGCACGATCAGCACGTGCCCCGGCAGCAGCAGGGTGCCGATCATGACGGCGAACCACATCCCGCGCAGCCGGAACTTCAGCCGGGCGAAGGCGTACGCGGCCAGCAGGCAGCTCACCCCGTTGCCGACCACGGTCAGCAGGCTGACCATGGCGCTGTTGAAGAAGAACCGGCCGAAGCCGACGTCGAAGTTGGTCCACCCGTTGGTGTAGTTGCCCGGGGTGAACGTCTCCGGCAGCAGCCCGATGTTGTTGACGATCTCCTGCTGCGACTTGAACGACGTGCCGATCATCCAGATCAGCGGGTAGAGCACCACCGCGACGATGGCCAGCAGCACGATCAGCCGCAGCCAGGAGCGGCTGCGCGGGCGTTGCGGGCGGGTCGCCACGGGTGGCGCCACGGTGCTCGCCACCATCAGCGGTCCTCCCCGTCGGAGTAGTGCACCCAGAACCGGCCGGTGCTGAAGAAGACGACCGTGATGAGGGCGATGGCGATCAGGAACACCCAGGCCATCGCGGAGGCGTAGCCCATCTCCAGGTCGGTGAAGCCGGTGATGTAGAGGTTCAGCGTGTACATCAGGGTCGAGTCGACCGGGCCGCCGGTGCCGTTGCTGAGCACGAACGCGGCGGTGAAGCCCTGGAACCCGTTGATGGTCTCCAGCACCAGGTTGAAGAAGATCACCGGGGAGAGCATCGGCAGCGTCACGTTGACGAACTTCCGGAACGCGCCGGCACCGTCCACCGACGCGGCCTCGTACAGCTCGGTCGGCACCTGCTTGAGCCCGGCCAGGAAGATCACCATCGGTGCGCCGAACTGCCAGATGGCCAGCACCATCAGGGTCTCCAGGGCCCAGTCCGGGTCGTTGACCCAGGGCTTGCCCTCGATGCCGAACAGCGCCAGGAAGGAGTTGAACGCCCCCTCCCGATTGAACATGTTCACCCAGACGATGGCCAGCGCCACGCTGCCGCCGAGCAGCGACGGCAGATAGAACAGGCCCCGGAACAGTCCGACCCCGCGCCAGGCCCGGTTGAGCAGCAGCGCCACGCCGAGGGCGGCGGCCAGTTTCAGCGGTACGGCGATGAGCGCGAAGCTGAGCGTGACCCGGACCGAGTGCCACCACGACGGATCGCTGGTGAACATCCGTTCGTAGTTGGCCAGCCCGACCCACTCCACCTCGGACCAGGGGGTGAGGATGTCGTAGTTGGTGAAGCTGAGGTAGAGCGACAACAGCATGGGCATCGCGGTGATGGCCATCAGACCGATGAGCCAGGGCGACAGGAAGACGTAACCGGCCAGACCTTCCCCGTGCCGGATCCGTCCGGTCCCGCGCCGGGTGGCGTCGGGCCGGACGGATCCGGTGCCGCGGCGGGTCGGGTCGGGCGCCGTGGTCAGGGCCACGAACTGCTCCTCTCCGGGTTTCGCGGCGGCGTCAGGAGGCGATCGCTGCCTTGCTGGCCTCGACGAACTGCGCCGCGGCCTCGGCGGGGGTGGCCCGCCCGTACTGGGCGTTCTCGGCGGCCTTGATCAGTTCGGCGCGGACCTTGCTGTGGCCCTTGATCGGCACCTGCGGCGCCTCGCCGAACGTCTCGGCCAGGGTGTTCTCGACCTCGATGGACTGCTTCATCGCCGGGTCGGTGGTGTCGTCACTGACCACGCGGCGCAGGTCCATGTTGGAGGGCAGACCTCGGTCGGTGCCGAGCAGCTTGACCGCCTCCGGGTCGTTGGCCAGGAAGTTGATCACGTCCACCGCGACGTCGGCGTTCTTGCTGCCCCGGAAGACCGACCAGTACATCGAGGCGCGGGCCCACTGGGCGCTCGGGTCACCCGGGTACGCGACGACGCCCAGCTCGTCGGCGGTGTTCTTCTTCAGCTCCGGCATCTGGTTGACCCAGACCCAGGAGGTGCCCGACTTGCCGGTCACCACGAGCTGCTTGGTGATGTCGGTGGCGTTGCCCTCGTGGATGATGTCCGGGGTCGGGGTGGCGCCCCGGTCCCGCGCGCCCTTCCACAGCTCGAACCACCTGGTCACGTCCTCGGCGGTGAAGCCCAGGTCGGTGCCGGCGTAGAGGTCCTTGCCCTGCTGACGCAGCCAGACCCAGAACGCCTTGTAGTCGGCGCTCGGGTCCTGGGTGCCGGGGACACCGGCCTTCTTGCTGACCTGCTCGGCCCAGGCGATGTGCTCCTCCCAGCTCATCCCGGTGGTCGGCTCGGGCAGCCCGTTCTTGGTCAGCAGCGTCTTGTTGTAGACCAGTCCCTGGGTGTTCTCCCCGGCGGCCAGGCCGGCGAGCTTGCCGTCGACCTCGCCGTACTGGAGCAGGCTGGGCGGGAACTTGCTGGTGTCCAGGTCGCCGGAGTCCGCGTACTTCTTCAGGTCCAGGGTGGCGTTGCGGGCGGCGTACTCGGCGAGGAAGTTGTCGTCGATCTGGAAGATGTCCGGCGGGTTGCCACCGGCGGTGAGCGTGGCCAGCTTGTCGAAGTAGCCCTGGTTGGCCTGCCAGACCTTCTCGAACGTGACGTCCGGGTTCTTCGTGGTGTAGAGGTCGAGGGCCTGCTCGGTGAGCTGGGCCCGGGCGTCGCCGCCCCACCAGAAGATGGAGAGCTTGACCTTGCCGTCGGAGCCGGCGTCGTCACCGCCGCAGGCGGCGGCCGCGCCGACCAGCGGCAGGGCCACGACCGCGGCGAGCATGCCGCGCAGCAACCGTCGGCGGAGCAGAGGGGTACGGTAGGTGCGCCCGTCGGACGCGTTCGCGGTGGGGTGCGTTGCGGGGTGCATGTGCGCTCACTCCTTGGCGTTAGGAGGCGACGACGTCACCGGCGGCCACGATCGGGCTGCCCGGGTCCGCACGGCGATGCGGGCCCGGGCCTACGGCAGTGGCGCCAGGACGTTCCCGGCCGGCGTGTGGTCCCGGCCCGGTGGAGTCGCGGATGACCAACTCGGTCTGGAGCATTACCTGTGCGGTGGTACGACGGACGCCGACTGTCGCCCCGGCACCGCTGCCCCGGCTGGTACGCGGGAGATCGGTGTCCTGTTGCAGCAACATGTCGACTGCCGTCCGGCCGGCGGCCGCGGTCGGCGTGGCCACCGTCGTCAGTTTGGGGCGGGTGAGCCGGCTCAGGCTGATGTCGTCGACCCCGACGACACTGATCTCCTGCGGCACCCCGACCCCGAGTGCGTCGAGCCCCTCCAGGAGCCCGATCGCGATCAGGTCGTTGTAGGCGAGCACGGCGGTGACGCCGGCCCGGCGGACCGGCTCCGCCTGGGCGAGGCCGCCGTGTTCGGTGGGCGGGTTAGGGCCGAGCACGGTCAGTTCCGCGCCGGCGGTCCGGGCCGCCGCGCTGGCGGCGCGACGGATCTCCCGGCTGGTCCATGAGCCGCGCGGTCCACCGAGCAGGGCGATCTGCCGGTGACCGAGGCCCACGAGGTGCTCGATGGCGGTCCGTGCGCCCTGCCCGACGTCCATCAGGACGCAGGGCAGACCCGCCAGTTGGCGGTTGACCACGACCAGCGGCACCTCGCGGCTGAGCTGCTCGATCAGGCTGTTGCTCATCCGGGGGCTGCACAGCAGCACGCCGTCGACCTGCTTGGCCAGGGCGTGCACCAGTTCCTCCTCCGCGGCCGCGTCCTCGTTCGTGTCGGCGACGAAGACGTGGTAGTCGCGGTGGCGGGCCTGGCTCTCCGCCGCCTTGATCAGCGGCGGGAAGAACGGGTTGGCGATGTCGGCGATGATCAGGCCGATGTTGTGCGTCCGGCCGGTGATGAGGGCCCGGGCGGCCCGGTTCGGCCGGTAGCCCAGGTCCTCGGCGCAGGCCAGCACCCGCACCCGGGTCTCCGGGTTGACCAGGTGGGGCGCGGAGAAGGTGCGGGAGACGGTGGAGATGTGCACGCCGGAGGCCCGTGCGACGTCCCGGATGGTGACTGGCACTCAGGCCCCCTTCATCGATGTGTGTCGGCGGTCACGGGTGTCGCCAATTAATGCAAACGGTTGCTCCACTGTCAACGGCACTTGATTACAGCTCTGTTTCGGACGGGCTCTCGCCATGCACTCCAAACCCCATGAATAGGGTCAAACGACGCCGATTCTCGGCCGCTCGTTGACTCTGACCAATCGATCGTGGTTACTTCACTGCAAAGGTTTGCATAAAGATCGAGGAGGATCGGTCTGTGTCACCGCAACCCGGCAAGCGTGCCCGGTACGCCGTCGTCGGCACCGGCGCCCGCGCCGAGATGTTCGTCCGGGCCCTGGTCCGCGACCACGCGGACACCGCCGAACTGGTCGCGTTCGCCGACGTCAACCAGGCCCGGATGGACGCCCACAACCGATGGCTCGGCGAGCTGGGCCACGCTCGGCTGCCGACGTACCACGCCGACGACTTCACCACCATGCTGGCCGAGGAACGTGTCGACGTGGTGCTGGTGACCTCGGTCGACGTCACCCACGACACGTACGTGGTGGCCGCGCTGGACGCCGGCTGTGACGTGGTCACCGAGAAACCGATGACCACCGACGCGGCCCGCTGCCACCGCATCCTCGACGCGGTACGCCGCACCGGGCGACGGGTGACGGTGGCGTTCAACTACCGCTACAACCCCTTGCACGAACAGATGCGACGGCTGCTCGCCGAGGGCGCGGTCGGCGAGATCGGCTCGGTGCACTTCGAGTGGCTGCTCGACGTTCGCCACGGCGCCGACTACTTCCGACGCTGGCACCGCGACAAGGCCAGCTCCGGCGGGCTGATGGTGCACAAGGCCAGCCACCACTTCGACCTGGTCAACTGGTGGCTCGACGCCACCCCGGTGCAGGTGTACGCCGCCGGCCGACTGTTCTTCTACGGCGACGACGGCCGCCGGCACGGCTACGCCCGCGACTACGACCGGGCGCACGCCGCCCCCGCCGCCGCCGACGACCCGTTCGCGCTGCGCCTGGCCGAGCACCCCCGGCTGCGCGAGCTGTACCTCGACGCCGAGGCCGCCGACGGCTACCACCGCGACCGCAACGTCTTCGCCCCCGGCGTGACCATCGAGGACGACATGGCGGTGCTGGCCACCTACTCCAGCGGCGCGACGATGACCTACCACCTCACCGCGTACGCACCGTGGGAGGGCTACCGGGTGATGGTCAACGGCAGCCGGGGCCGGCTGGAACTGGAGGTCACCGAGAGCGAGTTCGTCAGCCCGGCCGCCGCCGGTGCGCTCAAGGGTGCCGCCCTGCACGGCACCGAGGCCGCCGCCGAGGGCGGTCAGGCCACGCTGACCCTGCGCCCCTTCTGGTCCCCGCCCCGACGCATCGAGGTCGACGGGTACACCCGGCACGGCCACGGCGGTGCGGACGCCCGGATGACCCAGGTGCTCTTCGGCGGCGTACCCGATCCGCTGGATCGCGCGGCCAGCGCCCGCGACGGCGCGCTGGCCCTGCTCACCGGTCTGGCCGCCAACCGGTCCTTCGACACCGGCGCCCCCGTGCGGGTCGCCGACCTGCTCACCCTCGACTGACCTCGACCCCAGGAGCCGAACCCCGTGCCCACCTCGACCCGTCCCGACCTGCTGTTACCCGCCGAGCCCGGCCAACGTGCCCTGGCCCGCGAGCTGTACGCGCTGGTGGCGCGGCTGCCCATCATCTCGCCGCACGGGCACGTCGACCCGGGGCTGCTCGCCGACGACCAGCCGTTCCCCGACCCGTCCCGGCTGCTCATCGTGCCCGACCACTACCTGACCCGGATGCTGTTCAGCCAGGGGGTGCTCCCGGCCGAGCTGGGCGTGCCCACCCGTGACGGCAGCCCGGTGGAGACCGACGGGCGGCGGATCTGGCGGCGCTTCGCCGAGCACTGGCACCTGTTCCGGGGCACCCCGTCCCGGCTCTGGCTGGAGCAGACCCTCACCGAGGTCTTCGGCCTGGACACCCGGCTGTCGCCGCAGACCGCCGACGACGTGTACGACGCCCTCGCCGCCCGCCTCGCCGAGCCGGACTTCCGGCCCCGGGCACTGTTCGAGCGGTTCAACATCGAGGTGCTGGCCACCACCGAGTCGCCCCTGGACGACCTTGGTCGGCACGCCAAGCTCGCCGCCGACGGGTGGGGAGGTCCGGGCGGCCGGGTGGTCACCACCTTCCGGCCGGACAACGTGGTGGACCTGGAGTTCGAGGACTGGTCGGCCAACGTCGACCGGCTCGGCGAGATCACCGGCGAGGACACCGGCACGTACCAGGGCTATCTGGCCGCGCTGCGCGCCCGCCGGGAGGCGTTCATCGCCGCCGGTGCCACCTCGTCGGACCACGGGCACCTCACCGCCCGCACCCTGGACCTCGGCGCGGACGCGGCGGCGCTGTTCGACCGGGCCCGCCGGGGCCGGGCCGAACCGGGCGACACCGAGGCGTTCCAGGCCCACATGCTGCTGGAGTTCGCCCGGATGTCGCTGGACGACGGGCTGGTCATGCAGTTGCACCCGGGGGCGGTGCGCAACCACAACCGGTGGCTGCACGCCCGGCACGGGCGCGACGTGGGCGGTGACGTCCCGCAGGTCACCGAGTTCGTGCACGCGCTGGCTCCGCTGCTGGACGCGTACGGCAACGACCCCCGGCTGCGGGTGGTGCTCTACACGCTCGACGAGGACACCTTCACCCGGGAACTGGCACCGCTGGCCGGCGGGTACGCCGCCCTGGTGCTCGGCGCGCCCTGGTGGTTCCTGGACTCCCCCGAGGTGCTGCGCCGGTTCCGCGAGACGGTCACCGAGACGGCCGGCTTCTACAACACCGCCGGGTTCGTCGACGACACCCGCGCGTTCTGTTCCATTCCGGTACGCCACGACGTGGCCCGCCGCATCGACGCCGGTTTCCTGGCCCGGCTGGTCGCCGAGCACCGGCTGCCCATGGACGAGGCCGCCGAGACCATCGTCGACCTGGCGTACCGGCTGCCGAAGCAGGTCTTCAAGTTCGGAGAGAAGCAAGCATGACGACCATCACCGACGTGACCGTGCACGACGTGCGGTTCCCGACCGCCGCCAGCGGCGACGGCTCCGACGCGATCAACCGGGGTGACTACTCGGCCACCTACGTGGAGCTGCACACCGACGACGGTCCGACCGGCGCCGGGTTCACCTTCACCAACGGTCGCGGCAACGAGATCACCTGCGCCGCCGTGCGGGCCCTCGCCCACCACGTGCGGGGACGCACGGTGGAGGAGATCACCGCCGAGCCGGTGGCGTTCTGGCGCTCGCTCGTCGCCGACGTGCAGTTGCGCTGGCTCGGCCCGGAGAAGGGGGTCATCCACATGGCCACCGGCGCGCTGGTCAACGCCGTGTGGGACCTGCGCGCCAAGCTCGCCGGCAAGCCGATGTGGCGCTACCTGGCCGAGCTGTCCACCGAGGAACTGGTGGCCAACGTCGACTTCCGGCACATCACCGACGCGCTCACCCCGGACGACGCCGCCGCCATCCTCGACAAGGGGCGTGACGGCCTCGGCGACCGGCTGGCCCTGCTGGAGCGGGACGGCTTCCCCTCGTACACCACGTCGGTGGGCTGGCTGGGTTACCCGGACGACAAGGTCCGGGCGTTGACCCGGGACGCGTACGCGCAGGGGTGGCGGGCGATGAAGATGAAGGTCGGCGGCCCGCCCGAGGACGACCTGCGGCGGGCCCGGATCATCCGGGCCGAGATCGGCCCGGACGCGCTGCTGATGATGGACGCCAACCAGGTGTGGGACGTCGACGAGGCGATCACCAACATGACGGCGCTGGCCGAGGTCGACCCGTACTGGATCGAGGAGCCGACGCACGCCGACGACGTCCTGGGGCACGCCCGCATCGCCCGCGCGATGACCGAGCTGACCGGCGGCCGATGCCGGGTCGCCACCGGCGAGGTGGCCGCCAACAAGGTCATCTTCAAGCAGTTGTTGCAGGCCGAGGCGATCGGCGTGATGCAGATCGACGCCTGCCGGGTGGCCGGGGTCAACGAGGTGCTCGCCGAGATCCTGCTCGCCGCGAAGTTCGGCGTACCGATCTGCCCGCACGCGGGCGGCGTCGGGCTCTGCGAGTACGTCCAGCACCTGGCGATCTTCGACTACCTGCGGGTGGGCACCAGCCTGGACGGCCGGATGGTGGAGTACGTCGACCACCTGCACGAACACTTCGTCGACCCGGTACGCACCCGCGACGGGCGGTACCTGCTGCCGACCGAGCCGGGCTACAGCGCCACCATGCGTCCCGAGTCGATCGCCACCTTCCGCTTCCCGGACGGCCCGACGTGGCGGTGACCGTGGGCGCGTCCCGACTCGATCTGGGCGCCCTGCGCCGACTACCGGTGCAGTCCCGTCCCCTGATCCGTCCGGGCACCGTGCCGGCCGGCGTGGTGCACCTCGGGCTCGGCGCGTTCCACCGCGCCCACCAGGCCGTCTACACCGAGCAGGCGCTCGCGTCGGCCGGGGGTGACTGGGGCATCGTCGGTGTCGCTCCGCGCAACGCGGATCTGGTGCGGACACTGACCGCGCAGGACAACCTGTTCAGCGTGAGCACGCTCTCCGCAGACGACCAGCAGACCCGGGTCATCGGGGCACTGGCCGACGTACGGCTGGCCGCCGCCGACCCGGGCGCGATCGTGGCGTTGCTGGCCGACCCGGCGATCCGGGTGGTCACGCTGACGGTGACCGAGAAGGCGTACCAGCTCGATCCGGCGGCCGGGACGCTGCGCCCCGATCCGGAGCTGGTCGCCGACCTGACCAGCGACCGGCCACCGGCCACCGTGCCGGGGCTGCTGGTGCGCGGTCTGCTGGCCCGCGCCGCCGCCGACGCCGGCCCGATCGCGCTGGTCAGCTGCGACAACCTGCCCGCCAACGGCCGCCGGCTGCGCGGCCTGGTCACCCAGGCCCTGGTGTACGCGGGCGCCGGACAGGCCGCGCTGGACTGGGTCCAGGCACAGGTCGGCTTCCCCGGCACCATGGTCGACCGGATCGTGCCGGCCAGCACCGCACAGACCCTCGCCGAGGCCCGCCGGGCGCTCGGTGTCGAGGACCTGGCGGCGGTGGCGGCCGAGCCGTACACCCAGTGGGTGATCGAGGACGACTTCCCCGGTGGGCGGCCCGCCTGGGACCGCGCCGGTGCGGTGCTCTGCGCCGACGCCGGGCCGTGGGAGCGGCTGAAGCTGCGCGGGCTCAACGGGGTGCACTCGGCCGCCGCGTACCTCGGTGCGCTCGCCGGGTGCGAGACGATCGCCGACGCCCTCGTCCTGCCGCACCTGGCGACGGTGCTGCGGCGGCTGATCGCCGAGGACGTGGCGGCCAGCTTCACCCCGCCCGACGGCGTCGACGTGGTCGAGTACGGCGAGCAGGTGCTGGCCCGCTTCGGCAACCCGGCCATCCGGCACCGCACCCTCCAGGTGGCGATGGACGGCTCGCAGAAGCTGCCGCAGCGGATCCTGCACACCATCGCCGACCTGCGCGCGTCCGGCCGCTCCGCCCGATGGGCGGCGTTGGTCGTGGCCGCCTGGATCCGGTTCGCCCAGGGCACCGCCGACGACGGTCGGGCGCTGCCGCTGGACGACCCGCTGGCGGAGCGGATCCGCACCGCCCTGGCCGCCGCACCGCAGACCCCGGCCGGGGCCGTCGACGCGGTCCTCGCTCTCGACGAGGTCGTTCCGCCCGAGGTGGCCGCCGACGCCCAGGTCCGCGCCGACGTCACCGCCTGGCTGACCGACCTGCACCGCCACGGCGTCCCCGCGACCCTGGCCGGTGCCGGATGAGTGAAAGGAAGGGCACCTTCCTAACGCCTCAGGTAGAGCAGGGGTCCCCTGCTAACACCCCGACGGCCGCAACGCCCGCGACGGCCGTGCCACGGGTCGCGCTGGTCGGGGCGAACGGGCACGGGCGCTGGCACCGTCGGGTGCTCGGTCCACTGCACGACGCCGGCCGGCTGCGACTGGTCGCGCTGGTGGACACGCGACCGCTGGACGACGAGCCCGCCGCACCGGTACCCCCCGGCGCCCGGGTCTTCACCGACCACCGCGCCATGCTCTCGGCCGTCGGGCCGGACGTGGTGGTGATCTGCACCCCGCCCCACACCCACCTGCCGATCGCCCGGGACGCGCTGGCCGCCGGTGCCGACCTGCTGTTGGAGAAACCGCCGGTGCTCTGCACCGCCGAGCACGAGGAGTTGGCCGGGGCGCTGGTCAGCACCGGCCGGGTGGCGCAGGTCGGTTTCCAGGCGCTCGGGTCGGCCGCGCTCACCGGGCTGACCGACGCGGTGAGCGCCGGCCGACTGGGTATGGTCACCGGCATCGCCACGGTCGCCGCCTGGCAGCGTCCGGACGCGTACTACGCCCGCTCGCCATGGGCCGGTCGCCGGAGCCTGGACGGGCGACCGGTGCTCGACGGCGCGCTGGCCAACCCGCTGGCGCACGCGGTGATGCAGTGCCTGGCGGTGGCCGAGGCGGTCACCGGTGAGCCGGCGGAGATCGTGGCCGTCGAGGTGGAGCGCTACCGGGTCCGGCCGATCGAGGTCGACGACACCGCCGTGCTGCGGGTACGCCTGCGGCACGGCCCGCCGATCGTGGCCGCGGTGACGCTGGCCGGTGAGGATTTCGTGCCCGGCGAGGTGATCGTCACCGGTGACGCCGGACGGGCCGTGCTGGAGTACCCGACGGACCGGCTGCTGCTGCCCGGCCAGGATCGGGCGCGCGAGGTGCCCGGCCGGCGGGGGCTGTTGGAGAACCTGCTCGACCACCGGGCCGATCCCCGGGTGCCGTTGATCGCGCCGCTGGCCCGGACCGCCCCGTTCACCGCGGTGCTGACCGCGTTGCAGGCGGCACCCGAGCCGACGCTGCTCGGCGACGATCTCGTCGAGGCGGTCGGCGACGGGCCGCAGCGGGTGCTACGGATACCGGGCGTCAACGACGTGCTGCGCCGGGCCGCCGAGAGCGGCGTACTGCCGACCGAGCTGGGCGTGCCGTGGTCGGTCGCTCCGTGGCGGACCGATCCGACCGGAGGAAAATAGGGGGACACCGCAACGCCACTGCAACATCGCCGGTCCGATCAGGACTGAGGACCCCGCGATGACCAGCGGTATCCCGACCGGGGCAGGTCGGGACGATGCCGGCCGAAAGCATTTTCTGCAACAAAACTGCACATCATTAATATTGACCACAATAAAAACACAACCGTAACCTTCGTCACATAGAGAAACAACGACGAGGGAACGGGACGAGCTGATGCACAGAATTGCCGCCGGTGCGGCATTGATCATTCTCACCCTGACCGCCGCACCCACCCCGGCGACGGCGCACCCCGGCCCGACGGGCGGCCCGGACACCCTGTCCGTGCCGGCCCGCCAGATCGGCCGACAGGCGCTGCCGACGAACGACGGCTGGGCGGCGGCCGGACCGGGCACCACCGGCGGCTCCGCCGCCACCGCCGACCAGGTCCACGTGGTCGACAGTCGCCAGGACCTGGTCGCCGCGCTCGGCGGGAACAACGCCACCAACGCGACCAACACCACCCCGAAGATCATCTTCGTCAAGGGCGAGATCGACGGGTTCGAGGACGCCGACGGGCGACTGCTCGACTGCACCGACCTGGCCGACCCCGGGTACTCACTGGACGCCTACCTGGCCGCGTACGACCCGGCGACGTGGGGCCGGGTCGCACCGAGCGGACCGGTGGAGGAGGCCCGGGTCCGGTCGGTGACGAACCAGACCCGGCAGACCCAGATCAACGTCGGCCCGAACACCACCATCGTCGGGCTGCGCGGGGCACGGCTGACCGGCCTCACCCTGATGATCGACCGGGCAACCAACGTCATCGTCCGCAACATCACCTTCGACGACGCCCGGGACTGCTTCCCCGCCTGGTCCCCCACCGACGGCGAGACGGGCAACTGGAACTCCCAGTACGACCTGGTCTCGGTCCGCCGCAGCGAGAACGTCTGGATCGACCACAACACGTTCACCGACGGCGACAACCCCGACAGCGGCCAACCGATCCACTTCGGGCGCCCGTACCAGGTGCACGACGGCGCGTTGGACATCACGCACACGGCGAGCCTGGTCACCGCCTCCTGGAACCGGTTCGACGGGCGGGACAAGCTGATGCTGATCGGCTCCTCCAACACCGTCGGCCCGGACGTCGGCCGACTCAACGTCACCCTGCACCACAACCTGTTCGACGAGGCACTCCAGCGGCTGCCCCGGGTCCGCTTCGGGCAGGTCGACCTCTACAACAACCAGTACCGCCTGACCGGCGACGGTTTCGAGTACGCCATCGGCGTCGGCGTGCAGTCCGCCGTGTACGCCGAGAACAACCACTTCACGCTCGGCGCCGGCATCACCGCCGCCGACCTGCTCTACGACTGGAGCGGCACCGCGATCACCACCCGGGGCAACTGGGTGCAGGCCGCCGGCAAGCTACCCCGCCCGGTGGACCTGGTGGCCGCGTACAACGTCGCACACGACCCCGACCTGTCGCCCGACGCCGGCTGGACGCCGACGCTGCGGCACGGACCGGTCCTCCCGGCACCACTGGTGCCCCTCGTCGTCGGCCCGCTCGCCGGAGCCGACCGCCTGCCGCTCTGACCGTCCCTCAGGCGACCCGGCGACCACACCCGGTTGTAGCAGTACCACCACCGATAGGAAGGTAGGCAAGGATGAGACGAACAGTCGCACTGCGACTCCTCGCGGGGCTGTCCGCGACAGCCGTGGGCGCCGCGGTCTGCGTGACCCTGGTGACCCCCCAGGCGTCCGCCGCTGTCGGCAGCGCCACCGGCTTCGCGACCCGCAACGGCGGCACCACCGGCGGCGCGGGCGGCCAGACGGTACGCGCCACCACCGGCACCCAGATCCACGCGGCCCTCTGCAACCGGGCCAGCAGCAGCACCCCGATCACCATCCAGGTGGAGGGGACCATCAACCACGGCAACACCACCAAGGTGTCCGGGTCGAGCTGCAACACCGCCGCCGACGTGATCGAGCTCAAGCAGATCAGCAACGTCACCATCCTCGGGGTGGGCAACGGCGCCGTCTTCGACCAGCTCGGCATCCACATCCGCGAGGCCCGCAACATCATCATCCAGAACGTGACGGTGCGGAACGTCAAGAAGTCCGGCTCGCCCACCTCCAACGGCGGTGACGCGATCGGCATGGAGAGCGGCGTCCGCAACGTCTGGGTCGACCACGTCACCCTGGAGGCGTCGGGCGGCGAGTCGGAGGGCTTCGACGGCCTCTTCGACATGAAGAACGACACGCAGTACGTGACGCTGTCGTACAGCATCCTGCGCAACTCGGGTCGTGGCGGCCTGATCGGCTCCAGCGAGAGCGACCGCTCGAACGGCTTCGTCACGTTCCACAACAACCTGTACGAGAACCTCGACTCGCGGGTGCCCCTGCTGCGCGGCGGGGTGGCCCACATCTACAACAACCACTACCTGCGGATCAACGAGTCCGGCATCAACTCGCGGGCCGGCGGGCAGGCCAAGGTGGAGAACAACTACTTCCAGAACGCCAAGGACGTGCTCGGCACGTTCTACACGAGCGAGGCCGGCTACTGGCAGGTCAGCGGCAACACCTTCGACAACGTGACCTGGTCCAGCCGGAGCGGCGACAACAACCCGGCCGGTCCCAACCCGACGTCCAACACCAGCGTCAGCATCCCCTACTCGTACCGGATGGACGCGGCGAGCTGCGTGCCGACCATCGTGCGGGACACGGCCGGCGCCAACAAGGGCATCCGGACGTCGAACGGCAACTGCACGCCGACGAACCCGACGACCAGCCCCACCCCGGGGCCGACCAGCCCGACGCCCGGACCGACCACCAGCCCCACCCCCGGGCCGACGAACCCGCCGAGCGGCACCAACCTGAGCATCGGCGCCGGCTCCGACGGTTCCAGCAAGGCCAGCGGCACCAGCTACGGCGACGTCCGGGACGGCAACATGAGCACCGCCTGGTCGCCGTCGGGCGCCACGGGCTCCATCTCGATCAAGTGGGATTCCGCCAAGACGATCTCCCGGATCAACATCCGTGAGGCGTCCGGCTCCGTGGGCAACATCCGTGGCTGGCGGGTCATCAACCACGGCAACGGGGCCGTACTCGCCTCCGGCACCACCGCCGGTGTGATCAGCTTCGCCTCGACCTCGCTCAGCAAGGTCACCTTCGAGATCACCAGTTCCAGCAGTACGCCGAGGGTCGCCGAGTTCGAGACGTACGCCTGACAACCGACCGCCACGTGGGCGGGAGCCGTCGACGGCTCCCGCCCACCGCCGTCTCCACCCGGTGCCGCCACGCGGCTGCCGCGCTGCCGCGCTGGTGTGCTGGTGTGCTGCCGGTAATCGCCGCCACCACTCCCCTCGCTGGCCCCTTTGCTCTGCTTCAACCGACGCAACGGTTTCCGGGTGGAACCAGTGCGTGGGGTGAAGCAGAGCAAAGGGGGCCGGGTGGAACATCCAGGCCGACCCGCCGCGCCCGGGGGACCAGGCCAGGCCGACCACCCACGCCCGGCGGACCAGGCCAGGCCCACCAGCCACGCCCGGCGGATCGGGGCACGCGGGCGGCCGGGCGGGACGGCGTACGGCAGAATCGGCGGGCGATGCGCGCGGCGACGATCCTCACCGCTCTCGCCGACCTGGCTCCGGCCGGCGCGGAGCGGGTGTTCGACGTGTCCGGGACCGGGCGTCCGCTGATCTGGTTGCCGGAGCCGCACCGGGGTCCGCGTACCGCTCGACTGGACCGGCTGGCGGCGCTGGACGCACTGCACCGCGACGAGCGGATCCTCCGGCTGGGCCTGGCGTTCCTGGTCGGCGGCGTCGACGTGGCGGGAGTCCGACGTCGGGTGCGGCTGCCGCTGCTGGCCCAACCGGTACGCCTGGAACGCGGGCGGCGCGCCTACCGGGTGGTTCCCGCCGGTGACCTCGAGTTGACCTCGCTGATCGAGGATCGGGACCTCGCCGCCCGGTTGGAGGCCGCGCCGGGGCTCGCCGGCCCCGGCTGGCTGACCGCGCCCGGCACGGCCGCCTGGGTGACCACGGCGGCCCAGGCCGCCGGCCTGACGGTCGACCGGGTCGTGCCGAGGCCACCGCGCCGCGTCGACGAGACGACCCTGACCGGTGTGGCCTCGGCGGCGTTGTTCGTCACCCGGGACGTGTTCGCCGGCCGGCTGCGGGACACCCTGCTGAACTGGGCGGGCCGCCCCGGACTGACCGGGACCGCCCTGGCCCGGATCTACCTCGGCCCGGCCGGTACGCCGGACGGCACCGGCACCGGCACCGACAGCAGCACCGGCGGCAACAGCGCCAGCAGCAGCGCCGACGAGGGCATCGGCGGCGGGGCGGACCGGGACGACGTACTGTCGCCGCTGGCGCTGAACGAGGCGCAGCGGGACGTGGTCCGGCGGACCCGGACCGAGGCGGTGGTGGTGGTCTCCGGTGCGCCCGGCAACGGCAAGAGTCACGCCCTGGTCGCCGCCGCCCTGGACACCGTGGGCCGGGGCGGTTCGGTGCTGGTGGCGACGCAGTCCGCGCACGCCGCGGAGGTGCTGGGCGAACTGCTGCGTCGGCATCCCGGCCCGCCTCCGGTCCTCTTCGGCGACGCCGAGCGACGGGAGACCGTCGCCGCCGACCTCGCCGGTGGGATCGCGGCCGGAGTGGACGACGCCCAGTTGCGCGACGACGCCGCCGCCGTGGCCGCCGCCCGGGACCGGGTGGCCGCCGTCCGTTCCGGCATCAGCGCGGCGCTGGAGCAGGAACGACTCGCCGCCACCCTGCCCGGCTGGCAGCCCCTGCTGCCGGCGTTGGGCCACGACGCCCCGGCGGTCTTCGCACCCGACGCCGACCTCGCCGCGATCCGGCGGGCCCTGGCCGACACGCGTCGGGCGGGTACCGGCTGGTGGCCCCGGCTGCGCCGGGCCCGAGCCGCCCGACGGCTCCGGCGCCTGACCGGTGCCGGTCCCCAGCTACCCGCCGAACGGCTCCGGGCCGCGGTGGAGGCCGCCGAGGCGGTACGCGCGGCGGCGCGACTGCCGGCGGAGGGCGGCACCGACCTGTCGGCCGCCTGGTCGGCGCTGGCCGAGGCGGACGCCGCGCTCGCCGAGGCGGTCGGCACCGCGCTGCGGCACCAGGTCACCAGTGCGCGACGGTGGACCGGCGAGGGCCGACGTGCCGCCGGAGCCCTGGGCACCTCCCTGCGGGCCGGTCGCAACCGTCGCCGCGAGATGCTCGCCGGGCTGGACGCCGAGGCACTGGTGCGGGCGTTGCCGCTCTGGGTGGGCACGGTGGCCGACGTGGAGGACCTGCTGCCGCCGGTCTCCGGAATGTTCGACCTGGTCGTGCTGGACGAGGCGGCGCACGTCGACCAGTTGCGGGCCGCCCCGGTGCTGGCCCGGGCCCGGCACGCCCTGGTCGCCGGTGACCCGCGCCAACTACGGTTCGTCTCCTTCGTCTCCGACGAGGACGTGACCGCCACCCTGCACCGGCACGGGCTGGACCGCTTCGCCGACCGGCTCGACGTACGCCGGTCCAGCGCCTTCGACCTGGCGGCCGGTGCCGCACCGGTCACCTGGCTCGGCGAGCACTACCGGTCCACGCCGCACCTGATCGGATTCTCCGCACGGCGGTTCTACGGCGACCGGCTCAAGCTGGTCACCCGGCACCCCCGCACCGAACGTGTCGACGCCATCGACGTGCTGACCACCACCGACGCCGCCGTGGTGGACGGCGTCAACCAGGCCGAGGTGGACGCCGTACTCGACCTGGTCGGGAAGCTCGCCACCCAGCCGCCCGGCGGCGGCATCGCGGTGATCAGCCCGTTCCGCGCGCAGGCCGACGCGGTGGAGGCGGCGTTGCTCTCGGCGTACGACGTCGACGAGATCGAACGGCTCGGCCTGCGCTCCGGCACGGTGCACGCGTTCCAGGGCAGCGAGGCGGACGTGGTGATCGTCTCGCTGGGGCTGGTCGACGACGACCCGCCGGGCCGACACCGCTTCCTGGCCGACCCGAACCTGTTCAACGTCATGGTCACCCGGGCCCGGAAGCAGCTCACGGTGGTCACCTCGCTGCGCTCCCCCGACGGCATCGTCGCCGACTACCTCCGGTACGCCGCACAGCCGCCGGTGTCCAGCGCTCCCGACGCACCCGCGTCCGAGCCGTGGGCCCGCGCCGTCGCCGTCGAACTCGACCGGATCGGCGTGCCGGTACGCCCCGGCTACCCGGTCGGCCGCTGGCGGATCGACCTCTGCGTCGGCGCCGACGCGAACGCGGTCGGGGTGATCTGCGGCGTTCACCCGGACGGGGTGGACGCCCATGTGGAACGGCAACGCACTCTGGCCCGCGCCGGCTGGTGCCTGTACGACGTGTTCGCCAGCCGCTGGTCCGACGACCCGATCCGCGCCGCCCTCGACCTCACCGCCCGGATGGTGAAGGCGCGGTAGTACCTGTCGTGGCGTCACAGCCGGGGTCAGGAATGGCAACTCGCTCGTGCCGGTGGATGAAGTCCCGGATCCGCAGAAGACACGTCACCGTTCTTCCTCGAAGATCGGCTGCAGGTGCTTCAACAGCCTCGCGGTATCCACGTTGCGCGGCAGGTCGATTCGCATGTCGATACCGCGGCCCTTGACCGTCAACACGACAGTCTGCCGATTGTCGCGCAACCGCCAGTTGCGAATCGCGACGACCAACGCACCCAGTTGTGGCTGCACAGCGGCGAGGGTGGCGAGGTTGGCCATAACCGCGACCCCTTCGACGGCGAGCGTGAGGGCGTCCAGCCCACGAATTCCCTCGTACGGCAGATCTATCTCGTTCAGCACGTCCGCCGGCAACTCAAGCTTGACGACGCTCATCGTTCTCCTTTTACCTGGGCTGCGATCTCTTCCTGAATCTGCCGGTCGAGCGGTTGCAGGCTCGTCGACGCCACCGCCCCGCAGAAGTAGCCCTGGACGTGGTGAATGCCGAGATCCCAGATCTGCTTGAGGGCGATCGGTGCCTTCTCGTCGTACCCCTCGACCACGACAGCTCGCGGATGGGGAGCATCGCCCTGGTCACGGGCGTAGCGGGCGACCTTCGCCACCAGTTCCAACTCCTCGACGGCCAGTGGATGGTGCAGAACCGCCCGGTCGACCTTGATCTGGGTGAGCCGCAACTCGGCCATTCGCGCCAGCGACGCGTGGCCCACACCGAAGTCGTCGACGGCGAAGTTGATGTGCAGGTCCCGAGCCAGCGTGGTGAGACGACGGTGGAAGTACTCCAGCGGCTTCTGCGGCCAGTCCTCACCCGGCCCCGGCATGATCGGATCCTGCTCGGAGATCTCCAGGGTGAGGGTCTGCGGGTTGACGTCCGCCTCGACGAGTGCCCGGCTCACCTGATGCAGGTACGAGTCGCGCAACAGCGAGCGGACCGCCACGTTCACCGACAGCGGTTTGATGCCCTGCCAGTTGGCGGCGACGGCGGCCTTGGCGTACGAGCGGATGGCCTTCGAGACGAGCAGTGCGTCGCGCTCGATGATGAACCGGTCGCCCCACTGGTGCGCCATCTGCAGGACCGGCATCGGTGCTCCGGTGTCGCCCTCCTTGCGGCGGGCCAGTGCTTCGAAGCTGTGCACCCCCACCCCGGTGGGATGTCGGCTCAACTCCACCACCGGTTGGAAGACCATGGTCAGCGAGTCGACCAGCTTCTGATAGCTGGTGAAGGCGTATTCGTACACCGGTGTCGGCATCCGGCCGAACGCGGCCCGCAGCGCCGTCATGACGATCATCTCGGACTCGACCGGCTTGTTGATCGGGTCGGAATCCCAGACTGCTCGCAGGATCACCGCGAGCGGCTCGCCCATCTCCAGTTGCGCGGGGGCCGGGTCGACCACGGCGTAGGCGACCAGTCTGTCGTCCACCGCCTTGACGGGTACGCAGAGTATGCGCCGACGGGCCCCGTCGGAAACCTCATGACCCGGCATCGAGGTGCGGTACTGCACGGCCTCGTCGGCGGCGAGTTCCAGCATCGGCCGGAGCAACTCGTAGTCGAAGCGTGAGGTCTTGTCCACCACGCTGATGCCGTCACCGGCGAACTGCACCACCGCCACCGAGTCGGCGTCCACCGCGTACCGGATGAGCTCGACCTGCTGGGCGTGGTGGTTCGGCCGGTTCGCGCCGCGGAACATCCGGCCGAGCAACTGCATGATCGAGTTCGCGTGGTCCTCCAACGGGTTCTTGCAGGGCCGGATGACGCCGGGATTGGCCGGTGTGTTGAACGTCTGCCGATCGTGCCGCGACACGGGCGGCTGGGTCAGCGGTATCGCCGGCCCGTAGGTCTTCACCCACTGGGCCGGCGGCGGGTCGATGCCCTGCTCAGCCACGAACGCCGCCATCCGGGCGAACGACACCCGGCGAGCCTCGTCCGCCGCCTCGCCACGCAGTGCCCGCAGGACGTGGTGGGTCAACACACCGTGCCCGTAGTCGGTGCTCTCCCGGGCCACCCCGCCCTTCGGGCATGCCAGCAACGCACTGTGCCGGTCGACCTGGGTGCGGTAGGTCTCTATCGCCGCCGCATGTCGCCGGTCGGCGTCCGCATAGATGCCCGCCTGGCAGCAGTCCAACACCAGGAACGAGGTGCCCGCGAACGCCTCGAACACATCCCGTTTGAGGAACGACATCCGCAGGCCGTTGTCCGGCTCCCGGGGCAGCGCGTCCGGATCCAGATCAGCAGTGACCAGATACGCGTCGAGCTGCTCGTTCCACTCCGGCACCAGCGCATGCCCGGCGAAGTAGACCAGCAGCACATCCGAGGGGCCCGACTCGAACGCGATCCCGCGCAGATACGCCTTGATGTCACGCCACGTGGCGTCCGCACCGAGGAACATCTTGACGTCACCGTCGTGGAAGGTGCCGTAGTCCTGGTCGAGCAGCACGGCCCGGAGATCCTGTGCGTCACTCTCGGCATACCGCAGCGCGGGCAGTTGCACGTCGTAGCCGCACTGGTTGACTCCGATCAGGACGGCCTGTCGCTTGCTCGGCGCCATCGCACACCCCCGGAGGCGATCGGTCACACGGTCACGGCACGAGTTCGCCTGCTTGCCGTGAGCAACCCTATCGGTTTCTCCACATCGGACCGCGCAAGGTCAGATTCCCGTCAACCAGCCGCTGAGTCCGGAATCAGGCGCGACCGGATGGACACGTGCGAGACCACGTCGCGCCCTCTCACAGGCGCACGTCGGACTCCTCCGACGGCCGCATAGTCGGCAGCGGCTGGCCACCATTCCGATAGACCACCCGGAACCCGAGGTGCTGCGCCAACGGCGCCCAGCGCGCCGAGCGGGCCAACAACTCGACGCTGTTGACCTTGCCGCCGTTGACGAGCCGGTTCAGGATCACTGTCTCGAACGCCGCCGACTCGATCCAGTCGATGTTCTTGGTGAAGCCGCACACCATCGACGCCTGCGTCTCGTGCAGGAACTCCTTGAGGGCGTTGTCCGAGGCACGCAGGGCGGAGCAACTTCCGAAGTAGAGGCGCTTGCCGGCGCATCGACCGGACATCCAGCTCGCGATCTCCTTCAGGCTGACCGAGTACGAGGCGGACAGATGAACCTCGCTCGGCGACCCGTGGAGCGCGAAGAAGCCGACCTCATAGGCGGCGTACTTACGGGTCAGCCAGCGCTCCAAGAAGTATCGCAACTCTTGGGGAGTGGCGGTGTCACGGTAGACGAATCGGACACTGCCCAGGCGCTCGAGAAGTTCGAGCGTCGGCAGGACGGATCCTCGCGCCGTGAGGTCGTCATCCCACTGGCCCTCGAAGCAGAAGACCCCACCCGACTTTGCCACGGCACCCCTCTCGCCCGATTTCCCGGCGCCGACCATAGCGAAGCCTGTCATCGTCTGCGTACCGCTGACAGCGCCGCCGCAGAGGGCCGACGGTGGCTCCGGTCCAGCCGATCGGACGAAGCATGCCTGCTGCGGCCGTCAATAGACTGCGCCATTACCAGACGGCGAATCGCCCTACGATCGGCAATCCGGCTCACGAGTAGGTGGCGTGTCCAAATATGACGCTCTCCGAGACCAACTTGACCGACGCAGTGGTGAAGTCAGGTTCACACTCGACGAGATCTCGAACCTGCTGCCCGGTGGCCTGCCACCCTCTGCCTACCTATATCAGGCTTGGTGGACGAACGAAGATCGTACCCACCCGCAGTGTCGATCCTGGAGTGCTGCAGGCTTCACGGCTCATCCGGATCTCCCTCGTAGGGTCGTCAGATTCGTTCCGAAACAGAGGCGGTCCTGACGACGTCGACGGGTAATTGCGCGGGCACGCGGAACAGGTGGACACGCTCGGAGCGTCGCCCGGTCAGGTCTGCTCGTCAGCTCCGCGGAGACGGGCGGCTCGCTCGGCTATCCGGTGGGAGAGCCTGCCCGTCACCGTCTTGGCCCGGTCGAAGGTGTCGCTACCGAAGCGTCGCGCGACGTCGACGCCGTCCGCCCCGGCCTCCAACGCCTTGTCCCGCACTTCGATGGCCGCGTCCGCCCACCGTCTCGCCTCCGACGACTGTCGCTCCCCCTCGATCCCGAGCCGCCCCTGGAAGTCGACGATGGCGGTCGAGACGTGGTTGCTCGACTGCACCACCGCCGGCGCGTCGAACGGATGCATCAGCACCTTGGTGTTGGCCGTCCCGGCAGCCGCGTCCATGCGCGCCATCAGGCGCTCGGTGCACCGGGCGATGAGGTCCAACCGGTTGCGTCGGGCGGTCTTCAGGCCGAGGCGGTGGTCGTCCAGCTCGTCCGGAGACACCTCCATGACGCGGTCGAGTTCGAGCACGGCGACCGCGTCCTGTAGTTGGAAGCAGCGTGCCAGGACAGCGAGCCACTCCTGGACCTTGGACTCCGCTTCCCTGGCCGCCTTGGCGACATCACCGATGCTGCTCTTACGCTCCAGCTTCTCGGCGAGTGCGTCGAGCTGACGCAGCGCGTACGCCTGGGTGTCCGCAATCGTCGTGGGCGCGGTCTGCACCTTCGACCAGGTCACCTCGGAGACCCGGCCCACCTGCTGTCGGATGGTCATAGCCTCCTCGATGACGAAGCCCACCCCGACCATCTCCGCCAGCACGGCGTCCTTCTGGGCGCGCAACACGTCGTCGACCTTCTCGTCGATCACCGCGAGATAGTCGGTGATCTCCTCCATGGCCTGCTGCATCGCAAGCTGTGCCATGAGTCCCGCCGCACCGGACAGGAGCGCAGGGTTGGCGAATCCGCCCTTCACGAACTGGAGGTTCTTGGCGAACTCGCCGGAGGGTGCCCGCAGCGTGGCGTGGAGGTTGCCGGTGGTCGAGTTCGTGACCATCGGGAGTTTCGACGCGGCCCGCGCGGACTCCTCGGTCAGCTTCATCCAGCGGCCGGAGTGGGCGGCGAACTCAGCACCTGCCTGCGCCGCGCCCGCAGCGCCACCCAGGAACAGTCCGAGCCGGTGCAGACCGAGATCCTTCGACGGCAGCCCCTCGGAGACCAGGAAGCGTTCGACCGCCACCGGATCGCCGATGACGGCCAACCCGTCGCCGTCACTGATGAGCTGAATGTCGTCGTCCATCGTCATCTCCTGACGGTGCGGGCAGGGGCAATCAACGACGTACTCACTGCTTCGCCTTCCGGCCCCGAGTGGCCTCGGGGGACGTCACGATGCCAGCGCCTCGTCGGTGACCCGACCGCGACTGGTCGTGTCGGCGAGAAGATCGGCATGGACTGCGGCCTGCGACGAACCCCACTCTGCATCGAACTCGTCGTGCCAGCGGCGTACGCAGGGAACGATCTCGCGCAGCCACGCGACCGGCAGCGGTAGCAGGTCGCTGACCCTGCCGCCCCTACTCACGGGTGACGATCAGCGTGGCGCGGGCGTGGGTCTGTTCGCGGTGGTCCCAGCAGGTCGTTGACCGGCTTCTGCAGGTCCGACAAGAGCAGCTTCCGGTCGGCCACGCGACGACTCTAATCGTCCCGCTCACGGGACGGGGTACCCGTTAGGGCTGTTTCCGTCGCCGAGCCGCTACCTATGGCTCCCGCATCCAGGTCTTCGGATCGTTTACGAAGACACCCTTGCCCTGGTGCCGCCAGATCACCCGAAGTGCTTCCAGCCGCACGTAGACCTGCTTGACCGTTGACGGACTGACCTTGTACTTCGCCGCAAGCTGCGTAATCGAGGGCAGCCTGTCCCCCGGCGTGAGCCGGTTGGCTCTGATGTCGGCAACGATCTCGTCGGCGATACGGATGTAGTCGGCGGTGATTGGCATGACCTTCCCCTTGCGTGGCATGCCAATTCGATCACGCAACGACACTCCACAACAACTCACCGTTTGACTCAGATGACTGGGGCAGCTAAGTTGAATCACGCCTCTCCCCTTGCGTGGCAACGAGGAGCAGAGGCGTTCCCCCTGGTCGGGGCGGGTGCGCGTGCCCGTCCCGACCCTGTGAGCTGCTCTGTCGTCGTACCGCCGAACTGGGCTGCGGCGGCCGAGCGGGCGGGCCGTGCGGACGCCGGCCACGCACGGTCCGCCCTTCCACGTACCACCGCACCGACCCTCCACGCTCCAGACAGCCCTTGAGGAAAGGACCGTCGTGGCCCAGGTGTATCGAGGTGGCCAGCCCTACGGGACCGGGCGCCCGACCCGGTTGACCCCGCACGAGGTACGTACCCGCACGTTCGCCCCGCGCCGCCGTGGGGCCGACCCCGATCAGGTACGCGAGTTCCAGGCCACGGTCGCCGACGATCTTGCTGACCTGCACCAGCAGGTCCATCAGCTCGCCCACGAGAACGAGCGGCTCAAGCGGGCGCTGCGCGACTGGCAGTCGATGCACGCGCGGCACTGCCGACCGCCGAACCAGGCCCGCTGGTGATCGCGCGCCCGGCCCCCGGTGACCTGCTCCGGATCGACGGCCACGCCTCGGTGCAGTTCGCCGGGGGCCGGGCACTGACCCTGCGCGTCGTCTCGACCAGCGACCGACAGGCGTACGACGGTTGGATCTGGCTGACCGGGTACGTCATCGACCGGCACGGCACCGCCACCACCAAACGCGAGATCTACGTCCAAATAGCCGGTCTCCGCCCCGCCGCCAGCACTCCGCCGCAGTCGGCGCGGCTCGTTCGCCCTTCCGCACGTCGCACCAGGGCGGTGGTGGACGGTTGACAGTTGAGCACGTGCGGTGCCGGGCATCAACGGGGTCGACGGCTGGCCAGGATGGCGAGGGTTTCTCGGCGTACGGTCTCCGGCTCGCGCACGAGCCGACGATGGGCGAAGCGAACCACCAGGATGCCGAGAGCGGCCAGTTGTGCGTCGCGACGCAAGTCGATCTCGCGCTGTCGCGGATCACCGTGAACGGCGGCGCCGTCGAGTTCGATGTTGACGCGTTCCGGCTCGGCGTAGAGGTCGAGGTAGACGGTACGCCGACCGAGCCGGACGCGTACCTGCCGTTGGAACGTCGGCATTCCCGGGCCGGTGAAGACCCGCTCGTGGCCCCAGATCTCCAACGGACTTCGGCAGCCCTCGGCGAGCCTGGTCAGCAGTGTGCTGAGCCCTGCCCGGCCCGGCACCCGCGTCGTGCCATCGAGTGCGGCCCGCAACCGCTCGGGGGTGGTCAGCCGGTCGTTCACCGCCCTGATCATCGGCGTCCGCCGTTCCGCCGGGAAGAGCATCGGCCAGGAGTCGACGAGGGCTCGCTCGATGGTGGTCACCGGCAGTTCCTGTCGTACCAGCACCGACGGTGAGGTGAGGCTGAAGTGGCGTCGTCGGTGGACCCGGACACCGGGCCAGCTTCGTAGGCCGCTGCCGGCCGGGGCGCTCACGTGCAGCAGGTCCCCGGGCAGTTGTGCACGCAACCCCCAGACGTCGAGGGCGGTGAGGTGGCTCAGCGCGCCGCGCCCGCTAATCCAGGCAGCGACCGCACGGCGGCCGAGGTCCGGGCCGATCCGGCTGAGCGGTGGGCTGGCCGCGCGATCGTTCCGTTCGTCCAGCAGGTGTGCTGCCGCGAACACCTCCGGCAGGACCCGCACCAGCTCGCCGGTGGTGCACGCCCGTTGCAGGATCCACGCCGGCACGACCTGTGCGACGACGGCCCGGGTCACCAGGCCGTGCCCGCGCTCCACCAGTTCCGCCAGCACCACGTCCACGCCCCCGACCGTGCCACCCGGCCCGCAGGTTCCACAGCCCCGAGCGGCCGTACCTGTGGATGGGCGGCCCGCTGTGGACAACCCCCGCCCCGGCCCCCCGTCTGCTATGGCGGCCGGGAAGGTGCCTCGTCTTAGCGTGGCAGTGTGGCTGTTCTCGCAGCGGCGTGTCGACCAGCCACGCTGCCACGACAAGAAGGCGGCGGCGCGGCAGGGCGCTGCGGCGGACTGGTGGTCCCCCGCAGGCCGGGGCGATCGGTTATAAGAGACGCATGGAACTGCCACCGTATCTGGCCACCATGCCGATGCACGCGATCACCGAGATGCACGGCGAGGCCGGTCTGCGGGAGCGGTTCCGGCTGGAGATCAAGGTCTTCGACGAGGATCATCAGCAGCGCCTCGACGAGGCGTTGACACTGGCCTCAAGGCTGCACCGGGACGACCGGCGATCCCGCGAGCCGTACGTCAACCACCTGCTCCGGGTCGCCATCCGGATGATGCACTACTACGAGGTACGCGACGTCGACGTGATCGTCGCCGGGCTGCTCCACGACGCGGTCGAGGACCACCCGGCCGAGCTGGCCGGGTGCGGAGAAGCGAGCGGGTCCGGGGGCATCGGCCAGGACGGCTCCGGCCAGGACACCGCGACCGGCGAGCAGGGCGAGTCCGACCGGACCGGGGCGGCGCTGGAGGTGCTCGCGGAGCGGTTCGGGCCTCGGGTGGCGCGGCTGGTGGCGGCGGTGACCAATCCGCCGTGGGACCCGGGGCGGGGGCGTGACGAGCAGTACCACGAGCACGTCGCCGCCAGCCTGGAGCGGGAGCCGTGGGCACGGGTCGTCAAGATCTCCGACTTCACGGACAACGGGGTCGGCGTGATCCACTCGGTCGGGCCGAAGGTCGAGTCGTTGGCGCGGAAGTACCGGCCGCTGGTGCCGGTCTATCGGGATCTGGTCACCCGGGCGGACACTCCGCTCTCCGATGCGGTACGGCGGCACATCCTCGACCAGCTCGACCTGGCCGAGGAGCGTTTCAGCGCCATCCTCGACCAACCGGCCCACCCCGCCTGACCGGGTCGCTGCGACACTTGCCGTCGCGCTACCTCAGGTCGGGTTCGACCCACTGGTGGCGGGGCCACGCCACAGCCGGGACGTGCTGGGCGGGGCGTTCCCGACGCTGGCGCCCGACGGGGTGAACGCGCTGCGGGCGAGCGGGTTGTCCGACGGTCACGGCTTCGCCGTCATCGCCAGCGACGGCAGGCCACTCCGCGTGCCTGTCGAGATGAACGCGCGTACTCCTCACCCCGGGTGAACGTCACGGGTGAACGGGAGGTCCCGGTCGCCCAGGCGGCTCTGCAAGAGGGTGGCCTGGGCGACCGAGCCACCGCCGACGCCCAGGCCGTCCCGGGCCGCGTCGTAGAAGTGGTCGCGCGCCTCGTTGGCCCGGTGCAGCAGATCCGTTAGCTCGGCGTCGGTGGGCACACCTCGGACGAGACGCTCGATCGCCCAGACCGCGTCGCGCCACGCGCGGGCCGCGGTCACCGTCGGACCGTCACCGAGCAGCAGCACGTTCTCCCAGGCGAGGGTGTGCCGGAAGTCGGCCTCGACGAGGTTGGCCAACTCCCGCTCGCGGTCCACCGGCGGGCCTTTCCGGCCGGGCAACAACCGACCGGCGGTGGCGTGCACCTCCTTGAGCGCGCGGGCGAACTCCGCGTACGCGTCGAGCCGCCGTTCGTCCCAGCGCACCGTCTGGGTCCGCCGCCAGCGCGACCGGTCGGCCAGCGAGGTGGCGACGATCGTGCCGACGGTGCCGATCAGGACACCGATCAGGGCAGGCAGTTGTGCCAGCAGGCTTCCCACCACCCGAAGCCTGCCACCCTCGGGCAAGGTGACGGGGCATGGGAATCCCGCTCAAGGCGGTACCTTCACCTTCGACAGTGGACGGAGCCTGCGTACGATGATGTGATCATCCGCAGGTCCGTCAGCCGACCCCGTCGACAGGAGCTAGGAATGGCCAGCCCGGATCCCGAACTCGCCGCGAAGCTCCAGCCCGAGGTGCCGCATGCCGCGCGGATCTGGAACTACTGGATGGGCGGGAAGGACAACTTCCAGTCCGACCGGGCCGCCGGTGACGCCGTGGCGGAGGTCTACCCCGAGATCGTGGTGATGGCCCAGCAGTCGCGCAAGTTCCTCATCCAGGCGGTGCGCTACCTGGCCGCCGAGGCGGGCGTCCGGCAGTTCCTCGACATCGGCACCGGTCTGCCCACCATGCAGAACACCCACGAGGTCGCCCAGGCCATCGCGCCCGACTCGCGCATCGTCTACGTCGACAACGACCCGATGGTGCTGGTCCACGCCCGCGCGCTGCTGTCCAGCACCACCTCCGAGGGCGTCACCACGTACGTGCCCGCCGACTACCACGACCCGGAGAAGATCCTCGCCGAGGCCGCGCAGACGCTCGACTTCGACAAGCCCGTCGCGGTGATGTACATGGGCGTGATGGGCTACGAGCCGGACCTGGACGTGGTACGCGCCATCGTCGGCCGGACCATGGCGGCCACCGCCTCCGGCAGCCACCTCGTGCTCTGGGACGGCACCGACACCAGCCCCGAGGTCGTCTCCGGTGCCGAACGGCTGGCCCAGAGCGGCGGCGTGCCCTACATCCTGCGCAGCCCCGAACAGCTCGGCACCTGCTTCGAGGGACTGACGCTGGTGGAGCCGGGCCTGGTGCCGATCCCGCTGTGGCGTCCGGCGGACCCGGAGGCGGTGGCGATCGACGCGTACGGTGCGGTGGGCCGCAAGCCCTGACCCTCGCCCACCCGGGGTGATCTGCCGGGCCTTCGGGATGGCCCGGTGTGAACCGGTGCACGGACCGGTCAGGAATCGAGAAGCGCAGGTCAGCGCCCCGACCATAGCCTGACTTCCGGTCGAGCACACCACCGGCAGAGTGCCGGTGCGGCGGCTCGGTCCGGAGGGAGGCCCCGGTGAAGGGCAACGCGTGGGTCCGTCAGGTGCACCGGTGGACGTCGATCGTCTTCACGGTGGCAGTCGTCATCGTCACCGTCGTCGTGATGGGGCAGCAGGAACCGGCCGAGTGGGTGTTCTTCCTGCCCCTGCCGCCGCTCTTCCTGCTGCTCGTCACCGGCCTGTACCTGTTCGCCCTGCCGTACGCCGCCAGACGCCGCGCCGCGAGCTGACCCGGACAGCCAGGCCACCGGCCAGCAGCGCCAGCGCGGCGAGGTGCAACAGCCGGACGCCGGTCGGCGCGAGCAGGTCGGCACCGGGCAGCGCCGCCACGCACACCGCACCGGCCACGGCGACCACCCCGGCGACACCCCAGAACAGGGTCGGCCGGCGGGCCGGGACGGCACCTCCGTCCGCCTCCCGCCCGCCGCGCCGACCGATCCGAGCCGCGAGTACGACCGCCAGCGCGCTGCCGAAGACCGTGCTCGTCAGGTCCGACACGGTCCACCAGGCCACGCCGCTGACCCGGGACCAGTCGACCCCGAACAGCACCCGCAACCAGTCGTCGGTGTGTGTGAGCCAGTCCCAACCAAGGTGGCTCGCCGCGCCGAGCACCGCCGAGCCGACCGTGATCCACAGGCGGTACGGCAGCACCGCACCACGCAGCGCGTACCCCCGCCAGCCGAACCACCGGTTCCCGGGCAGGTGGACCGCGACGTCGGGACCGGCGAACCGGACCACCGCCGCGTACGCCAACGCCACGGGCAGGCACCACCAGAACAGCGCGGGCCAGGAGTGGGTGTCGGCGATTGTCCGGCCGTCCGCGCCGACGGCGAGGTACGCGACGTCCGGGGCCACGGCACCGGTGCTCAGTGCCACCCCGTCGCACCATCGGGGCCGCCAGACCTTGAGCGCCAGCACCGGCGCGAGATGCGCGGGAAAGGTCAACGGCACCGCCGCAGCCTAAGCCCATCCCTGATCGTGGCAGTGTGGCTGTGCGACACGCCGACGCGCGAACAGCTACACCGCCACGTTGAGGCGGGCACCGCCGCTCCGCCACGTTGAGGCGGGCACCGGCCCGATCAGCGGGGGCGGAGCCCGCCCGGCTCCGCCCCCGCGCGGTCAGGCGACGGTGCAGGTGGCGCCGTTCAGCGTGAACGCACCGGGTCGGGCCGTGTTGCCGGTGTGGTTGGCCTGGAATCCGATGCTGACCGACGCGTTGGGCGCGATGGTGCCGTTGTAGGAGACGTTCCTCGCGGTCACCTGCCCGGAGGTCGGCGAGTAGCTGGCGTTCCAGCCGCCGGTGATGGTCTGCCCGGAGGGCAGCGTGAAGACCAGCGACCACCCGTTCACCGCCGAGCTGCCGGTGTTGGTGATGGTGAGGTCCTCGGTCAGGCCGTTGTTCCAGGCGTTGACCGTGGCGGTGACGCGGCAGGACGCACCACCCGGGGGCGGGGTGGTCGGCGGTGTGGTGGTCGGCGGGGTCGTGGTGGGCGGGGTGGTGGTCGGCGGCGGGGTGGTGCCGCCGAACTGGGTGAAGAAGCGCCAGGTCTCGCCCGGCAGCCAGGTCCGCGAGCCACTGTCACCGGGAGCGCCGTCCTGCGGGGCGGCGATGTGTCCCTCGTCGAACGCCGCCCAGACGACCGGGTAGCCGGCCGCGCATCCGGAGTACGTGGTGGTCCGGTGGGTCAGGCTGCCCTGGCTCGGCTCCGGCGGGTTCTGCGCGGTGCACCCGTTGTTGCCGACGAACCGGTCGCGCAGGGAGCGGCCACCGGCGATGCCGAGGACGTTGTCCCGGATGCCGTGCGCCCCGAAGTAGGCGATCCGGCCGGTGCCACCGCTGCATCCGCTGATCTGGCCACCGGCGTACACGGCGACCGCGCGGAACACGTTCGGCCGGGCGCAGGCGACCGCGTAGCTCATCCCGCCGCCCCAGCTGAAGCCGAGGGCGAAGCGTTGGGTGGTCTCCACGCACAGGTCCGACTCGATCACGCGGAGCATGTCGTCGACGAAGGTGATGTCCTCGCCGCCGGAGTTGCCCCATCCGTTGTTCAGTCCCTGCGGCGCGACGAAGATGGTGCTGTTGTTCGACAGGGGCAGCAGCCCGTAGTAGGCCCAGGCGTCACGCTGCACGGTCTGGCCGGTGGCGACGTCGGTGGCGGTGCCGCCGCGCCAGTGGAAACCGAAGACCAGCCGGTACGGGTTGGTGTTCTGGTAGTTGTCGGGCACCCGCAGGATGAAGCTGCGGCTCTTGCCGTTGCTCTGGATGGTGTGCGTACCGCTGCGCAGGGTCGGGGTCTTGCCGCACCCGGCGGTCGCGGCGAGGGTGCCGATCTCGGCCGCGGCGGCGGTGCGGCCGAGGCTGTCGGTCACCGCCGTGGCGGCGGCGGCCACCAGGAGGAGGGCCGCGAGCAGCACAGGCCCGAAGAACGATCTACGCCTGGACATCGTGTTACTCCATTCCGCGTCGCGTGGACGCGCGGGCGGCGCGGGGGCGCCGTGGTGGTGGGTACGGCCGGGATGCCCATCAACCGGCCTGGTGCCGTGCGCTCGGCCGCGCCGATTCACGAACGCGGCCGAGCGTTGGCGCGTGCCCCTCACTCCCGTAGGGACGGTAACCTGTGAGCGATAACATAGCAAGGAGTCGATGGCAACCTGCGGAACCGCCCCGCCGGGTGCGGCCGGCCGGTGCGTCATGCCCACCAGTCGGATCAGCGGCCGGTGGTTGTCGGGGCCGAGGCGCGCAGACCGTCCAGGGCGAAGTCGAGCGCGGCCTCGAGATGGTCGATCCTGCCGGTGGAGAGCATCAGCAGCACGCCGCCCTGGATGCTGGCCAGCAGTGCCGACCCGACCCGGTCGGCGTCCAACCCGGCGGCGATCTGGCCGGTCGCCTGCATCTGCCGGACGCCGGCCGTGATCCGCGCCTGCCAGCGGGTCATCAGCCCGGCGACCACCGCCTGTGAGCCGGGGCCACGCCGACCGGTCGGCCCGAGCAGGGTACTGAGCGGACAGGACATGCCCTGGGCGCGGTAGCGCGCGACGAGCAGGTCACGCCACTCCTGCCAGGCCGGCCAGGTGGTCAGGTCGCTGAGCGCCGGCTCCTGGTCGGCGAGCACCTGGTCTGCCTCGTGCTGGGCGACGGCGAGCAGCAGTTCCTCCCGGCCGTCCGGGAAGTAGTGGAAGATCTGCCCCTTGCTGGTGCCGGTGCGCCCCATGACGTCGTCGAGGCGTACCTCGTTGACGCCACGCTCGCGCACCTCGGCGGCGGCACCGGCGACGATGCGGGCGCGGGTCTGCTCGCCCTTGCGGGTCAGCGCACGCGGCAACTCGTCCTCCCGAGGTCAGGCGGCTACCGGGCCATTGAACACCGGCGGCGCGTAGCCGGTCGGCTTGTCGCCGATGCCGAGGCCGGGACTGACGATCCAGGACTGGTACGCCGGGGTGAACATCGAGTACGGGGCGGCGAGCGGCCGGGCGCTGGCGGCGTCGAGCCGGTCGCGCAGTTCGCCGGGGATCTCGAAGTCGAGGGCCGCGAGGTTGCCGTCGAGTTGGTCGGCGCTGCTCGCGCCGACGACCACGGAACCCACGGCCGGTTGGGTGATCGCCCAGTTGAGGGCGACCTGCGCCATGGGCCGGTCCAGTTCACCGGCCACGTTCTGCAGGGTCTCCACCACGCGCCACTCGGCGTCGCCGACCGGCCGGGTTCCGTCGCCGAGGCGTCCCGCCCCGGACAGGCCGTCGCCGGTTCGGCGGTACTTGCCGGTCAGCAGGCCGCCGCCGAGCGGGCTCCACGCGGTCAGGCCCAGCCCCAGCGTCTGGGCCATCGGCACGAACTCGGGTTCGATGTCCCGCGCCACCAGCGAGTACGGCAGTTGCACGGTGACCATCGGGGTCATCGCGTGCGCCTCGGCGACGCTCTGCGCCCGGGCGGCGTACCAGGCGGGCACGTCGGAGAGACCGGCGTAGCGGATCTTGCCGGCGCGGACCAGGTCGTCGAAGGTCCGGACCACCTCCTCGACCGGGGTGATCCGGTCCCAGGTGTGCAGCAGGTACAGGTCGAGGTAGTCGGTGCCGAGCCGGCGCAACGACTCCTCCACGGCACGGATCATGTGCTTGCGGCCGTTGCCGCTGGCGTTGGGGTCGGTGGGGTCGACCGTGTTGGTGAACTTGCTGGTCAGCACCAGCCGGTCGCGGACCTTCGCGGAGTCGATCAGCCGGCCGAGGATCCGCTCGCTCTCCCCCGCCGTGTAGAAGTCCGCCGTGTCGATCAGGTTGCCGCCGGACTCCAGGTAGCGCCGGAAGATCGGCTCCGCCTGCGCCTCGGTGCGGCCGTACGCGGCGTGGAAGCCGCCGGTGCCGAAGTTCATCGTGCCCAGCGCCAGTCGACTCACCCGCAGCCCGGACCGGCCGAGCAGGTAGTAGTGATTCATGGCGTCACTGTGACGCGGCAAAATTGGACTGACAAGTCCAGAACTCCCGGCCCGCCCGGAGGGCCGCGACCCGCGCCGCACCGGGCAGTCGCGCGGCATCTCTCGGGCACCTCGGGTGGGGAGCCAAACCCCGTCTGTCACCCGCGACCCACCTCGGTACCAATCCGTAACATCCACAGACTTATATGTCGGCCCGCGCGCCGCTAGCCTCCTGACATCGAAGATCATCCACTACGGGTGGTCTGCTTCCAAGGAGGCTCCGTGTCACAAGCACGCCTACCTCGCCGGCGTCGTGCCGTACTCGCCGCCGGCATCACCGCGACCGCCGTCGTCACCAGCCTGCTCGCACTGCCGCAACCCGCGGTGGCTGCGGGCGGGCCGTACCGGGCCACCGCCGTACCGGTCACCACCCCGCAGGCCGCCGGAGACGTCGCGGTGATCCCCGGCGCGTACGTCGTCACGATGAAGCCCGGCGCCGACGCCACCGCGCCGGCCCGCGCGCTCAAGGCCGCCCCCTCCGCCTACTTCAGCCGGGCGGTGAACGGCTTCGCGGCCCGCCTCACCGCCGCGCAGGTCGCCGAGCTGGCGCACAACGCCAACGTGCTCAGCATCGAGCGGGACGTGCTCCAGTACGACGTGGTCGACGCCACCCAGACCAACCCGCCGGCCTGGGGCATCGACCGGATCGACCAGACCACTCTGCCGCTGTCGCGCAGCTACACCTACAACTCGACCGGCACCGGCGTGCACGCGTACGTGATCGACAGCGGCATCCAGGCCAACCACCCGGACTTCGGCGGGCGCGCTCAGTTCGCCTACAACGCCATCGACACCAACAACACCGACTGCAACGGCCACGGCACGCACGTCGCCGGCACCATCGGCGGGACCAGCCACGGCGTCGCCAAGAACGTCCGGTTGTACGGCGTGAAGTGGCTGAACTGCTCCGGCGGCGGCACGCTGTCGGCCGCCATCGGTGCGGTGGACTGGGTCACCCGCAACGCCAACAAGCCGGCGGTGGCCAACGCCTCCTGGAACTACACCTACAGCGCCAGCCTGGCGACCGCGCTGACGAACATGATGAACAGCGGCGTGTTCCTCGCCGCCTCCGCCGGCAACACCGGTGGCAACTCGTGTGACCGGCTGCCGCGCAACCTGACCGCCGCGCTGGTGGTCGCCGCCACCACCAACACCGACGCGCGGGCCAGTTACTCCTCCGTCGGCTCCTGCGTGGACATCTACGCCCCCGGCTCGGGCATCGTGTCGACGTACCCCACCTCGACGACCGCCTCGCTGAACGGCACCTCGATGGCGACGCCGCACGCCGCCGGGGTGGCCGCCCTCTGGAAGGCGACCAACGGCGACGCGAGCCAGGCGACGGTGCACAACTGGATCGTGGCCAACGGCACCAGCGGCGTGGTCACCGGCAGCCTCTCCGGCACCCCGAACCTCCTGCTGAACAAGAAGAACCTGTAACCGGAGACCGGGTGTCCCCGCCGCTCCCCCGGCAGGGACACCCGGCCTCTCCGCACCCGCGCGCTCGGACTCGACGGCCCGCCGCTGTCGGGCCGGGCCCCCGCCCGACTAGCGGATCTCGGTCACGTGGGCGCAGGCGAACGGCAGCGACACCGAGACAGCCCCACCCCGGCTCTCGTCGGCCAGGCCGGCGATCTCGACGGTGCCGGCGGGCCGGTCGGCCGTCCCGTCGCGTACCGTCACCTCGGCCCGGAACGAGTCACCGGCGACGAGTTGACTCAGCCCGGCCGGGCGGCGGTTCGGTTCGGCGTACACGGCCGACATACTGGTCAGATAGCGCCCGGAGTGGCGCAGCAGGACCAGGGTGAGCGCGGAGGTGTCGTCGTCCACCTGATACCGGTCGCCGGACCGGGTCAGCACGAACTGGCCCTGACCGCCCACCTTCGCCTCGGTGTCGAAATAGAGGCTCACGGTCAGCGCGCCGTCGGCCTTGGAGCGGTAGCACCGGGTCGTCGCCACCCAGCCCGGTGACGCCCCCGGCAGCCCCCGACCCTCGATGCCGATCTCCCCCCGGGTCACCTCGGCCACGGTGGCCGTGCAGGCCGGATCGCCCTCCAGGCCGGCGAAGATCAGCCGGTCACCCCGGCGCAGCAGGTCGCCCGCGACCCCGCCGAAGCCGGCCAGCAGGGCCACCTCGGCGCTGCCCAGGGTGCCGAAGGTGAGCCGGTCGACCCGGTGCCACTGACCGGCCGCGAGCATCGCGGACAGGTCCCGGCACCGACGCCCGCTGGCGAGCGTGATCCGGGTGTCGGCGGACTCGACCGGCACCACGTCGGTGGCGAGGTACAGCCCGGGGAAGGCGGCCGGTGTCGCGCCGTCGTCGATCGCACCGACGCCACCACCCGGCCGCCCCTCGGGGGCGGTGTCCGGGGTGGACCCGCCGCCGGTGCAGGCGGTCAGCGCCAGCACCACGGCCGCGCCGAACGTCACCGCACCGGTGCGCCACCGGTCACGTCTCGTCATGGAAGTACCTCACCTTGGGGCATCGTGGGTCGGTGGTCACCCGGACCACCGGCCAGGAGAGCCTGCTGAACGGGAACGAACTGCCGGCGAGCAGGATCTCGACGTCGCCGACCGGCCGGCCGACCCGGTAGTCCGCGAGTATCTCGGCCCGGGTGTTCAGGAACGGATAGAACCGCAGGACGCCGTCGAGGAACTGGTTGCCGCCCTCACCCTTCATGATGAAGAACGGTTCCGGACCACCCTGGTTGTTGGGCGTGACGCTGATCCTGTTGGCCTTGCCGGCGAAGCCCTTCGGGACGTGCACCCCGGTCGCCGCGCCGGCCATCTGCAACAGTTGGCCGCTCTGCGCGCCGCTGTAGCCGGCGGTGCCGGTGAACGGTCCGGCGAGCCCGGCGCAGCTCACCAGGTCGACGTAGACCTTGGGCAGCTTCGCGAGGATCAGGTTGACCTCGCCCGCGCCCTGGGCCAGCACGATGTCGGACCCGTGGTAGGTGACCTCGATGGTGATCTGCTGTGCCGGCAGGCCCGCCTTGACCAGGACGTCCCGGAGCAGGTCGAAGTTCTTGCCCACGCCGAAGCCGACCGGGTTGCTGAGCAGTCCGTAGACGTCGCCCAGCTCGAACGGGAGGCTCTCCTTGTCCAGCGAGGCGATGTAGGTGGCCTGGCCGGTCAGCTTCTCGCCCTCGCCGCTCGGATCCTCGACCGGCGGCTTGAGTTCCAGAGTGGCCACGCCGTCGGCGCCGGTCTTGGCGCCCCGTTGTGACTTCACACTGTCCGCCGAGACCGCCTTCAGCAGTTGGGTGCCGCCCTCCTGGATGGTGCCGACCTGCGGTTGGATAGTGCTGAACCGGACGGTGAAGTCCTTCAGCGGTCCGCTCCTGGGCACGGTGACCCCGGCCAACGCGTAACAGTCGATCTTTTCGAGCGCCGTCTCCAGGTCGAAGGTCGCGGTCGCGGTCAGCAGGACGTGTTCGGCCCGGCTGCCCGCCGTGTGCTTGAAGTGCGTGCTGGTCTTGTCGGCGCTCAGCGAGAGCCGGGCGCCCAGCAGCAACAGGATCGCGCTCGCCGCCGCCGCGGACTTGCCCCACACCTCGTCCGCCTTGCCCACCCGGTTCTGTGCCTCGTCGGAGAGATTCTTGACCAGGTTGTCCTTCAGGTAGCCCTTGGCCGAGTCGACGATCCCCTTGGCCACCGGGTCCTGCGGCGCCCCGAACCGTCGGGTGAGCGCCTTGCACGGCCCGTCCGAGGCGTACGCGACCCCGCCGCCGACCAACCGGTCGAACGCGCCGAGCCGGGCCGCCGCCCGGGGCTGGGCATCGTCGACCACCTCGACCAGACGGCTGGTGGCGTGCCCGAGCAGCAGGACCGTCTGCAACGGGTCCAGATACGCCGTGTCCGGGTCGGCCCCGGCGAACAGCACCTGCTGCCGGTGCCCCGACAGGGCCCGTACGCCGGCTGCCGCGGTGACGAAGATCGGATGGTGGTCCGGTTCCCGGGCCCAGCCGGCGACGGCGGTGGTGACCTCTGCGAAGGTCATCTTCTTCCGGGTCAGCCCGACCGCGTCCAGCAGCTCGGCGAACTGGTCCACCGTGTACCGGTCCCCCGCCCGGGTGGCGGCGGCCAGCAGCGGCAGCAGCTCGGCGTAGACCGGTGCGTCGTGCAGCGCCACCTGGTCGGGCATCGCCACCACCGGCCCGCGTACCGACACGATCGGGTGGCCGGCGCGGCGCAGCAGTTCGGCGGTGGCCGCCGCCGACCGGGTCGGGTCTGCGGCATGGATCTCGGTGACCAGACGTTCGGCCGCCTCCACCGGATCGGCCGGCAACGTGGCGGCGACCGCTTCGAGGGCGGGACGGTCGACCCCGCCCGACGGCGGTGGATCGTCACGGTCGGCGGTGCAGGCGGAGGCGACGAGCGCCAGACAGAGCAGCGCGATCACCGGTGGTCGCCACCGGAGGCGGGTGACGCCGCGTGGCGCGGGGACACCTCGTGCCCGGCAGGAGGTGCGTGTCATCGGTGTGGGTCCTTTCCCTGCTGGGCGGTGGGGCACCGGGCAGTGCCACCCCCGGCATCAGACCGGCAGGCCGATCCCGGTCACCAGGGACCGATGTCCCGGCCGGTCGGGAACCTCACGCGCCGGTGGGCCGCGACGCCCCATGCGGACCGGGTCGGCCCGGCGGCAGGGTGCGAGGTGACGCACCCTGCGCCCGAGAAGGAGACCACCATGTATCCCGCCACCACGTCGGAGAACCCGCCGAGCGATCCCCCGCCGGCACCCGTACGCCCGCCGCGTCTCTGGGCCCTGACCGGTGCTCTCGGTGGCCTGGTCGGCCTGGTCGGCATCCTCACCACCGCGAGCCTGACCGCCCCCGCCGAGCAGTACCGCGCCGACAACGCCGGCTACGTCGCCGCCCTGGCCGACCGCGCCGGGTACGTGTGGGCCCACCAGGTGGTGACCGTGGTCGCCATCGTCTGCCTGGCGGTCTTCGCGGCCGGGCTGCGGCGCTACCTGGGGGCGCAGGAACCGGCCGGCAGCCTGGTCCCGACGCTCGCCGCCGGTGGGGTCGGCCTGGTGCTGGTCGGGCTGTTGATCGGCGGCGGGATCTCCACCGAGCTGTTCTTCTCGCTGAACGCGGCGGCGGAGTACGACCCGGACGTGATCGCGCCGCAGCTCACCATCTACGCCACCATGGCCTGGCTCTGGGGCGGGATCGGGTTGACCGCCGCCGCGGTCGCGGTCGGCGGGTTCCGGCACGGCTCGGTGAGCCGCTGGTTCGCGGTCTTCAGCGCGGTGATCGCCGTGCTGGTCGCGGCCACCCAGCTCGCGCCGGTGCAGTACATCTCGCTGGTCCCCGGCGGGATCTGGTTGGTCGTCGCCGGGGTGGCGTTGGCGATGCGCCCACGTCCGGGCGGGCGTCCCTGACCGTGCGGGGGTCCTGGTACGGCACCGGCGGGGCCACGCGCGGGCACGAGCCCACCGAGGCGACGGCGGTGCCGGGCCGGTCGCCCGATCCGCCGACCCGCCCGCACGGTCTAGTCTCGGCGACGCCATGACCACCGAGAACACCGCCGTCGCGCCGGTCACGGACGCCGCCCGGACGCGAGCCGTACGCGGACCGCGCCCGGCCTGGTCGCGCCGCGCCGCATGGGCGCTGTGCGGGGCGTCGCTGCAACTGGCCGCCGTCGCGGTGGGTCTGGCGGTGCTCAACGGCGGCTCGGTGGGCGACATGTCACACCTGCTGCTGGTGACCTCGTGCGCGATCGTCGGCGCGGCGATCGCCGCCCACCGTCCGGACAACCCGATCGGTTGGCTGGCCCTGACCAGCGGGTTCTGCTTCTCGCTCCAGGAGGCGTGCGGCCAGTACGCCGCGTACGGGCTGGTGGTGGCACCCGGTCGGGTGCCGTTCGCCGAGGTGCTGGCCTGGCCGCAGAACTGGCTCTGGGTGCCCGGCAACGCGGCCGTGGCGCTGATCCCGGTGTTCTTCCCCGACGGCCGGTTGCTGTCGCCCCGATGGCGGCCGGCGGTCTGGGTGGTGGTGCTCCTCGGCGTCGCCGCCATGGTCGCCGGGGCGCTGCGACCCGGCGCCAACGAACAGGTCAGCCCGGTCGGCGCGGTCAACCCGCTCGGCGTACCGGGTTGGCAACCCGTCGCCGACTCGACCGCTGCCGTGGCCACCCTGGCCAGCGCGATCATCTACGTGGCCGCCGGCTGCGCCGTGGTGTGGCAGGCCCGCCAGGCCCAGGGCGTCCGCCGACAGCAGGTCAAGTGGCTCGGGTACGCGGTCGCGCTCGCGGTCGGTGTGGTGGTCGCCCGACTCGTCGCCGGCCTGACCGACGCGCACCCGACCATCTGGCCGCACGGCAACCTGCTCTGGGACCTGGCCGGTGGTCTCAGCGGCGCGCTGATCATGGTGGCCATCGGCATCGCCGTCCTGCGACACCGGCTCTTCGACATCGACCTGCTGATCAGCAGGACCGCCGTGTTCGTCGCCCTGTCGGTGGCGGTCGGCGGCGCGTACGTGCTGGTCGTCGGTCTGCTCGGGGCCGGCTTCGACGCCTCCGCGAGCCTGCCGGTCTCGTTCGTCGCGGCGGCCGTGGCGGCGCTGATCCTGGCGCCGCTGCGCGGCTGGCTGCAACGCCGCGTCAACCTTCTCGTGTACGGCGAACGCGACGACCCGTACGCGGTGCTGGCCCGGCTGGGGCAGCGGCTGGACCAGACCCAGGACGCCGCCGCCGTCCTCGCCACCAGCACGGCGACGGTCCGCGAGGCGCTCCAGCTCTCCTACGTGGAGATCGAGACGGTCGACGGCCGGTCGTACCGGCTGGGTGTCCCGCCACCGGACCCGGTGCGGCTTCCGCTGGCCGCCCACGACACCGTCGGTCACCTGCTGCTCGGCCCCCGGATCGGGGAGACCACGCTCGGTGCCTGGGAACTGCGGCTGCTGCGCGACCTGGCCCGGCACATCGGGGTGGCGGTGCAGGCGGTCGGTGCCCTGGACCGGGCCCAGTCGCTCGCCGCCGACCTGCAACGCTCCCGCGAGCAGTTGGTGCTGGCACGCGAGGAGGAACGGCGGCGGCTGCGTCGCGACCTGCACGACGGCCTCGGGCCGACGCTGGCCGGGTTGACCATGCGCGCCGAGGCGGCCCAGGAACTCGGACCGGGTCCGCCGACCCAGCGGCTGCTGGAGGAGATCGTGGTGGACGCCCAGACCGCCGTCGCCGACGTCCGGCGGCTGGTCAACGGTCTGCGACCACCGGCGCTGGACACCATGGACGTGATCGGGGCACTGCGGTCGCACATCGCCGGCTGGCCGGACGACGGGCCCCGGGTGGTCTTCGACGCCCCACCGGTGCTGCCGGAGCTCTCCGCGGCGGCCGAGGTGGCCGCCTACCGCATCGCCATGGAGGCCCTCACCAACGCCCGGCGGCACGCCCGCGCCACCCAGGTGCGGGTGCGGCTGCGGGTCTCCGGCGGGCGGCTGTGTCTGGAGATCCGCGACGACGGCCGGGGCCGCCGACCCGACCGGCCGGACGGCGTGGGCATGCACACGATGCGGGAACGGGCCGAGGAACTCGGCGGCTCCTGCGTCGTCACCTCGACACCGGGCGCCGGCACGCTGGTGACCGCCACCCTGCTCACCGGTATGAAGGAGACCGATGGACCAGATCCGGACCCTGCTGGTTGACGACCACGCGCCGTTCCGGGCCGGCTTGCGCGCGCTGCTCGCCACCAGCCCCGACATCGAGGTGTGCGGCGAGGCGGCCAGCGGCGAGGAGGCGCTGGCCGTACTCGCCCGGCTGCAACCCGACGTGGTGCTGCTCGACCTGACCATGCCGGGGATGGGCGGCATCGCGGCCACCGAGCGGATGGTCCGGATGAGCCCGCACGTGCGGGTGCTGATCCTGTCCATGGCCGACGACGACGACTCGGTCTTCGCCGCGCTGCGCGCGGGTGCCCGGGGGTACGTGCTCAAGGGCGCCCGCCGACTGGAGATCATCCGGTCGGTGCGGGTGGTCGCCGACGGCGAGGCGATCTTCGGACCGGCCATCGCCACCCGGCTGATGGGCTACTTCGCCGGGCTGGACCGGGCCGAACCGGCGTTCCCCGAACTCACCGCACGCGAGCGGGAGATCCTCACGCTCATCGCCGCGCACCTGACCAATCCGCAGATCGCGACCCGGCTGGGGTTGAGCACGAAGACGGTCCGCAACCACGTCTCCAACATCTTCGCCAAACTCCAGGTCGCCGACCGCGCCCAGGCCATCAGCGTGGCCCGCCGCCAGGGCCTCTGAGCCGGGGCGGCGCGTTGGTGTGGCGGGTCAGCGGGACGGTGCGTCGGGCGGGCGGGACGGTAGGGCGGCGAGCCAGTGCTCCAGCGCCTGCGGGGTGTCGAACAGCAGCACCGGCGGCCCGGCCGGGTCACGCTGCCAGGCGCGCATCCGCGCGCGTTCGCGGGCGTACCCGGTGAGGTGCCAGACCAGGACGGACTCCGAGGAGAGCACGCTGCCCAGCGACTCGCGGTTGCCGTTGCAGATCTCCTCCCGGGTCCGCAGCCGGTCCAGGGTGCGGCGCAGCAGCCACCGGAAGGAGAGCCAACGCGGATAGTCCAGGCCGATCACCAGGTCGGCCCGGGCCAACGGTACGTCCCGCCAGCCGTGGTACGCCCCGTCCAGGATCCACCGCTCCTTGCGGCAGATCGCCTCGATCCGGCTGCGCTGCACCGCGACCGGCACCTCCACCCAGCCCGGTTCCCAGAGCAGGTCGTCGACCGGGTGCCAGGGCAGCCCGAGCCGGTGGGCCAAGTGCTGCGCGAGGGTGGACTTGCCGGAGCCGTGCACCCCGTACACCAGGATGCGAGTCGGGCTGTTCATCGCGCGGCAGCCTACCGAGTGATCTTCGCGCGGTCGACCGGGCCCAGATCGTGGTACGGATCCTCCCCTGGATGGTCACTTGGCACCACGATCCTGGTCGGCACGGGATCCGCCGGGCGGCCGGTGCACCCGGCCCGGCCGCCCGGTCGGACTCAACGCCGGTTGGCGAGGTCGCCGCAGTCCGACTCGTCGGGCAGCAGCGGCCGCAGGGTGACCCGCCACTGTTTGCCGTCGGAGGTCCACGGCGTCGCCATGTTGGCGCTCGCCGCCGCACCGAGCAGCGTGCGCACCTCGTCACCGGTGACCGTCACACAGCCCAACCCGAGGTCCTTGCTGAGGGCGGCACCGGGCAGTGCCGGCCCCGGCCAGGCCACCTCGGGCTGCTCGCCGGCCTCGCTGTCGGCGACCCACGGCTCGGCGACGGCCGCGACGGCGGTCGGCGCGTACGCGGTGGTGTCCTCCAGGGTGTCGCCGAGCGGGCCCGACGGGTCGGTCAGCGACTCGGCGAAGGCGCGCAGCTTGTCCCGGGCCGACTGCTGCTCGGCGCTCAGGCCGCTGTCGGTGCCGGTGGCCTCGCCGAGCGCGTAGACCTCGGACTCCTCGACGCCCTTGTCACCCAGGAGGGTGAACCGGGTCGAGGCGGCGTCCGCGACCGGCGGGGTCCCGAGGTCGGAGACTCCCCCGACGCCCGCCGCCCGGGCCTGCGCCACCAGCTTCTCGACCTCGTCGGCGCTGATCGTGCGGACCTGGAGGTTGGGCAGGGCCGGGCCGGGATACTGCAACGTCGTCGGCCCCTCGGTGATCACCCGCCCGTCGCCGTAGACGCTGATCGCGGGCAGGCGGGTGGCCAGCATGGCCGGCGTGACGAACCCGCCGACGTAGTCCATCCGGAACACCACGGAGTCCGCCGAGTAGGAGCGCTCGGGAGAACCGGCGTCGCCCGCGCCGCCGGCCCCCTGCTGGCCGCAGGCCGCCGAGGTCAGCAACAGCAGGGGAAGGACCGCCAGCCGCCCGCTTCGATGAATCTTCATGCCGATCGGACGTATCCGGAGCCCGATCGGTTTCTTCCGCCGTCATCTTTCGCGCGCGTCGGGCGTGGATGTAAGGAAGGGACCCCTTTACCTCACCAGACGTTAGTAGGGGTCCCTTCCTTACATCTCGTCCTCGGCTGTCAGCGCATCAGGCTTGGGCCGGTTCGGCGGTGATCGGCGACACCTCTGGCCGGGTGCGGCGCAGTCCTCGGGTGAGTAGCAGCGTCGTCGCCAGAGACAGGGCGGCCAGCACGGCCACCGCCCGATGGGTCGGCATCACGTCGGCGACCGCGCCGGCCAGCGCCGCGCAGACCGCCTGCCCGGTCAGCATGCCGTTCTGTTGCAGGCCGAGCACCTGGCCACGGGCCTGTGGCGGGGAGTGGGCAAGCAGCCGCTCCTGCAACGGCAGCGAGGCCGCGAAACCGACCGAGGCGACCATGGCGACGAGCACCGCGAGCGGCAGCTCCGGACGGACCAGGAAGGCGAGGTACGGCAACGGCAACAACAGTCGCAGCGACAGCACCCAACGCTGGCGCGTAGCCGGCCCGAGGAAGCGACCCACCAGGACGTCACCGGTGAGCATGCCGAGGGCGCCGGCGGCGAAGAGGAAACCGGCGCGGTCACCGGCGTACGGCAGGAACAGCGCCTCACAGCCGACGACCAGGCCGCTGGGCACCCACAGGTTGAGGTAGAGCGAGCGGCGTCCCGGATCGGCCCACAGTTCCCGGTTGATCCGCATGGTCCGGGCCGTCGAGGTCGACGCGTCCGCCCGGGCCGGTCGCTCCCGCAGCCCGAACCAGGTCACCGCCACCGCCACCGCCCGCAGCACGGTGGCGACCAGGAACACCTGGTACGGACTCAGCCAGACCAGCAGCACGCCACCCGCCCCGAAACCGGCGATCTGCATGACGCCGACGCTCACGTTCAGCGTGGACCGGCCGAGCACGTACGCGCCGGGCGGCAGGATGTCGTTGAGCAGCGCCCAGCGGGCGCCGCCGGTGACCGACCCGACGTACGCAACCGTCAGGATCAGGGCGAACCTGGCCCACAACGGCAGCCCCGGCAGCGCCTGGAGAGCCGCCCCGGCAAGCGCGACGAGCGCGGCGATGGTCAGCGCCCGGCGCGGCGGCAGGCTGTCCGCGGCGGAGAGCAGGGTCAGGCTGCCGAGCACGCTGGCCAGCGGCGCGCCGAACATGCTCAGCGCGGTGAGCAGGGCCGACCCGGTCGCGACGTAGGTGAGCGAGCCGAGAGCCAGCGCCGAGGTGGTGTGCGCGGCGATGCCGGCGCAGTTGGCCACGAAGAGGTTGCGGAACTCGTGGACGGCGAACAGCTCCGAGTAGGTTCTCACTCCGACGATCCTCGGCGCAGGTCGCCGCGCGCCCTACAGTTACGGCTGGAGGCGAAACATGTCCGTCTGGCAGGTACCGGTGGATCTGTTGGCGCACAGCCGCTTCGTCATCTCGCCGATGACCGACACCGTCGCCGCGTTGCGGGCGTTACACAGCCCACGTCGACCGTGGCAGCATGCCTGGCGCCGCCCGCACCTCGACGCGTACCAGCGGATGGTGGCGGCCCGGCCGCTGCTGCCGGCGTTGCTGGCGGCGGCGTTCCAGCCGCGCTGGACCGCCGACTTCCTCACCCTGGCACCCGCGACGGCGGCACCGACGTTCGCCGAGGAACTGGCGGTGGTCGCCGGGCGCGACGACGACCGGATCCGCGCCGACCTGCGGGCGGCCCGCCCGGGTCCACTCGCCGACCTGCTGTGCGGCGATGGCCTGGTCGACCAGGTGTTGGCCCTGCTCGACTGGGTGTGGACGCAGACCGTGCGACCGGAGTGGCCGGCGCGGGAACGCCGCCTGCGGGCCGACGTGGTGGCCCGTACCGCCCGGCTCAGCACCCAGGGCTGGGCGGGCGTACTCGCCGACTTCAAGCCCACCGTGCGGTGGCTCGGCGAGGGCAACCTCCAGGTCAACGACTACCCCGCACCGCCGTTGCCGCTCGACCGGGCCGAGCATCTGGTGTTCGTCCCGGCACACTGTGTGCGCGGCTGGGTGCTGTGGGACCGGCCGACCCTCTTCGGCATGGTCTATCCGGCCAGCGGCATCCTCGCCGACGACAGCCCACCGATGCCGGACGGGCTGGACCGGCTCATCGGCCCGAACCGCGCGGACATCCTCGTCCGGTTGACGAATCCGCTGAGTACGTCGCAACTGGCGGCGATCACCGGGCTGTCCCTGGGCGCGGTCGGTGACCATCTGCGGGTGCTCCGCGACGCCGGCATGGTGACCCGGCGGAGGTCGGGCCGGGAGGTGTTGTACTGGCACACCGCGCGCGGCGCCGCCCTGGCCGGGGTCGGCGCGTCGGCCGGACCGGTCATTCCACGGTGACCGTGTACGCGGCCGTGTGCACCTCGCCGTCGACCTGGAAGTCGAAGAACGCGCGGTAAACGGCCGGCGAGGTCAGCAACAGCAGAGGAAGGACCACCAGCCGCCCGCTTCGATGAATCTTCATGCCGATCGGACGTATCCGAAGCCCGATCAGTTTCCTCCGGCGGCAGATCCACCGCGAGCATCGGACAGACGGGTCCTGACACGCGGATGGTGAGGCGGCACGACCGTGCAGGACGTGCCAGGATCGTCGAATGCCGATTCGCGGCGGTTCCGCGCTGACCGCAGTCGCCATGGCCTACGCGATCTCCTCGATGGGTGACCAGGTCGCGCTGGTGGCCTTGACCTTGCGCTTCTACGAGCAGGGCGCCTCAGCGGTCCTGATCTCCGCCCTCGTGGTGGTGGGAGTGCTGCCGATCGTGGTGATCGGGCCGTTGGCCGCGCCGTTGATCGACCGGGTGGAGAGCCGCCGTCTGGTCACGGCGGTCGCCCTGGTGCAGGCCGCCGTGGTGGTGGTCGTGGCACTCACCGATCACGTCGGCGTCACGCTGCTGCTCGTGGCCGCGTTGGGGGCCGGTCTCGCCGTCGTCTCGCCGGCACTGTTGCTCCTGGTGCCCGCAGTCGTCGGTGAGGAACGGGTCGCGTACGGCTACGGGCGCCTGGAAGCCTTCCGGGCGGTCGGGAACGTCCTCGGGCCGGCCCTGGCCGGAATCCTCGTGGCCGCGTTCGGCAGTCGGGGCGCACTGCTGATCGACGCGGTGTCGTTCGTGCTGATGGCGATGGTCGTCACCGCCGTCGCGGTGCGCCGCGAGCCGGTGTCCGGTGCTCGCGCACACTGGTCGCAGCAGGTGCGCGAGGGCGTCGTCGTGCTGGGCCGCAACCGCATGCTGGTCACCGCCGTCTCCGCACTGGCCGCTGCGGTCGTCTTCACCGCCACCATGAGCACCGCCCGGGTGTTCTTCGCCCGCGAGGACGTGGGCACCACCGATGTCGGCTACGGACTGCTGCTCACCGCCCACGCCGTCGGCATGGTGGCCGCGTCGGTCCTCCTCGCGCCCCGCGTGCCGGTGGCCGCCCAGCCGCGCGTGCTCGCGGGAGCCGGGCTCCTCATGGGTGTGGCGCTGACCGTCGTCGCCGTGCTCCCCGTCCTCGCCGTGGCACTCGTCGGCTTCGTGTGCACCGGCATCGCCAACGCCCTGCAGAACCTGGCCGTCCGGAACCTCATCCACGCCGAGGTACCCGCCGAGGTGCGGGGTCGTGCCTTCGCCTGCGCCTCGGCGCTCCTCAACGGCGCCAACCTCTCCGGCACCGCGCTGGGTGGACCGGCCGTGGTGGTCCTCGGCGGCGCGACCAGCCTCCTCGTCGCGGGTCTCGGCGCAGTCGTCGCCACGCTCGCGGCAGCACCGGTCCTGCTCCGCAGGGGTCCCACTACCTCGTAGCGCCCCGCCGTGAGTCCGATCACGTCACGGTGACCGTGTACGCGGCCGTGTGCACCTCGCCGTCGACCTGGAAGTCGAAGAACGCGCGGTACCGGCCGGGGCTGGGCGGGGTCAGCCAGAACGTCACCGCGCCGTCGACCAGCTCCTGCTCGGGGTGGACGTGCACGAGACCCAGGTCCCCCTCCCGGATCAGCACCAGGTGCCCGTACGCGCCCAGGTAGCGGTCCAGTCGGGCCGGCTCGGTGCCGCCGGTGCGGGTGACCCGTAGTGCCAGTGGCGTGCTCACGCCCACCGTGGGCGTGCCCTCCAGCGCGACCGCGTACGGTCCGGTGGTCGTCTCCCGCTGCGGCGGCGGCAGCCCGGCCGGGGTGTACGCCCCGGGGACGTGGTGGTCGACGCCGAGCACCAACGGCAGTTGTCGACCGTCGGTGGTGGTGACGGAGAAGTCGGCGTAGACGCGGTAGTCGCCGGCCTTCGCCACGGTCAGCGGGACGCTCCAGGTGCCGTCCGGCGTCATCGTCGGGTGCAGGTGCTGGTAGCCGCCGAGGTCGTTGCCGACCACGATCAGGTGCAGCGGCTTCTCGTGCACCACCGCGAACCGGGTGGCGGGCTGCCCGTCGGGGCCGAGGATCCGGAACCGGTAGTCGAGGGCCTTGCCGGCCTGTTGCGTCCGCAGCACCGGCTGGAGGGTGTAGCCGCTCACGCTGACCTCGGTGCCGGTCGCCTGGCCGGTGCCGTCGCCGGGGTGCGTGTGGGGACCGGTGCCCGACGGGTGCTGGTGTCCGTCGCCCGCCACCGCTCCGGCGACCGGGGAACCGGCGGCGGCTGCCTGCTGGCCGCCCGTGCTGGTGGTGCGTGGCTCGCCGGTGCCGAGGCGGCCCAGCCCGAATCCGGCCAGCAGGGCCACCACCAGCCCACCGACCAGCAGCACCAGCCGGGTGTCACCGCGTCGGTTCTCCGGGCCGGTGCGGGCCGGTGCCGAGTCGTCCGGTGGGTCGACGACCGGCGTTTCCCGCTCGGTGGTGGCGAGCGCACCGACCGGGACGCCCGCCGAGGGCCTCCGATCGGCCGCCGACGTCGCGCGTACGCGCGCCGAGGACGTCGCCACCGTCGAGGTCCGGCCGGCGTTCGCTGTGGAGGCGGTCACCGTGGACGTCCTGACTCCGCCGCCGCCGGGCTTCCGCGCCGACGCCGGCTTCTTCGTGGTGGTCGCCGGGACCGCGCTCGCGCCGGATCGACGTCCGGTGCCGGTCCGGCGGGTGTCACCCCGGGGGCGGGTGGGGCGCGATCGGCCGGCGGGGACGCCGGTGGTGGGGCGGCGACGCAGGACGAGCAGGGCCGCGACCGCCGCGCCGAGCGCCACCGCGCCGGTGAGCCAGGCGAGCCATCCGGGGCCGCCCCCGCCGTCGCCGGAAGATGAGGGGGGCTCGGTCATCGCCGGTGCGGGGGCCGCCTCGGGTGAGGCGGCGGGCGTCGCGCCGGACCCGGGCGTCCCGTGTTGCTCGGCGGCGGCGAGCAGTGCCGGGGCGGGCTGGTCCGTGGGCGCCTTCCAGCCGGCGGGTGCCTTGGTGACCGGTCCGGTGTAGCGGAAGCTCATGGTGCCGCGTACGGTCTCGCCGTCGGAGGCGACGGAGAGGTAGCTGACCGAGTAGCGGCCGGTCGCGGGCAGGTGCGCGAGGGTCAGCACCGCCGGGAAGCCGGTGGCGTACTCGCGTGGCTCGAAGACACCGTCGACCAGGAAGTACTCCCGGACCGGGCGGTCCAGGGGTGTGGGCGTCCCGTGTGTCCAACCGTTGTCGACCCGGGCGCCGCCGGGCGCGGTGACGGCGAAGTACGCGTCGTCCCGGACCTGCTCGGTGAATTGCAGTTCCACTGTGGTCAGTGGTGTGTCGACGGTGGCGCCCTCGGCCGGTGTGGACACCGCCAGGGTGCCGTGGGCGGCGGCCGGTGGGGTGGACCCGAGGAGGACGGCGGCCGAGGCGAGGACGAGCGCGAGGAGGCCCGAGACCACGCGTCGGGGAGCCGTTGGGAGTCGACGCATCCGGTCATCGTTGCGACGGCAGGGCTTCGTTCAATAGCCCGTCATCTTTTTATTCAGATAGCAAAAGTTATGCCCTCCCCGACTCAACCTGTCGGCACCTCCGACGAAACAGCGAGGATCAGTGCCGGTCGCACGGGTGAAACAGCACCGGATGCAGCCGCTGCACCAGGTCCTCCTGCCCGTTCAGCGGCGGAGTGAAGCAGAGCCGGTAGCAGGCGCTCCCGCCGCTGGGGGTGGGAATCGACACCAGCAGCCCGTACCGGTCCAGCCGCAGCGGACACGGCAGACAGTCGGCGGGCAGGTCGACCCCGGCGGCGACCAACTGCCGCCGCAGGAACGGATAGAACCGGGTGCCGTGGTGGTCGACCAGGTCGACCAGGAACGGTCGCTCCATCGCGGAGATCGGGTCGGGCGCGGCGGCCCGGTAGTCGACGAGGCGTACCGGCAGGTCCCGGTCCCGGCCGGCGAGCGTGACGCGTTTCGGCACCACCTCCACGATGACCGTCTCCGCACCGATGTCCAGCAGGTCCGGGTCGGGCAGGGTGGCCGCCACCGCGTCGGCGGCGGCGCGGGCGGCGGCCCCGGCCAGCGGGGTCGCCCGGCCACCGACCCGCAACCGGCCCCAGGTCGGCGAGAACGGCAGTGGCGGCACGTCCGCGATGTGCACGAGCACCGAGCCGGTGATGCCGGCGAGCGGCTCGTCCCGTCGGCACAACAGCAGGATGCGGCCGTCGTCGGCGGCACCGTGCCGCACGTCGGTCACGGTCGGCCCGCGGTACGCCACCACGGTGGCGAGCGTCGTGCTGCCGGCCAGGGTGCGGGCGATCTCGGCGCTACTGGGTTGCATGGGCGGGCTCCGTTCGGGCGGACGGCCGGGGTGAGGTCACGGGTGGGGGTGGACGCAGGTGGGGCAGCCGGGCTCGCCGCCGAGCAGGCGGGACAGCCCCGCGCCGACGTCGTCCGGTCCGGTGAGCGGCTCGGCGAAGGCGAGCCGGACGTCCCGGTGCCCCTCGGGCACCTCCAGGCGCAGCACGATCCCGTGCCGGTCGAGCCGCAGCGGGTGGACCCGGCCGGCACCGGCCCGCCGGTCGGCCGGCACCAGACGGGTCAGGCCACCGAGCGTCTCCGGGTGTGCGGCGTACAGGTGACGCAGCAGGTCGGCCTCGTACGGGGCGAGCGGGTCGGGGTCGGCGGCGGCCAGGTCGTCCGGGTCGACGGTGGCGTCGCCGTCGGCGTCGACGAGGTCGGCGGTGGCGAGCGCGAGGAAGGCGGTCACGTCGCCACCGTCGAGGTCGTCCAGGGTGAGCCAGCCGGTGAGCCTGGCCCGCGCCCGGACCCGGTGGCGGGCCGGGACCGGTGCCAGGTCGGTGATCTCGACCAGCGCCGGCACCTCCCCCGTGTCCAGCAGGTGTCGGGCCAGTTCGGCGTGGGCGGGCAGCGCCACCCGGAGCAGCCCGTCGGCGTCGAGGGAGTGCCGTCCGATCAGGTCCGCGCGGTGGCGGGTGGTCCGCAGGCGCAGCGAGTCCGCGGCGGCGAGCAGCGTACGCAGTCGCTCGGCCGGTGTGGCGGTGGTCGCCGCCAGGGGTGCCTTGCTCAATGCCCCACCTCCCATTAGGTTAGCCTTACCTTACTAGAGAGGTGATGATGAACCAGTCCCGCCCGAAGATCAAGCGCTCCCGCCGCCTCGGCATCCCGCTCACCCCCAAGTGCGTGCGGTACTTCGAACGCCGGCCCTACCCACCCGGTGTGCACGGTCGGGCGCGGACCAAGGAGAGCGACTACAAGGTCCGGCTGCTGGAGAAGCAGCGCCTCAAGGCGCAGTACGACCTGCGGGAGAAGCAGCTCCGGTTGGCCTTCGAACGCGCCGTGGGCCGTCCGGGCAAGACCGGCGAGGAACTGGTGATCGACCTCGAGACGCGCCTGGACGCCCTGGTCCTGCGCGCCGGTCTCGCCCGCACCATCTACCAGGCCCGCCAGGCCGTCACCCACGGTCACGTCAACGTCAACGGACGGCGGGTGGACCGCCCCTCGGCCCGGCTGCGTCCCGACGACGTGATCGCGGTCCGCGAGGGCAGCCGCGCCAAGACGCCGTTCGTGGTGGCCGCCGCCGGTGCGCACGCCCCGGAACGGACCGCCCCCTATCTCGACGTCGACCTGGCCGGGCTGACCGCACGGCTGATCCGGTTGCCGCAGCGCGCCGAGGTGCCGGTGCGCTGCGACGAGCAACTGGTCGTCGAGTACTACTCCCGCTGACCGCGCGGTCCGGCCGGAGCCGCCCACGGGCACCGGCCGGACCACCGGCACCAGGGGTGGCCTGCGGAGGGTTGGTACCGGTGCGCTAGACAGGTAGCCCTACCGACCCCCTCGGATGGCGGGAGCACATGTCACCATCCCTGCTCACCTGGCTCACCGGCGGCGTACTGCTGCTGGGTGCCGGACTCCTCACCACCCTCCTGCCCCGCCTGCGGTCGCGACGGCAGGACCGCCTCGTGGCCTGGTCGACCGCCCGGGCCGCGATCGACAGCGCCACGGTCAGCCGCGACGCGGCGGGCACCCGGCTGCCGGAGGCCGACGGCCTGCTGGCCCGCGCCGAACTGCTCGCCGCCGACCGTGGCGGCGTCACGGCCGCCCGCGCGGCGGCCGACTTCGCCCGCCGCGCCGACGCGCTGTGGCAGGCGCGGCGGTGACCGCGCCCCGAGGCGTCCGACGCGCCGAACCGCTGCGCTGGGCGTTGCTCGCCGTCGCGGTCGTCGTCCTGGCGGTCTTCCTGCTCGCCCAGCGGCAGAGCATCGATGTGAGCTACGGGCAGTCACCGGCGGTGTCGAGGCAGGTCGAGGAGGGCTCCGCCGGTGAGCTGAGCGACGCGACCGTGCCGTCCACCGAGGAGATGACCGCCCTGGTCGACGCCGACCCGGTGGTACGCCTGCCGGGTGCCGTCGCCCGCTGGGACGAGCAGCGGGTACGGGAGGCGATCGGCGGCGAGGACACCCGGATCCTGGTCGCCCCGACCGGCCTGGACGAGGAGGAACGCAAACGGGTCCGCGAGGTCGAGAACGCCACCGTCCGGGTGATCGGTACGCAGGTGAGCGGCGGCATGTTCCAGGCCACCCCGGACACCCTGCCCGGCTGGCGGGCCCAGTTCGCCACCGGCGACGTCACCGGCCAGTTGGTCGCGCTGATCACCGCGCTGCGCAAGGTGCCGCGACCGGCCGACCAGGACACGCTGCGCTGGCGTGACCCGAGCGGGACGGAACTCGACACCGTCACCGCCGACCTCCGCGCCGACGGGCTGCACGTGGCGGAGGGCGCCACGCTGCGCCAGGTGCCGAAGGACGCCGACACCGCCTTCCCCGACGGCGCCTGGTACGTCGCCCTGCCCGCCCAGCCGTACGGCGAGCCGCTTCCCGCGTACGGGCCGGCGCTGCACCGGCTCTTTCCGGACCAGCCGCTGGTGGTGATGTACGGCAGTTGGGTCGAGTACCACGGTCCGGGCGCGGCGGACTTCGCGGAGCTCGCCGGGACCAGCTTCTACGCCCACTTCGGCGACCGGCTCAGCCGCTACGACTATCCGCAGCAGAACGTGCTCGGCGTCTACCTGGGCCGGGTCACCGACATCCGGTACGCGGGCCTGTTCGACCGCCCACTGCCCTACCGGCCGTTGGATCCGCTGCGAGTGGCGCTGCCCGCCCTGCCCTGGATCTTCGCGGCCTGTGTGGCGGGCTTCCTGGTGCTGTCGATCCGGTCGCTGCGCCGCTCGGGCACCCGCCCGGGTGATCCGCAACGCGGTGGCGTGCGGGCCCGGCTGGCCGGTCTCACCGCGCTCGCGGTCGAGGCGTCGCTGCTCACCGACGCGCGCAGCAACCCGGCGCTGACCCGGGGCATCGGCAAGCTCGAAGCGGCCCGGCAGGCGCTCGACGAGGGACTCCCCGACAAGCACGTCCGGCGGTTGCTCGACGACGCGACGGCGGAGCTGGACGACACCGCCCGCCTGACCGGCATCCCCGAGTTCCGCCCCGACCTCTATCTCCAGGGGAGGCTGTCGTGACCGCCACGCTGCGACGCGGCCTGGCCGCCCTGGTCGGCACCACCTTCGGCTGGGCGGTGCTGGCCTGCCTGGTGCTGGCCGGGTGGGCGCTGTGGTCGGGCGGGATCCTGGACGGCCCGATCGCCCGCGAGGTCCGCGCCTCGTCGCTGTACGTCGCCCCCGGGGTCGACCTGGACCGGCCCGCCGCCGAGCGGGTCGTCGGCAACCGCCGGCTGGTGGTGCTGTTGATGTCGCCCGGCGACGACCTGCGGGCCGCCTGCGACCAGACCCGGCAGGCCGCGAAGGGGACGCTGGTGCTGGCGATGAGCCGCGACGGCGACGACTGGGACACCTACGGCTGCTCGCGCATCCGCCAGCGCGACAGCAAGGACTTCGGCCGGGCGATGGTCGCGGAGACGATCATCGGCCGGGGTGTCGACTCGTTCGTGGACCAGCCGGTGGAGGCGCTCAAGGTCATCGTGGTCAACTACGACCTGCTGGTACGGGCCGGCACGGTCCCGGACGGGGCACGCACGATCAGCCCCTCGCTGCCCCGGTACCTGCTGGCCGGCGCGGCGGTCGGCGGCGTGGTCGCCGGTGCCGCGTCGCTCTGGTTCGCGGGACGGCGGGCCGGCCGGCTGGCCGCCGCGCGGCGACGCCGACGCGACGACCGGGCCGACGAGCGCAGCGCGCTCAGCGCCGCGACAGCCGGGTTGGCACAGCAGATCGTCGACCTCGACCAGCGGTACGGCCAGCTCTCCGCCCGCAGCACGGGCCGGGGATACGCGCGGCTGGTCAGCGACTACACCCGGCTGCTCGGCGAGTTCTCCGACGCCGACGCGGGCGACGTCACCGTGGAGCGGCTGCGGGGCCGGGTGGACGAGCTGGCCTCGCGGGCGACCATGCTCGCGCGGGAGGCGGCGGCCCGGACCGGGGACGGTGCGGGGTCCGACGACCGGTCGGCGCGGCGGTCGACGTCACGGCGTGGCGGTCGGCGGGGGCGGCGGCGCGACCGGCCCGGATCCACCACCGGCTGACGGCGGGCCGACGGGGTCGGGCGCGACCGTGCCGGTGGGGAGCCGGGAGCGGCCGTGCCCGACCACCGACAGCTCGACGACCCGCCGTGACCAGGGCCGTACCCGCAGGGTCACCATGTCGCCGTCGTGGCAGCGGCTCGCCCACTCGCTGGGCAGCCCCCACGCGGTGGTGCGGTCGGCGGTGCCGTCGTCCACGGCCAGGTAGTGCAGCCAGGGCCGGGCCGGGCGGTTCTCGCCCTGAGTGGTGCTGCGCCACACCTCGACCCAGAGCACCTCACCGGTGACGGTGCGCTCGGTGACCAGGTCCACCAGGGTGCGGACCAGGGTGTGGATCCCGGACAGCAGCACCAGGACCGTCAGCACGACGACGCCGTTGCGCACGAGGTCGAAGATCCGTGCGGCCTGGTTCACCGTCGACGGAGTGAGGGTGAACGTCGGCCCGACGACGGTGAGCAGGTAACCGCCGACGGCGACGCCGGTCGCGCCGCCGGCCAGCAGGCGCGGCACCGAGCGGCCGTAGCGGAGCAACAGCCGGGGATAGCGGACGCGGACCCGGCGCCACGTGCCGCCGTACGACGACCAGACCGACGTGCGGTCGCCGAGGCCGAGGTCGAGCACCGCGCTGGCCAGGTGGGTGGCGCCGACGGCAGCCCCGTAACCCAGGTAGCGGTCCCAGATCGCGACCGCGGCCGGGGGCAGCTCGTCGAACTGCTCGTGCCCGCGCAGCCAGGCCCGGACACCGAGCCACCGTGCCGCGGCCTGGCGGCCGAGCACCGTGTCGCGTTCGCCGGGCGAGGCCCCGGCGAGCGTGGAGAGCAGGACGAAGACCGCGATCCCGGCGATGAACGGGTAGTTGCCCGACGTCGGATGCCAGCTCGCGTGGTGCAGCGCGGCCAGGCCGACCACCACGGCGGCGACCAGCGCCGCGCCGACCAGCAGAGCGGTCACGCGCGGGCCGAAGCGCCGCCGGGACAGCCCGGCGGCACGGGCGTCGGCGACCACCTGCCCGCGCAGCCGCTTGTTCCACGCCCGGGCCCGGGCCTCGTCGCGGAAGGTCAGCGCGGTCAGTGGCAGGACGCCGTCCACCGCGAGCCCCCGCACCCGGTCGAGCACCAGTCGCTCGTACGGACGCAGCCCGGCCTCGTCGGGCGGAGCCGCCGGCAGGTGCACCGTGCTCTGCATCGGGTCGGCACCGGGCTGGCGTACCTCGAAGAAGCCCCGGGCGGCGAGGTCGAGCAGGGTCGCCTCGGCGGCGTCCTCGGTCAGCGACCAGCGGTTGACCAGCAGGTTGACCACGGCGGGCGGTTCGGCGCCGAGTTCCGGGGTGGCCGGCGCGGGCGACACGGCGGCGGGCCGGGTGACCCACCGGAGCACACCGTAGAGCAGCAGCCAGCCGGCGAGGGCGCCCAGCCCCACCGTCAGGTCGAGCAGGAGACGACCGTCCATCACGCGCCCGGGCCCGGGAAGCGGACTCCGACGGTGCCGCGCTCGCCCGTCCCGGCCTCGAAGTAGTCCCGCGTCCGGAAGCCGGCCACGCGGGCGACCAGGTTGGTGGGGACGGACTCGACGGTGGTGTTGTACGTCTGCACCGCGCTGTTGTAGAACTGCCGGGCGTAGGCGATCCGGTCCTCGGTGCGGGACAGTTCGGCCTGCAACGCCGCGAAGTTCCGGTCGGCCCGCAGGTCCGGGTACGCCTCGGCGAGCGCGAGCAGTCGGCCGACCGCCTCGGTCAGCACGGTCTCGGCACCGGCCCGGCCCGCCAGGCCGGGCGTGGTGGCGGCGGCCAGCGCACCGCTGCGGGCGGCGGACACCGCCGTCAACGCGTCACGCTCGTGCGCCGCGTACCCCTTGACGGTCTCGACCAGGTTCGGGATCAGGTCGTGCCGGCGGCTGAGCTGCACGTCGATCTGGGCCCAGGAGGCCCGCACCTGGTTGCGGCGGCGGACCAGACGGTTGTAGGCGACCGTCGCCCCGCCGAGTACGGCGACCACCAGCAGGCAGAACAGCCCGCCGACGAGACTCGCCACGACGTCACTGCCCATTCCTGCCCCTCCGGTGCCGCACCTACACGCCGCGACCTGCGGTGACCGGCGCGAACGGGCCGGACCCCGGTGTCGGCGGTCCGGCCGGTCCGATCATGGGGATCGGACCCGGGGGACACAATCAGGCGAACGGTCGGTGACCGGATGCGACGCGTCGCCTGCGTCACAGCGGCAGCGTCGGTCAGCGGCAGCGTCGGTCAGCGGCAGCGTCGGTCAGCGGCAGCGTCGGTCAGCGGCAGCGTCGGGTCCCGGCCGGGGCCGGGACGGGTTCGGCGATGATGGTGCGGTGAACTTCCGCTCCGTCTACCAGCACGGGTTCGTCCGGGTCGCCGCCTGCACCGGGCGTACGCGCATCGCCGAGCCCACCGCCAACGCCGAGGCCGTCCTGCGGCAGGCCCGCCGGTGCGCCGCCGAGGGGGTGGCCGTGGCGGTCTTCCCGGAACTGGGCCTGTGCGGCTACTCGATCGAGGATCTCCTGCTCCAGGACGCGGTGCTGGACGAGGTGGAGACGGCGCTGGCGCACCTGGTGGCGGAGTCGGCGGAGCTGCTGCCGGTGCTCGTCGTCGGTGCGCCGCTGCGGCACCGGGGCCGGGTCTACAACTGCGCGGTGCTGGTGCACCGGGGTCGGGTGCTGGGCGTGGCGCCGAAGTCGTACATCCCGAACTACCGGGAGTTCTACGAGGCCCGGCAGATCGGCGCGGGGGTCGACGAGCGCGGCGGGACGATCCGGCTCGGCGGCGCCGAGGTGCCGTTCGGGGTGGACCTGCTGTTCACCGCCGAGGACGTGCCCGGCCTGGTGCTCTACGCCGAGGTCTGCGAGGACCTGTGGGTGCCGGTGCCGCCGAGCGCCGAGGCGGCATTGGCGGGCGCGACCGTCCTGGTCAACCTCTCCGGTAGCCCGATCACGGTGGGTCGGGCCGAGGACCGTCGGCTGCTGTGCCGGTCGGCGTCGGCGCGCTGCCTGGCCGCGTACGTCTACGCGGCGGCCGGTCTGGGCGAGTCCACCACGGACCTGTCCTGGGACGGCCAGACGATGATCTACGAGAACGGGGTCCTGCTCGCCGAGACCGACCGGTTCCCGGCCGACGAGCGGCACGCGGTGGCCGACGTCGACCTGGACCTGCTGCGGCAGGAACGGCTCCGGATGGGCACGTTCGACGACAACCGGCGGGCGCACGCGGGACGCACCGGCGGCTTCCGCGAGGTGCGGTTCCGGCTGGAGCCGCCGACGCGGGACCTCGGGCTGCGGCGGCGGGTCGAGCGGTACCCGTTCGTGCCGTCGGATGCGGCGCGCCTGGCGCAGGACTGCTACGAGGCGTACCACATCCAGGTCGCCGGCCTGCACCAGCGGCTGGCGGCGACCGGCGACCCGAAGGTCGTCATCGGGGTCTCCGGCGGCCTGGACTCGACCCACGCCCTGATCGTCGCGGCACGGGCGATGGACCGGGCGGGCCGGCCGCGCAGCGACATCCTCGGGTTCACCATGCCGGGCTTCGCGACCAGCGCGCACACCCGCGACAACGCCCACAAGCTGATGCGCTCGCTCGGGGTCACCGCGACCGAGCTGGACATCACCGCCACCGCGCGGCTGATGCTCCAGGAACTCGGTCACCCGTTCGGTGCCGGCGAACCGGTCTACGACGTGACGTTCGAGAACGTGCAGGCCGGGCTCCGCACCGACTACCTGTTCCGGCTCGCCAACCAGCGCGGCGGCATCGTGCTCGGCACCGGTGACCTGTCCGAGTTGGCACTGGGCTGGTGCACGTACGGCGTCGGCGACCAGATGAGCCACTACAACGTCAACTCGGGCCTGCCGAAGACCCTCATCCAGCACCTGATCCGGTGGGTGATCGGCAGCGGCCAGTTCGACGAGGAGGTGGGCGAGACGCTGCGCGCGGTGCTGGACACCGAGATCAGCCCGGAGCTGGTGCCGGGCGCGGAACTCCAGTCCACCGAGAGCAGCATCGGCCCGTACGCGTTGCAGGACTTCACCCTCTTCCACGTGCTGCGCTACGGCTTCCGACCGTCGAAGATCGCCTTCCTGGCCTGGCACGCGTGGCACGACTCGGCGGCGGGCACGTGGCCGCCCCACTTCCCGGAGCACAAGCGGGTCGCCTACGACCTGCCGGAGATCCGCCGCTGGCTGGAGGTCTTCTGCCGCCGGTTCTTCGGCTTCGCCCAGTTCAAGCGCTCGGCGATGCCGAACGGCCCGAAGGTCGTCGCCGGTGGTTCGCTCTCCCCGCGCGGCGACTGGCGGGCGCCGTCGGACGGTTCGGCGCAGGCGTGGCTGCGCGATCTCGCCCGCTGGGACGCGGACTGAGTGGACGGTGTGGACGCGGCCCGGACGATGGTTCGGACCGGCCACCGGACGTAGGGTGAACTCACCGAGGGCTTCCGCTTCACCGCCGCCGATGAAGCGGCGGTGGGCCGGCACGGGGTCGGGATGCGGCGGTACGGCGGCGGGTGGCAGGTCAGTGGAGGGGAAGTGCTGTGGCGGTAGGGCGCGTGGTCCGGTTCGACGAGGTGAAGGGGTACGGGTTCATCGCCCCGGAAGAGGGTGGTGAGGACGTCTTCGTCCACGCCAACGACCTGATGGAGGGCAAGCAGGCCATCACACCGGGCACCAGGGTGGAGTTCCAGATCAAGGAGGGCGAGCGGGGCCTCAAGGGCTACGACGTCCGGGTCGTCGCGTCGGAGCGCCGTCCGCTCGCCGCCCCGGTCGCGACCGCCGACACCGAGGAGTACGACGAGGACGCCACCTGTGACGTGCTCTCCGCCGCGGCGCTGCGCGCCGAGGTGACCGAGGCGTTCATCCAGGCCGCCCCGGACCTCACCGCGGGTCAGATCGTCCGGCTGCGGGACCAGGTGATCCGCATCGCCACCCGGCACGGGTGGACCGAGGGCTGAGCCTCAGCCGGCCCGACCGCTGCCGACGTCCGGCGTACGGGTCGCCGACGCGCCGCCGAACACCACCGTGCGCGGCAGCTCGGGTCGTCCGCCCCGGGGCTTCCACTCGCGCGGATAGCCCAGCGACACCTCCTGGAACGGCACCTCGTCGTGCCAGGTCGTCCGGGGGATGTGCAGGTGACCGTAGACCACCGCCGCCGCCCGGTACCGGACGTGCCAGTCGGCGGTCAGTTCCGTCCCGCACCACTGGGCGAACTCCGGGTGGCGCAGCACGTCGGTCGGTTCGCGGACCAGCGGGTAGTGGTTGACCAGGACGGTCGGCAGGCTCGGGTCACAGGCGTCCAGGCGCTGCCGGGTGTACGCCACCCGCTCCCAGCACCACGCCTCGCGGCTCGGGTGCGGATCCGGGTGCAGCATGAACTCGTCGGTGCAGACGATCCCGGTGGCGTACGCCCGCGCCAGCGACTCCTCCTTGGTGGTGGTGCCGGGCGCCCGGAACGAGTAGTCGTAGCCGACGAACAGCGGGGCGACGACCACCGGCCCGCCGGGACCCCGCCAGACCGGGTACTCGTCCTGCGGGGTGTGCACGCCGAGCGTGCGGCACAACTCGACGAGGTGGTCGTACCGCTGCTCGCCGCGCAGGTCCACCGGGTCGTGCCGAGGGGTCCACAGTTCGTGGTTGCCCGGTGCCCAGACCACGGTGTGGAAGCGTTCGGTGAGGGTCCGCAGGGTCCACTCCACATCGGCGTACGCGTCACCGATGTCCCCGGCGACGAGAAGCCAGTCCTGGTCGGAGCGGGGTCGCAGCTCCGCAGCGATCTGCCGGTTCTCGGCGTAGCCCACGTGCAGGTCGCTGACCGCGAGAAGCGTGCCGGCACCCATGTCCTCGTCCACCCCCGGTCTGCGGCCCGTCGCCGCCCCGCAACGGTAGTCGTACCGGCGGTGGACGAACAGCCCGTCAGCCGCCGGTGCCCTCGGCGGCGCCGTCGGGCGTGAGGGCGCCGTCGGCCTCACCGGTGTCGAGGTGCACGTGCTGGTGGCCGTTGCCGGCGTCGATGTTGATCTGGTCGAGTTGCGTCGCGGCCACCGACCAGGTGGTCGCGGCGAGGGTGGCCTGCCGGGCGGCCAGCGTCAGGTGGTCGCGGCGCAGGGCGTCGGGCACGGACGCCGCCAGGGCGACGGCGTCGACCGCGACGGTGGCCTGGGCCACGGCGCTGCGCAGGCCGCCCCGGGCGACGTTGGTGGCCGTGCTGCCCGACGGTGGGTCGGCGTACGCCTCGGTGAGCTGGCGCATGGTCTGCCGCCACTGGTCCAGTTGCGTCGGCTCGGGAGCCCGCCCGGACTCCCCGTTCTCCCGCACGGCCACCAGGATCGGCGCCATCTGCTGGCCGGTGCGGCGTGCCAGGTCGGTCAGTTCGACGATCTGGCGCGCGTCCCGTTCGACCTCCGCGGCGCGCATGTCGGCGATCCGCGACTCGGTGTCGTCCGGCCGTCCGAGGGTGAACCCGACCAGCCCGCCCACCAGGGCCACCACCAGCACTGCCGTGACGGCGCCGAGGATCGACAGGCTAGAGGTCCGATGCGCCGAGGCCGGCGGGGTCTGCAGGTAGGAGGGCCTTCCGGTGCGACGGGACATGGCCACCCCTCGGATCGACGACGATTCGCTCGGAGCGTAGCCCGCATATCACGAACCGTCGATACTTTCGTGCACAGTGGCGTGAACTTTTACTCGGCGGGCACGAAAGCCTGCGGGCGGCGGCGAGGAGCCGCTCGCCGCGGATTCGCGGCGCGCCCGGAGGCACGCCGCGAATCCGCAGGTCCTGCCCGGCTACTCGCTGCGCAGCCCCTCGGCCCGGGTCAACCGCCACAGCAGTGGCAGGCTGGCGGCGGTGACCGCGAGCACCAGCACCGCGGCGGTGCCGGACACCCCGGCGATCGCCCCCCAGTTGACGCCGACGGCGATGCCGGCGACCGACTGGAGCAGGGCCGCCACCGCGCTTCCGGTCACGACCGCCAGCAGCATGCCCAGCGAGACCGGGATCGCCACCTGATAGAGCACCGACCCGGAGAGGCTGCGGCGGCGCGCGCCGAACGCACTGAGCACCGCCAACGGCCGCCGCCGCTCGCGCAACTGTTCGAGGATGTTGACCAACATGCTCGCGCCGATGACCAGCAGCAGGACGACCGCGCCGATCTGGAGCGCCTGCTGGTAACCGGCCAGCACCGAGGAGGTACGGCGTTCCTCGAACGTCTGCACGACCGCCGTCGGGTCCACCCTCGCGACGGTGTTGCGCAACCGCTCCACCGCGTCCCGGTCGGCCGGGTCGTACGCGACGAGCACGCTGCTCGGGTTGACCGGCGGCACCTCCACCGCGCCCGGGGTGAGCAGGAAGTCCGCCACGACCAGCGTGGAGTACTGCCGCACCGTGGGGACCTCGGCCGGCACCGTCCAGCGGATCGGCGTGCCGTCGTCGTCGAAGGTGAGTGTGGTGCCCGCAGCCGTCGACGCGCCACCAGGGCCGGCGAAGCTGTCACCGTCGGCACAGGTGGGCAGCTCGGCGTACTGGCGCAGGGCCACGCAGTCGGCGATGTAGACCCGATGGACCTGTGCCGCGTCCGGGGCGGTGCCCAGGTCCGCCACCCCGCTGGTGGCCCGCACCCCGACCGTGTCGGCCAGCGCCTCGGCCCAGGTCCGCGCGGGACCGTCGGGCACGCCCGGCTCATAGACGAAGACCACGGCCTGGAAGTCGTCGTCCGGGCTCAGGTCGCTCGCACTGTGCGTCTGCGCCGCGCCGAGCACTCCCTGCACGGCGATCACACCGGCCACCGACACGGCGATACCGGAGACGGCGCGGACCGCGGTGTCGCTGTCCAGTTGCAACCGGCGGACCGCGAGCTGCCACGCGACGCCGCCGCCACCCAGCCGCCGCACCGTCGCCTGCACCAGCCACGGCAACAGCAGGACGACCCCGACCAGCAGCAGCGTCGCCCCGGCGGCGAGTTGCAGCTCCACCAGCAGGCCGCCGGCCTGCTCGGGGAGACCGCCGACCAGCGGGTAGAGCAGGAGGAGTCCGACAAGTGACGGCAGTGGCCGCCACCAGAACCGACGATGACGCTCGCTGCCGCGCCGGACCACGCCGAGCGGCTCGATCACCACCCGCCGCAGCGCGGAGAGGGTGACCAGGACCGCGACGGTCGGCACCAGCACCACGACCAGCAGCGCCAACCCGGGCACCGGACGCATGTCGGCGGCGAAGAAGCTGAACCCGGGCGGCAGCAGGTCGCCGGCCACCCCACGGACGCCGGCGAATCCGACCGCCCCGAGCGCCAACCCGAGCACCGCGCCGACGAGGCTCTCCCCCGCCGCCACCCGCCGGGTCATCGCGCTGTCCGCACCGACCAGCCGGATCGCGGCGAGCTGGCGGTCGCGGGCCTCACTGCCGAACCGCACCGCCGTGGTCACGAAGATCATCACCGGCAGCAACAGGACCACCAGGCCCAGCACGCCCAGCACCAGCAGCACCGGTGGCACTCCCCCGGACTCCTGCGGGCCGTCACCGCCGTACGCGTCGATCCGCCGGGCACCGAGGGACTCCTCGTCCACCTGCTCCGAGTTCAGGTAGAAGAGTCGTTCACCCGGGCCGGCCAGCCCGTCGGGGCCGATGGTGCCGACCACCCGGCCACCCCACCGCTCCCGCAGCAGCGCGCCGTCGGGCGAGTCGAGCACTGCGGCCAGGGCCGGCGAGACGACCATCTCCCCCGGCGCCAACCGGCGGTCGACACCGGGGGGCAGCGGCGACCGCTCCCCCTCGGGCCGCACCAGCCAGCCGTTGACGTCGGTGCCCCGGTAGCGCGACTCCACATCCACGGTCAGCAGGGTCTCCGGCCCGGGTGCGGACACCGCCGGGCCCGGCAGGCGGGCCGCCTCCCGGTCGCCGCGCGCGGCGACCAGCGTGGGCAGGGCGGCGGCGGTCAGCAGCAGCACCACCCCGAGGCCCACACCGACCGAGATCAGGGCCAGTCGGGTCCAGCCGGACCGGCCGCCCGCCACGCTGAGCCGTACGCCCAGCGCCAGGTCTTCCAGCCAGGCCAACCCGCCACGTCGCGTCCCCGCGCTCATCGGACCTGCGCCGGGGTGCGGACCGTGCCGTCGCGCACCACGACCTCCCGGTCGGAGTACGCGGCCACCCGCGCCTCGTGCGTGACCAGCACGACCGCGGCGCCCGTCTGCCGGGCCGCCTCGACGAAGAGGCGCATCACGCGCTCGCCGTTGAGCGAGTCGAGCGCACCGGTCGGCTCGTCGGCGAAGATCACCCGAGGACCGGTGATCAGCGCGCGGGCCACCGCCACCCGCTGGCCCTGACCGCCGGAGACCTCGCCGGGGCGCTTGTCCGCCACGTCGCCGACCTCCAGCCGGGCCAACGCCTCGGCAGCGCGGCGCGCCGCCTCCCGCCGACGGACGCCGGACAGCCGCAACGGCAGGGCCACGTTCTCCTGGCAGGTCAGCTCCGGCACGAGTTGCCCGAACTGGAACACGAAGCCGAACTCGGTCCGGCGCAGCGCGCTGCGCCGCTGGTCGGACAGGGCGACCAGATCCTGGCCGGCGTAGCGGACCCGACCGGAGTCCGGCATGACGATCCCGGCCAGGCAGTGCAGCAGGGTGGACTTGCCGGAGCCGGACGGGCCCATCAGGGCGAGCACCTCACCGGCGTGCACCCGCAGCGACGCGCCGTCCAGCGCCGTGGTGGCGCCGAACGTCTTGACCAGCTCCTCCGCCTCCAGCAGCGGGGCGTCCGTTGCGGGGTTCATCGCATCTCCTCTCGCACCTGCGCGCGGAGCTGGTCCAGCCGGGCGGCGGTCAGCTCCAACCAGCGCAGGTCGGCTTCCAGGTGGAACAGGGCGTGGTCGCAGACGAGCTGGTCGGCCAGGTCACCGGCGAGCTTGCGCTGGGTCAGCTCCCGCATCTGCGCCAGGTGGGCGGCGCGCTGCACGTCGAGCAGGTCGACCGCGTCACGGTCGGTCAGCAGCGCCAGGACGACCTTGGTGTAGAGCTTGCTCTGGAGATAGACCTCGGGCTGCTCCGGTCGGGCCAGCCACTGCTCGACGTCGGTGACGCCGGCCTCGGTGATCGCGTACCGCTTGCGGTCCGGGCCCTCGCCGGGCTCGGACTGGACCTCGACGAGACCGTTCTTGAGCAACCGGGCGAGCGTGGCGTAGACCTGGCCGTAGTGCAGCGACCGCCCGCGACCGAACTGGTCGTCGTAGGAGCGCTTGAGGTCGTAACCGTGTCGCGGGCCCTGCTCCAGCAGACCCAGTAGGGCGTAACCGACAGACATGAGTGCCACTATACACGCGGGCTATACACACAGTGTCTACGCGCGCGACGTACGGACCGACGACGCATTGCCGCAGCTCGGAACGGTCGCACGACAGACGTAGGAGCAATAGATCGAAATATTTGAACATCCGTCGGATGACCGGCCGTGAGCTGCGCCGTAGCGTCGACGCGATCCACCTCGCACGGACACGGTCACGCACCGTGACCGCACCGCGAGCGTCACGGCCGCCGTGACGGACCGCCCGGTCGTGGATCGGCGCTCCGTGCTGTCCTTTCCACCCCCGAAGGAGCAGAAGTGCCCCGACAACCCCGCTCGTCACGCGCTCGCCGCAGCGGCGCGTTGCTGCTGTCCACCGCCCTCGTCGCCTCGTTGACCTCGGTCGCCGCGAAGCCCGCCGCGGCGGCCCCGGAGGAACCCCTCAGGTCCCACGAGATCTTCCTGACCGGCCCGAACCAGGGCGCCCCGGAGGACATCGCCGCCGCCTACCTGCGCGCCGACCCGACCCGGCACGGGGTGACCGCCGCCGACCTCGGTGATCTCGCCGTGGTGTCCAGCTACACCAGCCGGCACACCGGCGTCACCCACGTCAACCTCGCCCAGCGCCACAAGAAGCTGGAGATCTTCGGGGCCACCGCGACGGTCAACGTCGCCCGCGACGGCAGCGTCGTCTTCGTCGGCGACACCCTCGTGGCCGGCCTGACCGCCGGGGCCACCACCCCCGACCTGGACGCTGTCGACGCCGTCGAGGCCGCCGCCGACGCCCTGGACCTGCCCACACCCACCAACACCCGGGTGATGAGCCGCACCGGCGGCCCGGCGCAGGGCACCGTCGTCAGCGGCAGCGGCATCTCCGAGGAGCCCATCCCGGCCAAGCTCGGCTGGCAGCCCACCGACGCCGGGCTCCGCCTCGCCTGGCAACTCGTCATCGACGACGCCACCGACGCGCATCTCTGGAACGCCACCGTCGACGCGGAGAGCGGCGACCTGCTCGACGCCGACGACTGGACCACCCACGAACACACCGACGACCTCGCCGAGACCCTGCACCCGGTCTCCGGCCGGACGATGCCGGCTCGGCGCTCCGCGCCACTCGGCACGCCCGACCCGGTGCGGGACGGGTCGAGCTACCACGTCTACGGCTACCCGACGGAGAGCCCGAACGACGGCCCCCGCGCCGTGGTGACCGACCCGGCGGACGCGCTGGCCTCGCCGCACGGGTGGCACGACACCGACGGCGTGCCCGGTCCGGAGTTCACCACCACCCAGGGCAACAACGTCCACGCGTACCAGGACCAGGACAACAACAACGCGCCGGACTTCGGCAGCAGCCCGGACGGCGGCCCGAACCTGACCTTCAACTTCCCGCTCGACCTGGGCGAGAACCCGCAGAGCTACCGGGACGCGGCCACCGCCAACCTGTTCTACTGGAACAACATCATCCACGACGTCTCGTACCGCTACGGCTTCGACGAGGCGTCCGGGAACTTCCAGGCCAACAACTACGGTCGCGGCGGTGTCGGCGGCGACTACGTCCGCGCCGAGGCGGCCGACGGCGGCGGCTCGAACAACGCCAACTTCTCCACCCCGGCGGTGGACGGCGTCGGCGTACCCCGGATGCAGATGTACCTGTGGCCGGGCAACCAGTTCGGCGCGCAGAACCAGGTCGTCGTCGACGGGGTCGGGTCGTTCGACGCCACCTGGTCGCGCTACAGCCCGGCACCGACTGGCGCCGGTCTGTCCGCCCGCCCGTTCGTGCACGGCGGCACCGGCTGCGCCGCCTCGTCGTACCCGGCCTCGCTGCCCGAGGACGGCTGGGTCGCGGTGGTCGACGGCGGCACCACCGCCTGCACCTACCTGCTGCGCACCCAGATCGCCGAGTCACTCGGCGCCGACGCGGTGGTGGTCGCGCACAACGCGGCCGGAGCCGCGCCGGTGCTCACCGGTGCCATGACGACCGCGCCGGTCACCATCCCCGCGGTGGCGGTCACCCAGGCCGACGGCACCACCATCAAGGCCGCGATCGCCGACGGCACGGTCACCGGGTCGGTCCGCAAGCACCCCAGCCACCCCGGTATGCGCGACGGCGACCTCGACGCCGGCATCATCATCCACGAGTACGGCCACGGCATCTCGCTGCGGCTGACCGGCGGCCCGGGAATCAACTGCCTGACCGGCAACGAGCAGATGGGCGAGGGCTGGAGCGACTTCTTCGCGATCACCACGTTGCTGGACCCGGCCCTCGACACCGCCGACGGCTCGCGGGGCCTGGTGCCGTACGTGCTCTATCAGTCCGACCGCACCGGCAACGGGCTGCGCCCCCGGCCGTACTCGCGCAACATGGAGACGCAGCCGTTCACCTACGACAGCATCAAGACCGGCGGCTGGCTGAACGGCACCTCGCTGGCCGCGCCGCACGGCATCGGGCACGGCTGGGCCGCCGTCCTCTGGGACGTCACCTGGGACCTGATCGACCGGCACGGTCTGAACCCGAACGTCTACGGCGACTGGAACACCGGCGGCAACAACCTCGCCATGCAGCTCGTGATGGACGGGTTGAAGATGCAGGGCTGCGGGCCGGGCTTCGTGGTCGGCCGCAACGCAATCATCGCCGCCGACGCGGCGCTGACCGGCGGCGACAACGCCTGCACCCTCTGGTCCTCGTTCGCCCGCCGGGGTCTCGGCTACAGCGCGGTGCAGGGCACCACCAACCGCGACGACAACACCGAGGCGTTCGACACGCACCCGTCCTGCCGGGGCGACTTCGTCGGCCGCACCGCAGCGCCCGGCCTGAACACGCTGCCCGCCGGGGACGCGGCACCGATGAAGTTCCAACTCGCCGCAAACCGGGGGCTGGACATCCTGGCCAGCAACTCGCCGTACTCCCGCCTGGTCGACTGCGACACGCTGCAGACGGTCAACCCGGACGGTTCGGTCACGCCGCGACCGCTCCCGGTGGCCGCCGCCAATCCCGGCAACTCCGGCATGTCCGCCAATGCCAGAGGCCAGTACAACTACGTCTGGAAGACCGACCCCGCCTGGGCCGGCACCTGCCGTGAGTTCGTCCTGACCCTGGACAACGGCTTCCAGTACCGCACCTACTTCCGATTCACCGGCTGATCCGACCCGCACCTGCGGGGGAGGGTTCCGAGCCACGGAACCCTCCCCCGCGCCATGCCTACAGGTGTACCCGGGCGGCGAGGGGGTAGGAACCGCCGACCGACGCCGCCGCGTGTCGCACCGTCGCCACGCCAGGTCCACCGCAGGCCAGGGGGAACGGATGAGCCGGGTCCGCAATCTGCGCGTCCGCCCCGACCTGCTCTATCTGGCCAGCGGCTGGAGCACGCTGGTCACCGACGTCCGGGGCCGGATCACCGGCACCGGGCCGCAGGGATTCTTCGCCCGCAACACCCGGGTGCTGCACACCGAGCGCATCACCGTCGACGGACGGGAGCCGGTGCCGTTCAGCACGGCCACCGTCCAGGGGTACGCCCAACTGTCCTACGCCGAGCTGGGTGCCGGTGACGAACTGCCCTCGCGGGCGGCGTACCTGACCGTGGCCCGGTTCGTGGGGGCGGGGCTGCGGACCCGGCTGACCGTGCTCAGCTACGCCGACACAGCGCTGGACCTGCGACTGCGCATCGAGCTGGACGCCGACTTCGCGGACACCGGCGAGGCCGAACGGGGCCGGCGGGTGCAGTCCGGCACGGTCGAGCGCCGGTGGGACCCGGCGCAGCGGGAGCTCCGTCTGATCTACCGCTGCGACGGCCTGGACCGGGCGGTGGCGATCCGGGCCCGGACGGACCAGCCGCTCCGGTACGCCGACGACGGCTTCGAGGTCGACCTGGCGCTGCCGACCCGCGGACGTCGGCAGGTGGAGATCCTCGTCGAGCCCGTCTTCGACGGCGAACGGCTCGTCGCGCCACCGCCGAGCTTCATCGACTCCGGTGACCTCGCCGGTGCGGCCCGCACCCGGCTGGAACGCGAGTTCACCCAGTTGACCAGCACCAACTTCGACGTGACGGCGGCCTGGCGATGCGCGACGGAGGACCTGGCCGGGTTACCCCTCGGCGAGCCGTCCGGCCCGACCGCACCCATCGCCGGCCTGCCGATCTATCAGGAGATCTTCGGCCGGGACACGATGACCGCCTCGTGGCAGGCGATGCTCGCCGGCCCGACGATGCTCGCCGACAGTCTGCGACTCAACGCCGCCCACCTCGGACGGCGCATCGACGACTGGCGCGACGAGGAGCCCGGCAAGCCGCTGCACGAGGCGCGCCAGGGGCCGGTGTCCGCGCTCGGTCTCGACCCGCTGTCGCACTACCACGGTGACTGGTCCACCGCGCCGGACCTCCTCATGTTCCTCGGCCAGTACTACGCCTGGACGGCGGACCTCGACACGGTCCGCGCGCTGCTGCCGGCGGCCCGGCGCGCGTTGGACTGGCTCGACCGGTTCGGCGACCAGGACCACGACGGGTTCCTGGAGTACCACTGCCGCTCCCGGGTCGGCGTGAAGAACCAGGGCTGGAAGGACTCCGACGACGCGGTGGTCGACGAACACGGTCGGCCGGTGCCGAACCCGATCGCGAGCAGCGAGTTGCAGGCGTACTGGTACGCCGCCCTGCGGCACGCGGCCGTGATCTTCACGGTGACCGGTCATCCCGCGACGGGCGCGGCCCTGGTGCGGCGGGCGCGGGCCCTGCGTCGCCGGTTCCACCACGCCTTCTGGATGCCGGACCGGGGTTGCTACGCGATGGCCCTCGGCCCGGACGGGCGGCCGGTGCGCTCGGTCAACTCCAACGACGGGCACCTGCTCGCCTCCGGCATCGTGCCGGCCCGGATCGCGCCCGTGGTCGCCGACCGGCTGCTCGCGCCGGACATGTTCAGCGGGTGGGGCATCCGCACTCTCTCCGCCACGCACCCGGCGTACAACCCGTTCAGCTACCACCGGGGTAGTGTCTGGCCGGTCGAGGCGGGCACCATCGGCCTCGGGCTCGCCCGGTACGGCTGTTGGGACCACCTGCACCGGCTGGCCGAGGGGACGTTCGCGGCGTCGGCCCTCTTCGCCGAGCACCGCCTCCCCGAGGTGCTCAGCGGCCTGCCCCGCGACACCTTCCCGCATCCCGGGGTCTACCCGAACTCGTGCTCTCCGCAGGCGTGGTCGGCCAGCGCGGTCGTCGCGCTGGTGCAGGCGCTGCTGGCGCTGCGCCCGGCCGCGCCGCTGCGGGCGATCCTCCTCGACCCGCACCTGCCGCCGTGGCTGCCGGACCTCACGCTGGAGGGGGTACGGGTCGGTGGGCACACCTTCGACCTGACGGTGCGGCGCCGACGTGGTGGGCGCACGTCGGTGCGGACCCGGGGCGACCGGATCGCGGTGTTGCGCCGCCCCACCCGTCAGGCGTCGGCCGTTCGGCGACACCGCCCCTGACCGGGGTGCGGTGGGTGGTCAGGAGAAGCGGGCCGGGTCACCGGCGCCGACCCGGACGACCTCCGGCTCACCGTCCGAGAAGTCGATCACCGTGGTCGGCTCGGTGCCGCACTCCCCCGCGTCGACCACCGCGTCCACGGCGTGGTCGAGGCGTTCCTTGATCTCCCAGCCCTGGGTCATCGGCTCCTCGTCGCCGGGCAGCAGCAGGGTGCTCGACAGCAACGGCTCGCCCCACTCGTCGAGCAGCGCGCGGGTGACCGGATGCGCGGGGATGCGGACGCCCACGGTCTTCTTGCGCGGGTGCAGCAGTCTGCGCGGGACCTCGCGGGTGGCCGGCAGGATGAAGGTGTAACCGCCCGGGGTGGCGGCCTTCACCGCCCGGAACACCGCGTTGTCGAGCTGCACGAACTGGCCGAGCTGGGCGAAGTCGCGGCAGACCAGGGTGAAGTGGTGCCCGCTGTCGAGCTGGCGGATCTCCCGGATCCGGTCCATGCCCGCCTTGTTGCCGAGCCGGCTGCCGAGCGCGAAGCACGAGTCGGTCGGGTAGGCGATCAGGCCGTCGCGCCGGACGATGTCGATCACCTGACCGATGATGCGCGGCTGCGGGTTGTCCGGATGCACGTCGAAGTACCTGGCCATGGCCGGAAGCTTAGAGCGAGGCCGGGAAAGTGTCGCATTGGTGACAGTGGCGGCCTGCGGTCGCGTGTCGACACCCATCGTTGTCGGTATGGTCGGACGAGTCCACGACGGCGGCTACCGCGACACGTTCCGACACCCCGCGACGCCCACACCCGTCCGGATCACCGTGCTCGTCTTCGGCGTACTGGCGCTGCTGTTCGCGCTGGCGACCGCGCACCGCGCGGTGGTCGACGGCGGTTCGCTCGGCGCCGCCGCCTTCTTCGCCGTGATGGCCGTGGCGTGCACGCTGGTGGCGGTGAGCCTGGCCGCCCGCCGTCAGTGGGCGCCCTACCCGGCGTACGCGCTGACCGGCCTGTTGGCCACCGCCTCGCTCGGCCTGTGGGGCGCGATCACCTGCGTCGGCGGGCTCCTGCTGCTCTGGGTGCTGTGGGCGCTGAACACCCGGGTCTCCCGCGACTGGTTCGGTCGGCGCGGCCGGCTGCGGTGAGCACGACGCGGCGACCGCTGCCATCGGCGAGGGCGCGCCGCGCCACCGGACGAGCGGGTCGTGCCGCCCACGCCGGTCACGGCGGCCCTCCCCGAACGGGGTCGGCGCGCCGTCAGGCGGTCGCCGAGGACTCCGTCTCCGGCTCCTCGTCCGCCTCGGTCGCCGCCGCCTTCTCGGCGTCGGTCTTCTCCGCGTCGGCCTTCGGCTTCTCCGCCTCGACCACCGGGTTCTTCCAGGAGAACTCGATCTCGATCGAGTACTCGTCCTTCCCCTCCTGCTCGATCTCCAGCTCGCAGTGCACCTGGTCGGCGACGGCGATGGTGCCGGCGGCACCGTAGAAGACCTGCCCGGCCTCCACCTGGCTCGCCACCTGACGCAGCCACGCGGCCAGATCCGCCCGCGACACGGTCCGCTCGTCCTCGTAGATATCCATGCCGTCATGCTGGCATTGCGGTGTCGACCGAGCACGCCCAGGGTTACCCGGTCGGCGGGGCCGCAGGTCGCGTCACCGGCCCGCCCGTCGCGCGGCGGTCAGGTGGCCGGATCGCCCGCCCGCGCGTGCGTCGCGGCCGTGATCTCCCGGCGGCGGACCGCCGCGATCATCGCCGTGCCGGCCGCCATCACCACCCCCGCCATCAGCAGGGCCCAGGACCCGTCGACCCGCAGTGTCAGGAGCGCCGCGACCAGGGCGCCGAGGCCCATCGAGACGATCGCGGCGAGCCGTCGGGCCCACGCCGTGCCCGCGCCTCCGGCAGCCCGGCTGTCCGCCGAGAGGTTGACCATGGTCATCGTCACCACCACCGTGGAGAGGTCCCGGATGCCGATGTGGCGGACCGCCGCGGCCTGGGCGCCGAGCACCAGCGCCAACAACCCGGTGACGACCAGCATCGCGATCCCCTCCGGCGACCCGGTGCCGAGCCAGAGCCCGGCCGACGCCAGCGTCGACGCGCTACCGGCGACCAGCACGACCAGGCCGGAGCGGGGCAGCTTCGCCGGGCCCGTCGCGCCCCGGGTCAGCCGGGCGGCGAGCACCGCGCCGAGCATGAAGGCCAGCAACGCCACCAGGTTGTTGAGCACCGGCAGCCCGGGAACCCCAGCCAGGCCGAAACCGATGAAGAGCACGTTGCCGGTCATGTTGCCGGTGAAGACCCGGTCCAGGGCGAGGTAGCTGACGCCGTCGATCGCCCCGGTCGCCACGGTCAGCACCAGCAGGGGTACGTCGTACGTCTTGGTCATGGGCCTCTTCCGCAGCTCGCCGCCGGATAGCGCGTCGAGAGCGGCCGTGAGCAGGGCGATCGTCCGGTTCGGAGTCTACGCACCGCCCACGGCCGCGTCCGGCGCAGCCGCGTCACGGCCCGGCGGCGGCCTCCAGCAGGTCGTCGTAGTGCTGTAGGCCGTGGTCCGGCGACACGTCCGCGATCGACCAGCTCTGGTAGCCGGTCTTCGTCCTGGGCAGCTCCACGGCGTTCGCCCCGTAGGTGAGGGCCAGCTCCAGCGTCTGGTTCCAGGTCGACGCCGGGCACGGGTCCTGGTCGGCGCAGACCAGGTCGGCGGTCGCGGTCTGGAAGCTGATCGGGCCGCCCTTGCCCGCGATGTACGCCCACATCGCGTAGTAGTTGTTCGGGCGGTCGGGGTACATCGAGTTGTTGCCCAGCACGCACCGGGCGCCCAGTGAGGTGCGGCAGTAGTCGATCATCTGCCGGGTGTACGGCATGTCCACCGAGCCCGTCCAGGTCACCTCGTTGATCCGCTGGTACGGGTTGAAGGCCAGGTAGGAGCGGGTCTGCTCCCACACGTCGTGCGCGTCGATCTCGTCACGGTGGCACTGGTCGTCGGCCGCCCCGGTGTAGCCGGCCGCCTCCAGGCCGGGCCGGTTCAGGTGGAGCTGCCCGGTCTGCCGGATGTACGGCTCGGCGAACTCGGTGGTGCAGCGGGCGATCACCACGTCCCGGATCCGGGGCTCGTCGTCGTAGCGGGCGGCCAGTCGGTCCTGGAGGTTCTGGTAGGCCGTTCCGTACTCGCTGGTCCAGAACGCACCGATCGTGCCGGCCAGGCTGCCGCTGGTGTACCACGGGATCGGGCTGGCACCGCCCAACGTCTTCGCCCAGTCCGGGGCGTGGATGCCGCCGACCACCCGCAGCCGGGCGTGCATCCCGGCCGCGTTCGCGGCGGTGACCGCCTGGTCGATCGCGGTGGTGTCGAGCGCACCGCCGTGGTCGGTGCCGGCCTGCTGCTGCGGTTGCAGGTCGCTCCAGTTGACCCGGATGACGAAGCTGTCCACCACCGGCGCGTACGCACCGGTGGCCGGCTCGGCCCGGTCGACCAGGCCGCTCAGCGGCGGCTTGAGGGTGACCGCCGTCGGGGTCGACGTCGACTGCGCCTGCGCCGGTACGGCGACCGCCGTGGCCGCCGTCACCGCGGTGACGAGTACCGCGAACCTTCTCACCCGGGAACCTCCTCGTGGCAGATGGAGCCCTCGGCGTCCGGAGGGACCCACCCGCGAGCCGGGGCGGCGTCGGCCGGACACCCGGGCACGAAGCGCCAGGATAGGGCTGAAGCGACCCGACGTCACCGGCGAAGATCGGCGGCGGTCCGGTCGTTTCCGGCCTGGCCGCTGGTCACCGTGCCGGCGTGTGGCCCGACCCGTTACGGTGTACCGACCGATCTTCACCTGGGGGTTCCCTTGAGCCGGTTCGAGCAGCTGCGGCACCGACTGCGCCGGGCGTACGACGGGGGACGCGAGTCGGTACGCGCGGCCAGGGACCGGGACCGTACCCGGCAGGCCGACCGTGCGGAGGAGTTCGCCCGGCCCATCCCCGAGCCCCGCGCCGGCAACGACGGCGAGGACGGCCATCCCTCGACGATCAGCCGGGACGACGCCGGGGTGCCGCACTCGTTGCGGATCGCCGCCGCCTGGTCGTGGCGGATCATCGTCATCGGCATCGTCGGCTGGGCGATGCTGCGGTTCATGGGCACCATCCGCGTCGTGATCGTGCCCCTGCTGGTGGCGCTGCTGCTCTCCGCACTGCTGGCACCCGCCGTCGGCTGGCTGCTGCGGGCCCGCTTCCCCCGTTCGCTGGCCACCGCCGTGGTGCTGATCGGTGGACTGGCCGCCGTGGTCGGCACGCTGACCATGGTGGTCAGCGAGTTCGTCACCGGCCTGCCCGACCTCAGCCGCAACGCGGCCGACGGCATCGGTCAGATCCAGAACTGGCTGCGCGACGGGCCGCTGAACCTCTCCGACGGCACGTTGAACCAGTACATCCAGGCCGGGCAGAACTGGATCAACGAGAACACCCAGGCGCTGACCACCGGCGCGCTCTCCACCGCCGGCACGGTGGTGGAGATCTTCACCGGTGCGCTGCTGGTCCTCTTCGCCATGTTCTTCTTCCTCCGCGACGGCCAGCGCATCTGGCGGTTCATCGTGGGGATGTTCCCGGCCCCCGCCCGCTGGCGCCTCGACGACGCGGGCAGGGCCTCGTGGCAGACCCTGGTCGCCTACGTGCGGGCCACCGTGCTGGTGGCGTTCATCGACGCGGTGGGCATCGGTATCGCGCTGGTGCTGTTCGACGTGCCGTTCGCCTTCGCCCTGGCCGCGCTGGTCTTCCTCGGCGCGTTCATCCCGATCGTCGGTGCCACGCTCTCCGGCGCGGTGGCGGTGCTGGTCGCCCTGGTGGACGGCGGCTGGGTCACCGCGCTGTTCATCCTCGGCGCGGTGATCGTGGTGCAGCAGGTCGAGGGGAACGTCCTCCAGCCGTGGATCATGGGCAAGGCGGTGGCGCTGCACCCGCTGCCCGTGGTGCTGGCGGTCACCGCCGGTGTGGTGCTCGACGGCATCTTCGGCGCGCTCATCGCCGTACCGCTGATCGCCGTGCTCAACACCGCGGTCCGGCGGCTGGCCCGACGCCTCCCGCCGGCCGAGCAGCCACCGCCCCCGGAGGCGGTCGTGGTCAAGGCCACCGCACCCTGACCCTTCCGGTCCTCTCGGGTGTGCGGTCCGTCGGCGGCGCCCGCCGGTGGGCGGCTCCCACCGGCGGGCACCACGGGTCAGGCGTCGCTCGGCGCGGGCGTCGGCCCGTCGGCGGCCAGTTCGGCGCGGACCGAGGCGGCGGCCCGGACCAGGGCGGTCAGGGCCGGACGGACCTCGTCGTAGCCCCGGGTCTTGAGCCCGCAGTCGGGGTTGACCCAGAGCCGGTCCGGCCCGACGACCGCCGCCGCCCGGCGCAGCGCGGTGACCACCTCGGCGCCGTCGGGCACCCGGGGCGAGTGGATGTCGTAGACACCCGGCCCGATGCCCCGGGTGTAGCCGACGGTGGCCAGGTCGTCGAGGATCTCCATCCGGGAACGGGACGCCTCGATGCTGGTCACGTCGGCGTCCAGGGCGTCGATCGCGGGCAGCACCTCGCCGAACTCCGAGTAGCACAGGTGGGTGTGGATCGCCGTGGCGTCGGCGACGCCGCTGGTCGCCAGTCGGAACGCCGCCACCGACCAGTCCAGGTAGCCGGCGTGGTCCCGGCGGCGCGGTGGCAGCAGTTCCCGCAGGGCGGGCTCGTCGACCTGGATGATCCGGATGCCCGCCGCCTCCAGGTCCCGCGCCTCGTCACGCAGGGCCAGGGCGACCTGCCGGGCGGTCTCCGCCAGCGGCTGGTCCACCCGGACGAACGACCAGGCCAGGATGGTCACCGGACCGGTGAGCATGCCCTTGACCGGCCGGTCGGTGAGGGACTGGGCGTACCGGGACCAGGTCACCGTGATCGGTGCGCGCCGGGTCACGTCGCCGTACAGGATCGGCGGGCGTACGCACCGGGAGCCGTACGACTGGACCCAGCCGTGGGCGGTGGCGGCGAAGCCGTCGAGGTGTTCGGCGAAGTACTGCACCATGTCGTTGCGCTCCGGCTCGCCGTGCACCAGCACGTCCAGCCCGAGGCGTTCCTGTTCGGCCACCACCTCGGCGATCTCGGCCCGCATCCGCTCGGCGTAGCCGGCCGCGTCCAGGCGACCGGCCCGGTGCTCGGCCCGGGCCCGGCGCAACGCCTCGGTCTGCGGGAACGACCCGATGGTGGTGGTCGCCAGCGCGGGCAGCCCGAGGCGTCGGCGCTGGGCCTCGGCGCGCTGCGGGTACGGGCCGCGTCGGGTGTGCTCGGGCCGCAGGGCCTCCAGGCGGGCACGGACCGCGTCGTCGCGCCACTGTGCCGGCACCGGCGCAGGCGCGGCGGGCAGCTCGCCCACCCCGTCGCGCAGCACCCGACCGAGCGCGACCACCTCGTCGACCTTCTGACGGGCGAACGCCAACCGGTCCCGTAGCCGGGGGTCCAGCTCGGTCTCGGCGGCCAGGTCCACCGGCACGTGCAGCAGCGAGCAGGAGGTGGACACCGCGACGGTGTCGGCGAGCCCGGTGAGGGTGGCGCCGACAGCCGCAGCGGCCCGCAGGTCGGTCCGCCACACGTTGCGGCCGTCGACCAGCCCGGCGACCACGGTCCGGCCCGGCAGCGCGCCGTGGCCGGCGAGCCGGTCCAGGTCACCCGGTCCGGCGACCAGGTCCAACCCGATCGCCTCGATCGGCGTGTCCAGCAAGGCGGGCAGCGCATCGCCGAGTTCGCCGAAGTAGGCGGCGACGAACAGGCGGGGCCGGTGGGTCAGCGCGCCGAGGCGGGCGTAGGCGGCGCTGAGGGCGCGGATCTCGGCGTCGGACCGGTCGCCGACGTACGCCGGTTCGTCGAGCTGCACCCACGGCACCCCGACGTCGGCGAGCGCGGTCAGCAGGTCGGCGTAGACGTCGACGAGGTCGTCCAGCCGGTCGAACGGGCGGAACCCGTCCGGCGCGTCGGCGGTGGGCTTGGCGAGCAGCAGCAGGGTGGCCGGGCCGACCAGCACCGGACGGGTGGTGATGCCGAGCGCCCGCGCCCGCCCGTACTCGGTCAGGGGCGTGTCGGCCCGGGCGGCGAAGGCGGTGTCCGGGCCGATCTCGGGCACCAGGTAGTGGTAGTTGGTGTCGAACCACTTCGTCATCTCCAGCGGCGGCTCCTGGGCGGTGCCGCGTGCCATGGCGAAGTAGGTGTCCAGCTCACCGAGGCCGAGCCGGCGGAACCGGTCGGGTACGGCGTCGACCGTGACGGCCGCGTCGAGCACGTGGTCGTAGAGCGAGAACGTGTTGGACGGTACGGCGGACAGGCCGGCGTCGTGCAACGTACGCCAGGTCTCCTCGCGTACCTGCGCGGCGGTGGCCCGCAGGGTCGGCTCGTCGATGCGGCCGGCCCAGTAGCCCTCGACTGCGGTCTTGAGTTCACGGCGCGGGCCGATGCGCGGATAGCCGAGCACGGTGCTCGTGCCGAACGGAGTGGTCATGTCGCCAGGGTTCCCTTCCCTCGAGGTCCGGCGGTACGGCTCCGGGGAAGGCTGGGGAGGGCACGGTGCGACGACCGACCTCGCCCGGGCCCTCCCGCGAGGCCGACGGCGGCGTGCGCGGCTGCGCACGCGGCACGGGCAGGTCTTCGGACTCGTGGGCGCGACCGGCTGGGCCGGTCTCCTACTGGCCGTCGCTTCCCGGACCCGACAGGGCGTCCAGTGCGTGTGACGGCGGTCGTTCCCACTCACCGCTGCGGGGCAGTCCCGGACTCACACCGGGTTCCCTCTTACGACGCCTCGACCGGACGGCCGGGGCGAACCAGTACCGTCTCGGATCCTAGCGTCCGGATCACGCGTGACGACCGGCGCGCGGGTGTGATGTCCGCACGGCGACACGGGGTCGAGCGGAGCGTGAACAACGACTCATCCGGCTTCCGCTGGCGTGATCTTGGTGTTAGCTTTTTGCAAAGACTTGGCAAGAACAACGACTTTGCGTGGGAGAGCGGTGAGCGTCACCACCCTGCCGACGAGCCCGACGGACGTGCTCGGTGTGGCGGCGCAGCGCCGCCGGACCGGCCTCTGGCTGCTCGCGCTGACCCTCGGCCTGGTCCTGACCGGCCTGGTCGCGGTCGGGGCCGGGGCGATCGGCATCCCGCCGCTCACGGTGGCCCGGATCATCGGGCACCAGCTCGTCGGCGTGCCGGGCGAGGTGAGCTGGACCGGACCGCAGCAGGCGATCGTCTGGCAGGTCCGACTGCCCCGGGTCCTGCTCGGCATGCTGGTCGGCGCCGGGCTGGCGGTCTGCGGCGTGGCCTTGCAGGCCATGGTCCGCAACGTGCTCGCCGACCCGTACCTGCTGGGGATCAACTCCGGCGCCTCCAGCGGCGCGGCCGCCGCGATCCTCTTCGGCGCCGGCGCCGGCTTCGGCCAGTACGCGCTCTCCACCAGCGCGTTCGTCGGCGCGCTCGGCGCCTCGCTGCTGGTCTTCCTGATCGCGCGCAGCGGCGGCCGGGTCACCTCCATCCGGCTGCTGCTGGCCGGCGTCGCCGTCGGGTACGCGCTGTACGCCACCACCAGCTTCCTGATCTTCGCCTCCGGATCCGCCGAGGGTGCCCGGTCGGTGATGTTCTGGCTCCTCGGGTCGCTGGGCCTGGCCCGCTGGAACGCCCTGCTGCTGATCGCCGCCGTGGTGCTGATCGGCACCATCGGATACCTGACCGTCGTCGGACGGCGGCTCGACGTGCTGGCCATCGGCGACGAGACCGCGCACACCCTGGGCGTCTCGCCGGACCGGTTCCGCCTCCGGCTGCTCGTGCTGGTCTCGCTCAGCGTCGGCATTCTGGTCTCCGCCGCCGGCAGCATCGGTTTCGTCGGCCTGGTCGTGCCGCACCTGGCCCGCCGCATCGTCGGCGCACCGCACGTCCGGGTGGTGCCGGTGGCCGCGCTGCTCGGGGCGATCCTCCTGGTCTGGGCCGACGTGCTGGCCCGGGTGCTGCTGGCACCGCAGGAGATCCCGATCGGCATCATCACCTCCCTGCTCGGTGCCCCCTTCCTGCTGGTCCTGATCCGTCGTCTGCACGCCTCCGGCGCCTGAACGCCCGTCCGTCAAGGAGAACCGATGTTGAAGGCTCGCCGCCTCGCCACCGCCGCCGCCTCCGCGTGCGTGCTGCTCGTCGCCGGGTGCGGCGGCGGCGCCGACGGACCGACCGACGCCGCCCCCGGCTACCCGGTCACCGTGACCAACTGCGGCGTGGACGTCACCTTCGACGCCCCTCCGCAGCGGATCGTGCTGCTCAAGAGCGCCGCCGTGCCGTACCTGCACGCGCTCGGCGTGCTGGACCGGGTCACCGCGCGGGCGGGGCAGTACCCGAAGGAGTACTACGACGCGGCGACCCAGGGCGAGCTGGACCGCATCCCGTTGCTGACCGACAAGACCGACACCAGCGGCCACCTCCAGATCTCCAAGGAGGTGGTGATCAGCCAGGAGCCCGACCTGGTCCTCGGCGAGGTCGACAACCTCTCCCGCGACACCCTCGCGGCGGTGGACATCCCGCTGCTGGAGGAGCCGGCGATGTGCCCGGACAGCACCGCCGTGCCGAGTTTCGACGACATCTACCGGCAGATGGAGACGTACGGCCGGGTGTTCGGCCGCCAGACCGAGGCGTCGACTGCGGTCACCGCGCTCCAGGACCGGATGACGAAGGTCCAGGCCGAGGCGGGCAGCGGGTCCGGACGCACCGCGGCGGTGCTCTATCCGACCGTCGGCGGCGGCACCACGTACGCGTACGGCACCGGCAGCATGGCCCACCCGCAGTTGACGGCCGCCGGTTTCCGCAACGTCTTCGGCGACGTCAAGGAGCGGGTCTTCGAGGTCACCGTCGAGGAACTGCTCGGCCGCAACCCGGACGTGCTGATCCTGCTCTACGGCGACGGCGACCCCCGCGCGGTCGAGCAGGGGCTCACCGGGCTGCCGGGCGCGCAGCAGCTCAACGCGGTCCGCAACGGCCAGGTCATGACCCAGTTGTTCAACTTCACCGAGCCGCCGACGCCGTTGTCCATCGACGGTCTGGAGCGGATCGTGCAGCGCTTCGGGAACGGCTCGTGATCGAGGCCACCGACGTCACGTGGCGCTACGGCGCGAATCCGGTCATCGACGGGGTCAGCGTGACCGCCCGGCCGGGTCGGGTCCTCGGCCTGATCGGGCCCAACGGCAGCGGCAAGACCACGCTGCTGCGGTTGCTCTACGGCGCCCTGCGCAGCCGGACCGGGCAGGTCGTGGTGGACGGCGACGCGTTGGTCGCCCTGCCCGCCCGGGAGGCCGCGCGGCGGCTGGCCGTGGTCGTGCAGGAGAGCGGCGGGGAGACCGCCCTGACCGTGGCGGAGCTGGTGCTGCTCGGCCGGGGGCCGCACCTGTCGACGTTCCAGCGGACCGGTCGGGCCGACCACGAGATCGCCGCCCGCTGCCTGAGCCGGGTCGGTGCCACGCACCTGAGCGGGCGGGCGTTCGTCCAGCTCTCCGGCGGTGAGCGGCAGCGGGTGCTGATCGCCCGCGCGCTCGCCCAGCAGGCCACCCACCTGCTGCTCGACGAGCCCACCAACCACCTCGACATCCGCTACCAGCACGAGATCCTGCACCTGGTCCGCACGCTGGACACCTGCTCGGTCGTCGTGCTGCACGATCTCAACCTGGCCGCCCGCTACTGCGACGACCTGGTGCTGCTCGGCGCGGGCGGGGTCGCCGCCGCCGGCACCGTCGACGAGGTCCTCGACCCCGCCGTCCTGGAGCCCGTCTACGGCATCGGCATCCGGCGCCTGGACCTCGACGGCACCGTCCACCTGCTGTTCCACCCGATCCATGAGAGCACCGACGAGAGGACTGCGGCATGACCACGCAGGAACGCATCAACGCCTACTGGACCGGCCGCGCACCCGAGTACGACGAGTACCAGCAGCGCCCCGACCGGCTCGCCGACGACCAGCGGGCCTGGGCGCAGATCTGGGCGCAGGCCCTGCCGGCCGCACCGCTGGACGTGCTCGACGTCGGCACCGGCACCGGCCAGGTCGCCATGGTCCTGGCCGGTCTCGGGCACCGCGTCACCGGCATCGACCTGGCCGAGGGCATGCTCGCCGAGGCCCGCCGGCACGCCGCGACCGTCACCGACGGCCCGGTCATCCGGCTCGGCGACGCCGTGGCGCCGGACTTCCCGGCCGCCAGCTTCGACGCCGTCACCAGCCGATACCTGATGTGGACGCTGCGCGAGCCGCAGAGGGCCGTGGCCAACTGGATCCGCCTGCTGCGCCCCGGCGGCACGGTCGCGGTGGTGGACAGCACCTGGTTCCCGCACGGCCTCGACAACGCCTCGGAGAACTTCACCGGCCACTACGACAGCCAGGTGCAGGCGGAGCTGCCGCTGGCCACCGCGACCTCCATCGACAAGACCGTGGCGGTGCTGGAGGAGGCGGGCCTGACGGACGTCACGGCCGTCCCGCTGACGTCGATCTACGAGCTGGACCACCGGTACGGCGTGGCACCGAACCACGAGCACCAGATGCAGTACCTGGTCAGCGGCCGGGTCTGAGACGACCCGCCGCCGGGCACCCGGCCGCGTCCGCAGCACCAGTCACGCTCCGTGCAGCTCTCCGTGGACAGCGGGGAGCGCCGGGGCGTTCAGGCGTTGCGGTAATACGTATTAGCGCCGTCGAGTTCTTGAATACTGCGACTCCGGGGCGGCGCTGTCAAGAGCCGACGGCGAGGGTGCCCCGTCGGGCAGGTGGGGCGCCGCGCCTCGTTCACAGGTCCGCCGAGGACGCTCGCTAATCCGCATTAGTTCAGGGAGTTCATCAGACGGAAATCTGCCGTCACCCCCTTGACATCGATCGGGTTCAGCCGCGAAGCTCCTTCCCAGCCCGAACGCTAATACGCATTAGCGGCAGTGGAAGGACTCCCCCGTGCCCCCTGCACCCCGACGCGTCACACAACGTGACATCGCACGGATGGCCGGCGTCAGCCAGGCAACCGTGTCGCTGGTGCTCAACAACCGCGCCGACGCGGAGGTGCGCATCGCCCCCGAGACCCGGGACCGGGTGCTGCGGGTGATCGCCGAGACCGGGTACGCCGCCGACCCGGTCGCCCGTCGGCTCGCGTCCCGGTTCAACCGGATCATCGGCGTCTTCACCTACGAGCCGGCGTTCCCCAGCGGCAGCCGGGACTTTTTCCACCCCTTCCTGCTCGGCATCGAGGAGTACGCCGAACGGGTCGGCTGCGACCTGCTGCTGTTCACCAGCGCACCCGTGGTCGACGGGCGTCGACGGATCTTCCACCGCGACAACCGGCTCCGCCTGGCCGACGGGTGCATCCTGCTCGGACGCGAGATCGACGCCGCCGAGCTGCTCCGGCTCAACCGCGACGGATACCCGTACGTGGCGGTGGGTCGCCGCGACGACGCGGGTGGACCGGTCCCCTACGTCGGCGCCGACTACGCCGCGGCGGTGCGGCAGCTCGTCGAACTGGCCCTGGGACGCGGCCACCGGCGCCTGGCCTACCTGGGCGTGGACGCCACCGCCGAGTCCTCGGCCGACCGCTGGCACGGGTTCGACGCCGCCGCACCGGCCGCCGAGTCGGCCCGCCGCCTGGCCGACCCGACCCGCGACGCCGACGCCGTCCTGGACGACCTCGCCGGGGACGGCAGCACGGTCGTCTTCGTCGAGGACTTCGCCACCGCCGTCGCCCTGGAGTCCGCCGCCCGCCGACGCGGGCTGCGCGTACCCGGTGACCTGTCGATCCTGACGCTCGGCGACCCGACGGTGCCGGTGCCCACCGACACCGCGTTCACCGGCTTCCACATCCCGCGCGAGGAGATGGGCCGGCAGTCGGTCGAGGTGCTGACCGGCGTCATCGACGGCAGCGCCGACGGCGTCCAGCAACGACTCCTCCCCTGCGAGTTCGTCGAGGGCGACACCCTCGGCGCCCCCGAACCGGCGGTCGACCGCCGATAGGCGGCCCGCGCGACTGGAAGGAAGCAAGTGGCACAGATGCGTGCGGACGTCCTCATCGTCGGCGGCGGACTGGGCGGGGTCGCCGCCGCGCTCGCGGCGGCCCGGGCCGGTCGGTCGGTGATCCTGACCGAGGAGTTCGACTGGCTCGGCGGGCAGCTCACCAGCCAGGCCGTCCCGCCCGACGAGCACTCCTGGATCGAGCAGTTCGGTGCCACCGCCAGCTACCGGGCGCTACGCACCGGCATCCGCGACTACTACCGACGGCACTACCCGCTCACCGAACGCTCCCGGTCCTGGACCGACCTGAATCCGGGTGCCGGCTGGGTCAGCCGGCTCTGCCACGAGCCACGGGTGGCCGTCGCCGTGCTGGAACAGATGCTCGCGCCGTACCGGGGCTCGGGCCGGTTGACCGTGCTCCAGCCGTACCGGCCGGTGGCGGCGGCCACCGACGGGGACCGGGTCACCGGCGTCACGCTGGCGCACCGGGACCGCGAGGACCGCATCGACGTCACCGCGCCGTACGTGCTGGACGCCACCGAGACCGGCGAGTTGCTGCCGCTGACCGGCACCGAGTACGTCACCGGCTTCGAGTCGCGGGAACAGACCGGTGAGCCGAGCGCCCCGGCCGAGGCGCAGCCGATGAACATGCAGGCCGTGTCGGTCTGCTTCGCCATCGACCACGTCGACGGGGATCACACCATCGACCGGCCCGCCGGCTACGACTTCTGGCGCGACTACAAGCCCGACTTCTGGGGTGACCGGCTGCTCTCCTGGCGCTCGCCGAACCCGCGCACCCTGGAGATCCTGGAGCGCAGCTTCACCCCGAACCCGGACGACGAGCCCTGGGCGGTCAACGCCGACCAGCGCGTCAACCCCGGCGACGGCAACCTGTGGACGTTCCGCCGGATCGCCGCCCGGCGCAACTTCGTCGACGGCGCGTACGCCAGCGACATCACCCTGGTCAACTGGCCGATGATCGACTACTTCGAGGGCCCGGTCATCGACGTGCCCAACGCGTCGTGGCACCTGGCCAAGGCACGCGAACTGTCGTACTCCCTCTTCTACTGGTTGCAGACCGAGGCACCGCGACCCGACGGCGGCACCGGCTTCCCCGGGCTGCGGTTGCGCGGCGACGTGACCGGCAACCCGGCCGGTCTGGCCCAGGCGCCCTACATCCGGGAGTCGCGCCGGATCAGGGCCGAGTACACCGTGGTGGAGCAGGACCTCTCCCTCGCGGTACGCGGCGCACACGGCGCCGTGCGGTACCCCGACTCGATCGGCGTCGGGATGTACCGCATCGACCTGCACCCGTCGACCGGCGGCGACAACTACATCGACGTCGGGTCCTGCCCGTTCGAGATCCCACTCGGCGCGCTGATCCCGCAGCGGATGGAGAACCTGCTGCCGGCCGGCAAGAACATCGGCACCACGCACGTCACCAACGGCAGCTACCGGCTGCACCCGGTCGAGTGGAACGTCGGCGAGGTCGCCGGTCTGCTCGCCGACTTCTGTCTGGCGCGGGGCGAGTCCCCGCGCGCGGTCCGCGGCACCCCCCGGCTGCTGGCCGAGTTCACCGACCGCGTCACGGCCGCCGGCGTCGAATGCCGGTGGCCGGAGATCGCGGGCTACTGACCCCCCGGTGAGGAGAGACGATGAGATCAGGAAAGGGAATACGCGTTGTCGCCACGGCGCTGACCGGCGTTCTCGCCATGTCCGCCTGCGGCGGCGGTGAGACGCAGGACAGCGGCCCGGCCACCCTGCGGGTCACCGTCTGGTCGGCCAACGAGGCGCATCTGGCGCTGTTCAACGAGATCGCCGACGAGTACCGCCAGAACAATCCCGACGTCACGCAGATCACCTTCGATCCGCTGCCGTTCGACACGTACACCACGGCGCTGACCACCCAGATCGCCGGTGGCAACGCCCCCGACCTGGCCTGGGTGTTCGAGAACTCGGCGCCCGACTTCGTCGCCTCCGGCGCGCTGCTGCCACTCGACGAGACCCTCAAGAAGACCGACGGCTACCAGTACGACGACATCCTGCCGGCCACCCTCAAGCTCTGGCAGGACGACGGCAAGCTGTACGCGTACCCCTTCTCCACCTCGCCGTTCGGTGTCTTCGTCAACACCGACCTGCTCAAGCAGGCCGACCAGCGGACCCCCGCCGAGCTGATCGAGGCCGGCCAGTGGACCTGGGACAACGCCTTCGGCGCGGCCGGTGCCACCCAGGCCGCGACCGGCAAGGCCGGGCTGGTGATCCGCGACTTCGACTACAAGGACTGGAGCAACCTGTCCACGATCTGGACCGGGTGGGGTGCTCGGGCCTGGAGCGAGGACGGCAGGACCTGCGGCTTCGCCGAACCCGAGATGGTCGAGGCGATGACGCGGCTGCACCGTGCCGTCTTCACCGACAAGGCGTTGCCCGGCCCGGGCACCACCGCCGACTTCTTCGCCGGTGACGCCGCCATGACCATCACCCAGATCTCCCGCGCGTCACTGCTCGAGGACGACGGGTTCGCCTGGGACCTGGTCCCGCTGCCCGCCGGGCCGAAGGGGCCGTACGCGGTGGTCGGACAGGCCGGCATCGGGGTGCTCAAGCGCAGCCCGAACGCCGAGGCCGCCGCCGACTTCCTGGCCTTCCTCACCAACCCCACCAACTCCGCCAAGCTGGCCCAGTTCTTCCCGCCGCCGCGCCAGTCCCAGTTGACCGCCGACACGCTGGCCAAGACGAACCCGAAGCTCGAACCGGAGCAGTTGCAGAAGGTCGTCATCGACGGGATCACCAACGGCGTGGTCAAGCCCAGTCACGCCGGGCAGGCCGAGATCAGCCAGCAGGTCCGCGCCGGTCTGGACCCGCTGTGGAAGGCCGACGCGGACGTCAGGGCCGTCCTGGACGGGGTCTGCGGCAAGATCCAGCCGTTGCTGGCGAAGTAAGGCGACCGATGACCCGTACGGACACCAGGGTGGACCCGGCCACGGCCGGGTCCACCCCGGACCGGGCCCGGCCGTTCTGGACCGGCCGCCGTCGCGACCACCTCACCGGCTACCTGTTCATCGCCCCGCAGTTGCTCGGCAGCGCCGTCTTCGTGATCCTGCCCCTGGCCCTCGTCGTCTGGTACAGCCTGCACGAGTGGAACGTGCTCGCCGGCACGTTCGACTTCGTCGGCACCGACAACTACGCGGCGCTCGCCGACGACCCGAACCTCGGCTCGGTGCTGCGGGCCACCGGGCTCTTCTCCGTCGGCCTGGTGGTGTTCAACCTGGCCCTGGCCCTGCTGCTGGCCGTCCTGCTCAACCAGAAGCTGCGCGGCACGATCGTGTTCCGCACGCTGTTCTTCTCCCCCGTCGTGGTGTCGCTGGTGGCCTGGACGATCGTCTGGGGCTTCCTGTTGCAGGACAACGGCGGCGTCAACGGCCTGCTCGACACGATCGGCGTCGACGGACCGAACTGGCTGCGCGGCGAGGCCACCGCCATGTTCTCGGTCGTCGTCGTGCAGGTGTTCAAGAACGTCGGCCTGAACATGGTGCTGTTCCTGGCCGCCCTCCAGGGCGTGCCCGCCGAGCTGTACGAGGCGGCCGAGGTGGACGGGGCCAGCCGACTGCGCCAGTTCTGGCGGATCACCGTGCCACTGATCAGCCCGACGATCCTGCTCACCTCGATCATCACGGTGGTGGGTTCGCTCCAGGTCTTCGCCCAGATCGCGGTGCTCACCCAGGGCGGTCCGGGCACCTCGACCACGGTGCTCGTCTACTACCTGTACCAGCAGGCGTTCCAGTTCCACCACTTCGGCTACGGCGCCACCCTGTCGATCGTGCTGTTCGGCATCGTCCTCGCGCTGACCGTGGCGCAGTGGCAGATGCGCAAGAGGTGGGTCTTCCATGAGTCGTGACCTGTCGCCCCGGACCAAGCTCGTGCTCTACGGGGCGCTGCTGGTGCTGGCCGTGCCCTTCGTCTTCCCGACCTGGTGGATGGTCACCTCGTCGCTGAAGCCGGTGGCGGACATCTTCGCCTTCCCGCCGCAACTGTTGCCGGTCGATCCGCGGCTCGACGCCTACCAGCGGGTGTTCGACCTGCAACCCTTCGGGCAGCAGTACCTCAACAGCCTCTACATCGCGCTGGTGGTCACCGTCGGCACGCTGGCGGTGGCGGCCCTGGCCGGGTACGCCTTCGCGCGCATCCGCTTCCGTGGCCAGAACATGTTGTTCCTGGTCGTCCTCGCCGGGTTGCTCATCCCGAGCGAGGTGACGATCGTGCCGTTGTTCCAGATGTTCTTCCGGCTCGGGCTGATCGACACGCACTGGCCGCTGATCCTGGTGCCGATCCTCGGCGCGCCGAGCGTGCTGGCGACGTTCATCATGCGGCAGTTCTTCCTCGCCCTGCCCGGGGAGTTGGAGGAGGCGGCCCGGGTCGACGGGCTGGGCCGGTTCGCCACGTTCTGGCGGATCGCGCTGCCGCTGTCCCGGCCCGCGCTGGGCGCGGTCGCCATCTTCACCTTCCTGCACAGCTGGAACCTCTACCTGGAACCGATCGTGTTCCTCTCCACACCGGAGAAGTTCACCCTGCCGCAGGCGCTCACCCAGTTCGTCGACGCGTACGGCGGTCCGATGTGGGACGTGCAGCTCGCGGCGGCGTCGATGACGGCGCTGCCGGTGCTGGTGGTCTTCGTGATCGCGCAGAAGCAGTTCGTCGAGGGCCTGGCGCACACCGGCCTCAAGGGCTGAGCGGTATCCCGCCGACCGGCCCGCGAAGGGCCGGTCGGCGGTGTCCCTAGACCTCGCGGGCCACGCAGATGCGGGCGTTCAGGCGGGGTCCGGCCTCGTAGAGCATGTACGACACGCCGCCGTCGGTGCCGAACGCCGGTGACGCCACCCGACCGTTGTCCGAGGCGATCGGCCGGTGGAAGACGCCGAGGTGCACCTCGCGGTCGAAGTTGTTGCCGACCTCGGTGAGGTACATGTTGCCGTTGTTGCCGTGGTACGCCAGGTACGCGGTGCCGTTGCGCTTGAGCAGGTGCGGCGCGGAGATGTCGGTGAGGCCGTCACCGGCGGGCGACACCAGCGGGTTCGGCGCGAACTGCCAACCGCTCCAGCCGTTCGGCGACCAGCCCCAGAAGATCTTCCGGGTGCCGGGTCCGATGGTGTGGGCACCCATGAAGACCATCACGTAGCGGTTGCCCTTGCCCGCCACCGAGTGCTCGAAGACCCGCGCGTACGAGGTCTCGGTGGTGTTCGGCACCAGCCGGGTCGACAGGATCGGGGTCTCGTCGGTGAACCGGACGCCGTCGGTGGAGCGGGCCACCCGGGTGGTGAAGTTCTCGCCGTGGAAGTACAGGTAGAACTGCCGCGTCGGGGCGTCCCAGATGACGTGCGGGGACGACACGTGGCTCACCGTCGTGGTCGGCAGCACCCGGTCGATGACCGGATTGCCGGAATACTCGGTGTAGGGGCCTTCGAGCCGGTTGGCGTAGGCGAGGCAGATGCCGCCCGGCGCGTCGTGCGGCGCATAGTAGAGGTAGTAGCGGCCGAGATAGTTGCTGACCTTGTCGTAGACGCCACGGACGCACGGGAAGATGAACTCCCGGGTCGGGTTGTAGCGCAACGACGCGGGCAGCGCGTCCCGGACGTACCGGTAGTTGGGGAAACCGGCGGGTGCGGCGGCGGCCGGTGCGGACGTGACGGCGAGGCCGGCACCGGTGGTCGCGGTCGCGAGACCGGCCGCCGCCACACCGCGCAGCAGCGTGCGTCGGGTGAAGGGGCTCTCAGGGGTACGGGTCATCGTTCCCTCCGTTCAGGATGGACGACGGGGGCAGGGGGACGGGACCGGGCGGGACGGGTCAGCGGACGCCAGTCACCCCACGGCGAGCGGCCGATACGCTGCGAATACTCGCCCCGAACCGGTTCATGTGATCGATGAGTCTGCGCGTGTGGTTACCCGGCGGTCAAGACGCTAATACGAATTAGCACGGCGAGTCCGCGAGCGCCCGACACATCCCGCCGCCCGCATTCGCCGTCCCGCATCCTCGCCACCTTCTCCCCCGCCGTCCTCTTGTCCCGCCGCCGGCCCTCATCCCGCCGCCGGCCCCAGTCCCCCTCGGCCCCTTTGCTCTGCTTCAACCCACGCAACGGCCCCCTTGCGGCATCCCGGCCGTTGCGTCCGCGTAAGCAGAGCAAAGGGACCGAGGTAGGTCAGGTCGACTCCCGGCAGCCCGCCGCCAATACGCACTCTCGCCCGAGCCCAGCCCGAGTCCACACCCGCGTCCCCACACCCGCGTCCACGCCCGAGTCCACCTCACCGGGGCGCGGTCGTGACCACCGTCGCAGCATCGGCACTTTTGCACCGATATGCACTATTTGGGAGATAATTGACCGATCGGCGGTCCGCCATGGGGCGGCCGACGGACGGTCGCCGCGTCGGCGCGAGCCCGGACCAGAGACGAGAAAGCGCTGATCGACATGACGAACGACATCGCACCGGCGAGCATCCGACGACGGCTGGCGGAGTGGCAGAAGGCCACGATCGCCCTGGTCGCGCTGCTCGGGGTCGCCTGCGCCGGGCTGGCGACGCTCGGCGTCGGCCTCAAGCACCGGTACGAGGGCCGGGTGCAGCGGGAGGACATCCTCGGTCGGGGCACCGCGCCCCGCGACGACGAGCGGTGGGCCGAGGGGCCGCTGAACCTGCTGCTGCTCGGCTCGGACTCGCGTGACGGCGAGCCGGACCAGGGCCTCTACCCGGGGCAGCGGTCGGACACCATCATGCTGGTGCACCTGAACGCCACGCGCGACGCCGCCACGGTGGTGTCGATTCCCCGGGACAGCTACGTCGACGTACCGGCGCGGGAGGGCAGCTGGGCCGGAGGCAAGAACAAGATCAATGCGGCGCTGGCGTTCGGCGGTGCCTCGTTGGCCGCCGAGACCGTGCACCGGCTCACCGGCGTGACCATCGACGGTGTGCTGGTGGCCAACTTCGCCGCAGTCCGGCGGATCGTCGACGCGATCGGCGGCATCACGGTCTGCCTGCCGTACGAGGTGCTCTCCACCGACACCGCGACCCGGTGGCCGATCGGCTGCAATCAGCTCGACGGGCGCAACACCGACGACCTGATGCGGCAGCGGCACCACGTGCCCGGCGGCGACTTCGGTCGGATCAAGAACCAGCAGTTCGTGGTACGGGCCATCGTGGAGAAGGTCACCTCGGAGAACCTGCTCACCGATCCGGCCCGACTGGACCGGGTACTGACCACCACGGCGGAGTCGTTGACCGTGGACCAGGACCTCGACCTCACCGAGCTGGTGCTGGCGGTCCGGCGGATCTCGGCGTCGTCCCTGCGGTTCGTCACCGTCCCCGCCGCCGACACCGACCTGACCACCCCGGCCGGCTCGTCGGTGCTGCTGGACGAGGAGCGGTCCGCCGCCCTGTTCACGGCGGTACGCGAGGACCGGCTCGACGAGTGGTTCGCGAGCCGGTCCGCCACGTCAGTGCCGAACTGAGCGGTTCACCTCGTGCGCTGCCAGTACCGGCAGGTCCAGTCGACCTGGTGCAGCTCGTCGGTGATGCCGTGCTCGGCCCGGAAGTCGTCGACGGCCTGCTTGCAGCCGCGTACCGCGTGGTAGTCGTCCACGATGACGTATCCGCCGACGGAGAGCTTCGGGTAGAGGCTGCGCAGCGCGACCATGGTCGAGTCGTACAGGTCGCCGTCGAGCCGGATGAGCGAGAGCCGCTCGACCGGCGCGGTGGGCAGGGTGTCCTTGAACCATCCGGGCAGGAAGTGCACCCGGTCGTCGAGGAGCCCGTACCGGCGGAAGTTGTTCTTGACCTGGTCTAGTGAGACGGCGAGGAACGGCTGCGTCCAGAGCGCGTCCTCGACGTCCTCGGTGCGGTGCGCCTCCGGCTTGGGCAGGCCACGGAACGAGTCCGCCACCCAGACCGAGCGGCTCTGGTCGCCGTACGCCTGCAACATGCCGCGCATGAAGATGACCGCGCCGCCACGCCACACCCCGGTCTCGATCAGGTCACCCGGTACGTCCTGTGCCAGCACGTCCCGCAGGCACCGCTCCAGGTTGTCGAGCCGGCGCAGGCCGATCATCGTGTCCGCCTCCGGCGGCCAGTCCCGACCGTTGGCCCGCGCGTCGGCGTCGAACGGGAACTTCAGCACCAGTTCCAGGCCGCGCCGTTGCAGCAGGTGCTTGTACCGGGCGTACACCCGGCCGTGCAGCGACGCCGCCCGGGGCTGGTACGGCATCCACGTCTCCTGGAAGACGTATCGGGTCAGCGCCTTCTTCAGCAGGTCGCAGTACAACGCCCGCGGGTCGCTGAGAGTGGACGGCAGGTGGGTGAGCGTCTCGCTCATCGGTTACTCCTTGATCGGTACTCGGTGCGGGTTCAGTTGGACGGCCAGCGGGGACCGTCGGGTGTGATGTGTCGGTGGTGGTCGAGGTCGGAGACCGGTTCGCCACGGACGTACTGCGGGGCCACCGGCGAGTCCGCCGGACGGCGCAACGGCGCGGGCTCGATCGGTGCCGCCGAGGCGGACCGGTGGACCCGTCCGGACGTCTCCGCGCGCGGTGCCAACGGTCGGCCCAGGGCCGAACCGACCGCTTCGCGTCCGCCCGCCACCAGCGGGGTGGACCAGGGCACCACGTCGTCGATCGGTGAAGGCGGCCCCGAGCGCCAACGGGCCGTGACCGCGACGTCCGGGTGAGCCTGTCGGGGTGGCGTCGGCGTGAGGTGGTCGACGCGGGCGGGTGCCGGGGTGAGGTGGTCGACGCGGGCGGGCGTCGGGCGCACGTCGGTGACCACCTCGACGGGTACGGTCTGGTCACCGCCGGGCGGCGGGCCGGTCCGGGCCGGTTCGGGCGACGTCGGCGGACCCGCCGGGGACACCGGCGGTAGTTCCCGGGCCCGGTGCACCCCGCCCGAGGGCACCTCGCGGACCCGGTGCGCGCCCGACGGCACCCGCCGTACGGGCCGCAGGCTCGTGCTGCCCGGCAGGGCCGTCGGCGGCACCTCGTCGGCACCGGGACGGCCGACCCGGTCGATCGCCCCGACGGCGACGATGCCCGCCAGCGGCAGGTTCAGGCGGCGCACCAGCCGGGCCGCCCGCGCCGCCTCGGTCAGGTTCGTCTGTCCGGCCGCCACCACGAGCAGCACCCCGTCGACGTGGTCGGCGAGGGTCGCGGTGTCGCACCCGGCCAGCACCGGTGGCGCGTGCACGATCACGCAGTCCTCGGTGTCCGCCAGGACGTCGAGCAACTGGCCGAGTTCCCGCGCGTGCACGGTGGTCAGGCTCTCCCGTGGCTCGGTCGGCAGGACCGTCAGCGTCGGCAGGTCGGGCGTCGGCACCGGGGCGTGCTGTCCGGTCCGGACCTGCTGCCAGGTGAACGAGGCGTCCGGGAAGTGTCCGGCCAGGGCGGGGTCGCGGACCGCCGCGTCGATCACGGTGACCTTGCGTCGCTCGGCCGCCATGGCCAGCCCGAGCAGGGCGCTGACCAGCGTGGCGCCGTCGTCGTCGTGCGCGCTGGTGACCAGCAGGCGGCGTCGGGACGAGGTAGTGAGCACACTGAGTGCCGAAACTGTGGCCCGGGTCGAGGTGGCGATCTCCCGCCGGGCGAACAGCGCGGCGGCGTGGTGGCGGGCGAACCGCTTCGGCAGGTGCGGGAGGCCGCCGACGACAGGCAGGCCGAGGCGGGACTCCATCTGCGCGATGTCGCGCAGCCGGCGGTCGAAGCGGTCGCGCAGCACCGTCGCCCCCCAGCCGGCGAGCAGGCCGACGAGCGCGCCCAGGGCGCTGTTGAGCAGCGGCTTGGGGAACGCGGGCCGGGTCGGCACGCTGGCGGTGTCCACCACCCGCGTGGTGACCACCGTGTCGCCGCCCAGCTTCAGGCGTTCCAACTGCTCGCCCATGGCCTGGCTGACGGCGTTCGCGATCGCGGCGGCCCGGCCGGCGGAGGCCGCGTCGGCCCGTACCGTGACGATCTGGAGGCCGGGTTCGAACGTGCCGTGCACGTTGCCGGTGACCGCCTCCTCGGGCAGACCCAGGCGGCCGGCGGCGGCGACGGCCACCTCCCGCGAGCCGATCAGCTTGGCGACGGTGGGTGCCAGGTTCTGGGCGAGCGCGAGGCTCATCTCCGCCGGGCGGTCGCCCTCGGGGGTGTCGGCCACCACCAGGACGGAGGCGTGCGCCTCGTACCGGGCCGGCAGCAGCGGCGACACCGCCTGGGCCGCCGCCAGCCCGGCGAGCAGACCGAGCAGCGGCAGGGCGATCCGCCGCCGGGCGGTGTCCAGCAGGTCGTTGAAGTCGACGGTACGCATCACGCGGCCACCTCTCGGTCCGCGTCGTCGCGGACCTTCTGACCGGCTCGCGCCGGGACGGGTATGGACATTCGTTCCTCGTGCAGTTGTCGCCAGACCCGGTCCAGCCGGTCGGCGATCCGGTCCCAGGCGAACTCCTCGGTCGCCCGGCGCAGCCCGGCCTCGGACATCTCGCGGGCGGTCGCCGGGTCGTCGCGCAGCCGGCCGAGCCGGTCGGCGAGCGCGGTCACGTCCCCGGCGGGAAAGATCAGCCCGGCGTCGCCGACGACGTACGGGATCTCGCCGACGTCGCTGCCGATCACCGGGACGCCGCTGGCCATCGCCTCGACCAGCACCCGGCCGAACTGTTCGCGCAGCGGGATGCCGACCCACGGCAGCACGTTGCGCTGCACGATCTCCAGCGCGGGCAGCACCAGCACGCTCGTCTGCGCCAGCACGTCGGGCAGCTCGGTGTGGCCGGTCCAGCCGTACCGCCGGACCCGCCCGGGACGGCGTCGCGCGGCCCGGTCCACGTCGTCGTCCAGGCTACCCTCGCCGACCAGCACCACGTCGCAGTCGACGAGTTCGGCCGCGCGCAGCAGGTCCAGCACACCCTTGTGCGCCTCGAACCGGCCCACGAAGCCGACCGTGAAGGGCCGGGTGGTGTCCGGCTCGGGTCGGGGGCGGAAGATCCTGGTGTCCACCCCCAGGGGGACGGTCGTGACCGCGCCCCGGTAACCCTTGACCTGCAGCACCTGCCGGGCCGCCGGGGTGATCGGCAGGACCATGTCGACCCGGCGGTACGCGTACCGCTCCAGGACCGGGAACGGCATGGGGAAGCGGATCACCACGTTCTGCGCGGCGTACAACGTCGTGGGCACCGTCGGCCAGTGCCGGCGGCACATCCGCAGGACCTGCCAGGTCGACAGGTACGCGGCCTCGCCGATGATGTGCACCACGTCCGGCGGCGGCGACACCGGCGGTCCGCTGCGGCCGCCGAAGCGGAACATGACCGAGGCCATGTGACCGGTCCGGCCCTCCCCCAGCCGGTGCGGCAGGATCTGCGCCCGGAAGCCGGGATGCCGCCGCTCCAGGCGCTCGAACTCCCGGCGGGTGGTCGGTGACACGTCGGCCGCCAGCACGGTGAGCCGCAGGTCGGGTCGCTCGCAGAGCGAGTCGAACAGGTCGATCCAGTGCTCGGTGCGCGCTCCGACGACCGTGATCAGTACGTGCATCAGTGGTTTCCTCCGATGTGGAGACGGGTGACCGCGATCCGGCCCACCCGGGTCCAGGCCCGCATCCGCGCGATGCCGGCCCGTGGTTGCAGGGACAGCCGTACGGTGGCCAGGGCCACTCCCAGCAGCGCCCGGAGCAGGACGACGGCCCGGACGGCCTGTCGTGACCGGGGTCGGTGACGGCTGAAGAACACCAGCATGCTGCGGTAGAGGTGCGGCCAGATCCAGGCCGGGTCGCTGCTGCTCGCCCCGCCGCTGTGGATCGCGGCCACCGACGGCAGATAGAGCACCTCGGCACCGCGACGGCGGGCCTGGAGACAGAGTTCCTCGTCCTCGTAGTACATGAAGTACGCCTCGTCGAGCCCGCCGACGGCGGTGAAGAGGCTGGTCCGCACGGCGAGGCACGCGCCCGAGACCCAGTCGACCGGGGTGGGTTCGGCGCCGCGCTGACACGCCTCGTACGCCGCCCGGCGGTGCCGTCCGCCCAGCCACCGGCGTACCTGCGCCGGCACCAGCGGCCCGCCGAACCGGCTGGCCACCACCGTGCCGAGCGTCTCGAACGGATGCGCGCTGACCGCCACCCGGCCGGCGGCGTCGTGCAGTCGTGGCCCCGCGACGCCGACGTCCGGGCGGCCCAGCACCGCACCGACCAGGGCCCGCGCGGTCTCCGGCGGCACCACGCAGTCCGGGTTGACCAGCAGCAGCACCTCGCTGCGGACACCGCAGGCGGCCCGGTTGACGGCGGCGGCGAAGCCCACGTTGCCCTGGCCGGACACGACAGTGACCTCGGGGAAGTCGGACCGGACCAGCGCGACGGTCCGGTCGGTGGAGCCGTTGTCGACCAGCCGGACCGGCAGGCCGGCCTGCCGCAGCGCGGTGAGCGCGGCGGCGATCTGCCCCGCCGAGTTGTACGTCACCACGATCGCCGTCGCGTCGACCATCACGACACCGCCTCGGGGATCCGCGTGGGCGAGGGCAGCAGCCCGGGATCCCGGGTCCGGCGTGCCCGGACGGTCAGCAGCGCCAGCGCGGGCAGCAGCCCGAGTTCCCAGTGCCCGTCGGTGGGGGCGGCGAAGATCGCCGCGCCGAGGAAACCGCAGCACAGGGCCGCGAACGGCAGGGCCGCGCCGTCCCGGTCGGCGATCCCGGACCGGATGCCGCGCAGCACCGGCCAGAGCACCAGGGCCAGCCCGAGCAGGCCGACGTTGGCCAGCAACGTGACGTAGAAGGCGTGGTAGACCGGGCCGACGTCGGTGAGGGCGAAGTCGGCCAGGTAGACGTCGGTGGTGGACTGTCCGAGCCCGGCGCCGAGGACCGGCCGCTGGGCGAAGACGTCCAGCCCGACGACGGACTCCGAGGCGCGGTAACCGGCGGACTGTTCGAGCCCGGTGGCGATCTCCTGCGCGCGCTCGCGTACGCCGGGATCGAGGGCCAGCAGCGCGGCGACGACGCAGCCGGTGGCGGCGGCGGCGGCCAGTCCGGTGCGGACCGCCCGGCCGCCGAAGACCAGCATGACGAGCAGGGTCACCCCGGCGGCGAGCCAGATGCCCCGGTACGAGGCGAGCACCACGTCGATGGTGAAGAAGCCGGCGAGCAGCACCGAGGCCACCCGGCGCCAGCCCCGGGCCCGCCCGGCGTACCAGATCAGGGGCGGGACGGCGAGCAGGGTGAGCAGCCCGCCGTGCCGACCGGGGACGGTCATCGAGATGGCGGCCAGGACCGCCACGACACCGACGTAGAGCAGCCCGGCGGCGACCAGCCGGCGATCCGTGATGAGGGTGTGCGTGGCCAGGAAGAAATAGAGCGGGAGGATCGCGATCTGGTATCCGGCGACGACGACCTCGGTGGGCAGGTTGCCGATGGCGAGGCCGTAGCAGGCGGCGGCGACGGTCAGCCCGATCACCATCAGCATGCCGGTGTCGGCGGCCGTCCGCCGGCCGCCCCGGCCGATGCCGAAGGCGTAGCGGATCAGCAGGGCGGTCGCGCCGACGGCCAGCAGCAGCAGGTGCGCCGCCACGTACGTGCGGACGTCTCCCCCGCCGACCAGGCCGCCGGCCACCGCGCCGCCGACGATCCCCACCGGCAGTACGGTCCACGGCCAGAGCAGGAAGACGGCGAGGAAGACCAGCGCACCGGTGGCGGCCAACGCCATGATCCCGGGCAGCATGGTGGCCAGCGAGACGGCGGTGCCGAGCGCGGCCCCGACGGTGGCCACGCCCACTCCGACCACGACCCGGTTCACCGGGCCAGCCCCGCGAGCAGTCGGTGCAGGTGCTCGCCCCGGGCGGCCCAACTGTTCGCGGTCGCCACCGCGCGGCGGCGGGCGAGCTGGTCCGGGGCGGTCGCGTCGGTCAACGCCCCGGCGATCGCCCTGGCGAACTCGTCGGGACCGGCGGCGAGGCGGACCACGTCGGTCAGCGCGGTCAACGCCGGCAGCGGTGTCGCGACCACCGGCTTGCCGAGCGCCAGGTACTCGTAGCACTTTTTCGGGTGCACGTAGTCCACCAGCCCGCCGATCCGGTACGGGATCACCGTCACGTCGCAGGCGCGCAGCGTCGCCGGCAGGTCGGCGTACGGGACCGGGCCGGTGAGCAGAACGTTGGCCAGGCCGGCCAGGGGCGCCCGACCGGCGGCGGTGCTCGGGCCGATCAGCAGGAACGTCCAGTCGGGGTGGGCCCGGGCCACGGTGGCGACCAGGTCGGCGTCGAAGGCCCGGGTGTCGACGGCACCGCAGTACCCGATCAGCGGCCGGGACGCCGCGACCGGGCGGGGCACGGTCGGTCCCTGCGGGGCGAAGTGCTCCGGGTCGCAGGCGTTGGGCAGCACCACCGGCGCGTGTCGACCGGCCGGCATCCGGGTCGGCAGGGCGGCCGAGGAGGCCAGCACCAGGTCGGCGGCGGCGACCGCCCGGTCCAGGCTGCGGCGCAGGTGGTGCCGGTTCCACCGGCGGGTGAAGGTCCAGTCCAGGTCGGTCGCGTCGTAGACCACGGCGGCGGCGTCGAGCCGGTCGGCGCAGGGCGCGGCCAGGTCCTCGTCCAGCCAGACCAGTCGTACGCCCGCCGGGTCGTGGCGCAGCCAGCGCCGCAGCGCGGCCACCGCCACCCGCCGGTTGACCGCGTTGGCCGTCGGCAGGTGCCGGCCGAACGGGACCGGGGTGGGCGCCACGGCGTGCCAGACGGCGGGCTCGACCCGACGCACGGTGGTGCCGGTCCGCACCCGGAGCCCCGGCGGGTCCACGAACAGCACCCGGTATCCGGTGGCGAGCTGCCGCGCCAGGGCGTGCTGCCGGTGCGCGCCGCCGTGCCAGGGCGTGGCGCTGAAGTAGACCACCCAGTCGGCGGCGGCCCCCGCCGCGTCGGGCGGGGCGGTCCGGGATTCCCGGCTGCCCAGGTCAGTCACGACCGGCCCGCTGTCTGACCGGTACCCGCCGGGCGGCCGGCAGCACCTCGTCCTCACCGACGCGGCCGAGCACGGGTCGGGCCGAGTCGTCGTCGAGCCGGAGCAGCCGGGCACCGGCCTGGCGGTCCAGCCACCGTCGTACGGCGGCGGCGGCGAAGCGCCGGTTGACCGTGTCGGCGGTCCGCCACCGTGCGCCGAAGGGCAGCGGGGTCGGCGGGGTGAGGTGCCAGGCGGCGTCGTCGATGGGGGTGATCCGGCTGCGCCAGCGTGGGCGGGGCGCCGGTGGGTCGACCAGCAGCAGGCGCCGGTCCGGGTCGTCGAGCAGCGACTCGGTGATCACCGCCTGGTCGGCCTCCGCCGTGGAGGGGGTGCGGGTGAAGACGATCAGCCAGTCCCGGATGTCGCCGTCCGGCAGCGGGCCGACGTCGCCCCGCAGGGCGGCCCGCAGGTCGGCGAGGGTGAGCTGGACGTGGCGTCCGCAGATCCGCTTCACCGCGTGGTCGATGAGGACGACCAGCCGGAACAGTGCGACCCGGTGACCGGGCTGGGTCAGCCGCAGATAGCCGACGAGGCTGCCGAGCAGGTGGCGGAAGCGGATGGCCGGGCCGAGGAGCCGGCAGGAGGCGCCCCGGACGTGGGTCACCACGGCGTCCGGGAGCATCCACAACTGCTGGCCCGCCCGGTCGAGTTGCCGGGCGAGGATGGCGTCGTTCCAGTAGACCGGGAACCGCTCGTCGAAGATGTGGTGCGCGGGCAGTGCGGCGCGGCGCAGCAGCATGCAACTGCCCGAGGCCAGCCGTCGGGGGCGGCTGAAGTCCTGGCCGCGCATCTGGAAGGTGTGCAGCGCCTGCCGGAAACCGGGGACCCGACGCAGCGCGGTGACCAGGGCCATCGACGCCGGGAAGCTGGGCTGCTGCACGTAGTGCTGCTGGAAGGTGCCGTCCGGGTTGAGGTAGAGCGGGCTGACACCGGCCGCCTCGGGCCGGTCCCGCAGGAACGTCACCATGGTGGACAGTGCGCCGGGGTGGAAGGCGACGTCGCTGTTGAGCAGCAGGATCAGCTCGCCGCGCGCCTGCCGGTACGCCTGGTTGACGGCGGCGGCGAAGCCGACGTTGCGGGCGTTGCGGATCAGGTGTACGCGCGGCGAGCGGGCGAGCAGGTCGGCCGAGCCGTCGCGGGAGGCGTTGTCCACCGCCACCACCTCGTAGTCGAGGTCCGGTGGCACGGTCGCGGCCAGCGACTCCAGACACTGCCGGGTCTGCTCCCGGGTGTTCCAACTGGTCAGCAGGATGGAGAGGGACGGCGGTGCGTCCCGGTGGCGGGGCTCGGGGCTCATCGGGTCACCCCCGAGGCGTCGCGGCGGGCGAAGACGCGCAGCAGGTCGCCGAGGAGCGGGTGGCGCATCCGGGGCGAGCGGCTGGCCGCGACGTCGGCGACGAGCAGGTCCCGGGCCTGCCGCAGGCGCGCCATCGGTCGCCAGTAGAACCGGGAGAAGACCGTGTCGTACGAGACGACCTCGAAGCCGGTCTGGCGCAGCATCCGGGTCAGGGTGGCCGGGGTGAAGTGCCAGCGGTGGTACTCCGGTTGCAGGCCGGGCCAGCCGTGACCGAGACGACCGGAAGCGGCCGAGGCGATGTTCGGCACCTCCAACGCCAACCACCCACCCGGCGTCAACACCTGCCGCGCCGCCCGCAGGAACCGACGCGGATCATCCACGTGCTCCAACACATGCCACGCACACACCACATCCGCCCGCAACGACGGCGCGACCTGCTCGAAATACCCCTGCCGCACCGGCACACCCAGGTGATCCACGGCAAACGCCGCCGCCACCCGAGACACCTCCACCCCCGTCACCGTGAAACCGGCACCCCGCGCCGCCTCCAGGAAATAACCACCCGCACACCCCGCCTCCACCAACACCGACGGCCCCACCACCGACGACAACCACCGCAACCGCCGCCCCGCCTCGAACCGGCGCTGCCGGCCGGAGGCGAAGTAGTCCTGGTAGCCGCCGGTCAGGTAGTAGTCCTCGTCGTACAGTTCGTCGGGAGGCGGGGCGGCCTCCGCGGTCCACCGGAAGTCGCAGTCGGTGCAGCGGCGCAGCACTCCGTCGAGCGCCGGGGCGGCGTGCCCGTCCCGGCCGCACAACGCGCAGGTGGTCAGTTCGTCGTCTCTGAGCTTCATCAGCCGTTCCGTCCGTCGCGCGGTCTGCGGGCGATCACCCGCAGGAGGTCTCCCCGCCACCGATGGGTCAGGCGCGGCGAGCGCAGGGTGATCAGGTCCGGCGGCAGCAGCCGCCGCGCGTGTCGCATCCGGTATGCGACGGGCATGTAGAACCGGAAGACCGTGGTGTCCTGCCGGACCACCTCGAATCCGGTGGCGGCCAGGAGCCTGGTCAACGAGGTCGGGGTGAAGTGCCAGGGGTGGTACTCCGGTTGCAGGCCGGGCCAGCGGTGACCGAGGCGGGCGGCGGCGGGCGAGGCGATGTTCGGCACCTCCAACGCCAACCACCCACCCGGCGTCAACACCTGCCGCGCCGCCCGCAGGAACCGACGCGGATCATCCACGTGCTCCAACACATGCCACGCACACACCACATCCGCCCGCAACGACGGCGCGACCTGCTCGAAATACCCCTGCCGCACCGGCACACCCAGGTGATCCACGGCAAACGCCGCCGCCACCCGAGACACCTCCACCCCCGTCACCGTGAAACCGGCACCCCGCGCCGCCTCCAGGAAATAACCACCCGCACACCCCGCCTCCACCAACACCGACGGCCCCACCACCGACGACAACCACCGCAACCGCCGCCCCGCCTCGAACCGGCGGGGCGCGGCCAGGAAGTAGTCCTCGTAGCCGCCGCCGGTGAAGTAGTCCAGGTCGTAGCGGGCCGGAGCGGCGTGCGGGTCGGGCACGGTCCAACCGAGTCCACAGCCGGAGCAGCGGCGCAGCACGCCGTCCAGGTCACCCCGGTGCGGGTGGTCGTCGCCGCAGTTGAGGCAGGCCGTGGGGCGGACGTCGAGGCTCATCGGCGTACTCCCGGGGTCAGCGCGCGGGCCCGCCGGGCAAGCGTGCGCAGCCGGGCCCGCTCGTCGGTGCTCAGGTATCCGCCGCCGACGAGCAGCGCGGCGGCGAACGTCAGGGTCAGGCCGGCGCGGGTGGCCACGGCGAGCGCCGCGCCCACCCGTCCCGGCCCGTCCGGCAGATGCCCGAGCAATGCGGCGGTGGCGAGGCCCGCCACGGTCGCGGCGGCGATCGGCGGCCAGAGCGTGCGCAGCACCGGCCGGATCGGACGCCCCGTGGCCCGGTGGAAGTGGGCCAGGAAGTACCCGGTGGCGAGCACCACCGCGAGCGCCGTCGCGGTCGGCACGCCGAGCGGGCCGGCGAGCATCAGCAGCGGTACGGTCAGCGCCACGTTGAGCACGACCGACAGCAGGACGTAGCGGGTCTCGAGGCCGGGACGACCCTCGACCCGGGCGACGATGGTGGCCGCACCCATGATCAGGTTGAGCGCGTACGCCGGGGCGAGGATGGCGATGGTCGCCCCGGCCCAGGAGACCGGGTGTCCGAGCCAGAGCCGCACCAGCGGGTCGGCGCTGACCATCAGCGCCGCTCCGGCCGGTGCGAGGAAGACGGCCAGGTACCGCACCGTGGTCAGGTAGAAGGTGTCGAGCCAGGCCCGCCCGCCGGTGACCGCGCGTCGCACGGCCGCGGGAAAGAGCACCAGCAACGCGAAGCCGGGCGGCAGGCGCAGCAGGTTGAGCAGGCGGGTGCCGAGGTCGGCGTCACCGGCGACGGCCGGGCCGAAGAATCCGCCGAGCACCAGCCGGTCGAGTTCCACGTTCACCGCGGCGGCGCCGCTGGACACCTGGACCCGCAGGCCGTACCCGCCGACCCGGCGCAGGTCGGGTCCGGCCAGGCGGCCCCAGCGGGGCGTCAGGTCGCGGTGCCGGTGGTACGCGGCGGCGGCGAGCAGGATCGTCCGGATCGCGCCGGTGGACGCGGCGGCGGCGGCGAGCGCGACCAGACCGCCACCGAGGCGGACCACCGCGATCGTGAGCACCGCGCCGAGGACCGCCGTCACGGCGTTCACCAGGGCGAGCGCGCCGTACCGCTGGACTCCCTCCAGGACCGCCCGCCAGGGCAGTTCCACGCCGCCGGCCACCACGCCGAGCAGCAGCCACAGGGTGGCGTGCCACGCGTCGCGGGTCAGTTCGCCGAGCCGCAGCAGGTGGGCGATCCAGGGCCAGCCGGCGGCGAGGGCGGCGAAGGTGAGCCCGCCCAGGACGAGCCCCCAGGTCAGACCGAGACCGAGCAGCCGCCGCAGCACGTCGGAGGGGCCGGCCTCGGTCTCGGCCGCCGCCACCTCCCGGACCAGCGCCGAGCCGAGCCCGAGGTCGAAGAGGGCGACGACGGCGAGCAGTCCGGTCAGCAGCACCCAGACGCCGAACGCCTCCGGCCCGAGGTGCTGATAGACGACGGGCAACGAGACCAGGCCGGCCAGCGCCATGACGATCCGGGCGCCCAGCATGCTCAGCGTGTTGCGGGTCAGGCGTGCGCCGACCGTGCCGGCCGCGCTAGCCACGAGGGAATCCCCGGACCAACTCCAGGGCGGTCAGCGCCAGCAGGGTCAGGTCCACCCGCAGCGATCGACAGTTGAGATAGAGCAGGTCGCAGCGCAGCTTCTCCTCGACCGTGGCGGCGTAGCCACCGGTGAGCTGGGCGAGCCCGGTGAGTCCGGGCCGGACCAGGTGGCGCAGGTCGTAGTACGGCAACTGCCGGAACTCGGCGATGAACTCGGGCCGCTCCGGACGGGGACCGACCAGGCTCATGTCCCCGCGTACGACGTTCCACAGTTGCGGCAGTTCGTCAAGGCGGGTACGCCGCAGCAGGCGGCCGACGCGGGTGATCCGGGGGTCGTCCGGCTGGGCGAGTACCGGCCCGGTCTCGCGTTCCGCCCCGGGTCGCATGGTGCGGAACTTGACCATGGAGAAGAGTCGCCCGCCCGCACCGACGCGTTGCTGGCGATAGAACGGTGGCCCGGTGAACGAGACGACGACGGTGATGGCGAGGATCAGCGGGAGCACCAGGATCGCGCTGAGCGCGATGACGCCGAGGTCGAGGTAGCGCTTGACGCGTTCACCGGTGCGGCGGTGCGGTCCCGACCGGAGTCGGATCCAGGGCAGCCCGCCGAAGCGCCGCAGGCTGGGCGTGGGCAGCAGCCCGTAGACCGGCCGCGCCAGCACCAGGATCTCCACGCCCAGTTGCTGGCAGGCGGCCACGATCGGCTCGTCGATGCTGTCCAGCGAGTTCTTGAGCAGCAGGAGTTTGGGCCGCAGTCGCCGGAGGACCGCGGTGAGCTGCTCGACGTCGGCGGGTACGGGCAGCCGCAGGACGACGTCGAACTCGTCGTTGAGGCGGTCCGGCCGCGCGGGTGTCTCCACCGGTTCGATCACCAGCGCGCGGACGCGACCGCGTGCCGGTGGTGCCGCATGTTGCCCTGAGCCGCGTCGATGACCGTTGAGCAGGAACTCACGGCCGTGTCGGCGTACCGGCTCCGGGGCCACCGTTCGCAGGTCCTCGTCGAACGGGACGGCGACCGACGGTTTCTCCATGTGGCTTTCCTCCTCGCCACGCGGCGGAGCGCTCCCCCTGAATGCCCTCGACAGCACTATGAACGATTCAGCAGCATAAACAGTTCATTTGCCGCAAAACAAAGCTTTTTCGTTTATCGTAATCGACATCCCTTTGCGGGTGATATGTCAGAATGATCCCGCTGATAGTAGGGAATTGGCTGGTCACACCGCCGATGCCCACCAGAACTGACCACCCCGCCGCCAAGGAGTTCACGATGGAAGTTCCGCTGAACGGAGCCGAGCCATCCGCGCAAGGCAGCTCGGTTCCCAATCGCGTGCTGGTGACCGGTGGAGCCGGATTCATCGGAAGTCACGTCGTCGCACGCCTGATGCTGATGGGGATCCACGTCAAAGTGCTCGACGACTTCTCGACCGGTCGGGTCGAGAACCTCGCCGACGCCGCGTACGGCGGGCTGTCACAGTCGGATGTCCTGCGGGGTGACATCCGCACCGCCGAGGCAGTCGACGTGATCCACGAATGGAGGCCCGAGGTCGTGGTGCACCTCGCCGGTCAGGGCAGCCTCCAGGCAGCCCGGGAGTCGCCGCTGTTCGACGCCGACGTGAACACCTTCGGGACGATCAACGTGCTGGACGCCTGCGCCCGGAGCGGAGTTCGGCTGTTCGTACACGCGGCGAGCAGCGCCATCTACGGCAACGTCTCCTCGGACGCCCTGCCCATCCGGGAGGACCGGCCGCTGGCGGCCACCAGCCCGTACGGCATCAGCAAGGCCGTCGGGATCTGCTACCTGGACTGGTACCGGCGCGAACACGGCATGTCGTACACCGCCCTGGCCTTCGGCAACGTCTACGGACCGCGCCCGACCGGAGGCGGCACCAGCGTGGTGGCGCTGATGACCGAGGCCCTGCTCAACGGCCAACCGCCCACCATCTACGGCGACGGCCAGCAGACCCGCGACTACGTGCACATCGTGGACGTGGCCGACGCGGTGGCCCGCGCCTGCCACTACCCGGGTGCGGGGCTGGTCAACATCGCCACCGGCCGGGAGACCACCGTCAACGACCTCTTCGAGCTGGTCTGCTCGGTGGTCGGCGCGGACTGCGACCCGCACTACGCGCCGCATCCACACCCGCAGGAGGTGCGCCGGATGGCGCTGGACAGCAGCAAGGCCCTCGCCCAACTGGGCTGGCGTCCGACCATCGGGCTGACCGAGGGAGTCCAGCTGACCGTGCGGGAGGCACGGCGGCGGCGTACCGGCGCCCCGCGCAGCTACCAGCCTCGCCAGGGCCAGCCGGTGGGCGTCGGCCACTGACCTTCCGCACCGCCTCACCGATCTCCGTCACCTCGTAGCGCCCGGCGCCCGGCCGGGCCGGTCGGCCCGCGTCCGCGCGGCCCGACCGGCCGGCCGGTGGCCGGGCGCTTCGCGCTGCCCCGGCCCAGCCGCCCGGCGCCGCCGACCCGGGCCGCTTCGCACACCCCGCCGATCGGGCCCGGAGCCCGTCCCGGTCCCGAGCTTTCGTCACGTTCTAGGAACATCCGCTACGTACGGTTCTGTCCGATATGTTCGCTTTGGCCCGCTTGGGGGCAGCGTTCCAACGGAGAGGTGACGGCGGATGTACCCGACGAAAGGTCCGGCGATCGGCGGAGGTCTCGCGACGACCGGAGTGGCGATTCAGTCCTGGCTGCTCGTGGGGATCGGGCTGGTCCTGCTCGGTGCCGCCCTGTGGCTCGCCACCTTCGTGAGCCGACCCAGATGAACGACCGGCCGACCACCCGGTCCACCGTGGCGAGCTGGCTGCAGGCGGCGCTCGGCGCCGTCTGCGGCGTCGCCCTGGGCGCCCTGCTGCTCAAGCGGTGGCACGACGTGGCAGTGGTCGAGGCGTGGCTGAACGCGCGGCTCGTCGCCGCGATCGGGCTCGCCGACACCGACTCCATCGGCGCGGCCGTCATCTTCCCGCTGGACCAGCGCTGGGTCGGTTTCCTGGTCTCCACCGGATGTTCGGTGGCGCTGTTGCTGATACCGCCGTTCGTGCTGGCCGCACTGCTGGTCGGCTTCCGGCGGGTGACCCTGACCCGGGGCCTGGTCGCGGTGGCACTCGCCGTCGGGCTGCTCGTGGTGGTCAACCAGATGCGCCTCGCCGCCGTCGTCGCCTCGATGCGGCTGTGGGGCTTCGAGGTCGGCTACCAGCGCAGCCATGTCCTGATCGGCTCGGCGATCAGCACCGTCGGGCTGATCGCCGTCGCCATCGTCTTCCTCTTCCTGGTGGGACGCGGCGGCCGGGTACGGAGGTCCGCCGGTGCCCGTTGAGATCCAGTCCCTGGCCGTCCTGAACACGGCGGCGTTCCTGCTCTGCGTCTACTTCTGCGCGTACGTGCTGAGCATCCTGGTGCTGCACCTGCGGACCCCGCGCTCCCAGGGCGGCGACCACACCGGCTTCGACTGGCACATCGTCATCCCGTGCCGCAACGAGGCCAGCGTCATCGCGGACACCCTGCACCGGCTGCTGCGTGACCTGCCGGACGTCACCGTCTGGTGTGTCGACGACGCCTCCGACGACGGCACCGACGCCGTCCTGCAGTCCTTCTCCGGCGATCCCCGCGTCCGGGTCGTCTCCCGCCGGTTGCCCGACGCCGTCCTGGGCAAGGGCGCGGCGCTGAACGCCGCGTGGCAGACGATCGAACGCCACCTGCCGGCGGACGTCGACCCGGAACGGGTCATCCTCGGTGTCCTCGACGCCGACAGCTACCTGGACCCCCGGTGCCGTTCCGCGCTCGCCGGCCCGCGCTACTTCGGCTCCACCGCGGTCGCCGCCGTCCAGGTCGAGGTCCGCATGATCCAGTGCGCCCGCCCGACCGCTGGAATGGGCCGCCTGGCCCGGCTGCTGGTCCGGTTGCAGGACATGGAGTTCCGGGCGCCGATCGCCGCGATGCAGTCGCTGCGCCGCTACACCGCGAGCGTGGCGATGGGCGGCAACGGCCAGTTCACCCGGGTGTCGCTGCTCAAGCAGCTCGCCGCCGAGCACGGCACACCCTGGCACGGGGCCCTGCTGGAGGACTTCGAACTCGGCCTGCACATCCTGCTCCAGGGCAGCCGCACCGAGTACTGCGCGGAGAGCTGGGTCGCCCAGGAGGCGCTGACCAGGATCCGGCCCCTGATCCGTCAGCGGACCCGCTGGGCCCAGGGGTCGATGCAGTGCGGTCGGTATCTCGCCGCCGTCCTGCACTCCCGGCGGGTCAGCAACTCGGCCACCCTGGAGATCGCCCACTTCCTCGCGGCACCGTGGTTCCAGCTCCTCGGCACCCCGGTCTACCTCGGCTGCCTCGCCGTCCTCGGCTGGTACGTCTCCCGGACACCGGGCGGCCTGACGGGTTGGTGGACGGCGGGTGGTTGGGGCGTACTGCCGCTGATCGTGGTCTTCGGGGTCCTGCCCTTCGCGATCTGGGGCCTGGTCTACCGCAACCGCTCCGAACCACACCTCTCCGTCTCCGCCGCGCTCGGCCTCGGGGTCAGCCACTGGCTCTACAGCTACGTGCAGTCGGTGGCCGTCTGGTTCGCCTTCGCCCGGATGCTCACCTCCCGCTCGGAGTGGCAGAAGACCGCCCGCGACGCCGACCAGACCCCGGCCCCCGACGACGTGGCCGCCCCACCGGCACCCGCCGCCACCGGCACGGGCTCTGCCAGGACCGCCGGCCCTGTCACGGCCGCCGGCCCTGTCACGGCCGCCGGCCCTGTCACGGCCGCCGGCCCTGTCACGGGCTCCGGCACCGCCATCGGCACCGCCACCGTTCGGCGCCCGCACTACCGCCCGCGCGGCACGGTCTCCGTGCCGCAACCCCCGGTGCAGCCCACCCCGTTCGACCGCCCCGACGTCACCGTCAGAAGCAGAAAGAGAGATCTCACATGCACAAAGTAAGGTCCGGCGTCGCCCGGGCTGCGACGGCGATCGCCGGTGGTCTGGTGATGGCCCTGGCCGTCGCGTCGCCAGCGATGGCCGACACCTCGCAGTCCAGCGCCTCCGCACTGCAGATCAGCCTCGTCGGAGGCGGTCTGGCGAGTTCCGGCACCGCGAGCGCCACCAACGACGGCACCACGGAGTCGATCTCGGGCAACACGAACCCGCCGCTGGCCGTGCTCGGCGGTCAGACCGTCATCACCGCCGGTGTGCTCGGGCAGTCCGTCCGCGCCTACAACGACGGCACCTCCGCCGCCTGTGCCGGCGTGCTCGGTGCCGGTGGCGCCATCACCATCGGGGCCGGCGGCTCGTGCATCGTGACCCCCGGCTCCGAGGTGACCCTCACGCTGGGCACCAACGGGCTCGCCACGATCAGCCTCGTGGCGGACGCCATCTACTCCGAGTGCACCGCGACCAGCAGCCCGTCGGCGAGCGGCTCGGCGACCCTGGTCAACGCGCGCATCGTCTCGACCCTGCTGGGCATCCCGACGACGCTGCTCAGCCTGCCCGCCAACCCGGCGCCCAACACCGGGTTGAGCGTTCCGGGGCTGCTGAACCTGACCCTGAACGGCCAGACCAGCTCGACGACCGGGCAACTGACGGTCACCGCCCTGGACCTGTCCGCCCTGGGCGGCGCGCTCGCCTCGGTGGTCATCGGCACCTCCAGCTGCGGCGTCAACGCCGTGGCGCCGCCCATCCCGGTGATCCCGCTGGCCGGCGCTCCGGTCGCCCTCGGTCTCGGCGCGGTCGTCGCCGGCGCCGGTGGCTTCTTCCTGCGCCGTCACCGCGCCGCGCGCCGGAGCTGACCGATGGGTCGTGACAGAGTGGGGCCCCGCCAGATCATGGTCCTGGCCGGCACCCGTCCCGAGGGTGTCAAGATCGCGCCAGTGGTGCGCCTGCTCTGTCACGACCCACGCCTGACGGTGACGGTGGTCGACACCGGCCAGCAACCCGGCCGGGTGGACGAGGCGTTGGCGCCGTTCCGGCTCCACGCCACAGCCACCCTGAGCGTCGCCCGGGACACCGGCACGCTCGCCGAGCTCGCCGCCGGGTTGAGCACCGCCGTGGAGGGCCTGTTCGCCCTCCACCGGCCGGACGCGGTGGTGGTGCACGGGGACACCACCACCGCGCTGGTCGGCGGGCTGGTGGCCTTCTGGAACCGGATACCGGTGATCCATCTGGAAGCCGGCCTCCGCAGCCACGACCTCACGCAGCCCTTCCCCGAGGAGGCCAACCGGGCCATGCTCGCCCGGATCGCCGCGCTGCACCTGGCCCCGACCACCACCGCACGGGACAACCTGCTGGCCGAAGGAGTACCCGCCGACCGCGTCGTGGTCACCGGCAACACCGTGGTGGACGCCGTGCACACCCTGCTCCGCGAGGGCCTGGCCCGCGTACCGTCCTGGGTGGACCCCGATCGTCGACTGATCGTGGCGACCGCGCACCGGCGGGAGAACTGGGGCACCGGGATCAGCCAGGTGCTGCGGGCGCTGACCCGGGTCACCGCGACACACACCGACGTCGAGCTGGCCCTCATCACCCATCCGAACCCGCACCTGGCCGCACAGGTGCGGGCCGGCGTCGAGGGCGCGTCGAACGTCCGCCTCCTGCACCCGCTCCCCTACCCCGACATGATCGGCCTGCTCCGCGCCGCCCGGGTGGTCGTCACCGACTCCGGGGGCCTGCAGGAGGAGGCCGCCAGCCTCGGCGTACCCGTCGTGGTGACCCGGGCCGCGACCGAACGGCCGGAGATCGTCGCGCAGCACCTGGGCGACCTGGTCGGCACCGACCCCGACCGGATCGTCCGCGCGGTGCGCGACCGGCTCGACCACCCGACACCGGCCATGCAGAGCCGGGCCTTCGGCGACGGCCACGCCGCCCGGCGCTGCGGGCGGGCGATCACCGCCCTGCTGGGCCTGCCGGACGCCCCGTACCCGCGCCGTCGGCCCCCGGCCGTCGCGCCGCGTACCACCCGGGTCTGAGTCGTACCCGTCGAACGACCGGCCCGCAGGCGTCGCCGTGACCGGCCCATTGACGGCGACCGGCCCGGCAGCGCCGTGACCGGCCCAGTAGCGCCGTGACCGGCTGAGCCCGGGCGAAGCCGGGCGGATGGCCGACGTGACGCCGCACGTCGTCGTACCGTCAGGTGACGGCTCGCCGACCGCGCAGGTCAGGCCGCCGACCTGGCCGATGTCCGGACCACCGTGGGAGGACTCCATGTTCACCGACCCGCAGGAGCTTCCGCGCTATCTGGCGACCGAGGACGTGAAGTTCGTCGACGTACGTTTCTGTGACCTGCCGGGTGTGATGCAGCATTTCAATCTGCCGGTGGAGTCTGTCGACGACGACTTCT